>NZ_JBDWXV010000007.1:0-134942 GCF_039982735.1 Saccharospirillum sp. | reverse complement strand
CGTCGCGCTTTGGGACGGTATATAAACAAGTTCTACAATGCGGTGAGGTTACACTCCGGAATCGGGTATTGCTCACCAGTGGAATATGAGCGAATGGTCGCTTGAAATGACGAGGTGTCCATTTTATCGGGGGAAGATCACCGCTTTTCCGCGCCGCCTTCGGCTCTGCTCCAAAGCGGCCCGTTACCTCAGCGTTAGGCAAAACTAAAAATGTTTGAACAAATTCCACCGACAATATTTGTAGCAGCAGGAACCATCGCTGCTGCGCTGATTTCGGGAACAATCGCTTTCCTGAATCTGATTATCAGCAAAGAGCAAGCAGTTTCGGAATTCAGGCAGCGTTGGATCGATGCACTCCGTGAAGAGATTGCAGACTTTCTGAGCGCAGCGAACAGCATTTCTGTGCATAGCCAAGTCGCTTTCGCAAAGCGTGAGAGTAAAGAGGTGCCGCTCGAAGAGGCACTGGAGCCTTTACACGATCCTCTCGGCCGACTGTACGCGACATATCACCGAATCATGCTTCGACTGAACCCCGAAGAGCACAAAGAATTATCTGTAAGAATCAATGTCCTCGAGAATGCGATGTCGGATCCTAAGGTGCTCGTTGAGCCCACGACTTTGGGCTACATGCTGGCAGAGGTGAACACTGAAGCTCAGTCAATGCTTAAAAAGGAGTGGACTCGAGTAAAGCGCGGTGAGGCGACTTACCGAGTAGTCAAATTGGTATCGGCTGTTCTTTTTGGACTGGCTGTGCTTGGAACCGGATTCATCATCGTGGAGTACATCGCAGGTGCCGCCTAACAAGGGCAGGCACGGCGACGCCCACTACATTGCGCCTTCGGCTCCATTTCGCAGGCGCGCATGCTGCAAACGTTAAGAGTTCAAATTGACAATGAGATTTATGGTCCGCACATTCGATGATCCGACTCGGCTAGATGTTCGCACGGAGTGTATGCAATCATATCTCGACTATTTAGCTGAGAACGAACAGGAGGTCCTGGTGGCGGGTTCGCTTCGAGAGTCTCCCTCTAATGCTCCAGTTGGTGCACTGTGGATTATCGAAACAGAGTCGGAGGTTCGCGCTAAGCAGTTGGTAGAGGGCGACCCTTTCTTTGTCAAAGGTCTAAGAAAGGAATACGAGTTGCTGTACTGGTCAAAAGCTTTTTCGCATTCGGCCACTGTTTAGCTCTTAACTATCACAGGCACAGCGACTCGCTTCACTCGCACGTGCTGCAAGCGTTATGCATACCCAATAAGGAGGTTGCATGGATTTCGATTTTGACAAGCTGGCCTATCCAGAAACGGTTGTTATTGATGGTGTAGAGTACAAAGCGCAGAGGGATACCTCAAAAGGGAAAATGAATATCCCATATTCAGAAGAACCCGATGTGGGAATTGGAGATGTGATAGTTCAAAAGGCGGGAAAAAGAGAGATACACTTCAAGGTAACTGATGTTCAGTTTCTCGAAGGCGGCAGCCTGAACGTTGGCACCAATCACCCCAATATGCTCACTCTGAACGTTCAGAATACAACGGCAGAGCCACACCTAACAAACAGAGCTTCCTCGACAATAAACATCGGCTCTGTTTCCGGCGAAATGGTACAAATCGGCGATCAGAACGTTCAGGTCGCAAATGTCAGTATTAAGCAGCTTGTCGAGCATGTGGCTAAAAGTGGCGACAAGGAAGCAAAATCAAAACTTAAAGCATTGCTCGAGAATGGTACTGTGGCCAGCTTGGTTGGCGCAGGGGCAACCACACTTCTCGGGCTACTCTAATGCATAACAATTCGCGTCATACGGATGCCCTTTACGCCGCTTCGCTCTGTAAAGGCCACCGGTGCGCTCTGCGTTAGCTTTCAGTAGGAATTAGGCATGATCGAAATATTCTTCTCGTACGCACACGAAGATGAAAGGCTTATGGATGAAGTAAGAAGGCAGATGATCGTCTATGAGCGGGAAGGATATTTGCTGAAATGGCACGATCGAATGATTCCTCCAGGAGATCAGTGGAAAGGTACGATCGACGATCGTTTACGAAACGCGAAAATTATTTTGCTTTTTCTTAGCCCTCACTTTATTGAGTCTCGGTATTGCTACGAAATTGAGGGCCAAGAGGCGTTGAAAAGGAATGCGAGTGGCGAAGCAGTTGTAATACCAGTCATTCTTAGACCTTGTGCTTGGACAGCCTCACCCTATGGAGAATTACAGGCGGTGCCCACAGATGGGAAGCCTATTTCAACGTGGGATAACATTGATATTGCTAGCCTAGAAGTAGCTGAATCCATATTTGAACAAGTTAAACAAATCGAAAGCTAACCAGGCGGTCAACCGGACGCCAAAAGCGGGGTGCTTTTGGTCCCCTCCGCTGCGCTCCGGCGCCGGTTACCGTAGGCGTTATGTGATTTAAGAGTTATGCCAGCACCTAAAGATATTGAAGCAGAAATATATTTTCTCACTGCAGAAGAAGGCGGTAGGTCTACGCCAGCCTTTACTGGTTACAGGCCGCAATTTTATTATAACGAGCATGATTGGGATGCTTCACATGTTTATCCTGACGTAGAAGTTGCAAACCCTGGTGAAACTGTTCGAGCTTATCTAGGCTTTCTAAGCCCACAAGAACATCTCGGCAAAGTTCATGTGGGCATGAAATTCCTAATTAGAGAAGGTGCTCGTACTGTGGGTAAAGGCGTAATAACTAAAATTATTGAACTAGAGCAGTCCGCAAATCGTGAAAAGTAGTCAGCCACATAACAAGTTGCTCAAACATCGTTCCGGCCAAAAAACGGCCTCCACTGGACGCGCTAACGCGCGCCGTTTAGCAAAGCGTTATGTAGTCACTGCGCGGCGATTGCCAAGAATGAGAACAAAGGGGGTTCGCAATGTTTGAGTACACTATAGTCCACTGGATGACATTTCTTGCTGCGGCGGCCCTTCTGAACTTGTCCCCCGGCCCAGATATCGCGTTCATTTTAGGGCAGACCTTGCGCAACGGACGTCGACATGGGTTCGCTGCGATGATTGGCATATGGACCGGTGCAGGGTTGCATGTAGTAATGGCAGCGGTGGGTCTTTCCGCAATCCTTGCGACTTCCGCCTTAGCATTTTCTGTTGTTAAGTGGGTAGGTGCTGCGTATCTAGTCTGGCTTGGTATAAAAATGCTGATGTCGCGTGGTGACTCGTTTATATCCAACGAGGACGGTAGCAATCAACGGATACATTCGATCTATTGGCAAGGAGTCCTTGTATCTGCACTTAACCCGAAAGTAGCCATATTCTTCCTTGCCTTCTTGCCGCAGTTTGTCGTGGAAGGCGCTGGTGCTGCGAGTGCTCAGTTGTTCTTGCATGGAACGTTGATCATTGTCGTGGCGGCTTTCATAGAGCCACCTTTGGTTTTGGCGGGGTCAAAGTTAGGAGCATTCTTGAGGCAAAATCGGCGAGTTGGCTTATGGATGGACCGGGGCCTTGGGGCTCTGTTCGTCGCCTTGGGCGCACGCCTTGCTGCCAGTACCAGGTAATATAGGAGAGCAGTCCGATCTTTAACTACATAACCAGGCCATGCACCGGATGCCAAACTCTCCGCTTCGCTGCGGTATTGTCACCGGTGATGGCGGGCGTTATGGGTCGTAGACATCATGGGTAAAAAGTTGCCACCAGAACAATTAGAGCTCTACAAAAGGATTGATGAAATTCTCTTTTATAAGTGGGACCCAATTGGAATCTCCGATGGTGGCTGGGCTAGAGATGAATACCAATCATATTTACCGAGAGTTTTTAGAATGGCATTGGAATATAGGTCGCCCGATAAAATTGCGAAATACATGACAATCGTCGCTACCCAAAGCATGGGGCTTTCTGAAGCAAAGGGGCATGACTTGACCATTGCTAAATTAATCCTAGAAGTAAAAGAGTCAATTGGCATTGAGAGTTGATGCCAATCAAACCCATAACCAGCGGCTGCACCGGACAAATTTCCGCTGTCACCTTTTGTGCAAAGATACGCACAAAAGCCGCCATCAAAAATTTGCTCGGTGAGCCGGGCGTTAACTGCTACTGAAAAGGAGTTCACATGAGCTATCAGGCGGTAAATTTCAAGAACAAGCTCGGCCTCTTCGATGAGCAATGGTCACCGAAGGTCATCGCCGAGATGAATGACTACCAGTTTAAAGTCGTTAAAATCCAAGGCGAGTTTGTGTGGCATGACCACAAAGACACGGATGAAACGTTTATAGTCCTGGAGGGCAGTCTCAGAATCGACTTCAGAGATGGCTGTGTGGAGCTGTCTGCAGGCGAGATGTACGTGGTTCCAAAGGGCATCGAACACAAGCCTTATGCGGAAAATGAAGCAAAAGTTTTGCTTATCGAGCCACGTGGCGTCGTGAATACTGGAGACGAGGCTGGTAGCCAAACGGCAGGAAATGACGTTTGGATCTAAATCAGTTAACAAGGCAAGTCACGGCGACGGTTACTGCATTGCGGCTTCGCCTCCATTCCGCAACCGCGCGTGCTTCGCGGCGTTAAAAATCAGTGGGAAGTAATGGAGCAGTACCTCGGAATTTCGGCTGCAATTTTAGGATCGCTTGGTGGCGCAGGAGTAATTGTTGTTGGGCTCTCCAGTTGGCTCGGAAAGGTTTGGGCTACCAGACTGATGGACAACGAGCGTCACAAGCATGAAAAGGATTTAGAAGCTTTAAGGGCCTCATTAAAAGCTCAGAATGATAAGCAGTTGACGGAAATCTCAAGTGACTATGAGATCTTCAAACAGACGCATCTCCGCGAACATAACGATAAGCTCGCGATATATCGTGCCGCACTTGACACAATCGTTCCCATTTTGGCAAAAATCGAGCTTTTAGTTATTGGAGAGCGAGGCGAGCTGTCGACTGAAGAGAAAGAAGCATTTGAAAATGACAGGCTGCGCATCTACGGATACCTCGCGATGCTTGCTCCACTGCCTGTAATGGATGCAAATGATGCTTTCATCGATCTTTTGCTAGCCCTGATTTATGACGGTGAACAAACTAATTGGGAAACAGTCAGGAATTCTGCGTTACGGTTGACCAATGCCATGAGAGCCGATATTGGCCTCAATAAGGAACCGGTAACCTACAATGGTAGCCGCTGATTTTTTAACAAGGCCAGGCACGGCGACGTCTTTTTCGTTGCGGCTTCGCCTCCACTACAAAGCCGCGCATGCTTGCTAGCGTTAAGTCATTATGAAATCATTGCTTAAGATATTATGTTTTGTACTTCTCCAAATGAATGCTAGCGCATGCGTGATCAATCCATTTGACATAACGATGAATAACTCGGAACAGCTCTTTGATGAGAGTGATATCGTTTTCTGGGGTCGCTTGGATTCAGAACTAGTAAATACCAAGGATAGAGAACAGCTTGCGAAGTTTACGATAATTAAATCCTATAAGGGTGAGATATCGGGGCAAATAGCTATTGTAAATGAGCTTTCTAATAGCTGTTCAAGGGTATTTGAAATGCCTATGAGCGCTTACTATGTATATGCGAAGAACGACGATGAAGATGGTAACTACCGAATAAGTGGACGCGCTACTTTTGTTCCTCTTGAGTATTCAATTGAACATGAATGGGAGCCACAACTATGAGTTCACTTAACAAGTACAGGCAGTCGACGCAAAAAACGCGCAACTGCTGCAAGCGTTATTGGTAGTAGATGCTCAAGAATACTGTGCAATGGTTAATAGTATTGCTTACGCCTAGCATCCTTATGTTTTTGGCTGGAAATCCCTTCGCATCCTGGTTCTATACTGCACCAGTAGCTGCTGTGAATTGGATAACAGCAACGGGTAATATAGTTGACAAGACGACATTGTTAATTGCTAGCATCGGTATGCTTTTAGCAAGTATTATCTTGATTTGGAAAGTGAATGGGTTGCTATCAAAGGTATTAGTATCAGGGATCTATCATCTTTATTGTTGGTTTATCTATGTCTTCTTAGTAGGGTCACTAGGCTAACCAATAACAAGTCGCAGCAGCAACGGCCCAACGGGCCTGGATTCGCCTCCGCTCGCCGCTGTGCTCTACGTTAGCAGTCAAAACTGAGGAATCCATGAAAGACGGGGCAAGGGTAAATTTGTATTGGTCTATAGCTGCTCTGATAAGTTGCGGGCTTGGATGGCTTGCAGGTAGTACTCAAGGTTTTGAATTTCACAAGCTTCTAAACTTAATCGGCCTTTGTTATGACTTGATCGCTGTTGTTTTCCTCTCTTATGTCATACTAACTGACCGACCAGTACAAGCTGCCTTAGCTCATCATGCTTCACTTGCAGTAATTGCTTTTACTTTGCTCTTTCCTGCCGCATTTTCGGTAGGTACATTTACTAGCAGCGGTAAAGAATTAATGGATGGTGGCATCTACGCCTTCATTCTGATCTCCTTGGTACCTACATTGTATATTTATGCTAGTCCGGTTTTGGAGCCCTTGTCTTACAAAAATTATTCGCCGGAAAAGCGGGTTAAGATACTAGGCACAATTATTTTATTCATGGGCTTTGCTTTTCAGGTGGTGGCATCAACGATCGATACCTTCCTTCTAACAAAGCCATCAATTTGACCGCCTTACGCTGCGTTTCAGACGGCAAATTATGGCGGCGTTAAGGCACCAAGTTCCCCAAGAAAAGTAGACACCTAATCCCCACTTAACGGAGGGTGTCATTATGACCAAGAAAACGAAGAACAAGTACAACCACTACACTGAGGATTTCCGGCGAGAGGCCGTACGGCGCTCCGACGATCCCAATACCAGTGCCGCCGAGGTAGCGAAAGAGCTCGGTATTCACCCCGGCCAGATATACAACTGGCGCAGGCAGTATAAGCGGCTGTCAGACAAGCAATTCAATAGCGTCCAAGGGGTGGATTACTCTATGCAAGAGAGCGAAGAAGTCCGAAAACTAAAACGACAAGTGGCTGACTTGAAAGAAGAGAACGAATTCCTAAAAAAGGCGACAGCGTACTTCAGCAAAGACAAGTGGTGAAGTACGCTTTCATCAAGTCTCTTCGCGGACAACATTCGGTCCAGAAGATGTGCCGATGGGTGGGTGTTGATCGTTCTGGCTATTATAAGTGGCGGTCTCGATCACCCAGTGCTCGGGAGCTAAGAGGCCTGGAAGCGGAGCGTATGCTAGCTGCGCTGTTCAAGCGCTTTAAAGCTCGTTACGGTTCACCGAGAATGACGGTAGAGCTCAACGAAAGCGGCTTTTCCATCAGCGAGAA
This sequence comes from Saccharospirillum sp., assembly GCF_039982735.1. Taxonomy (GTDB): domain Bacteria; phylum Pseudomonadota; class Gammaproteobacteria; order Pseudomonadales; family Natronospirillaceae; genus Saccharospirillum. Next base: position 127,694 of record NZ_JBDWXV010000007.1, on the reverse strand, counting down.
CACCGTCGCGAAACTGATGGAGAAACAAGGACTTAAAGCGAGAAACGGAAAGGGATACAAGTATTTCCCGGGCATACTGGCCAGAAATCATGTCAGCGACAACCTGCTCAGGCGTAATTTCTCTGCCAGCAAGCCTAATGAGAAGTGGGTTTCGGACATTACCTACATCAAAGTCGAAAAGGGCTTTGTGTATCTGGCGGTGATCATGGACCTGTTCGCTCGGAAAATCATCGGCTGGTCTCTGGATACCACGATGACCAATCAACTTATCATGGACGCCTTCACCATGGCCGTAGCGTCACGCAAGGTCGAACCTGGGTTGATACTGCACTCAGACCGAGGGGTTCAGTACCGCTCAGGCGAATACCAGGGGCTCTTGCTGAATGAAGGGATACGTCCCAGTATGAGTCGGAAAGGAAACTGCTGGGACAATGCCGCCATGGAGTCATTCTTTGCTCGATTTAAAGTTGAAGCTCTATACGCAGAAGACGTCAGTAACAAGAAGGAGGCCTACTCCTGCGTTTTTGAATACATTGAACTATTCTACAATAGCCACCGGAGGCATAGCTCGTTGGGTTACAAGAGCCCAATGACCTATGAGAATGAATATGCGCAAATGTGCGCTTAAATCAGTGTCCACTTTTGGTGGGGAAGATCAGCGAATAGAATGATTCCAGTTGGATACATGTACAAAGACGTTCGTGAAAAGCCAGAATGGCTAAAAACCGAAAGTGTTGAAGACATTTATTCTGTTAGTGGCTGTGTGTCTGAAGACTTTGACGATTGGATTAATGAGTGGAAGCACAACGGATACTGGTTGTTCGATTCGCCTGACACAATGGAATCGATAGCAAAAGAAAAGGGTATCGATCTAACAAAAATGAAGCTTTTCTTTTACAAAGTGTCAGAACAGCAGTGGGATGAAGATAAGCAGGCGTGGGAAGACCACGAACCAGAAGAGTCTTTTAGAACAAAAGTGCAGCCACCAAGAGAGTCAAAGCTTGAAGGTTTTGATATCGTTTCACTTTATTCAAACACATCGTGTGAATGCTCACCACTGTCATGCAATCATTTGTCTGAGACCATAAAAACCAATAGGCACTGCCTCTTCGACACATATGAAGAGGCTATTAAATTAATTAATTCGGGTGAGCTAAAGGACTGTGAGCCTGGTCCTTATCGTATTTTTGAGGTCTACAGTGTTATACGCGCCTAACAAAGCCAAGCACCATCGCGCACTTCGTGCGCTGGACCTCGCTACGCTCGGCCGGTGTTGGTGGGGAATATCACTGTCCAAGTTTAATTGAGAAGACGCACAGAAATTCGTAGAGTCCGAAATTTCTCGGCTTCAAGATCCGTATGACCCGATAGAACGCTTATAGTGATGTCCACATTAGGCAACTATCAAAAAACTGGTTTCAAATCCATTTCATTAACGATGTTAAGGTGGGTGTCACGGAAGCGGGCTATAGACCAAAGCCCTCTTAATCGCGCCGTCGTAGCCTATCACTCACCGGTTGGCGGCTCGGTTTACAATAAGTGGGTCGATGGAGCCCATTCTATGAGTGTCTTTGTTCGGATAGTCGAACTGTTTCAACACATAGCGCATGGCGTTAAGTCGAGCCCGCTTTTTACAGTCGGATTTGATCACAATCCAGGGGGCTTCAGCAGTGTCTGTTTGAGAGAACATGGCTACTTTGGCATTTGTGTACTCATCCCACATGTCGAGCGAGGCTCGGTCTATCGGGCTGAGTTTCCACTGTTTGAGTGGGTGTGACTCGCGTTCAATAAAACGGCGGCGCTGTTCCTCTTGGGTTACCGAGAACCAGAATTTGATCAGGTGAATGCCGGAGCGAACCAGGTTTCTCTCGAATACTGGTGTCTGATGCATGAATTCGTGGTAATCCTCCTCGCCACAAAACCCCATAACGCGCTCCACACCAGCGCGGTTATACCAAGAGCGGTCGAACAGCACGATCTCTCCCGATGTGGGGAGATGGTTCACATAACGCTGGAAATACCATTGGCCTTGTTCGGCGGTGGTTGGTTTTTCCAGGGCGATCACCCTGGCCCCTCGTGGATTCAGGTGTTCCATGAAGCGTTTGATGGTGCCGCCCTTGCCAGCGGCGTCGCGCCCTTCAAACAGAATAACGACGCGAGACCCGGTTTCCTTAACCCAGTGCTGCAACTTAAGTAGCTCGACTTGCAGGTTGTATTTTTGTTTTTCGTAAGATTTGCGGCGCAGTCGGTTGCGATACGGGTATGAGCTTTCATGCCCATCGGGCAGTAGCTCGTCGTCGGAATCGGTACCAAGGTGATCTGTTCGTTCGAATTCCTCGCGCAGCAGAGTGCGTCTCAATAGGGCAACATCACCGGGCGAAGCACCGGTGAGTATGGCGCTGAGCTGGTTAGAAACGGCCTCGATCTCACCTAGGTCAACCTGGTGATTCCCTTTGGCGGATATCTCCTTCAGTACGACTTCCAGAGCTGCTTGAGCCCCTTGGGTGCTCTCTCTGGCCTTATATTCCGCTATAGCAGCGGGAGCCAGGTCTTTCGCCGTATCACCTGTTTCAATCGATCTGCGATTTTCAAGGCTCTTTCTGTTCTGGTGTTCGTTGGCTATCGGTGATCGCTTTAACATTGAGGAGTCCTTGAGCAACGATTCAATGAGGATTCAGCAGCGGTGATCCGGTACAGGCCTTCCAGTTTAGTCTTTCCTATGGATTCATCCACACAGAATGGCTGTTGGGGCGAAGCCCAGGTTAATGATCGCAGGGCTGGTCTGGTCGTCATTGGGTTAATGTGGATACCGAGCTTGGTGGGGTTTGGAACTGCTTTGATTTCGGGGCAATGGCAACATCCATAATAGTAAGCTATTAAAGAATAGATACCGATTAGTGTGGCAAATGGTGTGGTGGGCGCTTTCTTGGTAACGCGCGTTACGGAACTTGGCGTTTCTCGGCCTTGTTTTTAGCCGATATTGTTAAAGAATTACTCAGTTCAGCGACTCGCGTATCAGCGGATCAGACACTATTCTAGGTGGGTTGGCAGCGCAGACCTCTTCAATGCTAGGCGCCGGAGCCGACGCTCTTAACTCTGAGGGTGCACCCGATGTCCAAGATGATTTTTGTGAATCTCCCGGTCGCTGACCTTAACCGGGCGATGGCGTTCTATGCCGCGCTGGGTTTTACAAACAACCCTGATTTTTCAGACGATACAGCGGCGTGCATGGTGTGGAGTGAGGCCATCTACGTGATGCTGCTCACTCACGCGAAGTGGCGAACGTTTACCCAGCGGCCTATACCGCCTGCTAACGCGAGCGAAGTGATGCTGGCAATTACCTGCGATGACCGTGAGGCCGTTGATGCCATGAACACCGATGCGGCGAAACATGGTGGGACCGAAGACATCAATCCAACTCAGGATCTGGGCTTCATGTACAGCCGAAGCTTTGCGGATCTCGATGGCCATATCTGGGAAGCATTCTGGATGGACCCTGCCGCGATTCCGGGTGGTGGTTAGCCATCGCCGCATGCCGCCAGCCGTTGGGCTTAGTCGAAACCGGTAATCCTAAAGTGCAACTCACCGTGACGCCGCGGTTGCCTTTTACATTGCGGTGTTTAATGCTGAGAGGGGACTGTCCGAGAGGTATCGGCATCACGGCGACCATGAGCGACCGTCGCTGAACCGACTACGCTAACGGCGCGCTGGGCACTAAGCGATAATGCTGGGGGAATCATGCTGGAGGTAATAGACGAAGGGGTGAGCGCTTGGCTGTGGCCGGGCGGGTCGACGGTACTGGCGGTCCTATTCATCTACGGTGTGTACCGCATAGCGCTGGGACTGGTCCGTAAGCTGTCGGAACCGGGTTCGGTGCTGCGGTTATTTCTCGACCCATCGACTCGTGCAATAGGTGCCGTGGTGTGTCTGTTGGCCCTTTCGATCTCTCTGAATACCTTGCCACCGGATCTACCACTGCTGAGCTCGTTGCAGCAACTGACCACCTTGTCGTTAATTCTCGCCCTGACGTGGGCTGCGGTCAGACTGACCTCGGCGATTGGTGAGGTCATTGTTGCGCTAAACCCCGTGCTCGAAGGACAGTGGAAGCGGGCACGGAAAGTGGAGACGCAAACCCGCTTTTTGGTTCGGGGGTTGAATATCCTGATCGTGATCATTGGCGCGGGTGCGGCACTGATGACGTTTGAGTCGGTACAACACATGGGCGCGAGTCTACTGGCATCTGCGGGTGTTGGGGGGTTGGTGCTGGGCTTTGCCGCGCGGCCGGTGTTGAGTAATTTGTTGGCGGGTATGCAAATCGCTCTGACCCAGCCCTTTCGGATCGATGATGTTCTGTACGTTCAGGGTGAATGGTGTTGGGTAGAGGAAGTCACAGCGACCTATGTGGTGCTTCGTGTCTGGGATTTACGACGCCTCGTGATCCCGCTTCAATGGTTTATTGAAAACTCGTTTCAGAACTGGTCTCGTAACAATGCAGACCTGTTGGGTACGGTCTTTATTTGGGTAGATTACACCATGCCCGTTGAACCTCTTCGCCAGGAGTTTTCCCGGTTGCTTGCACAGTCAGATCGCTGGGATGGCCAGGTTGCGACGGTACAAGTAACCGATTCCAACGATCAGGCCATGCAAGTTCGCTTCTTGATGAGTGCCTCGGATTCCAGTCGGAACTGGGATCTGAGGTGTGCGATTCGCGAAGGCCTGGTAACCTTTATTCAGGAGCACCATCCCGACCAATTGCCTCGCCTGCGTGCGCGCCTCGTCGAGTAGAGTTGGCCCGGGCTGAATAACCAGGCCGGGCAGCGGTGCCAAAACCTCCGTTTGGCCCAGTATTAGATGACCGTGATGGCTAGCGTTAGGCTGTGCGCAGAGGAGGACTTTTATGAGTTTCTATGAAGACAAAGAGACTGTAGATAAGTACATCGAGATGTGTAAAGACTACGATGGTAGTAACATCTACGAACTGTTAATAAAGACCCTCAAGGAAGGACAGTCCGTTCTTGAACTCGGTACTGGTCCGGGTTTCGATATTCCATTCTTAAAAAAGCACTATCAAGTTACGGGCTCAGATTTCTCTGATGAGTTTTTAGGGCGCTGCAAAGAAAAATACCCTGATATTAATTTTATTAAAATAGATGCAAGAAATATTGGTATCAATGAAAAATTTGACTGTATTTATTCAAACAAGGTACTGCATCATTTAACCAAGGATGAACTTTCATCATCGCTATCCGCACAAGCAAGTCTATTATCGTCTGATGGAATGATTGCACATTCGTTCTGGATGGGCGAAGAAGATCAGGTTATGGAGGGCTTGCTATTTACCTATTACCGTAAAGAAGTCCTTTTGGGCATTATTTCGGAAAATTTTGAAGTGGTAACAACGTTGAGTTACCAGGAGTTTGAAAAAGATGACTCCTTATTCGTGATTGCGACGTTAAGGTCAAAAGCATAGCAAATGAACGCTTCTGCCTCGCGTTTCTTGGTTAAACAGCCCGATGATCGACCCGTAAAACGCAGACAGATATCTGTTGAGTTGGTTGGCCGGTAACTCACTCAGAGTAAGTTCATACTTGTTTGACGTTAGCACCTTTACTGGGGGGCTTATGGGCATCGAACACAAGGTCGAATCCTGGGATGGCAAGTCAGCTGCCGACATCAGGGCGATCTATGACGCACACAGTGCAGACAACCACTTTGCTGACACTCTCATTGTTCTGGCGTTTACCGACGCGTGTGAGAAGGGAGCCACATGGTTGTTGAAGGCCTGGCTTGAAGCCGGGCATGCGTTGAATCCAGATCAGATATCAACGGTATATGCGTCACTCCATCAATTGAGCCACTGGGAGGCCAAGTTACATGTGCTGCAATGCCTTCCCTTTTTGTCTATCAATGATGCACAGAAGGCTTCTGTATATGATTTTTTGAGACTCACGCTTACTGATCACAATAAATTTGTGAGAGCTTGGTCTTACAATGGGTTTTATGAACTCAGCAGACAGCATTCGGAATATCTGCACGAAACCCGGCAATATTTCGACATGGCGATGCGTGATGAAGCGCCGTCCGTAAAGGCACGGATTCGGAACATCGTAAAGAAAGGGTTTTAAGTCGCACCGGAGATTGCCGAACGCGCCAGGTGCGCAGGCTTAGCCCAAAAATTGGCCTATCGCAGTTAGGCGGGCCGGGAAAGTGAGGCAAAGTCGGCTTTGGTGACAATCAGCTCACCTGCCGACGTCTGGTATTGCAAAGGGAGCCGACGTGAATTCGGGTTGACCACCTGATCGTCTTCGCCAGCGGAGCTGAAAATCATGGATGGCCAACCCAGTGGTGCACTGCTTTACCTGGCGGCGAGCTCTTCGAACAGGGTTTCGAACGAGATATGCCTTTCGATATCAACCGATCGATTGATGAGCCTGGCAACGTCTCTAGCCGATATCAACCCTCGAATCTCATGGGTCAGTCTGTCTATTACCAGGCAGTGCTGCTGGTGATTGTGCTTTTGAGTTTCCAGCACATCTTCAATGGTTGCCCGAGCGAGTTCATGATAGTCAAAACACTTTAGGGACGCTCTCCGGTGCATGAAATCAGTCGCTAACAGCTCATCACGGGCCGTGTGCTTGCTGACTTTTTTAAGAATATTCTCTTCCGACAGGTCGTAAAGGCTCACGATGCCGATGAACCTCTGGTCTTTGTCGAGCACCAGCTTCATTTTTACGTGAGAACGTTTCATTAAATTCTCCAGCTCCAGCGCTTTGACTCCGGCATCAATCACGTGTGGCTGATGCTGACGGAAATCTGTCAGGATACTGAGTGCGGGTGTTCTTCCGGTGATAGAACTCTGTTCTTCCGGCCACACCAATCTGTCGATGGACTCGGTGTTATACAGTGCAAGGGATCTCATTGACCATTCCTTCAATTCGATAGTAATACCTTGTGCGGCTCAACGCTGTGTGAGCTGCGCGTTAACGTTGGCCTGGACAATGTGCCCGGGCCTTGTACAGGTCATTACGATCGGAAGGGAGGTGCCCGTATGCGGTAGGGGTCACTGTGGTGGAAGCCACGGAGGGGGACGTTAGAGGAAGCCACCCCAAGCAAAGGTGGGTCAATTTCCTCGATCAGGTATTCAGAGCGAAAGCCGTCGTCGGGTGCATCCGAATCGGCGGCAACAAGCTCCTGGACAGTGTCTGACGCATTGCACAGCTGTGCCAGGGAGCCCAACTCGGTGTTGGCAAGCGAATTCCCCAGGCCGCCTAGAAGCAGCGCAATGGCAAAGACTGTAAGTGGCAGGAACCGTTTCACATGCATAACCTTAACCCTGAACGCGTACTAATATAGGCTTGATTTCACGTAATACAATGCCAGTGGGTGACTTTACCGCAGCGCAGTCGCTGGCAATGGCGCAAGCTGTTGGTTTTGCCACAGGTAGGTTGTCAGGCCCGGTGTGTTCAGTGCTTTTTGCAGAATGAAGTAAGCATCCCGGTCGAACGAGTCTGGGCGGCTCTGATGTTCAAGGTGTGCCAGCTCAGGAATGTCGGGCGCGGTTCCAAGGTACGCCCAATTCCAAACCAGGTGCCAGTCGGAGCGGGATGGCTGCTTTAGATCGGGCTCCTCAAGGACGATGGGGCCAGGCCACCCCCAGGCCTTTAGTTGACGGCTCGCCAACGCTCGGTAGAGCCGCTGGTTGTGTTGTGCCAGTGGTTCTTCTCCACAGCAAGCCCCCCGGCAGCGTCCTAGTTGGTGACCAAAACATCGTCCATTGCCCCGTTCGAGACCCAAAACACGCTCACACAGGGTGAACTGCTGGATCAGCGTTCTCAAGTGTTTGCTCGCGGACGCTTTGCTGCTAAACAGCCCATAGAGTTTGTTGTGGGCCTGTTCGGTACTCACTGCCCGAGCGACGAGCTGAACTCGCTCGCTGCCGGGTTCGATGGTTGGGCTGAGCGTCCAGAGCTGGCGAGTTTTTCGCTGGCGCCGGTTGTAGAGCGGCAGCAGTGTCTTGATCTGTTGGTTTTCCAACAACAACGCGCCGATTTCTCCGGCCGTCAGTGTCCAGTCAATATGCGCTGTCTGACTGACTAGCCGGGCTTCCTTGGCATCTGTATGGCGACCCCGATAGTGGCTTTGCACCCGCTGAGCAATGTGGATGCTCTTGCCGACATAGAGTAGAGAGCCCTGCCTGTTGTAAAAGCGATATACGCCTGAACTAGAAGGCAAATTTAGGTCAGACAGGTCCAGCAATGCGAGTGTCCGTATTCAGAGTGATTTAATGAGGGTACGCACTATACTGGCAATTTGGTCACAATCACTAGACAGCGAGCGGGATAGACCATCGCCAGCTGTAGGTTCAGCAGATTAAGGCCTGCCAGCCTGGTTGGTGTTTATCACATACCTGGGTGGGTGGTCAGCGCAATGAGAGTGGGGTAGTTGTCCCAGTGGTGCACCCGGCCACTGGTGCTCACGGAGCCGACAGAAACCGTTCAACGGACCAACTGAACAAGGAGTATTGATGATGAATATGGGTGCTTTCTCAATTAGCCTGACGGTAAAAGACATTCACGCTTCGCGTGATTTCTACGAAGAGCTGGGTTTTACTCAATTTGGTGGCGACATCGAACACAACTATCTGATCATGAAAAGCGGTGAGTGTCTGGTGGGTCTGTTCCAGGGGATGTTTGACAAGAACATTCTGACGTTCAACCCAAAATGGAACAGCAACGCCGAGGCCGTCGAGGGCGCACCGGATGTGCGTGATATTCAGCGTGCATTGAAAGCTAAGGGTATCGTGCTGATTGAAGAGGCGGATGAGTCCACAACGGGGCCAGCGCACATAACACTGGAAGACCCGGACGGGAATCCGATACTGATTGACCAACATGTGTGATCTGAGGATGCGAGAGCGTGCTTAACCAGTCGGTATGAAGGGAGCAGACTGATCAATGCCCGAATGCACCCTGTACCTTTAACGTATGGTGGTTGGTGAGAGGGCCGCTGCCCTGGCTGACGCCACGATAGACCCCGCACGGTTTGTTGCCGCCCGTCAGGGTGATGGGTTTGACGTGCCCGTGAATCAGGCGCGGGATAGGGCTTGGCGGGCAACCAATTGATGCTGTTCGGTCATCTCAACACGCACCGTCACCAGCCATTGCGCTCCAGTTCGGCCAAGCCAGCGGCCCGGCTGATGATGGGTTGATAGCCCAGTTTTTCTTTTGCCTTGGTGATATCGAGAGTGACTTCGACGGCAGAGGTAGCCAGGGATTGACGTGTTACCGGGCCACGCAGAGCGCCACCACTGATCCGGTTAGCCACATCGCCGCTCCAGGCCAGTGTTTTCAGCAGCCACAAGGGTACGGACTTATCCGGTGCGGAAACGCCCTGGGTGGCGAGCAGTGACGTGGCAAACTGCCGAAACTCAATGGGTTCATCGTCGGTAATGAAGTAGATGTCACCGTTTTTGCCGTGCTCGAGCGCCAGGCTAATGCCGGTACAGAGGTTGAGAATATGCGTGGTCGAGGTTAAGTACATGCCGCCGTTAATCCAGGCCAACTGCCCCGATTTTGCGGCGTCGACCAGGTGCGGTAGCGCTGTCGTATCATCGCGTCCCCATACAAACCTTGGTCGTACTATCACGACGTGAAACTCATCGTCGGCACAGTCCCGGGCAACCTGTTCTGCGGCCGCTTTGCTGCGGCTGTACTCGCCTATGGCGAGTTTTGGAAGCGGGTGGTCTTCAGCCACTTGCCGCAACGGACTGCCATTTAACAGCACGGATTCAGTGCTGAGGTAGAGCGCTTTTTTAATACCCGCCTGGCGCGCACTGTTCAAAACATTGAACGTGCCCTCTACATTGGTTCGATACTGCGAAACCGACCGATTGTCGTGATCTGTATCAGCGGCGGCATGGATAACCACCTGGCAGCCGACCATACCATCGGCCAAATCAGTGTCGAGCAGATCCGCCCGAAAAGCTCGGGCACCCAACGCTTCGACACGCGCCGCCGAGTCGTTGCTGCGCGCCAGAGCAACGACGCTGTGACCTTGTTCGGTGAGAAACCGAATCAGATTGCGGCCGATGTAACCACTGCCACCCGTTAAGAAATAGTGCGTTGTCGTCAATGTTCGATCCTCGAGCAATGGTTATGAGCGATTTAGCGGCGGCTTGCCTGGCTGGGTGTCAACAAGCCAGGCAATGTCGTCGAGAATGGCGCGCCGGTCGTCTTCCGGCCAGTGCAGGTAATCGAGCGATTCCAGCAGCTTTAGGCCTTCCAGTGCCAAATACGCCAGGCGAGCGCCGCGAGGGTTACTGGCGGTGTCGAGAACGGAGGTCAGCGTCTGTTGTTGGTTGGCTTGAATGATGCCGCGCAAGGTCTGGTCTTGGGCCAAAGCGGCGCACAGTTGCAACGCGACGGCGCTGAACTCCTCAGGAAAGGGCTGGCTGGCGGCGTCAATGCGCCCACGAATGGTTGGACTATCTGCGGCTCCCAATGCGTCTATGCGGCTTTGATTAAACGCATTGTCACGCAGGGTCGCACGACGCACGACGGCGGCAATCAATGCCTGCTTGGTTTTGTAGTCGTAGATCACCGAGGCTTTACTGACACCAGCCTGCGTGGCTACTGCGTCTAGAGTGAGGCGGGTGGCGCCATCCCGGGCGACTACCGCTTCGGCGGCATCCAGAATGGTCTCCTGGTCGATACTGCGTGTCCGTGCCATCAAGTACGCTCCTATTAATAACCAACTGGATGGATATTAATAGGAGCGAGGTATCTCTGTAAAGAGGATGATTGCTGATACGTCGGTTTTGGGTGGGAGTCTTCGGTCGCTGGTTGATGCGGTACTGTCGAGACGCTCAGCAATGGGTATAACGGTCCAAAACACGCATTGGACAGGGCACACTAAGCGGAAGTATCGGTGTTTATGACGCTTTTGCTATCAACGCCTCTGAATTGGGGCAAATACGCTCGCAGTCAGCCGTATTGGCATTGGCTCTTAACGCAAGCCAGCACTGGCTGGTGTTGTGACACTGGTCGCACTGCTTTCCCATCACCCTAAGTTCATTGTCTGAAAAGGCGGCTTTGTGGCCTCCCAGTTTTTCTTTCATTCGGGGGAACAGCACATGAGACGGGCGAAAGCCAACCCACTCGGGTCGTTTGAACGATTCCGCCACCAGCGACTCGAAAGTCTCATCCAGGGGGGTATCGAGATCGTTGATAAGTGCCTGATAGTGAGTGTTAGCCTCAATTCTCATCTGAGTAACGGTCCGGCTCATGTTGGCACGGTAGAAGCGACCGATGAGGCGGTTGAGCCAGGTGGGTTTTGTGGTCAAGTGCTGAGTTGTTGCGGGCATGTCGGCAGCCTCCAAGTAAGGGTGCCGACAGTATTGATTCCCTAAAGGCCGGGCGTGTTGACGCAGATCAACCCGGAACTATCACGGGAACTGCGCCTTTTGAAACTGACCGTCCCGCTAGCAAGACGATCTAGAGTGGTCTGTGCGACATGAAAGCCACCGCCGCGCCTGTAGGCTGGAGCAACACCTAATGCCTTACGTTACGGCGCAGCCTGTGATGCCGGCGGTTGAATACCAGCCCAAGTCGTCTGATGGAAATGACGTGTTGTTATCGAACAGGTGATGCCTGAATGTCTCTAAATATCGAGGTCACGCCACTGATCGTTTTTCCTGCCTTTAATCTGCGTTAACGAAACGTATTCCAGTTCGTCATACTCCATCGGCAGAATCAGACGGCTGGCGCTCAAGTCATAAACGCCCCAACGCCCGCCTTGGCTCACAAAGACAATGGAGGGCGTAATGATCTCAACGGCCTGATAGTCAATGGGTAAGAGCGTCTCGTTGCGCCGGTCAATCACCCCCCAACGCTGACCTTGTTGTACCTTTATGGTGTTGTCGAAATCGGGTCTTACGTCATCATAGATGGGGTCAACAATGATGTTGCGTTCGTTGTCCAGTATGCCCAGCCTACCCAGGCCATCCGGTTTCGGACCTGTTGGGTTTTGGTGGCCAAGCTCAACAAATTCCCGGCCTTCCAGGTCGGTAAAATAGAAAAAAGATTTCGTTTGCGTCGACCGATCTTCTGAGAAGACGTACGTCTTAGTTCTGAAATACCCTCGTCTGTCGTACTCGATGTCACTGTATTTTGGATCGACAATGTAGTCTCCATAGGTATTGATCAAGCCTTTAAAGCGGCTGTTGTGCGGGCCTGCAACAGCAAGTACGTTATCGACGTCCTCGTAGTAGGTGAACGGTTCAACAGTTCCGAAGACATAGTCGGTTAGAAGGGTCCCTTCGCGGTCCATCAGCGCAGACTGACGACGCATTTGGTTGCTTTCAGGCGACAGCACAACCGATACGCCGTACTTGAAGTGTGTTGGAATTCGGTAGTCTCTGAAGGGAATGACGGAGACGCCATCCCGGTTAAAGAAAGCCGATTGCCCTTCGGCATTGTCGACTCTCATTAAGCCTTCAGAAGCTTCGAAAATGGTGTCGTATATCGGTGGGATCACAATATCCGCATTGGCATTGATAAGACCGTCTCTACCGTCTTTCGTCACAATAGCAACGCCCTCTTTGAACGGGCCTATAGAGTCATAGGTTGCATTCTCCAGCCACCCTTTGGTAGCTGAATACAGGCTTCTTCTCGACCCCAGTTTTTCTCCATAGTAGTAGTAATCGATGAGGTATAGCGCTTGCTCATCAAGGTATGTCAGGTTGAAATATTCCGGCTCTATCACCAGCTTGCCGGTCGTGTCGATGAGGCCCTCCCGGTGTTTGTAGTGAATCTGCTGGCTTTCGCTCCCAGACGGGGTGCGGGTGTAAGGAACCTGCCGTTCGACGATGGCTAACTGATCTGCGCCAAACTCTTCAATATCGTTGTAAAGCGTATCGGCGATCAATTCGCCACGGGTATTGATGAGGCCCACCATGCGGTCGCTGTTTTCTACTTTCGCCAACCCGTACTCATCAAAGCTGTGAATACGCCTGAACCCCCGTTCATTCAGTTTGTTCCCATCCAGGTCGGTTAAGAAATAGGCATCATCTGCTTTGGCGACCAGGCCCCAGGGGTAGGTACGGCTTATTTGGTCGTAGCTGTAGTAGACATCAGGTTTGCTGGCAATGATCTTGTAGCGTTTCAAAAGGTCGTTAACCGATTGCGGGTCGATGTCTCTCGCGAAGTGGGAGATGGCACCCAAAGTCAGAAAGAGTAGCGTGAATACCAGTATTTTTTTCATAAGCTCTATATCGGGTCTGTACTTGAGTGAATGGCGTTACACCGGGTGGTGATCAGCTCGTGACCATTGAAATGGTGTAGTTGTCCTTGGAACCGCTCACAATACAGGGGAGCAGTGTGCCTGGTGTAAAATGGCCGAGCTCTTCCCGGTTGAACTGGCACACCAAACTGGCCTTTTGAGCGTCGAACGAGCCACCGTACAGTTCACCCACTAACTCGAATGATTGAGGCGATACGTCAAACCGGGGTGTTATCTCCAACAGTTTGAATAGGGTGTCTGACTGGGTTATGTGAGTGTGCTGTTGATCAAGAGAGCCCAATACGTCGATGTAAGCGTTGCTCTTGTTGACAGGGTCGTAAAACACGATCAGTTCGGTTCCCGGCTCAAGCGGGGCTGTCAGTACCCGGTTGTCAATTCGAAATACCTGGCGGTGGCCCGAGTAAGTTAGCTCTACCGACGTGTAATCGACTCCTTGTGTTGAGTTCACAACCTTGCCGGTCGTTCTTTCTGGCGGGCGGCGAAACCGTCGTTGGTTGAGCGTTTCCCTGACGGTACCGGGGATTTTTGCGAGCATGGGTAAAATGACAAAGAAGGTAAGTGCCATCATGCCAATCAGACCACCCAAGGCGGTACCGGCATTGCTTGAAAGGTAGCTGATGAAACCAAGGTCCAGTATGGCGTCTGGTGAGGTTTGAATAAACATGAAATATAACAACGCCAGCGCCAGGACCAGTGACATCATAAAACCGGCTACAATCAACATGCTGCGCTCCCTTACTCAATGAAATTGACGAAAGCGACATCCGGCTTTCTTGCGTTGTACTTGATTTCAATGATCTCTCCGGGGGCCACATCGTGGATGAAGTTCGGCGGGAGATTTTTAAATTCTTTAACGGTATCCAGGTAGGCGATGCTGGCATCGTGTAGCGGCTGGTGTTCGCCACCGAGAAAGGTGCCATTCGCTCTGATCGACAGTACTTTGCCTTTGGTGACCGCGTTGCAATGGGCTTTTCTGTATTCCTTTGCTAACAGTTGCCAAGCCAGGTGAATGCTGAACAGGCCACCGATTAACCAGGCAGGTGAATCAACAATAGCCATGACGATTGAAAGCACCGACATCCCTAGTACGATATAACCGTAGGTTTTCATAGCTGTCCTTAAGCGTATTGACACAGTGGGAATATACAGAAAGTTACAATCAATATGCAGGGGATGACGCAAAAATAGCTGCTATTGGCAACTAAAAGTGGCTTATGGCCGGTGTAATGTCAGGTTTGATGAACCCGGGGCCGAGAGTGTTCTCGCAACCAGGACGCCCCTTCGGTCTTTCACTGTGCGGCTACAGGCAGCAGAGGCACCTGGTTCACATAGCCCAGTCGCGTACACTGCTATCTGCGTGAAAGCGGTGGTTGGCGCTGGTGCTGTGGGCGTGATATGACGCCAGCACCGCCCCTTATGTACCGCCTTAGAGTATAGCGTTGCTGGTCTTGTGATCTATTTTGCAATGGTTCCGTCTGCGTTTTTAACGTACCCTTGGGTCGGTGCCTGGTTCAACGCGAATGAACGATACAGCATCACAACAGACGTGACATTCTACCCGCAGGGGTATCAGCGCAAAAGGAATCACAATTGGAAACGAAATACTCTGAACATCCAGCCATGTTCAAGAATAATCCGCTCGGGTTCATTCTTGCGGTCTTGTTGATTCCACTCGCAGTAGGCATTCTGATTCTTCTCATTTGGTATTTGAAGTGTAAGTCCACCACCCTCGAGTTCACGGGTAACGACCTTATTCTTGAGAAGGGATTGTTAAGTAAAGATCGCACTGAATTGAATGTTAGAAGTATTCGTACTGTGAAGGTCTATCAGACGTTTCTCAACCGGATATTCGGGGTCGGCAAGATTTCCGTGTTTACTGCGGGCGACGATGCGGAAATTGAAGCAGCCGGGGTACCACGACCTCATGATCTGAGAGATATGATCAAAGCTCACCTGGCTGAATAACCATGGCCGATGACACTGGAAAGAAAGACGAGAGGGAGGCCAGAACGATTGCGATAGCACTGATTGTTCTCGTGGCTCTGCTCTTTATTGGCGGTTTCTTTGCATTACCCATGCTGGCTGAGTTCAATCAGGTTTACCTGGCACCGGGTGTGGGTATAAAAGATGCGGCGGTCATTGCGTTTACCCTGACTGTCTTGGTTCTCATCGTTTTTGCGGTTGCTGCCGGTGATGGACTACTCGGTGAAATACAATTCTTACTTATTGGGTTTTTTGCCTTTTTCGTTGTCCTCTGGTTGCTGATCTCTTGGGTGTTCTGACGCAGGACTCGTGATACGCCCAGACTGGGCGGCATCAGCCCATGGTTTTTGACGGCTTTGACGCGTGCAGACGTTGGCGGCTACCCTTGCGACTATGCATACCAAGAGAAACGACACCAGATTCGCAAATGCGTTGTATTGTGAGGCCGGAGGCCTGGAGCTTCTGCGGGAAGCAGTCACATTGGCCGGGGTCAATGAGTTAAAGGTACCCGAGGTATTTTCGGTCAGTGAAGGTCAGCTTCAGATGACTGAAGTTGATGCATCACCTCCCTCTGACACTCTTTTTCGGGCACTGGGGAAAGGGCTTGCCCTTATTCATCGACTGCCGCAAAGCCACGTCGGTTTTCACCGTGATAATTATATAGGTTTGAACCCCCAGAAGAATGGCGAAAGTGACAACTGGGGTGATTTCTTTCTGGAATACAGGCTTGGCTATCAGGTAGGGATGATCAGTGATGCTCGGCTAAGGGATCAATTCAGTGAGGTACTTCACCTAAAGGGCAACATTCTGGCCGCGTGGTTAAATGAGCATACGGGTGCACCCGCTTTGCTTCATGGCGACCTATGGTCCGGCAACGTGATGTTTGATCGAGCGTCGAGCTGGCTGATTGACCCGGCTGTCTATTACGGTGACCCGGAAGCGGACCTGGCCATGACTGAGATGTTCGGTGGCTTTGGAAAGCCTTTCTATCAAGCCTATGAGGCGGTGCGGCCGCTTAGCACTCACTATGGTCGCAAGCGAGAGATCTACAACCTTTATCACTTTCTGAACCATTACAATCTGTTTGGTAGTGCGTATTTGGCATCCTGCCAGAAGGCGTTTAATAGCATCGAGAACCTCTAGCCCGGGTGTTCCGTTTACGCCTGGGCATTAGAACAGCGGCGCCCGACTATCGCTTCCGGTCGCCGCTTCCGGCCTGGTTATGCTTCGGTTACTGCCTGGTGAGCTCAATGCCTGAATAGTACAGGCCGGTTCGAATGGCGTCGTCAATTAGCGGTGGAAACGCCGCACTCCTGTGCGCTACACGATCCTTTAACACCAAAAACCCCGGAATTCCGGGGTCTTGGTCCTGGTGTTTGGAGCACGCTGTAAAATTGATCCACACTGAGTAGGGTTTCTGTAACGTGCATCACCGGATGGGGGTTCAGAATCCATCGACCGGGCGTTGATGACCGGTGGGTTCTTCAACCTCAAGCGCCTGCAGAGAATTGGGAACCCGGGTATTGACGTAATACACCCGGCCTTCGTCTTCGCCAGCGGGTAATACTTCAATCAGCCGGTGTGGCCCCGGTGCCATACCGCGCATCAGGACGTTATCGGGCGTTGAATCCAGGTCGCCCAGTATGACCAAGCCCAAACCTGGGTTGGTGGCGATCACCGCCCCGATGTATCCGTCACGCCAGAGAAACACCTCGCTGAGCTCTGTCATGTTGCTGATGGAATCTCCCTTTCCCGTGGAGGACGCCCCAAACCATTGAGCGTCGGGAATCTCCAGTGAATCGCTGCCATCCATCTTCATGGCGACGGCGTGGTCTTGCCCGGTGTGGTCGGCGCGGTTGTAGTATATCCAGCCGCTGCGGCTGCCCAGCACGTCGGTCATGATCCCGGCAAAGGTTGTTGTGCTGTCATCCAGTACCTGCCGGTCATTACCGGTTGTGTCCCAACTGACGACCTGGCTGCCTACCGAGGCCGCCACCCGGCCATCGCCCGCGATGATAAAACCCGTATAAAAGCCCAGCGAATCCTCCTGTTCAGCGAACAGGCTCCAGTTGTCGCCTTCGATCCGGTACAAGTCCTGTTGCCCCAAGCCTGATGCGTTGGCTATGCCAAAAAACAGCACGTTGCCTTTGCGCGCCATATGGCGATCGGCGGGCATGAAAGGTGCCCCCGCAACGCCGGTGGGGAAAATGAGTGGTTCATCTGCCCCATTCAGTACCTGTGTCAGGCCTGAACTTACCGGCGCGGATGGATCATAGCGCCATACTGAAGCTTCCTGCGCTGTACAGTCAGCCTGGTTCAGGACATTAATAACCAGGT
The DNA here is from genome assembly GCF_039982735.1 of Saccharospirillum sp. Lineage (GTDB taxonomy): Bacteria > Pseudomonadota > Gammaproteobacteria > Pseudomonadales > Natronospirillaceae > Saccharospirillum. The sequence goes on along the minus strand of NZ_JBDWXV010000007.1, from coordinate 110,075 downwards.
ATTGGGTCTTATCCGTTAATGGGCCACCCAGCGGAGCGGCGAAACTCGCCTCCCTTGTGTTCGGGAGCAAATTATCTACACCGAGGCTCGTTGAGCCGTTTGAATTGGAGGTCGCGCGCGACAAAAAATAGCCGTTACATAACGTGGCGTCGTCGGTTTTCAGCGTCAGGTATCTGTAGCTCCCGGAATCACTCGCTACATGATCAACGGGTGTAATGTACTCGATAAGTTTTGAGTCTGGCATTAACGGGTCGTCTGCTGCGGGGTAATCCATTCGCACGAGCATCTTGTTACCTGCCCCACCGTAGCTAAGTTCCGTTCTATCGGCGTTAATATAGGTTTGCCGCAACGTTGCGCCAATACTGCTCATATTCTGCGCTTCGGTGAACGTTTCCGAAGACACCCTCACACCCATTTGGCCGTTTAGAAAGAGGTCTCCATCGGTGCTTGCCCGGGCGAAGCCTTCTGATGACGCGATGCCGGATTCCCGGTTGTGCGCGAACAGCACGTCGGATACCCGATAGTTATCAACACGGCCGTCGTTTTCATCTATGTCGGCTTCAACTAGTGGGCGGTACAGCGTCCGCCCAATCGACTCGGGGTTGTCGCCCGTTCCTTCCACGGTCAGGTGTTGCCGAAAGATGCTGTCGGGGTTAGCCGGGTTCATCGCATACAGGGCGGAATGGTTGCCGTCATCGTCCTGGTAGCTATTGCTGAAGTACAGTATGTCCTGGTTATCGGCATCGCCCTCCAGGCCGGGTAACTGAGGCAGGGTCCAGTCTGCGCCAGATCCGTTGTCGCTACCTCCGGAGTCATCGCCACCTGCGCCATTTCCTCCACCTCCTGAACTTTCCCCACAGCCTGTGATGACTGCGCTGGCCAGCGCGAGAGCAAGTAATCCATTGATTCTTCTGTGCGAAGTCATTGTCTACCTCGTTATTGTCAGGTTTGTTTTTTACCGCCTAACCATAACGGGGTTGATGCAACACCGGTGTCCTGCAAATGCTGTACACGCCCACTGACCCGACATCTGAAGGATACCGGCTTAACCATGTCATCCCTAACATTGCCGGGCTAAGTGCATCCCTTTAAAGGAGAAGACGCATGAACAGTATTGGAATGACAATGGCGCGATGGCAGCTTGCCGCCGTTCTGATAACATTATTAAGTGCCTGTGGTAGAGGAGGCGGTAGCTCTGACTCTGCTGACGAAGGAAGAGGCGAAACGGATGGCGATACCATGGCCGTTGCTGCCAACGCCGAGTACAGCACCGCCACAGGCACTCAGGCCAGTGCCGAAGAACAAGCTGACAACGACGGAAACAACACGGGGGCTGTATACCTTTACTGATCGTCTGAATCAATCGTGAAAACGGGCGTCTATTGAATGGCACTTAGTAGGCGCCCGTTTACGGTTACCTCTCCATATTCAGCGCCGGATTGCCATTCGGCAAACGAATACCGCAGTAGTTGCCCTGGCTGTGTTGACTGCTTGTACTGACGGTGGCAACTTCTCAGCTTACCTCACCAGCTTCTGCATATATGACGTCAGAATCAACCTATGCACCACACATTAACCCCGGAGATCGAGTGATCCTGTTTGACGGGGTCTGCAGGCTCTGTTCTGCCTGGGCACGTTTCCTGATCAAGTTTGATAAGGAGCGCAAGTTCAAGTTGGCTACCGTGCAGTCACCGGAAGGTCAGGCCATTTTGCAATGGTATGGTTTGGCAACCGATCATTATGAAACCATGCTGCTTATTGAAGGGGCAAGCATTTATACGAAGTCTTCCGCCTTCTTCAGAGTGATGCGTCGATTGCCATGGCCCTGGCCTATGGTATGTATTGGCTGGGTAGTGCCATCGATTATTCGAGACTGGCTTTATGATCGTATTGCATTAAACCGCTACCGTTTATTTGGTCGTTTTGACGTTTGCGTTGTGCCGACTAAGGATCATGAATCGAGGTTTCTGGGTGAATAGTATTCATGTCAGGTATGCAGTGTGTCGGCCCTTTCGATAGTGGGGTTACAGTTGCGAAAATTGATGACCGACAACGTTAATCTATTATCTGATGTTCCATAAGACCCCCGCAGGCAGCACTTATGCTCACCTGCCACATTACAGCTTACGGTGCTTTCGGCGGTGGGGTCTTGTCTTGCCGCCAGGGGGTGCCATTGCAGGTTGGGTAGCTACTGCAATTTGGCAGGCAACCGCGGCAGGGGAGCCGGTTCGGTGTAGCGGGAGGTGTCGCGTGGGGTTGTGACATGGGCTTATGCTCTGTTCGGTATTGATAGATGTTGATACGGGTCCCCTCTGCTTTTGGACGACCTCAGCCCTGGCCATATTGATACCCCGCGTGCAGGGGGAGTTATTGGACAAGGCGTTCAGGTGATCTGCATCGGCGTCTGTTGCCTTGCCATACCGCCGTTTCCGGCCACGCCCGTTGAGTCCGTCTGACTGCGGTTGCCTGACCGCCAGGGCCTGTTGGTTAATTGCCTGAGCGACGGCTTTATTGGATAATCGCCGCTTTGCAGCGCGGTATTGGATAAGTTGTCTCATGGATTTGAAGGTTGGCCACACACGCGTTTCAGGCGGGTTCACGCTGGTTGAGCTGGTTCTGGTAATAGTCATTCTCGGCGTGCTGGCGGCCGTTGCACTCCCTCGCTTTGTCACGCTTTCATCGGAAGCCCGTATTGCGACCATCAATTCGGTCTCGGGTGCGATGAAAAGCACCGTTGGTATTGTCAGAAGCAAAGCCTATGTCAGCGGTCTCTCGCCTGCTGCCAGCAACCCCGGCGGCAGTAATCAGCTGGATTACGTGATAGAGACCGAGGTTGGGCGGTCGGAAGTAGACTGGCGTAACCTCTGCCCCGAAAGCCAGGCCGAGGTGGGCGACGCGCTCACCATGCTGGATTACATTTCTCTGCAAGCCAGCAGCAGTGCCAGTCTCAAGACGTTCGTTGATAACCGGTATACCCGGGTAGGGTTTAACCTCCCGTCAGATCCCGGACCGGGTTGCTACGTTGAATACGATTCGTTTGGCTTCCCCGACTGCACTGTCACTACCGTTACTGTCGACTGTTGAGCGTCTGCTTGCCGCCCAGCTTTGGGGGCGTGCCCTATTCCGACACCTGAACCTCCCGGGTATGGGCATCCACAATGGTCCGGTACTTTTCGCTTTGAAGGAGGGTGTTGTGGGCTTCATTGAAGCGGTCTACAAAGGTTGCATCGATCGATGCTTTGGAAAAAATGATATACGCTGGGTCGGATGACAATTTGATCCCGGTGCTGACAATTCTGTCCTGAAACCCCAGCTGGCTGATTTCCATTAAACCGGTCAGGTAGCTGGCCGCTACGGCGTCAATGCGATCGCGATCGAGCATTTGCCACAGCACAGGGCGGTTTGGCACCAGCGTCAGCCTGCCTTCCAGGTCACCGTTTGCCAGTGCTTGCTGGTACTCGGGGCCATAATTCACGCCAATTTGTCCGCCGAGCGTGATATCGCTTTCGAGCAGGTCGGAAAACTGCTGCCAGGCAACCGCACCGGGGTTGTCTGCACGAACAAAGATGACGTTCGGTGAGGTGTCACCCTGGTTGGCATAGTGGGCATAGGCCCGGCGTTCGGGGGTATCAAAGGCACCACTGACGATATCGACCCGTCCTGTTTGTAGCGCCGACAAGGCACGCGCCCAGGGCATATCGACAAACCGGACGTCGCAGCCCAACTCGCTCAGCACGGTACGTATGACATCGGCGGATATGCCGCTGACACCGCCCGGTGCGTCAGCTGAGGCGTAGGTGTAGGGCGGGTCGTCGGTCCAGCGGAAGGTTTTTACACAATCTTCGGCCAGCGCGGGCGACGCCAGCACACTGCTTAGAATGATACAGCCGGCCAGGCACCGGCCGTAGGGGGATGACGTACTACTCAGCGTCATCAGCAGGTGCTTTATCATTCGGGTATCCTTGTTCGGTAATAGCGTTCAACGGGCCATCGGGCTGTGCAGGTCTTATGAGTCTAGTCGGTCTTTTTTAAGGTGGCAGCAAAAGTGACCGGACTGGCTATGCTATGCTTCCGCCCGGTTCAGAAAATTGATTCTGGATACTCTGGAAAACCCCGAAACAGCAGGCTGCTGTTAAGTTGATACTGCCCAATGACCATACCCGTTGAAGACATCACTGATCCAACCGTCTCCTGCTCAACCTGCCAGGCCTGTTGTTGCCGCCTGGAAGTGATGATTATTACCGATACTGGCGTTCCGGCCCGGCACATCGCCGTTGATAAGTGGGGTGGTGAGACCATGCTGCGTTTGGATGATGGCTGGTGTTCAGCGCTGAACCGTGAAACCTTTCTGTGCACTATTTACGAGAATCGCCCGTTGATCTGCCGGGAGTTCGAAATGGGGTCTTACGAATGCCGGGTGGAGCGGGCAGCGGGTTTGTGAGCCCGTGTCGTTGTCACCTTAAACCGGGAAAAACAGGCCATATGGCCCGCTAGCCGCGTTATGGCCCCGTCCATGAACGCCACTCTTTACGAATAGCGCCAAACAGGCGCCGAAATGGGCCGGCGGCGTCATTGACCTGCTCGGCCAACCGGGCTTCTACGCGGCGTCGAAACCCCCGGTACCAGCGCCAGAATAAGAAACCGGCGACGGCCAGGGCAGTAAAGAAAACGATGCGAACCCAGTTGACCGGCCGGTACCCTGGTTCCACCATTTTCATGTCGACCAAATTGGGAAACAGCGACAGCAACTGGATGCGCCAGCCGTAATAAGTCACCTGTACAAAGGGCTTGTCACCGGAAGATAAAATGCTTTGCGTTCTGGCCGTCATGTCGGCGCTGTCGAACTTGAAATAGGGTGGCCAGTGCCAGCCCGTGTCTTCATTGCGGTATACCCGAACCTTGTCTTCCGCCGTAATGGCATTGATAAAACGAATATCCCGGGTGTAGGTGGGGGCCACTCGTTCGACGTTGGCTCCTTCATGATCCAGGTAGCGCCCTTTGCGGGTGTCCATCCGTTTAACGTCGGTGCCGGTGAGCTGTACCACGGCTTCACTGGGCAGGTAGTAATCGAGAAAAGCCGCCAGGCCGACTACCACCAACGTGCAAAAAATCCATTTGATACTTGTAAGAAAGACCTTCATTGATTCATCTCCAGGGGGCGCTGTCGGGTCGTTGATCACCATGGCGGGTGATGTATCGGCCTGCATAGCTCTGCTTGGCCGGTGGCCAGTGCTCAAATTGTTGCCAGAATAAAGCGCGGTTCCACCGGTACAGATAGCGAAAGTGTTCGGCACGGTAGTGGGCCAGTAAGTGGTGGATCAGAGGTGCCATGTCACCCCCTTTGGGTTCGACCAGATAGAAGAACGCGTCACCCGTTGCCAGCGAATCCAGATCGCTGCTGCCCTGCTCCAAAAGGCGAATCGCTGACAACAGGGTTTTGGCGACGTCTGGCAACGCATCCCAGTGCCGATGAATCAACTGAGTCTGGTCGCTAGCGGTCAGAGTGGAAAAGTCGCCATCCTGGTGGTCGCTGGCGTACTGGTCGAGCAGGAAGCCGCGCAGTATTTCCTGCAGTGATTCGAGGTTCGATATTGTTTGTACCAGCCGGCGATCGGTCAGGTACCGGTAGACCTGCTCGCTGTCCTGTATGCGGTGATGCTGAATCTGGGGGTTACCTCTGCCAAGGGGTTCTACCTGAGGGTCGACCGACAGAATCACAATTCGCCGGCCATGGTCGAACCGGTACAAGCCGCCGAGATGACGCGTAAAATAGTGACGGATCTGGTAGGTCTCATCGATGGGCGCTACCGGGTGGCGGCGGATATCCCCTGTTTTTTCAGCCAACTGTATAAGGTTGTTCAGGCGTGCGTCATCGAGCCAATGTTCAGGCTGTTGCATCAAATCGTCGATGGTCTCATGTATGCGGCCCGCCGCGTCAAGCAAGCCATCGGGTGTCTTTAATGAGATGGACACCGTTCTCATATCGAGCAGTTCGTCTACCGATTCCAGCCGATAAATGGAGTTCTGAATTTCTCCATAAACGGAGTCTCTTGCCATAAGGGTGAACAGTTGGCTGCGGTTCACCTCCATAAAGCTTTTCAGGATATCCGCCGTCCAGGAAAACATGGGGCCGTGCAGCGTTAAATTCTGTTGTTCGGGTATCAGCAGAATAAAACGCCGGTTAATGCCATGAGGGTTCAGGTAGTAAGGGTCCTGAAGCTCCTCTGCGATTTCAGGGGAGAACCCGGTCAGGTCGATGTGAAAGCGCCCCAGCTCGGTTCTGCACCCGCACAGTTGCTCCATCGCCCGGTTGTACCGTTCCTTTAACGTGTCGCTGCTCACCAGAAACCATTCGTTGTTGCAGAATGTCCAGTTGAACACAGGCTCGGACGGGAGTGGGTTCTGGGTGTCCATCGGCTGCATTTACTCGCCCTGCCGCAACCGGCGCTCTGCTTCCAGCTGCCATTTAATCTGGCGCACACGTTCGGTGATTTCGGCTTCATCGGATGCACCGGCATAGCGGAATTCGCTGTCGGCATAACGGTTGATTTCCTGAATCACCATCTCCGGGGTTATTGGCGTCATCAGCTCGCTGAGCATGGCGAGTTTGGTGTCGTAATCGCGATGTAAGAACTGATCCGGGTGTTCCATCCAGTCGTCCGGCAGTTCGAAATCCATGGCTCTCAATTTTACCGCATCGGTAATGTTCTTGATGGCCCGGCCGGTAAACCGTTCGTCGACTTCCTGAATCGCTTTTAGGTAGCCACCCAGGGAAGCGATCGTTACGTTGCTTGCCGAGCCAGTGAGCATTCGATCAAATACGTCGGCCAGCGCGGGTGCGGTAGGGCGGTTGTGCGCGTCGAACGAGCGTTGCACAGCGCCTTGTATCGCCTGATTCGCGTACAGATCATGATCACCCAGCGGTATATCGTGGTTTTTGCCGAGCAACAGATTCAGAATGTCGACGTAATCTTCGCGCGATTGTGGTCCGTCGATCAAAAAGCGGGCACCGGCTCGCTGGCGCAGGGCATCATCGACCTGTTCCGGGTAGTTGGAGAACATGCCAAAGGTGCAGTTACCGCGAACCACGGTGCTGGCACCGGCGAAGCTTTCCATCAGCACGGCGGTGATTTCCTGCTGCCCGGCCGACGACTGGCGGTCACCCCGCTTGCCGGCGACCTGGTCAATATCGTCGATGGTGCCGAAGCCAATGATGTTCGGGTCGGTGACGTTGCGGATAAACTGTTTCGCGTTCTGGCCGGATTTACCCTGAAAGCTGTCTACGTTGTCGGTCGATAAGTTTTCATAGCGGAAGGTGTAGCCTGCGACCTCGCAATAGTCGTTCAGCAGACCGGCGAGCATCTGAATCAGCGTCGTTTTGCCCGTGCCGGGTTTACCGTCGCCCATAAAAGTAAAGATGAAGCCGCCCAAGTCAACGAAAGGGTTCTTCTTATGGGTGAAATCGTAGGCCATCAGCATTTTGGCGAGTTTCAGCGCCTGGTACTTGGCAATATGGTTCCCGATAACCTCTTCCGGTTTCTTGAAGCTCATGACCAGTTGGGTGGCGCGGCCGCGCTGGGAGACTTCGAAACCATCGACGGTAAAGGCATCGGCCTCAACCCGGTAGGTTGCGGATAGAAAGGGCTCAAGCCCTGGCATGCCGTGCCGGCGAATGTGCAGCGCATCGATCAGGCGGGTTGCGTAGTCGCGCACCACTTTTACCAGGGCTTCATCGCTTTCTGCATGGTCATCAATAAAGCGGTCGAGTTCCCATAAGGCACCATTCAGGGCATCGATGGGGTTGTCCAGTACGATCTCTTCGGGGTCGGGAAGCGTGATCGACAGGTTATCGGCCTCGGTCAGGTAGTCGCTGAGTACGTACTGCAGGTAGCTGGCAAAGGTGAACAGCCCGATCAAGCCGGAAGCGTTAAGCAGTTCGCCAAACTCCTTTCGTTGCAGGTCGCCCAGGCGTCCCTGGGTGTTTTCCCGCTTAAGGCTGTTCAGCGGAGTTTGGTCCCCGAAGGTATCGATCAGGGTATTGGCAACCGCCAGGCCGCGACGCAGCACCCGAATAATATGGCTCTGTACTTCAGTGGGTAAGGGGTCGTCCGGAGTGACGCTGGCAATGGTGTGGGCCAACCCGGCCTGCGAAGACGCCGCCGATTGCGTAACGGGCGACATACCCGGAATGGTGTTGCGAAAGCGCCGCCGTGAGAAGCCACCACGGCTGGTCTGGGGTTCATCGTCTGCCGAGGCAAATTGTGGGCGGTGGCTGAGCGCGCTCAGCGTGTGAAACGCCGCTTCATAGTGACCACGAATGTCTTCTTCCTTCAATTGCATGGCTTGTTGGGGTTGCGTCATCGTTCTTCCCTATTGAATTCGGTGCAGCAGTGAGCCTTCCGGTCCCACCACATATTTGGTCATGGCATTCAGGCGTTCGTCGTTGAGCGAACGCATGCTTTGGTATGGCCCTATGGGCATGATCATGTAGCGATCGATTGAAGAGGCACCGGCGGAGACCAGATCGGGGCGGTAGGCATCGATGTGGTAGGTTTCTCGCCGTCCGCTGCGGAACAACCCGCGCGACACCTGGCGGCTGTCTTTTGAAACCAGAGTTTCCACCGTCCATTCAAATACCCAGTCCTGACCGGGGCGGCCCGCCTGCTCGGCCAGAACCCGGCGGATGGCATCGGAGTGGCTGGTGAATTCGTGCAGGTACAGGGGGCCTGCATGTATACGCCGAAGCGTCAGGGGGTGAATATCCGGGAAGTCTTCATCGAGGCCGTGCGCAATGGTCAGCAAGGTCAGGGATGACAAAGACTGGTTCAGCAATGCCTCCCGGTAGGCGTGCCAGCGCTTCTCGTCTTCGTGGAGCGGAACGGCGCCGCTTTCTTCGATCAAGCTGAAATAGAGGTTGGGCAGGTTTCGCTCGGAGTCGAATACCGCCCAGTGCAGCAGGTACCGTCTGGGAACCGTTTGGGTTTTCGACACCAGGGTTAATTGAGGCCTATTGCGTGGCAGAAAGCAGGGCTTCAGTGTGAGCGCTTCGCGGTACAACCGCTGAGACAGCCGAAACTGCAGCTCGCGCGGTAGTGAACGGTGATTCAGGCAATGATCCAGAATCTTTTCTTCCAGTTCCGCAACGGTATCGGTGTTTGCCAGGCTCGCCTGGGCTACGTCGAAGTCGCCCGCCAGTTCCAGCCATTGCTGGCTGACGGGCAAGCCATTGTACACACTGAATTCCGATGGCCAGTAATGCTCGGGTACGCGTCCTGTCATCGCATTGCGCAACCTGAAGCATTCCAGGCTGTGAGCCAGCTGGCGCAGATATTCCTGCACGATGCCGGTGGCATTGTGAGCCCCCGGTGCACCGGGAGCCTCCGTGGCCATCAGTTCGATCAGGGCCTGGGTAACAGCACCCACCGTGGCGAAATAGTGCTGAGCCAGGCGGGGTTCAAACCCTTGTGCACTCGCTTGCATGAATCAATCCTTTGCAATGGATCAGTCTGCGCTGGCCGTGTAGTTGGCACGGTCGTGCCGTTCCATAACCGCTGCAAACCGACGCGCAAAGCGCTCGTCCGCTTTCGCTTTCTGTTCCTGCACCATCTGGCTAAAGGCCATGTTGCCTTCGTGGGCTTCGAGCATTTCAGCAATGCGCTGATTGGTGGCAGCACCAATATGAGCCATGGTGGTTTGTGCCTCGTTATCGACGGCCGAGCCGATATCGTTGATGCGGTGGGCCACATCCTGTTGCTGGGCAGTTTTAAGGGATTTGTTCAGCGCATCGTAGAGCAATACGCGCTGCTCGGTATCCGTTTGCAGTTTGTCGACCAGTACCATCTGGGTGGCCACCTGGTTCTGCAGGGAATCGACAAAGGTCTGGCCCATCTTGATGTACTTTTCCAGGGTTTGGCTCAGCGCCAGTTTCACCTGTTCTTGTTGTACCAGCTCGTTGTGGGTCTCGTTGATGTTCTGTAACTCGCTTTCAAGCTCCGTTCGCTTGGCGGCATCGGCTTCCATGGAAATTTTGTTTTCCAGGCGGATGATTTCCGGGTCCATCTGTTGCAGCTGGTTCCTGATTTGTTCCAGCTCGGAGACTACTTCGCCGCGTTGCGTCAGAACCACGCTCAGGTTATCGGAGACTTTCACCTGCTGGGTTTCCAGTTCTTTCAATTGTTCCTGCAGCAAACCGATAATGACGTTGGATTTACCAATCAGGTCTGCCAGCTTGCTGTCGATGTTGGTATTGCGAATACGACTGGCACGCATGGATTCAGACTTGTGGGAAGACAGAAAGCCTATCAGTTTTTCGCCCATGGTTTTTGAACGCATGGTGTCGAACTGTTTGCCAAAGCCAGCGGTGACTTCATCCAACTCGACAATAAGTTCAGCGATATTGCCGTTCATGGCTTCCTGCTGCAGTTGAACATCTTCCAGTTCTGCATTTTCGATATCCAGGCCGACCCCCAGTTCACCGACTTTGCTCTCACCCGATTGCAGCACAGAGGTGACTTTTTTCTGTCGTTGGCGGTTTTGTTCGATCTGAGACTTGACCGTCTCCATGGCACTATCGATATTACTCATAGCGTTCTCCTTTTTTAGTCAGATTCGCAGGGGTTAGGCAAGGGAAAGCGGGGCGTTGGCCCGCCTTCTAAAAGCGCAATTAGGGTGTGGTGTAAACGAGGTGTGTCGATACAGCTGATATCCTTATTCGCTGGGAACGTGGTCGACTGTACCCAGACAGAGTTCCGGCAGATTGTTCAATCCTTGAACGGAAGCGTGTGAAAGCCCGACCATCATGTCGGGATAGGGGCAGAAGATAAGGGAAAAACTCACTTCATGGGAACAGGGAACCGATGCCAATGCCATGTTTTGTGACGGACTTCTCTTCTAGCGCGTATAGGTCTGCGCTTCCAGAGGCATGAGTTCGGGGTTGTCACGTATCCACAGAACGGCCGGTTCGGCCAGCCGATTGAGATCGCCCCTTCGCCCTTTGATCTTTGTCGCCAGGGCTTCGACGTCTTTCAGGTGCTCACTACTCAGGCCATTACCGGTATGGATCAGTTGCTGGTAAGGGTTGAAGCGGTTGCGGTAAAACTCGAACTGTTCGCCAATGTCAGTCACTCTCTGGGCCATGAGCCCGTGCGGTTCTGTTTCTTGTGTCAGAAGGTAAGTGAGCGTTGCAACAGGCACTGATCCGCTATTTCACGCGAAACGGAGTAGGTGTATAGCCGGTTGTAGTCGAGCGACACTTCCCCCACGATGACCTTACCTATTTCGCTGGAAGGTGGCTCAATGCGTGTATTTTCCAATCCTGTGGGTGCCGGGTCGCTCTGGTTCGATAACCTGACCACCGCTGAAGGCACCCCCGTTGCCTATGACCCCCAGGCACGTGCTTTTTTGCCGACCCCGCCGTTCTGTGCGAACCGGGAAAAAATCGGCTGCAACTGGATAGCCCCGAAACAGGGGGCGTTTTGTCGATCCTGTGCCATGACTGCGCTGGCGCCCGATCCGACGCTCCCCAACGCCATTCCCAACTGGGCACAAACTGAGGCCGCCAAGCGCTGGGCGTTGGATAACCTGGGCCGCTGGCACTGGTTCCGCCCGGAAGACCCGGGCGCGCCGCCGGTGTTTCATTTGCTGGCGGAAGGGCCAACGCCGGTGCCGATGGGCCATGCGCAAGGTGTGGTGACCATCAGTGTCGCAGAGGTCGACCCCATTCTGGTCACCTCCCGCCGTGAAGCCTTGCAGGAGCCGTATCGAACCATGATCGGCCATATGCGTCACGAGATCGCTCATATGCTCTGGTGGCGCCTGAGCCTGCGGGAAGATTTTCTGGATGCGTTTCGCGCCATGTTCGGGGATGAACGCATCGACTACCAGGCAGCGCTGCAGTACCACTATGAAAATGGTCCGCCGGCCGAGTGGCGGCAACATTACCTGACCAGCTATGCGTCATCCCACCCGCATGAAGATTTCGCGGAAACCGCGGCGCATCTGTTGCACCTCACCGACATTGCTGACAGCTTTGTGGCGACCGGCCTGGCGTCGCCACAGATACCGGATTCGGGCTGGGACCCTTATTCGGAACCCGACGCTGAGCGGCTGATTCGCGTTGCGGCGTCGCTCACCGTGGGCGTCAACCATGTTAACCGTTCCATGGGACTGTCGGATCTGTATCCCTTCGTGCTCTCGGAGCACGCGCGTTATAAACTGGCGTTTGTACACGATTGGCTGCGGCGGGGAGCGCTGGGGCTATAGCAGGTTGTTGAAAAAGGCTTCCTGAGTTTTTCAAAACACGAGAACCAAAAATTGCGATTTTTGCTTCTCTCGCAAAATCAATGACTTAACAGTCATCAATTTTGCCGGAACGTCCATGTTCCGGTAACAGGCGGCTGAAATTCTTTGAATTTCAACAGCCTGCGAAGGGAAAATGTGACGGTGAATCCGGATATTAAAGCCAAATTCGACAGCTACCCAAGCCCGGCCAGGCAGCAGCTTGAACGTGTGCGTGATCTCATTCTGGCACAGGCAGCCGAGCACGAGCTGGGTGAAGTTGCTGAAACCCTAAAGTGGGGTGAAGCAAGCTTTCAGGTAAAGGGTGGCACCCCGATTCGGGTGGACTGGAAGCCCGAAGACCCGGACGCGATCAAGCTGTTCTTTCACTGCCAGATCCGCATGATCGAAACGCTCAGGGAGCGGTATCGGGGTGAGTTCCGCTTTGAAGGTAAACGGGCAGTTGCGATTCCCGTCGGTGCGGATATCAGACAACTGCCGTTAGCGCATTGCATCGAGGTGGCTTTGAAGTATCACAGCCTCAAGCATCTGCCATTGCTCGGCGTTTGCTGAGCCAGTTACTGCACACACATCAGGCTGTTTCTGCTTGCGCTGCAGCCTGGTCTTCCGCCAGTTTCTGGTCCTGCTGTTCGACGTTGATATAGGCCGGGCGCGAGATAATGCGTTCAATATAAGCATCAACCGCTGGGTTGGTATCTACCATGCCGAACTGACGGCACCATTTCAGTGTCATCCCCCAGAAAAAATCGACGGCGTAGGGTTTTTCGCCCAGTAAGTAGGGGGCTTTGGCAATCTGGTCGAACAGGGTGCTTTGCATCTGCTCGAAGCTTCGATACGGCATGATGGACGGATCACCCGGTTCGCGTTTTAGGGCACGGTCGACAACGGCGGGTTCAAAACTGCTGCCCTGATACGCCATCCAGCGCAGATAGGCACCGCGCTTCGGGTCATTCAGACCGGGGGCCAGACCCTTTTCAGGAAAGAGGTCAGCCAGGTAGAGGTAGCACGCAACCTGCTCGGTAATCACCATGCCGTTATGAACCAGCGTCGGGAACTTGCCAAGTGGGTTGATGTCCAGAAACTCCGGCTCCTGGTTCTCGCCTTTCTTTAGGTTCAGGATCTTCATTTCGTAAGGAACGCCCAGCTCTTCCAGCAGGAACCAAATGCCGGTTCCGCGTGTTTGGGGCGCATGGTACAGAAGGATGGTGTCTTTGCTCATGGTCAGTCTCCTTGGGTGGTATTGGGTGTCAGTGGTAGTGCTCGGGTCATGGTAGTGACCAAACCTGACATCTTGTGTCAGGTATAAGCGCTATACTGAAAAAAATTTTCGACACTGCCCGAGAGACCCTGACGCCATGAGAGCTGGCCGGTTACTGAAGCTGCTGATGACATTGCAAACCCACGACAAAGTGACCGCGACGGAGCTGGCGCAGGTCTGTGAGACCTCGGTGCGCACCGTTTACCGGGACATCGATGCGCTCAGTGAAATGGGGGTGCCGGTGTACAGCGAGCAGGGGGCTCATGGGGGGTATCGGTTACTGAACGGCTACCGCACGCGTCTGAATGGCCTGTCGGCCGAAGAGGCGGAAACCCTGTTTCTGGCCGGCTTGACAGGCCCGGCCCAGAAGATGGGCCTGCAGTCGACCTTGGCTGATGCCCAGCTGAAACTGATGACGGCGCTGCCGGAAGGCATGAGACGGGAAGCGAACCGGCTGCAAAGCCGTTTTTTGCTGGATGCACCCAACTGGTTTTCTGATGATGAAAAGGCAGAGCACTTGCCGCAGTTGATGACCGCGGTGCTTGATCAGCGGCTGGTTGGCATGTCGTATCAGAGCTGGAAGGGCGTGCGTCAGCGTGAGGCTCAACCGCTGGGCGTCGTGTTGAAGGGTGGGCAGTGGTATCTGGTGGCTCAGGTGGGGGTGGACATTCGAACTTACCGCGTTTCCCGGATAGAAGCACTTGAGCTGAGGGAAACGGTGTTTGAGCGACCGGCCGACTTCCATTTGACTGAATTCTGGCAAGCCAGCCTGCGACGGATGGAGGCCCTGCAGTTTCCAGTGATGGCCGAGGTACGGGTGTCGGCCACCGGGGTGAAAATCATGGAATTTCTCTGCACCAGCTATGTGCTCGACCATGCGACTGTCGAACCGGCCGATGCGACAGGCTGGCATCGCGTTACCATGCCCGTGGGCAACCCGTCTCACGGCTGCGGCGAGTTGTTACGGTTTGGCGCGGAGCTGGAGGTCATTGGCCCGCCCCACCTGCGTCGGGCGATGGAAAACCTGGTCTCACACCTGTCCCAGCGTTACCGTTCATCCGGGCCTGCTGTCGGGGGTGAGCCGCTTGCTGAGTAATTCAATGACAGTAACGCCGGCGAAGCCGGTGAGGGCACCGGTCAGGAAAGCACCGGCTTCTGTACTGACGACCGCGACCGGCAAGCCCAGGTAACCCACACCCAGCACACCCGCCACGTAGGCGATGATCGCGACCGCTAACCCTTCGGCGATGCGGGCGACGCCGGAACCACCCGAGGCGTTTCGGCTAAACCGTCGGGAAAACCCGCCCACAGCGCCACCGAGCAGTGCAGCCAGCACCGGGGTGGTGGGAAACCGTTGCGGTATGGTGATGCTGTCTGAATGGGCGCCCGCGGTCACCCGAACTGTCACGTCTTCCAGCCCGCGTGAGCGGAGCATGAACCTGGCATCCCCGTCCTGAAAGGTGAGCACCGAGGGCTCGGGAATAGCGCCACCGGCGGTCACTTCAATCGTTGCTCTTAGGTTGTTCAGGACATTGGCTTCGGTGCCGTCCGGCTGCAAGCGGACGACTCGTACCAGGGTTTCACCCAGCCCAAGTCCCACCATGGAATCATTCACCGGCCGCAGGGCGATTCTTGGCATGGCCTCAATCGGATAGTCGATATCAGTAATCGCCGAGCGCAGCTCCAGAACCGGCTGCTCTGTGGTAGGCAGGAACAGAAACTCGAGATGCTTTTCGTTGGCGATGCCGGTCTGCTCTAGCGTGACGGCTTCAAGGGGATCGGCGTTCAGGCCGCGAAAGCCAAATTGTACGGTAACCGGTTGTTGCAGGGTGGCGCCCGCAGGCAGGTTGTCGCCGCGTAGACCCAGCGACAGGCGCATTCGATATCGACCCAGGGTGCTGTCCCAAACCGCTGGCACCGGGCTGGCTTCCAGCGTGGGCTGAAACCAGCCTTCGGATACGGCAGAATCGGCTTCATCAAATCGGGTGACGGCAACACCACCGGGCAGGTCAATGGGTTCGCTGGTAAGACGGATCGTTACCGTACCCGCTGGCCGTACGATCAACTGGGATGCAGCGCGGGTAGTATTCAGGGTGGGCAATGCCGGCTGGGCGTAACGCTCGGGAGACTGGGCGTCGCGAATCATCGTGCGTCCCTGGAAGTCGGTAATCTCTACCTGGCGATCGCCGAAATCGCGTCGTTCGAGCAATTGCTGGAACTGGGTGGTGACGGCTGGGGCGCTGATGGTCAAAGCCTGGCTGCTGAGCTCCCGGGTTTCCTCTGCTGGCACAGATATCGACATCGTTGCGGCCGTGATGGCCAAGCCAAAACCCCGTACCAAACACCAAGTAGTCGTCTGCACGATACGCCCTCCCTGTAAGCGACAGAGGGCAGTATAGCCGGGCTTTTCGATGTCGCACTTTTATCGAGGGGTCAGTACGTTGCGGCGGGTTCTGGGCACCGGGGCGTTTGGAAACGTTCTACAGCCCGGCGCCCGTCGCTCATGAGCTTTCTCTGAGCGTACGATTGCGTGTCAGGCGTTTAAGCTTGCATTCAGGGTTATGTCTGCCTTCAGCAATTTCGAAATGGGGCAACCTTGTTTCGCAGCCTCAGCGGCTTCCTTGAAGGTTTTCTCATCGGCTCCCGGAATGCTGGCTTTCAACGTTAAGTGAACCGCTGTAACGGCGAACCCACCCTCGACTTCTTCCAGTGTGACATCGGCTTTGGTGTCAATGCTGTCGGCGGTCAGGTCTTTCTCGCCGAGTATCATCGACAGAGCCATGGAATAACAGCCGGCATGAGCGGCGCCAATCAGTTCTTCGGGATTAGTGCCTTTGCCATTTTCAAAGCGCGTGCCGAATGAATACTGTTGTTTGTCCAGTACGCCACTTTCTGTGGAAACGGTGCCTTTTCCGTCTTTCAGTCCACCCTGCCAGTGGGCGCTTGCGTGACGTTTCGTGAGCAGTCTCCTATTGTAATGAATGACGCTTGGGACGTTAGGCCATGCTGCTCAGAATTCAAGGCAAGCACTCGACTTGAGTGGCTTCAATCAATGCTTGTTATCGGGTAGCTGTGCTGTTTTTCGGGTGGTAATCCGTCTTTTTCTCCGGGTACTGGTAACTCAATACTTTGCTCGTTCTCAGGTTTAGATTCACCATAGCATCGGCGAAACTAACGGCGATGCGTACACCGTCGAGTACCGCAACAGCGGCTACCGCCAGGTACCAGGCTGGTTGAGGCGCAACTGGTAGACAGCCTGAAGGCTAACCGCAATCACATACGTTCGGCTCTGCAACGACTGGCATTGCGCCGTATCGTCAGCATTCAGCCCAATCGCGGTGCAAGCATTGCGCAACCCTAAAAACAATCCAGTCGATCTGCCAGAAAATCCATCAGCAATCGTATTCGGCGGTTGTGCTTCACATCCCGGTGGCAGCACAAATAGAGCGGTAGGCTTGGTAGCGTTATTTCAACCTCGACGGGCAGCAGCCCCAATGACGTAGCCAGTTGTTTGTGTGTCCCGACAATCCCACCACCGTGACACGCCATTTCCAGGTGCAGCGACATACTGTCCGTTCGAAAGTAAAAGTCCTCATTGCGAATCGACCAGCCCAAATCGGCAGCGCCGTTTTCAAATTGTTTGTCGCGGTCATAGCCCAGTAACCGATGTGTGAGCAGTGCATCCGCACTCGTCGGGTTGCCGTGCCTGGCGAAATAGCGGGCGCTGGCGAAAAAGCCAAGGGGAATATCAAAGAGGTGGCGCGCGATCAGGTCGGGCTGCTGCGGGGGGAACATTCGGATCGCAATGTCAGCATCGCGCTTGTCCAGGCTGGTGGCTTTGTTGGTGACTTCCACTTCGACCGAGAGTGCCGGATTGTCATCCATGAAATCCGGAAGAATTCTGGGTAAATAGTGAAGGGCGATCGGTTCGTTAGCCGACAAGCGAACCCGCCCCGTCACGGCCTGGTCCTGCCCGGCGGCCAGGCGTTCGAGCCGTTGGGCCGAGGTGCGCATCTGTTCGGCTTCCTCTATGAGGCTTTGTCCGAAGCGGGTTGGGGACAGCCCCTGGGTGCTGCGGTCGAACAGTGTCTGGCCGAGTTGTTGTTCCAGGGTGTGCAAGTGCCGCGACAGGGTGGGCTGAGAAACACCCAGTGCGTCAGCGGCCCGATTCAGGCTGCCTGCCTGTGCAATGTGCAGAAAGTACTGCCAGTGTTGCCAGTCGAGGTTATTCATATATGCATATCCACGGCCAATTATTGTCGATTCTATATATCGATATGAATAATAGAATGGCGGTATCAACTCAGACAGGCAAGGAGAATCACTATGAAAACTGCATTGATCATCGGCATTACGGGCAATTTCGGCGCACAAATGGCGCTCGCCCTGCGTGAGCAGGGCTGGGGTATCCGCGCGCTGATGCGCGACCCGGCCAAGGCACCCGGCTGGCTACAACCAGACTGTGTTATCAGCGGTAGCGCTCAGGATGAGTCGGCCGTATTACAAGCCGCACGAGGGGCCGACTTGCTGGTCTATGCTGCCAATCCGCAGTACCACCGCTGGCATCAGCAAGCGCTGGCCATGCTGGAACCGGCTGTGAGAGCGGCCGAACAGCTAAAACTTCAGCTCGTATTCCCGGGGAATGTGTATGGGTATGCGCCGCAGGCTGAGCCGGTTGATGAACAGGTTCGCATGAACCCACCGACCGACAAAGGCCTTATTCGTCAGCAGATGGAGCAGCGACTGCAACGGGCCAGCGAGCAGGGTGCGCGGGTATTGATCGTGCGCGCTGGCGATTTTATCGGCCCCAACACAACCATGACCTGGCTGGACCTGATGGCTTCGGTTAAAGGCAACAGGGTCCGACTGAAACTGCCACACGACGACCAGCATGTGCATTACTACAGTTATCTGCCAGATCTGTGTACGAATACGGCGAAGCTACTGAACGGGCCGTTGCTCGACTGGGAGGTGTTTCACGACCCCGGGTTGGCAGTGAGCAAAGCCGATTGGCAGAACGCCTTTCAGACGATGGGGATCAGCGCCAGGATGTCGGCATTTCCCTGGTGGGGGCTCAGATTGGCAGCGATAGTCAGCCCGCTACTAAAAGAGGTGATGAAGATGCGTTATCTGTGGCAGCAGCCGGTGATCATGAAGGGTGAAAAGATGATTCAGCGGCTGGGAAGTGACAGGCAGGCTACCGCGTTAACGGGTGTCATTCGGGAAGCGCTGTTGAAATGATGACATTGTTCTGTAGCAAACCAGCGTGTGTTTTAGGCATGCTGACAGCCGCTCTGACTGTGCAGTGGGCAATCAGTTCGATCTTCGGGTGCATAACTGGTGTGCGCTAGATCGTGCATTCAGCTGGATTTTTACTCAATGGGCCGGGGGAGGCCCTTAAAGAAAATTTCAGGGAAGAACGAGGTTCCGTATTTTGATGCGATCATTAACGGGAATAGTGGCACCATTGATGTACTCGTAAAATACGTCGTAGTTGCCGTTTAAAGCGAACAGGGTTGTTGGCGAGAGGAAACTTCTCCCCAGGTAAACCTCATTGTCCATGTCCGTTTTTTGCATCACGAATAGCGCATGCTCATCCAGGGTTGCCGGAAAAGGGAACCCGTTCAGGGTAAACGAAGGGTGAATTTGAGTGGCCTCCAGGTTCACTGGCAGTGCTGTGGTATTGTTTACGTCCACGTCGCTGAGGATGGTAGCGTGTTTGTTGCCTGGTACCTGACTACCGGTCACGTGCTCGTAAATTACATCATAAGTCGTTGGAATAACGCGGACTGTGCCACTGCCGTTGTAGCTGTTACCCAGAAATATTGTGTCACCTTCCTCAGACCCTTCCAGGAAAAACCGACCGTAGTGTACCGGGTTGGTTGTGAACGATGCGTCATTCAAACTGAACGTTGCGGTTGCAATCGCTGATTGCACGGCAATCGCCAGCTGTCCTGAACTGTTGAGTACGGTGGCTTGCATGACAACGGCATTGGTATTCTGTGGCACTGAACTACCGGTTTCGTGACGGTAAATCACATCGTATGTACCAGGAATAATGCGCACCGCCGCCGGGTCGGGGTCGTGTGTGTTGCCAAGAAAAAACAGGTCGTTCTGGTTGGTGCCCCGCAGGAAGATGTTGGCATCCTGGTATTCGCTGATCGGGAAGGGTACACCGTCCAGTGTATAGATTGGTGTTATGAGAATACTCGGAATGTTGGGCTCAGCGATGGGGGTAGCTTGGCTGATTTCCTGATCACTGAGGATAATCGCTTCAGTATTGGCCGGAACGGCCGTACCAGTCTCGTGCCGGTAAATAAGATCGTAAGTGCCTTCGATGACTCTTACAGAGAACGGCAGGTTGTAGCTGTCGCCCAGTTCGACCCTATCCTGAGTGGATGATACCAGCAGAAAGTTGCCGTCGTTGTACTGGCTGACTGGAAACGCAAGACCATCCAGTGTGGCCGATAGCCGAAAATCCGTTGCTTTTACATCGATGGTTATGTTGATGGCGCTATCGTTCACCACTACCTGCCCGACGATGGCGTTCTGGTTCAGGGGTACCGTCGCACCTGGCGTCTCCAGAGTGTAAATCACCTCGTAATCGCCGGGCATCAGCATGACCGGTGGAAGCACAGCGTGACTGTTGCCCAGCAGAATGCGCTCGCCACCATCCTCTGGCTGCAAGTAGAACAAAGCGTCGTCGTATTCACTGGCTGGAAACGGCGCACCGTTGAGGGTTAAGGTAAATTGCGCCTGGAACGCCGTGGCGTTGATGTCCAGCGACTGGTCTTCCAGCAAAGAGAACCCTGTCTCGATCTCCTTGCCCCTGTTGACAGGAACCTGTGCTCCTCCATAAACATGGCTGTACTGTGTTCGGTAGTTACCAGCGACCACCTCGGTCTGATAGCTAACACTGTATGTTTTGCCCAGTGGCGCTTCGTTGCCGTTGCTATCGGCCAGAGAGATTATTCCGTGTTCATATTGTGACGCCGGGAATGAGCCGCCGTTCAGGGAAAAGGCGCCGTTGATGGTTATGGCCGGAACGTTGATGTATACGGTTTTGCTGTTTGGGTCGCCGTCTGTATCACAGCCTGCGAGCGCAGCCATGGCAACCAGAGCCGGGAATGACTTCGATAGGTACATCAGGATTTCCCTCTCCAGAGCCTAAGCAGGACGGTACTAATATAGCGTTATAAAAGCCGTTGGTGCCATTCTTTACGGAACCACCGGTTGGGTCCTGAATAAGTCGGCCTGTTCAGAGCGGATTTACCGTTGCGGCGGCTCCTGCGCATAAGGCCAGGCAGCGAAGGTCGCCACATACAATGCTTCTACCTGATCCCGGGCCCACTGCGTGCGCCGCAAGAATTTCAGGCTTGATTTCACCGAAGGGTCGCTTTTAAAGCAATTGATATTGACCCGTTGGCTGAGCCCTTCCCATCCGTAATGCCCCTGCAGTCGAACCACGACCGTCTCCAGGGTGATGCCGTGAAGTGGGTTGTTGACTTGTTTCTCGGGCATGCTTGGGCCTTGTTATTGGGCAGACTCGACTGCGATCAATGCAGGTTAGCCTGACTGATAGTCTGCGGCAATAGAGGCGTGGTGGCCGGGCTCCGTGTTCTGTTTATCGCCGTCTCTGGCCCCAGTGCGGGTAGTGGGTGCAGCGGCTAAGTAACTGACCAGCCCGTACCCCGAATACGTATGGTAATATTGTCATTCCTTTGAACCCGTAAAACAGTGAGAGCACAATCATGGCCCAAGCCGCAGCACGTCATATTCTGGTTGCCGATGAAGCAACCTGTAACGACCTGAAATCAAAAATTGCCGCCGGTGAAGACTTCGCCGCCCTGGCACAGCAGCATTCCAGTTGCCCCTCCGGCCGTAATGGTGGTGATCTCGGCACTTTTGGCCCCGGTCAAATGGTTCCTGAGTTTGACCGCGTCGTATTCAGTGCCCCGGTCAACGAAGTCCAGGGCCCGGTTAAAACACAGTTCGGCTACCACTTGCTGGAAGTCACTCAGCGCACCGACTGAGCCAAATTAGTAGCGGGCACCCGGCCTAATCCGTTTCCAGGAGTCCGGGTGTCTCGCCGGGTCTCTTGAGTACCCCCACCCTTACCGAAAAGAACGTCGCGCCCCCGCCCATGTCGGATATCCGGGTATCAGTCAGATGGTTAACCGAGCGAAGGCCCTGTTGCGGGTCATCCCACCATAGCCCCAGTGATACCGCCGTGCCGGGCAGAACATCCTCGGTCACCTCAGCAACCAGCTCGCAACTGCCCCGGTTATTGAATACCACGACAGGATCACCCGATACTATGCCATCAGCCTGCGCGTCCTGCGGGTGAAGTTGCACCGTTGGTCGCTCGCCCTCCAGGCGTTGCATGCGTTCGTCGTTGCTGCAGGTTGAGTTCAGAAAGCGGTGATTGGGTGGCGTAATGAATGCCAGGGGGTAACGACCTTCCTGCTCGTCCAGGGGCGTATGCTCCGGCAGTGGTGGCAAACCCCGGGCGGCCATGGTGGCCGAATAAAACTCGAACTTGCCGGAAGGCGTGGGTATCCGGTGCGGGAAGAGCCCGCCTTCCGGTACCTTGAGCTTGGCCCAGCCATCGCGCCGCAGGCGAGGCAGATCAATCCCTTCAAGATAGGGGCTGTTTGAGTTCAGTGCCTGTTCAATCAGGGTTTCATCGGTGTCTTTAAAGCAATCGTCCTCAAACCCCATTTCAACCGCCAGGTTGCGAAACAGTTCCGGGTTTGAACGACACTCTCCTTGTATTGGCAGCACCGGTTCGTTGAGCTGCACATAAAGATGCCAGTACGATTTATAGAGATCCAGATTTTCAAAATGGCTGGTGGCGGGCAAAACAATATCGGCGTAGGCGCAGGTGTCGGTGAGGAACAGGTCGTGCACCACGGTAAACAGCTCCGGGCGCAACAGACCCTGCCGTAAACGGGTTTGGTCCGGCGCGACCTGGGCCGGGTTGCTGTTGTAGACGAACAGTGCCTGTATCGGCCGGGCGTCATCCAGCAGGGCATCAGCCAGTTGGTTCATATTTACGCGTCGGCCGTGCGGGTTGGGGTGTAGGTCGGGCCGTTGCAGGGTGGTGGTATTGAACTGCGCGTACCAGCCATTGCCCTTGATCAACCCACCGCCGCGCTTGCCCCATTGACCCGTTAAGGCGGGCAAACAGGTGATGGTGCGCATGATCATGCCGCCGTTGTCGTGATGTTGCAGGCCATTGCCGAGGCGAATCAGCGCCGGGTCGGCTGAGCCATACAGATGGGCCAGTTCCTCCACCTGGTTGGGTGTCAGACCGGTTAGCTGGGCGGTTGTCTTCGGGTCATAGTGCTGAACATGGTCGGCTAGCTCCGGGTACCCCAGGGCATACTGTTCAATGAAGGCGTGGTCGACGAGGTCATCCCGAATAAGAACATGCATCATCCCCAGCGCCAGGGCGGCATCGCTGCCCGGCTTCACCTGGTAGAACCGGTCACCCCAGCGCGCGGTGCGGTTGCGATGCACATCAATGACCACCAGAGTCGCGCCGCGCTTGCGTGCCTCATTGGCCAGCATAACCTGGTGCATGTTGGTGCTAACGATATTACAGCCCCAGACCAGAATCAGCTTAGCGTGTACGCTGTCTTCCGGGTCAACACCTGTTGGCGCCCCCAGGGTGTAGGCACTGCCGGCTGTGGCGGCGGAATTACAGATGGTTCGATCGAGATGGCAGGCACCCAGACGATTGAAGAAGCGGCGATCCATGGATTCGGCGCTGAGCACGCCCATGTTGCCGTAAAAGCTGTAGGGCAAAATGGCCTCGGCGCCTTGCCCGGCAATGATGCTCTGGAACCGTTGCGCGATCTCTGCCAGGGCTTCCTCCCAACTGATGCGTTCAAAATCATCGGGCGTTGCCCGCTGCACGGCCAACCCTTTGGGCCGCACCCGACGCATCGGGTACAGCAGCCGTTCCGGCGCGTGTGTGCGTTCCGGGAAGCGCTGCACTTTGTGGCAAATGGCACCCTGGGTAACCGGGTGGTCCGGATGTCCCGCGACCCGGGTGACGCGCCCGTCTTCTACCGTTACGCGAAGGGCGCAGGCATCGGGGCAATCGAGCGGGCAGACTGAGCGGTGGTGCTTCATAACGGAGGCTTGGTGACAAATTCGGAATCGATGGTATCGTTTTTTTGTGCCAATGGCCCGCGGCAAAGTTTTAATAACAGCCCTGGTAACACACCGATCAGAAGCTCAGACTTAGAGGCACTGGCCACTCAAGTTTCGGAGTTCGGGGTTGGCTGAGTGGCATTGGTCCGCACCGGCTACCGTGAGTGCCCCTGTGGGGTCGGCGTAAATCCGTCAATGGCGGTCCGACGTCTCGGGCCTAGACCGCAGCATCCCTGCTGCGGACTACCCCACAAGAGCACTCCCGGCAGCCGCCGCTTGTCACTGCAGCGAACTCCGAAACTTGAGTTAGGCAGTATCATTGCCAAATACTGCGGAGATAACGCTATGACAGAACAGCAGGCCCGGCATTGGGCCGAAGCGACGCGTGCCGCTTGTCAGCAGGCAGCGCAGAATGCATTTGAGGAGGCCTCAATATTGGGCTTGTGTCGGGAGGGGGCGATTGAAGCGGCACTGAGTGCCATTGAGATGGTTGATGTGAACGAGGTAAAAGCCAAACCATAGTCCGGCCTGGTAACCCTGCATGGGCGCCTATTGATTGATGTTCAATAGACGCCCGCTGGTGTCATGAACCAGGCATGTTAGTACAGGTAAACCACGCCCCGGTTATCTTTGGAATTATCGGCTTGCTCTTCGGCACTGGCTTGCGTACCCGTAGCATTGCTGCCTTCGCTTCTTGCTGCAATGGCCAGCGTCTCTCCGTCACCACTTAGGCTGACGGCATTGCCAAAACGGTCGCCATTGTCTGTGTTCGTGGCTTTCAGGTAAGCGTGCTGAGTCCACGCCTGGCCTGTGCGACGAAACACATAGGCGGCACCCGCTGGGTCTGTGTTGTCGAACTCATTGCCATTGATGCCGACGGCGGTACTGGCTTCATCCACTGCGCCAACCACCAGCACATTGCCAGTATGGCTCAAACTCACGGCGCTTCCGAAGCTGTCGCCGGCATCGGTATTGCTCGCTTTGAGGTAAGCCTGCTGCGCCCAGTCAGTGTCGGTACGGGTAAACACATAGACGGCGCCAGCACCGGGTGCTTCATTGTTTGACTGGTCGCCATCAACGCCGGTGACTGCACTGTCCTCAAATCGGGTACCCACCGCCAATGTGTTTCCGTCACCGCTGAGGCTGACGGAATCACCAAAGCGATCCTGCGTTTCTGTATTGCTGGCTTTAATAAAAGCCTGTTGTGTCCAGTCGACGCCGTCATACTCAAATATATAGGCGGCACCGGATTTGTTTGCTCCAATATCGAACGCGTCACCGTTGACACCGGTCTCGCTGCTGTCTTCGAAAAAGGCGCCCACGGCCAGGGTTGTTCCTTCGCTATCGACACTGATGGAGCGACCGAAGAATTCGTCACCCACGGCATCGCTGGCCTTAATGTAGGCCTGCTGCTGCCAGGTATCGCCATCATGGGTGAATACGTAGACCGCGCCGACGTTTGTGGCATTGTTGTTTTGTTGGCCGTTGATCACCTGGGCATCACTCCGTTCACCAGCAGCCCCTACGACCAATACCGTACCGGCATCGTTTAAGTCGATGGATTCGCCAAAGTTGTCATTGGCGTCCGAATTGTTGGCTTTGATGTAGGTTGGCTCAGACCAGACGCCCTCGGCACGGGTGAACACATAGGCCGCGCCAGCATTCCCTGCGTCATTGTTGGTCTCGTCGCCGCCGATTCCATCGGCATCACTGTCTTCGTTACTGGCGCCGACAGCGAGCGTATTGCCGTCTGCGCTCAAGCTCAACGCAACGCCGAAGTTGTCACCGGAACCACGAGTGCTAGCCGGTAACCGCTGTTGTTCTGTCCATTGGCCGGGGCCGGTTTTCGTAAAGACGTAAATAATGCCCACTTTATCACCACTGCCGTCAGAGAATGCCCTTGCTTGGGGGGCACCCACTGCCAGGGTATTGCCGTCGGCACTCAGGCTGACCGCTGTGCCAAAAAAGCTGCCGTTGTCGACATCACTGGGCTTGATGTAACCGATCAGGTCGTTCAGGCCGTCATCGATGGTGAGGGTGCTGGCGTCAACGCAGCCCACCTCGTTGCAGCTTTGCAGAATGTACTCGGCGTTAAACCGTGTATAGGTGGGGATTTCCAGTGCCAGGGTTTCAGTACCTTGAGCAATCGGCTCACCCAAGGGGCTGAACCCGGACACGCCGTCTGGGTTTTCCAGTAATATGTAGTGGGTGGCGCCTTCGACGTCAGTCCAGTCGAAGCGCAGGGTTTTTATGGCGTCAAAGCTCAGGCTGACCTCGGCTGCCGCGGGAGGTGTCGGATCCGTGCTTGTATCTGTGTTCGGGTCCGTGCCCGGATCAGGGTTGCCGTTCTGGGCGTTGTTTTCGGAACTGCTGGAGTTACAGCCGCCAAGCAGCGCCAGTAAGGCGAAGCTCAGTAGGAGGGCGATTGATCGCATGGGCATAAGCATGGTGAGGGTTCCTGTTTCCATTCATTTTACGGCCCGCCAATGAGCCATTGAGTCTGTGACGATGGGCGACACTGTTTTGGATGCATTCAGACATTTTTTTGTATTGGGCGAGTGAAAAATGCACTTGAGAACGGGTCGCTGTTTTCGGTCGCACCAAACCAATGCATAACGTTTGATGCTAAAGGCTGTTGCCGATGGTGTGTACCCTACAGTTGTCGGGGGTTTCATGAGCAACTGCCGGAGCCGGTCCAAATTTACGGTCTAGTGCATGACTCTCTGAGTGCCTTGGCAAAAACCAACACACCTTAAGGGCACGGACTCTGCGATAACATTTCTCTACTTATTCATGTAAAAACGTGCTTTGCTGCACTCTATATAGTGGGTGCAACACACAGGCCGAAGGCCTCTTTTAGGCCGAGTTAATAGGGCCAGTTTATGGTGGAATCGTTTAAGCCAGCGTTTGAAAACGCATGGTTTTGTCGAATATTTTAGAAAATGGCATAGCAGTTCGACTTTCGATTGCCAAAACCGCCTGGGGAGTAGCCTGCATGACGTTGACGATCACGACCCTTGGCGAGCTAACTCTGTGGAGCGAAGGCCAGGCTCTCAAGTTACCCGCCTCAAAACGTACGCGCGCCTTGTTGGCGTACCTCGCCATTACCAATCGACCGCATCGACGTGACCGGCTATGTGAAGTCTTCTGGGATTTGCCAGATGACCCGAGGGCAACGCTTCGCTGGTCATTGAGCAAGCTCAGGCCCCTGATTAACCGGGGTGCAACCGAACGTTTGCAGGCAGACAGAGAACGTGTGTCACTCTCCATGACCGACGTTGAGCTGGATATTCGTCGTCTTGCCAGCGCTATCGAAGCGCCCGACATAGCAGCCGACGTGCTGGAATCCATGCACCGGCAGCTAGCCGAACCTTTTCTGAACGGCATCGATTTGCCCGGCCAGCCTTTGTTCCAGAACTGGTTGACGTCAGAACGCCAGGATATTCTGCGCCTGCAGGGCAAGGTATTGGCGCGGCTGGCCTCACACCCCAGTGTTCCACGCGAAACCCAACTGAGCCATGCCCGCGCATGGGGAGAGCTGGAACCGTTTAGCCCGGCAGCGGCAAACCGTACGCTAACCCTGCTCGGCTTATTGGGGCGCCCGATGGAAGTCGCCCGTCTGACGGACACACTCAAGACCCGATTTCGCAATGCAGGCATTCAATGGACTGCCGAGGCAGCTCAGTCAAGGCGATTGGAAACGGAATCGATCAGTCAGGAACTGACTCGTCGTGAGATGCTGTCCCGTCAGAATGTTGCCTTTTGTCAGGCGGTTGATGGCGTTCGGATAGCCCATGCTTCAGTGGGAAAAGGCACCCCCATTATTAAAGCAGCGAATTGGCTCAGCCACCTTGAGTACGACTGGGATGCACCCATCTGGAGCCCGCTCTTTCGCGAGTTGGCCATGCATCACCAATTCATTCGCTACGATGAACGGGGCAACGGCTTGTCAGACTGGGAAGTCGATAATCTGTCGTTCGAGGCATTTGTTACCGACCTGGAATCGGTCGTCGAAGCCAATAACGTCGACAAATTCGCACTGTTGGGTATTTCCCAGGGGGCTGCCGTTTCGATTGATTATGCCGTTAAACACCCGGATCGCGTTACCCACCTGATTCTGTTTGGCGGCTATCCGGCGGGCTGGCGAATCAACGCCACAGAGAGTGAGGTTCAAGAGCGGGAAGCGGTGATGACTCTGACGAAAACCGGCTGGGGTAGAGATAACCCGGCTTATCGCCAGATATTCTCCTCGACCTTTATGCCCAGTGCCAGCTCAAAGGAACTGACCTGGTTCAATGAATTTCAGCGGCTGACGACATCGCCAGAGAATGCCGTGCGTTTCCTGTCGGTTTTTGGTGATATTGATGTGCGTGAACAACTGGCCAGGGTGACCGTTCCCACCCTGGTGATTCACTCATTGGGCGATCGCCGGATACCCGTCTCCGTGGGGCGTGACATTGCGGCCGCCATTCCTAATGCCGAATTTGTGGGACTGGAGAGCGACGGCCATTTGTTGCTGGGAAGGGAGGCCGCCTCCAAAGCGTTTGTGGATGCGGTTAGAGAATTCATTCAAAGGCACTGAAATACTCATTAAGGATTGGTATACACCCAAACGCAAAGAACGGGACAAAGCCCCGTTCTTAGTTGTTCCAAATAGTCAGGTTTGTTTAGCGGTGGCGCAATAACCGGACACTACCCAGCATCAGTGTGAGCAAACCAAACCAGAGCCCCAGGCTGCCACCACTGCTGCTACCGCCGCCGTTTGAGCCGGAAGAGGCTGAGGCATTAACGCGTTCAAAAGCACCGATGTCACAGCCTTTGCCGTTTTGCTGGCGGTCAACACCGCGCTGGTCGGTTGGCAAGCAAGTATCCGGGTTACCCGCATTGTCACCCAGGCTACCTGCGACGAGTGCGTGCGTCAGGGTTGGCCCGCCATTGCCGGCCAGGGGTGCCAGCAGTTCGGTCAACACGAGGGGTGCATTAATCAGTTGGTCAGTACTGTGCGTTGCGCAGCCAGTGCCATTGCCGATAACGTTATAGCCGAGCGAGCGAGCCCCTGGATTTAATTCGCAGTCCGGCCCTTCTGTGGCCGTATTACCCGCAATGATGCTATTGCCATACGCAAGCAGGCTGTCGGTAGCGCCCTGAAAAACACCACCGCCCAAATTAGAGGCAACATTGTCGGCCATCGTGACGTGGTTCAAATTGGCGATGGCTCCACTGTCCAGATACAGCGCACCGCCATCGCCACCCTCTACCCGGTTGCCGCTTAGGGTGGTGTTGAGCAGTACCACGGCGTTGTATTCAGCGAAGAGGCCACCACCACTAAACAGTGCGCTGTTGTCGCGGATAATTGAGTGTTCCGCCCGAAGCTGCGCACCTTCGAGATACAGCCCGCCGCCGGAACCGGCTGGGGCCGAGTTATCAGCAATGCTTGCATTCATCAGCGTCAACGCGGCCTCATAAAGATACGCGCCACCGCCATCGCTCGAGGTAGATGTATTACCCAAGACCGAGGTGTTGGTAAGCGTTGCACTACCGGGGTACTCGAGATAGAACCCCCCACCAATAAACGTACTGGTGTTGTTGTCGATTTGACTTTCAACCGCGTTCAACACGCCTTCATAGATATAGAGACCGCCACCGTCTGACGAGGACGAGTTGTCAGACACGGTGGATCCAAACAGGCCGACCGATGAACTGTAGAGGTATAAACCACCGCCGTCGCCTACGGCCTCGTTGCCTGTTAAACGAGTATTGACCAACTTTACCTGAGTGGAATAGTCGGTATAGATGGCGCCACCATCGTCACCGGCGAAGTTTTCAAATAAGTCGCTGTCTTCAATAATCAGCAATTCGTAGTCATTCATGCTGATCGCACCACCATCACTGCCTGCTTCGTTGTTGGACAGGAGGGTACCACTCAGTTCGACAGTGCCCTCGCTGTCTGAAGCTATCGCGCCACCATCTGTTGTCGCAGCGTTGTTCGTAAGGGTTGACTCGTTGACGACCAGGTAGCCTTCATCGCTGTATACCGCGCCACCATCACCTGTTGCTGTGTTTCCGGAAAACGTGCTTCGGTAAACGCGAACCGAGCTATCTATTCCGGCTATCGCTCCACCATCGGTACCTGAGTTGTTGCTGAATGTACTGTCGTAGACGGTTAGGAAGGCTTCTAGTGCATTAATGGCTCCTCCTTTTAAATCGCTGGCGTGGCCGCTGAATTGACTGTCACGTATGGTTACACTGGCATCCGGCATAATGGCCATACCAGCGCCAGCGAGCGGGCTGCCGCCATTGGCAATGCGTATGTTCTGCAGTTCAAAGTCAACCGCGTCGACCTCGGTACCGACTAAAAGCACTTGAACTGAATTGCTACCGTCGATGAT
Source organism: Saccharospirillum sp. (assembly GCF_039982735.1). Classification (GTDB taxonomy): domain Bacteria; phylum Pseudomonadota; class Gammaproteobacteria; order Pseudomonadales; family Natronospirillaceae; genus Saccharospirillum. The sequence goes on along the minus strand of NZ_JBDWXV010000007.1, from coordinate 79,970 downwards.
GGTATCGGTCTTGTTGGCACCTTTGAGGATCAGATCTTCGGTAATGGCGAGTGTATCGTTCAACACGAAGATACCCTCGGGTAGCGTTACAAGATCTGTGGCGCTGGTCTCACCAGCCGGGCATTCGCCGGTGCTGTCACCGGAGGGGACATTGGTGTTTGCTGCAATGATGGCTTCCTGCAGGGAGCAGAAACCATCATTGGCCGTTGTGTTGTTGGTGGTCGATACGGTCAGCGTCGCGGCCTGAGCCGAGACGGCTGCGGTGGCGATCAGCAGGGTGTAAGGCAGTAATTTCATGTTGTCCTATTCCTTTAAGCGAATGTACGTAAACGGATATAACCCGGGCCTAGCGCCTGATATAGAGCGTCAGCAATATCTGGCTCGTTAAGACAATTAAGCCTGACGAGCCCCGTTTGATTTGCTCCCTTTGAGGCGCTAGCAAGAAGCATTGGTTCATAGACGACGGTCAACGACCGTTTGGATGCAATGGAGCGATATTTTATGGGGCTACCGTTTGAAAAAGCGTTTGAACTTGCTGAGTAGGGGAACTATTGACAGGAATCTGGTCTTGGGTAGTATTTGAAGAATGATTATCTGGATGCACGCACATCGATTTACTGACCTCCGAGTCCTGAAGCAGGGCACGGTGGTCTGACTTTTCCTGTCTGAAAAGCCAACTCCGGGCTCTGGGCTCGGAGGAACATTCCACAATCCCCCTTGGAATATTGCAGTCATGCCAATGCCGTGACTGCAGGCTTTTTGGAGAATTATTATGTCCATACATCTCACTGCCGGCCAATTGGTAGAGGCCCTCACGCTTCGCGATCTCAGTAACCCCAGCCAGGGCGTTCATGCCATGCAACTGTTGCTGGATGACATTCAACATGCCATCGAAACCCTTTGCGACTGTGAGCTGCAACGACTGTCGGGCCACCCTCTGGTTCGTGTGCAGGACAATTACGACGCCCTCGGTTACCCTGAAGATGGCCCAGCGCGGGAAAGCCGTTACAGCCGTTACCTGTCCAGGCGCTGGATGCTGCGTACCCAAACGTCCTGTCTGGTCCCTGAATGGCTGAGCAGTTGGCGCGATAAAACACCCCGGAGATTGGGGTTACTATGCTCAGGCCGAGTATATCGTCGAGACAGTATTGATCGGCTTCACGTTGGCGAACCGCACCAGGTAGATGTATGGGTGCTGTTACCTGTCAGCGAGGTTACCGATCTGCAGACGATGTTACGGGATGCCATCGATACAGTGATGGCCGCGATATTGCCCGAGCATCCGCTTCGACTGGAGGCGTCATCGCACCCTTATACCCGGGACGGCTTGCAACTGGAGGCACTCTCAGAACGCAATCAACTGGTAGAAGTTGGGGAGTGTGGTCGAATAGACCCGGCGTTGCTTGCTCGTCACGGTTGGGACCCGGATAAAGTCACCGGCGTAGCGATGGGACTGGGCCTCGATCGATTGCTGATGTTGCGCAAACACCTGCCTGACATCCGCTTACTGCATCATTCGGATCACAGAATAGTGGCACAGATGCAAGACCTTAAACGATGGCGGCCGGTTTCCTACCAACCAGCGATCATACGTGACCTGTCCATAGCTGCCGAGTCGGATATGGACAGCGAGGTGTTGGGCGACCGTGTTCGTGAAGCCATACCGGAAAAGCTTGACTGGTTGGAGGCCATCGAAATAGTCAGTGAAACCGCAGGTGACGACTTGCCTGCAGTGGCCGTTGACCGGTTAGGTCTGAAGTCTGGTCAGAAAAATGTGCTATTGCGACTGACCATGCGCCACCCAACGAGGAGCATTGGCCGTGACGAGGCCAATGCTTTACGTAACCGTGTATACCAGGTCTTGCACCAGGGAAGTGTGACGGTTCTGGCTCAATAGTGATTAAGGGGGAGGGTAAATTCAGTGGCGGGTGAAACCGCTTGTGCCGGCATTAACCCATGCGAGAGGGGTTGGAGGGTCGCTGGGAACCCTCGGTCCCTGTCGCTTACTATCGCCAGAACGGTTTGCTGGTTTCCCGAATGGCATCTGCTCTTTTCAAGCCAATATCTTTCAGGATGTAATCCGGCAAGCGGGCCAATTGTGCTCGGGTTTTGTAGTTGCGATACCAGTGCCGGGCGGAGCTATAACAGTACGACATTGCGCTGCGTACGCTGCGAGCGACCAGGGCGAAAGGAGAGCTTATTAGCGGCTGGTGACTGTGATCGACTGTTTCGGCGGGGTTACTCACAAGAAGGCTCCTCAGGTGTTAATCGAAAACGGGTATTTCCGATTGACACCATGTTAAGCGCATCACCTGAACCGGTACAGATGCAGAAAATAGGAAAATTGACCATAACAGATAGTGTCGATAAGCTACTGTTCCGGTTCGTTGTGAGCGATCTGTACTGGTCTCCAGAACCGCTAATGTCTGTAATGTTCTGGTCGATGCTCGACTGAGGGTGCTGATGGAAACTAATCTCTATGCTCAACTTGCTGACTCACTGGTTGAGCAGATCCGCCAGGGTGTGTTTCGACCGGCTGAAAAAATGCCTTCAGTGCGTTTACTGGCGCGACGTGAATCGGTGAGTATTTCCACGGTATCGGCTGCCTATGAACAGCTTGAACGCAGAGGTTGGGTCGAGGCACGTGAGCGTTCAGGCTACTTCGTGAAAAGCAAGAACGAAGAGGCGTTGTCGGCGCCGAAACAGGCGCGTACCCGGCCCCGGCCATTGCCGACGACCCTTTCCCAGCTGGTTATGGAGGTACAGCGCGGTTCCATTACCGAGGGCGCTAATTTTTCCCGGGCGATCCCCTCGTCAGACTTCCCAATCATCCGTCAGGTACAGCGCACCTATACGCGATTATCACGAACCCAGCCCTTTCTCGGCATTGGCTATGACTCCCCGGAAGGCTTGCTGGCGCTAAGGCAGCAAATCGCGCGTCGAGCGGTCGACGCTGGTGTCTTTGCCCCGCCGGAAAGCATCATCGTGACTACCGGGTGTCAGAATGCGATGGCGCATTGCCTGCGGGTAGTCACCCAGCCTGGCGATATCGTGGCAGTAGAGTCTCCCTGCTATTACGGCCAGTTGCAGATGATTGAAGCTCAGGGTTTGCAAACCGTGGAAATTCCAGCGCACCCTGAAACCGGTTTAAGCCTGGAGGCCTTGCAACTGGCTTTGGATAAGTGGCCGATCAAGGCCATCATGACGGTGCCTACTTTCTCTAACCCGCTGGGCTGCAACATGCCAGACGAGAACAAGCGGGCGCTGGTCGATATTCTGGATCGCTATGACATTCCGCTGATTGAAGACGATATCTATGGTGACCTGCATTATGCCGAGCAGCGACCGAAGGCAGTAAAGGCGTTCGACAGGAACGGCCGGGTCTTGTTGTGTTCTTCTCTGTCAAAAACCATCGACCCGCAATTTGGGATAGGCTGGATCATACCGGGGCGCTATTTCGAGGAAGTCGTGCACAGCAAGTTCGTCACCTCGCACGCCATGGCATCGTTGCCACAACTGGTGGCGGCGGAAATACTGGCGCAAGGGGCCTATGAGCGACACCTGCGCCTGGCCCGTGAAACCTATCGGCAACGCTACCAGTTTATTGTTGAGCGAATCACTGAGTACTTCCCGCCTGAAACACGGGTGTCTCGTCCTGAAGGCGGCTTGGTGGTCTGGCTGCAGTTTCCACAGCAAGTGGATACTACAAAACTCTACCACCGGGGGCTTGCTGAAAACATTCGCATCGCCCCGGGTGAACTGTTTTCAGTGACGGGGAAATACCGTAATTGCATGCGTTTGAATTATGCCCTTGGCTGGTCACCTGAAAAAGAAGAGGCGCTGCGCAAACTGGGGGGCTGGGTAACAGAGGTGATTAATGAGGAGTGAGAGGCTTCTCCCGATGGAATGCCGACTCAAGCTTCCCGGGTAGCTTCCTTTTCGCTGGGGCTGGCTTTTGGCAGGCGCAGGCTCTTGTCGAACAGGTCTTTGTAGAGACCGCGTGCTGCCTGAACGAAGTAATCGACGTTTTGCTGCGACCATGCACCAATCAACCCGCCTTGCAGCGTGGCCAGTACCTGACACGCTCGTTGATGGGCCTGGGTTTTGGGCAGGTTATCGCGCGTAAATATCACAGTCAGCCAGTTCAGATTGAGTGCATAAAAAGCGTCGACTGTAGCGTTGATGTCCGCCGTCAGGGTTGCTCTTTCGACACTCAGCATAGCGCACAAACACACTTGTTTGGAGTGCGTCATTTCGGTGTAAAACATCCGGATGTACAGTCGCAGCAGTTCCGCCGTGGCGAGGCTCGAGGTGGCCGGGTCGGGAAGGGCTTTTTCAAAGCGCTGGTTGTAGCGTTTGGCCACCGCAGTGCCAAGATCCGACTTGCTCGGAAAGTGGTAGTGCACGCTTGCGCTTTTGATGTTCAGGTCTTTCGCCAGATCGCGGAAGCTGAACGACCCGAAGCCACCCTGGCGAATGTAGTGTTCCGCACGATCCTGTAGTTGTTCGCGGGTATTACTCATGTTCATGGCCTTATTTGTGGGTAACGACTGTGTGCGCTCAGGCCCGTTTTTTGATCTTCGGGTTAGGTAAGTCAGTGATTGTACCGGCCCCGAGTTCAGCGGCAAGCCCCACGGTCTCGTGCAAGGTCGGGTGGGCGTGAATGGTCAGGGCGATGTCTTCGATGTCGGCCCCGAATTCGAGGGCCAGGCTGAGCTCGCCCAGCAGCTCCCCGGCGTTAATGCCGACAATGCCTGCTCCCAGAAGAGTGCCCTTATCTTTGTGGAAAATCAGTTTGGTCTTGCCTTCGCTTCGATCGGCGCCGATTGCGCGCCCGCTGGCGGTCCAGGGGTAGATTGCGGTCTCAACATTCAGGCCCTGGGTTTTGGCTTCTTTCTCGGTTAGCCCGGTCCAGGCGATCTCGGGGTTGGTATAGGCGATGGACGGAATGGCCTTTGGCTCGAACACCGCTTTGTGACCGGCAATAACCTCGGCGGCTACATGGCCTTCATGCGAGGCTTTGTGTGCCAGCATTGGGTTGCCGATGATGTCGCCGATGGCAAAAATGTGCGGAACCGATGTTCGTAACTGCTTGTCGACTTCGATAAAGCCGCGTTCATCAACGCGAATGCCTGCGTGATCAGCGCCAATTTTATTCCCATTCGGGCGTCGCCCGACCGCAACCAGAAGGGCGTCGTAGGTTTCCTGGCGGGTTGTACCGTTGGCGTCCTCAATCGTGACGTTGAGGCCATCCGGTAAAGCGTCTACTGCCGTTACCCGGGTTTTCAGGTGGACGTTGAACCGGTCTTTGTTGAATCGCTGGTAGACTTTGACCAGGTCGCTGTCGGCAGCCGGTATTAATTGCGCGGCAAATTCTACGACGGTGACATCGCTTCCCAGCGCTTGATAGACAGTGGCCATTTCCAGCCCGATGATACCGCCGCCAATCACCAGTAAACGTTGGGGAATAAAGGGAAGTTCCAGGGCTTTGGTGCTGTCCCAGATTCGGTCATCGTTGTGGGGGACGAAGGGGAGTTGCACCGGTGCCGAGCCAGCGGCGATAACGCAGTGGTCAAACTCGATCAGGGTATTTGTATCGCTGCCGGTTACCTCCAGCCGGTGCGCGTCTTTGAAAGTGCCGTACCCTTGCACCACCTCAACCCGAAGGCTTTTTGCCATGCCACCGACGCCACCGACCAGTTTATCGACCGACCGTTGCTTGAAGGCACGAACCGCATCGAGGTCGACCTTGGGTTCACCGAACTGAATACCGATGGAGTCGGATTCCCGGGCTTCCGTTAACACGGCAGCGACATGCAGCAATGCCTTCGATGGAATGCAGCCAACATTAAGGCAAACACCGCCAAGCGTAGGGAAGCGCTCAACCAGGGTTACCTCCTTCCCCAGGTCTGCCAGCCTAAAAGCGGCCGAATAGCCCCCGGGGCCAGAGCCTAGAACCAGAACCTCGGTCTTTAGTGTCGTTGCCATAGCGATGCCTCTGTTTATACCATACCTATCAGTAGGTAGGTAAAAGCATAGTCGGCCCCCTGGTTTTTGTAAATAGGGTGATGGTGGATGTTGAACTAAGGTTTTGGCGGTCGTTCCGAAGACTTTCCTTGCATTCGGTTCAAAGGGTGTGTTGCAGTTTCGCAGCCATTGCGGTGTTCAAACCGGGTGACTTCGGGGTATGGTGTTCAGTGACTACAGGATCGGACACAGGTTGAACCACAATGGAAGCGCTTCCCTATCTGCGTGAGATCGTCCTGAAACGGGATCAGGTAGACGGTTTCGACCGTTATCCCTTTTCTATTCCAGCGGTACGGGAGCTGGATTCACTCGAATTTGCCCCGGAAGTGACGTTCTTTGTCGGCGAAAACGGCAGCGGCAAGTCGACGCTGATGGAAGCGATCGCCGTCTCACTGGGGTTTAACGCAGAAGGCGGCACCAAAAACTTCAATTTCGACACCCGTGCTTCGCATTCTTCGCTGCACCATTACCTGAAAACCATCAAATCCTACCAACGGCCCAAAGATGGCTTCTTCCTGAGGGCGGAGAGTTATTTCAACCTCGCTACCAACATTGAAGAGCTGGACAAGGACGACCCGGAAAGCCTTATGCCACCGCCGCCACCGGTGATCGACTACTATGGCGGCGTATCGCTGCACGATCAGTCTCACGGCGAATCGTTTCTTGCCCTCTTGTTGCATCGTTTCGGCGGCAAGGGCCTGTATCTGCTCGATGAGCCCGAAGCCGCGTTGTCACCGACCCGGCAACTGGCGGTGTTGAGCCGGATGCACCAGTTGGTTGGGGATTCATCACAGTTTATTATCGCAACCCACTCTCCTATATTGCTTGCCTACCCGGGTGCCTGGATATACCAGATCGACAGCACGGGTATCAGCCGCGTGAACTATGAGGATACGGAGCACTATGCGGTGACGAAGGCGTTTTTGAATAACCCGGAGAAAATGTTGGACGAGCTTTTTAAGGACTGAGAAATTCAATTACATAACCTAAAGGATAGCAACCAACAATTCTTTCCACTGTTGTCTTCCTTTCTCATTACGGTAGTCGTGTACTCAAGTAATCCACCCGGGCTTAATATTAAAGTATTCAATTTATCAATTCGTATAGAAATCCGACACGTCATTGACTGAAAAAATTCGTTGGTCTCGGTGACATTAGCAAGTTACTTATTGATATATTTTGAAACATTAGTTAACGGACTTCATTCAATTCTCGGCTAATAATCAGCCTGGGTTTCGAGTGTGCAGTCCGTGACTCATTCCGTTCAGTCGACAATAAAGGAAGACATGGAATGAAAACGATGAAATCAATGATAGTGATATTCATGGGAATACTGCTCGCCGCATGTGGAGGGGGTGGTAGTGATGGAGATGGTGACAATTCAGGGTACTCTGGGAAGACCTCACCGGCAACGGTTGATGACTCGAACAGTACCGATGTGGCCAAGGGCGTGCATGTGGCTTCCAAGCAGGCCGTTAGTTCGGAAGAGGGTGGTGGTGCATTACGTTCGTTGTTTGTACCCGACTCTCCCCGCGACATATTGATTGAGCAAAGTCTCGCGGATTCACAATCGTTGTTTGCTCGAAATACGTCAAGCGGAGATTATTCCGAGTTCTGTAATGGCGGCGGCTCTGCTTCTTATACGCTCACGACGTCACAGGATGGTCAGTCAGGTGAATTCACCTATGTCTATAACAATTGCACCTATACCTATGGCGAGTACTCCATTAATTACAATGGCAGCATGTACTACGAGTATGATAACAACGGTAATTATTGGTTGTGGGAATACGATTTAACGGTTTCCACGAATTACATGGGAAGCTACACGTTAACCTCTTCATACGAATGTTCCGGTGACCTGGGTTTGGGCAGTTGCATCGTTTCTGAAAACTTCAGTGATGACGGCGTCTCTTATCGGGTAACCGACGTGTCCTTTAGCAGTTCAGGCAGTGATTTCGATTTCACCGCTAAGATATACCATGAGGATTACGGATACGTTGAAATCGTAGCGACTGACTTGGTGTTGTGTGACAACGGAGGTTTTTCAAGCGGTAGCATCGTTGTGACCGACTCGTCATCTACCGATGTACTAACGTTAACCTACTCCGGCTGTGATGACCCGGTGGTGGTTACCTATAATGGGACAAGCTTTAACGTGAATCAGTAGCGATCAGGTTGGACGGTTTAGACTGCAAAAAAGCCCGCGCACATCAAGCGGGCTTTTTTATTTTCAACGATCAATTTCAGAACAAACTACTCTGCCCACCCTTCATCAAAGCTTCAATGTCTCCCGGGTCTTTGGCCACATCCTGCGTCAGCACTTCACAGCCGTCTTTGGTCACCACGACATCGTCTTCAATGCGCACACCAATACCACGCCAGCGTTTCTCGACGTTCGTGTTGTGTGGTGAGATGTAGAGGCCGGGTTCGATGGTCATCACCATGCCGGGTTCCATGACGCGCCATTCGCCGCCGACTTTGTAGTCGCCCACGTCGTGCACATCCATGCCCAGCCAGTGGCCGGTCTTGTGCATGAAGAAAGGGGCATAGGCATTGCTGCTGATCAGGTCGTCGACATTGCCATCAAGCAAGCCCAGTTCGACCAGGCCTTCGACCAGAACCCGCACAGTGGTTTCGTGCGGGGCGATCCAGGGTTGGCCAGGGCGTACGGCTTCGATGCTAGCGTACTGGGCTTTCAGTACCAGGTCGTAAATGGCGCGCTGTTCGGTGTTGAAGTGGCCATTGGCGGGGAAGGTGCGGGTGATGTCGGAGGCGTAGTATTCCAGCTCGCAGCCAGCGTCGATCAGCACCAGGTCGCCGTCTTTGATTTTGGCGGTGTTTTCGATGTAATGCAGAATGCAGGCGTTGTCGCCGCTGCCAACAATGGCGGGGTAGGCAGGCCAGGGGCTGCCGGCCATCATGCATTCGTGCTCGATTTCGGCTTGCAGCTGGTATTCCATCACGCCGGGTTTGCAGGCCTTCATGGCGCGGGTGTGGGCACGGGCACTGATTTTAGCGGCCTCGCGCATGATGGCGATTTCCTGTTTCGATTTGAACAGGCGCAGGTCGTGCAGCAAGTGCGACATGTCAGAGAAGTCTTCCGGTGGCTGGGCACCGGTCCGCACCTTGGCGCGAATCTGGTTGACCCAGGTCATCAGCTGGTGGTCGAAGTCGCCATCGACCCCCATTTGCGAGTAGACGCGGCTGCGGCCTTCCATCAGGCCGGGCAGAATGTCGTCGATGTCGTCGATCGGGAAAGCATCGTCAGCCTGGTACTGTTCCACTGCGCCATCGGGGCCAGCGCGGTAACCATCCCAGATTTCACGGGCCGGGTCTTTGTCGCGCACAAACAGCACGTATTCGCCCTGCTCGCGGCCGGGCATCAGCACCAGTACGGCATCCGGCTCACGGAAGCCGGTGAGGTACATGAAATCGCTGTTCTGGCGAAAGCGGTGGTGCACGTCGTTATTGCGAATGGTTTCTGTGGCGGACGGCAAAATGGCGATGCTGTTATCGGCCATCTGTTCCATCAAACGCTTGCGCCGTTCGGCAAATTCCGCCGGGCTGATGTGTTTCATGCGGTCGTCCTCAGGGTCTGTCTTTCCAATAGAGTTAGCGTATTTTTTCGGCAAGCGTCCCGGGTCAGTGAACGACCGGGGGTTCGTCGTCGCTGGCGGCGTTGGCGTTGTATTCCAGAAACAGGGTGAGTACGCCCAGACGAACGTGTTCGCTGATTGCCAGGAAGTCGGCCTCGGCCTGGTCGCCTTCATCGTATTCGGTATCGACCTGGGCAATGGCCGACAAGTCTTCCAATACCTCTTCTACGGCTTCGGGCAGGGCCTGGCCTTCCGCCACAACGCCGACCGAGCCAAAGGCACCGAGAAAGCTGCCGCTCCAGTCGCTGAGCGCATCGAGGCGTTCATCGAGCGGGGCTTCGTCGGTAGGCAGTAGCAGGGTAAAGCCAAGGCCTGTGTCTTCGAGTGACTGCAATGTCCACACATAGAGGCCTTTGAGAATGATGTGGTGGCCTTCGGTGACGGTTTCCGTCGGAGCCAGTAGCTCCAGCGCCCAGTGCACCCAATCTTCGCTGCTCATGCGGTGGCCGGCGGCCAGAATGCCCGCCAGGGAGGCATGCAGTGAGGTTGGGGTTTGGCCGGTACCCAGGCGTCGAAACAGCTCGGCGAGGTCGTCATAGGCCATTTCAGGGGCTTCAGGGCGGGATTCAGGGTGTTTTGCTGACGAGTCGGACATGAAGTCTCCAATCGGAGGGCCAGGAGGGGGGTGGCCCAGAGAATGCGCGGGTCCGGGTCCAGTCCGGACATACTTTTTACCTGGTACTTTTTACCTATAAAACATGCTATCACAGCCCAGGCTGTGACCGCAGTCGTTGACCGTTACCAAGCCGCGTTTATATAGTAGAGCCCCGTAAACAATGCTGGCCTGCCAATGTCTGAACCATCCTTAACGAGTCTGGAACATAAACTGGACGCCTTGCTCGACCAATTTCAGCGCCTGGAGCAGGAGAACCAGCTGCTGAAAGCCGAGCGGTCTGCCTGGCAAGCCGAGCGCGCTAAACTGATTAAACAGAATGAGCTGGCCCGAGACCGGGTTGAAGCGATGATAGTGCGCTTGCGGGCCATGGAGCAATCGGAATGAGCAATGTACAGACCCTGACCGTCACCATTCTTGACCGCGAATACCGCGTCGCCTGCCCGGAAGGCCAGGAGCCCAAGCTGGAAGAAGCCGCGCGGGCGCTGGACCGCAAAATGAAAGAAATACGCGTAACCGGCAAAGTGTTCGGCATTGAGCGCATCGCGGTGATGGCGGCATTGAACCTGACCCGGGAGTTGCTCGATACCACCCCGGTGGCCGCTCACGATCAGGACACCCTGGCACGGCTTGAGCAGAAAATCAGCCAGGTATTGCCCGAGCAGATCAGCATAGCGATGGATCTGGATGAGGATGATTGAGGGTAACCTCATCCTGCGAAAAATTTTCGATCAGCGTTGCGGGGCCAGGGAGCGCGTCCCAGGCGAGCCGGGCGTTTCAAAGTGATCGTGAAGTGAATAAATCGTATCTGTCAAGACTGTCATTCGCCGCATTTTCATTATAATTCAAGACATCCCTGGGCTATGCGCCAGCTATGCAAAGTCCTCGAGCCGATAATTTTTACCCAGGTGTTTCTTAGCTGGTAATGTGAGCATGTCCGCTTGTCGGAAAGCCTAATTTATCACGAGGGACGCCGCCTTGAACTCTACGGTTCAAGGTCTCTCATGGCAGCGGTAGTCTGGGGATACCCGTTTTTTGGAGTCTGTTTCGGATGACTCAGCCCGACCCTGAAATAGCTCATCAGAAGCGTGCCTTGCGCAAAGACCTGCGTGCTCGCCGGCGCGCCCTGTCACCAACCGAACAGCACCTGGCTGCTGTAGGTCTGGTTCGTCAGGTTCGCCATCACCCCGATTACCCTCGCGCCCGACGCATTGCCCTGTATTGGGCGAACGATGGTGAGATCGATCTCGCTCCGCTAACTGAGCAGTTGAAGGCTGATGGAAAGTCTGTGTTCCTGCCAGTGCTTAACCCCCTCGATCCCGTCCGTCCGCATCTCTGGTTTTGCCACTGGCAACCGGGCGAGCCAATGCGAGCCAACCGGTTCGGCATTCCGGAACCGGCCAGGCCGAAGCGTATTCCCACCTGGACGCTCGATTGGGTGCTGATGCCGCTGGTGGGGTTTGATGCCGCCGGGGGCCGGCTGGGCATGGGCGGCGGTTTTTACGACCGGACTTTCGCGCAGGAAGGGCGCTGGCCACAACAGCCGCAACGCCTGGGCGTAGCGCATGAGTGCCAGTGTGTAGAGGCTATTCCCCAGGAAGGGTGGGACCTGCCCCTAGCGGCGGTGATCACCGACCAGGGCGTATACAAGTAGCGTGGGATGCAGCACCTGGCCTGAAGCCAGAGCGCCTATTGGCGGTTAAGCTCGGTTCCCAACAGGATACCGGACGCCTTGGCATTCACATCATTGATGCGTTCGCGATTGTCTCCCTTCGACATGCCGCTCAGGGTCAATCCTAACCCGAGGATCAGCGCCAGCATCACCAGAATATCCGGTTTACTGCGTTTCATAGTGGCTTTCTTTTTTAATAATGGATGTTGGTTAGCCGGTTTTACCGGTCTGTTCACCCCGGCCTCGACACCGGTGGTACTGCGTTCTACTGTGATACAGCGCTGATTCCGACGCGCTGTCAGAATCGTGGCGAAGTATCCGTCAACTAATGTGACAAATCTGTGATAAAAATCAAAGTATTTTATTCTTAAAACGCACAAACGGACTAAAAAATGGCAAATTGGCTGCTAAAGACCGAACCTGATGTCTTTTCAATCGACGATCTGGCCGCTGCTGGCAAGCAAGGTGAGCCCTGGAACGGCATTCGCAATTACCAGGCCCGGAACTTTCTGCGGGAGATGACACCGGGCGACCGGGTACTGATCTACCATTCTTCCTGTGCCGAGCCGGGCATTGTCGGCGAAGGAGAGGTGATCAGTGCACCAGCCCCCGATCCGGATGCCCTGAACCCGGAGTCCCCCTATTACGACCCGAAAAGCTCGGCCGATAACAACCGCTGGTCGGTGGTGCAGATTCGCTATGTCAGGCACTGGCCGGGTGTTATGAGCCTGAAAACCCTGAAGGCTGTGCCTGAACTTGAGAACATGGCCCTGCTACGCCAGGCACGGCTCTCGGTAAGCCCGGTAACGGACGCCGAATGGCAACATCTTGTGCAGCGATAACCCCGGTGTGACCCGACGCACCGAATACAACGTCGGGGTATGGTTAACTGTGCCAACACACAGCGGGGCTACATGAGCCGGTATGGATAAGTTAAAGCCCGTCAACTACTCCAGCCTGGCGGTCGCCGAACTGATTGACCAGACGACCTGGGCGAATGACTTTACCTGGGATGAGATCAAAATCCTCGGCGCCTACTTCACTGCCTACGAAGTCGAGAAAGGCACCGTTATTTTCTACGAGGGTGCCCGGGCCGATTATATGGGGCTGATCGTAAAAGGCCGGGTTCGCATCAGTAAAACCGGTGCCGACCATTCCGTGATTCCGCTGGTGGTGTTGTCGGAATCCCAGACGTTCGGCGAGCAATCGCTGATCGACGGCGAACCGCGCTCCGGCCTGGCCGAGGCCATGGAACCCACCACCTTTGTGATCACCAAGCGCCACCAGCTGTTCACCATGGCCAAAGAGGAGCCAGACCTGGCGTTCCGCGTGCTGTGGAAAGTCTCCCACCTGTTGAGCCAGCGCTTGCGTCACACCAGCTTCAAGCTGGTCGATGCCCCCGGAAGCAAGGCCTAGCTGTTCCTAAAGCCAGCGATACGCCAACATCCCCAGGTATTCATGCAACGCCAGGCTGCTTTGATGCAAAGCCAGGCTGGACGGTAACCAGCCCATCCAGGGAACACCAAAGTAATGGGTCATGGCCGTAGGGGCCGCGGTCACGGTCAGGCCGGTTTGTTCAAACACCCGAACTGAGCGAGGCATGTGGAACCCTTCGGTCACCAGCAGAATATGGTCGATACCCGCCTCGTTCAGCAGTGCGGCCGAAAAGTCTGCGTTTTCCCGGGTGGTGCGGCTGCGTTCTTCCAGCCATCGGGTGTCAATCTGAAAGCTGAAATCCAGTTCGTTGGCCATGGTGGCGGCGAGCGTTTTGGCATCGTCCCCAAACACCGACCCGCCGGAGACCAGGATGGGCAAACCGGTTTCCCGATGCAGGAAAGCACCGTAGCGCAAGCGCAGCAGGGTGTGATCTAGGCTGACCGGGACGCCAAATTCAGGCGCGGAATCATCAATACCACCGGCCAGAATGACGATGGCCTCTGCCTCTGTGGATTCCCGCTGCGCTTCGCTTAATGCCGGGTAGTGTGCTTCCAGCGAGCGCATCAGCGTTGTGCTGACAATGGGCGAGGAAAATAGCCACAAGCTGGCCAGGGAGACAACAGCCAGGGTGCGGGCCAACACCGGGCGCTGGCGCCAGAGCAGAATGGCCAGAAGAGCCACCAAAATCGAGATCATCGGAGGCAGAGCCAGGGTTTTTAGAAAGTAGCGCAGAATCATTCGACGTCCCTGTTGGAAAACTGTGTAAGTGCGAAGCTCACCCCGACGTTGTCTGCCGGAGGTCATAGCGTCGCGTGGCCACTTTAACGGCATTGTTGAGATAACAGAAGCTTCGGCCCGAAGGCTGACTTAGTACTCGAAAATCATCTCCATCGGCATACGGTTGGGGGCGAGCATCGTCATATCCATGTTGCCTTGCCTGCACCAGATTACCTTTGTCACGGTGCAGCACAGGCCTTGCGTGATAACATCGCCGGCCTTTATCGGTTCGATGAGTACATTTTCCCATGACCCGCACCAACCACGCCCTAACCAGCGCTGTTCTACCCACCTTCTACCGGCTGTGGATACCTTCCATGTTGGGCCTGTTGGCGCTGTCGACGGCCAATATTGTTGACGGTCTTTTTATCGGCAACTACGTCGGCGCCACCGCATTGGCCGCCGTAAATCTCATCATACCCTTCTTCGGCATTCTGTTCGGCCTCGTCTTTATGCTCGCCATGGGAGGCGCTGTGCGAGCCGGGAAATACATCGGCGAAGAAAACTATGCTGCCGCCGGCGGTATTTTCTCCAAAACGCTGATGGCCGTCGTCGCTCTGGCAGCGACGGTCACCACGCTGGCGCTGGTGTTTGAAACAACGCTGCTGCGTGGCTTGGGCGCCACTGATGAAGTGCTGCCGCTGATGCAAATCTACTTCCGCATCACCATGGGCTTTGTTTGGGCGCAGCTGCTAACCGTCACCCTGTACTTCTTTGTCCGCCTCGACGGCTACCCGGCTCTGGCGGCCATTGCGCTCGCCATCGGCTCTGCCATCAATATTGGTTTGGACTACCTGTTCATTGCCCACTTGAACCTGGGTATTGCTGGTGCAGCCTGGGCTACCGGTATTTCGCAAACCACACCGCTATTGGTGTTGTGCAGTTTTTTCTGGTTTCGCAAACGACACCTGTACTTCAAATTGCAACAACAAGGCTGGCGAGAGCTGTTTCAATCTGCTTTCAATGGCTTGTCGGAGTTTGTGAACGAAGTATCGGGCTCCATCATTGCGCTGGTGCTCAACTGGCTGTTCGTATTGCGCTATGGTATCGAAGGCGTCGCGGCGTTTACGGTCCTCAACTATCTGCTGGTGATCGGCATGATGATGGTGTTTTCCATCGGCGATGCGGGCGGCGTATTCGTTAGCCAGAACTTCGGAGCTCGCCAATTGGAGCGCATTCGACGCTTTTTGTTGGTCAGTGCGGCGAATGCCATGCTGATCGCCTTGGTTTTTGTCGGTTTGCTGGTCGGTTTTACCGAGCAACTGGTGACGGTGTTTTTGCAGGAAGACGAATCCAGCGTCATCGTACTGGCTGTCGAATTAGTGAGTTGGATATGGCCGGTGTTTCTGGTGAATGGCTTGACGATGATCGTCACCTCTTATCTCACCGCACTGCACCTGCCGGTGGCATCAGCACTGATTGCCATGAGCAGAGGCTTGGTACTGCCCGCGGTGTTATTGGTCACCTTCTTCGTGCTGTTGCCAGAACAACCGTTTATTGTAGCCATCCCCTTGGCTGAATGGCTGACCTTTGGTTTGGCGTTGTTGTTCTTATGGCGGTATTTTCCGAATGCGCAGCTGTTTAAGCGCATTGGTCAATCAGATGTCACCGGTTCCGCTTAACCTCATCTGAGTGCGGGTGATTGCACCCGCAGCTCTTGATGCTGTGCGGGCGCTATGGTTTATCTGAGAAGGACTCTGCTGTTGGTGTGGTTATTCTGTTGATTGTCCAGCCCGAGTTTGTTGGTGCTGTCGGGTTGTTGGGCGCATTGTTTGCGCTCGACGTGAGGGGGGCATTCGGCTCGAAAACGAGCCGGGTTTTGATCAGCGCCGGGTGTTCATCTTCACGGTGGCTGACAAACAACAGCGTGGTTGGCCCAGTTTCCAGAATGCGCTCCATGGCGGCCAGAACCCGAAAGCGATTTACGTCGTCGAGGCCCTGAGTCGGCTCGTCGAGAATCAGCAAGGGTGGCTGTTTGATCAGCGCCCGGGCGATCAGGACCAGACGTTGCTCGCCGGTCGAGAGGCTGCGAAAGGAATCGCCAGCGCGATGATCCAGCCCCAGCAGTTCAAGCCATTGGTGCGCCAGGTGGGCCTCTTCGGCGCCGGTGTTGGTGTAGACCCCGATCGAATCGGTTAGGCCGGAAACCACGGCCGTAATCACATTGCCGGCGACCCGATAATCCCGATGCAAGGCACCGGAGACCAGCCCCAGGTGTTTTTTAATGTCCCAGATGGTTTCACCGCGACCACGGCGATAGCCGAAAACGGTCAGGTGATTGGCGTAACACTGTGGGTGGTCGCCACTGACCAGGCTCAGCAGCGTCGACTTGCCACAGCCGTTGGGGCCAATGATCTGGGTGTGCTCGCCCGGCATCAGTTGCCAGTTCAGGCCCTCGAACTGAACGCCGGTGGCGTATTCCACCTTGCCGTTCTGTAAATCGACCAGCGGCTGATCGGCGGGCCAGTCGGGCAGTTGAAAGTCTGACTGGCGCGGTGGCAGGGTAAGCGCATCGGCGCGGGTGAAGGCGAGGGCGGCCTGCCAGTCCGGATGGGCCTGAACCTCATCGGCAACACCGTTTAGCACCAGCCTCCCGCGATCCAGCAAGGCCAGATGGCTGGCCCAGGCGGGAATGTCCTGGCGCTGGTTGATCAGCAGTATCAGCCACTGGCCCTGTTCGGCGAGCAGTCCGAGTGCCTGTTCAAGATCGTGTCTCGCGTTCGGATCGAGCCCTTCATAGGGTTCATCGAGCAGCAGTAAATCCGGCTGTTCCAGCACGGCCCGGGCCAGCATGACTTTGCGACCTTCACCGGAGCTGAGCAGGCGGTAACCGCGATCCAGCAAGCCGTTCATGCCCAGGCTGGCTACCAGCTCGTCGTGGCGGTCTGACCAGGGGGTAATTTCTTCCATCAGAGCACGCACCGTGGTACCCGGATCAATGTGATCGGTCAGGTCGGTCTCATCCCGGTAAAGCTCTCGTTCGTACAACGCCTGCTGATTCTCCAGCGATAGCCAGTGCACTCGCTTCGGCCGATCTATTAACGTGCCTGCCGCTGGCTGCAGGTCATCACACAGCAATCGTGCCAGCGTACTTTTGCCGCTGCCATTGCCACCCAGCACCACCCAGCGTTCGCCCGGTTCCAGCCTCCAGTCGGCCAAGTGCAAGGCAGGCCCTTTGGGCGCCGTGACGGAGAGGTGTTCAAACTGCATGCCGATACCCGCATTTTTGTGAAAGGGGATTACGCTAGGCGCAGCCAGTGCTGTGATCAAGGTCATCTTTGCCAAGAGGGTGTTGCAGATTGTGATTCACTGGCGACGCTCGGGTGCTCCGTTCACGCTAAAGCGACGTACGTGATGCAGGTGTAGAGAAAGCATTGTGCGGGATACTGCGTTCGGGCTGCTTTCCCGCCCGGGTCAATTGCGCTTTGAATCACCCCTGTGGTGCAATGCCCCGTCGATTTACCGTATTCTCAACGGCACTCAGGGTGCCGAACAGAAACCAATACCTAGCTGGAGAGTCTTGATGTCTGCTCGTTTGGACGAAAAACTGGATTTGATCTACCGGGATGTACTGCACCGCAACCCGGGCGAAGAAGAGTTTCATCAAGCGGTTCAGGAGGTTCTGGAAACGCTGGGGCCGGTGATGAGCAAGTACCCGGAGTTTGTCGACCGTAAGGTCATTCAGCGCATCTGTGAGCCGGAACGGCAGATCATTTTTCGAGTGCCCTGGCAGGACGATAACGGCGAATTTCACATTAACCGGGCGTTTCGGGTGGAGTTCAACTCGGCACTGGGGCCTTACAAGGGCGGCATGCGGTTTCACCCCTCGGTGTACCTCGGCATCATCAAGTTTCTGGGGTTCGAACAGATCTTCAAGAATGCACTGTCCAATATGCCCATCGGCGGTGGTAAAGGCGGCAGTGATTTTGACCCGAAAGGTAAGTCGGACGATGAAGTCATGCGCTTTTGTCAGAGCCTGATGACCGAGTTGTACCGCCATTTGGGGGAAAATACCGATGTGCCCGCCGGTGATATCGGCGTTGGCAAACGCGAAATCGGGTACCTGTTCGGCCAGTACAAACGCATTACCAACCGCTATGAATCCGGCGTGCTGACGGGCAAGGGGCTCGACTGGGGCGGCATTTTGGCGCGCAATGAAGCGACCGGTTATGGCCTGGTCTACTTTGTCGATGAAATGCTCAAGGCCAAAAAAGACAGCCTCGACGGCAAGACCGTGGTGGTCTCCGGTTCGGGCAACGTGGCCATTTACGCCATCGAGAAAGCCACGCAGCTGGGTGCCAAAGTGATTGCCTGTTCCGATTCCAGTGGCGTGATTGTCGACGAGGAAGGCATAGACCTTGATCTGCTCAAGCAACTGAAGGAGGTTGAGCGTCGTCGGCTGAGTGCCTATACCGATACCCGCACCCATGCCAAATACAGTGAGAACGGGGATATCTGGAGCGTTGCGTGCGACGTTGCCTTGCCCTGTGCGACCCAGAATGAGTTGAACGGGAAAGATGCCAAGAAACTGGTCGAAAACGGCGTGGTGGTCGTCGCCGAAGGCGCGAATATGCCTACCACACCGGAAGCCGCGCGCATCTTTGCAGAGGCAGGCATTGCCTTTGGGCCCGGCAAGGCGGCCAATGCCGGTGGGGTTGCCACCAGCGCGCTGGAAATGCAGCAAAACGCGAGCCGCGATTGCTGGACTTTCGAGCACACGGAATCCCGCTTGCACCAGATCATGGTCGACATTCACAAGTCGGCGTTCGAGACCGCCGATGAGTTTGGCTCGCCTGGTAACTACGTGGTCGGCGCCAACATAGCGGGCTTCCTGAAAGTTGCTCGCGCCATGGATGCGATGGGGCTGGTTTAACCCGTCATTCCGGCCACCAGCACAGGCAGCGCTGAGTGACGACATCCGAAACCAGACGCAGCGGTGATGCGCCTGCGTCGATGACCTTAACGCAGCGCGCGACGGCCTCATCCCGGGCTGCCTCGCTGTCTTCCGGGTGAGCCAGACCTGGGTGTTCCGTCAGCTGGTCGAGTTGAACCCGCTGGTCTGACCCGTGGGGGAAAAGCGCGACGTAGCCCGTCTGGTTTTCCACCAGATCCATAAAAAAGTGTGAGCCATAAGACAGCTCGGGCACCAGTCCACGCCCAAGGTCGGCCACCTCGGCCAGAACCGTCACACGGTGGATGTCCGAAAAACGTACGGGCACGCCCAGTTCCGGGCTGCTGGCCCCCCACCGGCCGGGGCCGATCAGCAGCACCCGGTCGTCGGCTTCAAGGTGCCGGTTCCAGTCTCCGATCAGTCGGGCAACTGACTGCTTTTGCGTTTGAGAAAGCGGTGCGTAGGCTTCTGCGTCGACCCAGAGAACGCGGTTGAAGGTCCAGTCCATGGTGCCGCCCATAACCTGCCCTTGGGTCTGAAACAGCACCCGTTCATCCGGAACTGACTGGGGGAACTCTACCGCGCGCTCTGCCCCCAGAGTCCCGAGTGGGCGGCACTGCACCAGGTTGACATGGGGCGTACCCTGATCGTCGAGCCTCAGGGTGAATTCGGTATCCACCGGTTGGCCATAAGCCTGTTCCAGCCGCTGCAGGCAGCGTTGCAGTTGGGTAACGAAGGCAGTCTGGTTCAGCAAGGCCTGAAACGTCAGTCGCCAGATCGGGCTGGTTAGGTTCAGTTCCCGGGCGCGTTGGCTGGCCTCCCGGTCGACTTCAGCCAGGTGATCAAACGGCAGGTCGGTCGCCTCCGCCGCAAGGCGTTGCAATGGCACGGTGGTCAGGCCAGTGCCGGTGATATCCAGTACATCCACCTGATGCTGTGAATGCTGGTAGCGTTCTTCCCGGTTCCGGTAAGGCTGCTTGTTCGGATGATCCAGGGCGATCATGGCGGCATGATCACCGCTGATGCGATCCACCGCCCGGGTGCCCAACCCCATCACCAGGCGAACCATGCCGGCGCCCGGGTCCATGTTTTCATCCCAGACGTAGGCGTTACGTGATACCGCGACTCCGGCGGCATCGGGCAGGTAATAGGATTCGTGGTAGCAGCCATTGACGCGTTGAATTAACAAGGCCATTGATTCTTCCTGGCCGAGCAGCCCCCGTTGCTCGCGGTAATGCAGAGCGTCATGATTGAAAGCTGACGCATAGACGGTGAGAATTGCCTGCTCGAGCGCCGCCAGCCGTTCGTCCGGGCTGCCCTGGTTAACCAGAAACACGCTCTCGTATTTGCCAGCAAAGGCGTTGCCAAACCCATCTTCCAGCACGCTGCTGGAGCGAACCATGATCGGGTATTGACCATAGTAGTCGAGCAGGCGTTCCAGCCCCTGGCGAATTTCCGTCGGGAAGGAGCCGCTTAGAATGGCGTTACGCAAAGCGGGTGCATCTCGGTAGACGCCAGTCGCTGTTCGCTGCTGCACGATGTGCACCCAGCAGTCGTTGTGTACCAGAAACGAATAAAACGCATCAGCGCCCAGGTGCCATGAATCGTGTGGGTCGAGGCTGTTTGCGGTTAACTCGGGCTCATCACGAGCCAGAATCGCCCGGGCGAGTACCATACCCACAGCCTTGCCGCCAATAAACCCGCTGCCGATCAGCCGCTGCCGAATGCCGACCAGGTCGGCCAGAGACAGGTAGGCTCGGGCCAGCGATAGCATGCGAGGCTGGCGCGCGATCAGTACGGTCAGAATCCGTTCTTTGAGGGTGTCGTCCTCACCGGCGTCGGCCACGAGGTGCTCGGCCTGAACAAAGAGCGTGTCCCAGTAATCCAGCGCGAGGCGTTGACTGTCTGCGTTGTTGTGTTGCGCTATCTCGGCTTGAAGCGCCGTCGCCGAGGCGCTGTCCCGTACAGGTTCGAAGCGGTCGTCTGAGTGCCAGAGGTGTGGCAAGAACAGGGTCGGGCGGTGGCGTTGCCAGACTTTCACCGGCTGCAGTTGGCGGGACGATTCGTGATGGTGGATATCGATCAGCACCTGGGTTGTCTCGCGAATGCGCGCCACGGTGGCGCCCGAATGGCGCCGGGCATTCAGGGCGAAATAGGCGACGGTGTCCAGTTCATACAGGTAGGGGCACACCACCTGAAAAAAGTGACCGACCATGGTGTCGGTGGCCCAGGCGTCGAGCAGTTCCGAGAGACTGTCGAACACGTAAAAGGCACCAGGGCCGTAATCGGTAATCAACTGCCAAACGCGCTGGGTGAACGACTCGAAACCGCCTTCCGCCTCAATAGCCACCACCCGCACACCGGGGCCGGCCTCAAGCAGTGGTGCTTGTTGCCCAAAACGCACGTAGATGATGTCACGGCTTTGCGTTACGGCGGCTTCGGCAAAAAGCGTGACCAGACGCCGGTAATCATCGAGGTCGCTGACCCGCCAGACGACGTTGTCGCCAATGCGCAGGTCATCGAGCAGACGGTCGAGCTGGCTTAGTCCGGTGGAAACCCTTGGGAGGTCCGTCATTCAGTCGCCTTCTTCTTCCTGAGCATAGAGTTCAAGCCCATCGTACGGATGCGCTTTCAGGGCCGCCAGGCGACAGGCCAGATCGCCGCTGTGTATCTCCAGCTTGTGCCCGTCCGGGTCCAGAAAATAGAGCGAATCGCCTTCGCTTTTGTTGTCTTTCCAGACAGTGGCTTTGTGCTGGTAAATGGCGTCTGCGCACGTTTCAAACGCCACCGGGTCAACTGAGAAGGCCAGATGCGTATAGTCAGCGCTTGGGCCTTGCCGGGTTTGTGCGTCGAGCGACAGGCAGATCCAGTCGTTACCCGCTTCAAGGTAAGCACCTCTGGCCCACTTCGCCACCGGTTTTAACCCCAAGACTTTGACGTAAAAATCGAATGACCGTTCAAGGTCGCTGACAGCCAGCGTTACGTGGTTGATGCCGGTGATCATGCAGGACCCCTGTGGCTAAAAGGATGAACATTCAGGATATCTTAAAATTGAATCGAAGGTGCCACGGAGGCTCCCTAATAATTATCCGCCACGGGTGTCGAATTCAAGCTCCGTTGTTCGACGATTCAAGGCAGCGACTGTATTAAGCTATGGTTCTGCGTGCCAGTTAGCGACCCACACAAAGGAGAGTATCCGATGGTCAGTAGTTCCGAAAAGGTAGAAATGCAAAACATCAATAGTCCCGGTCACGTTGTACGGGTGGATAAACGCAAGTATGAGGCAATGAAAACAGCGCTCCTGGCGGTAATGCCAAACGCTGAACCCGGGTTGACCGTTGCCGAGCTCAAGCAACAACTGTTGCCGCTGCTACCCGAAGACCTGTTTCCGGGTGGCGACAAAGCGGGCTGGTGGCTGAAAGGCGTGCAGCTGGACCTTGAAGCGAAGGCCATTATCGTCCGGGAGAATACGAAACCGCTCAGGCTGCATTTAAATGGCGGGTCTTAGGTCGTTTATCCGTGGGTCTGCTTGCCCGTTCTGGAACAGAGTTGCTATTGTCTTGAAGCAAGCCGACTGCGTTCTCGACCATTAACTCAGAGTAAATCAGGCCATGACACATCCCAATCAACCTCTGTTCTGGCGAGATCCGCGCATGCCCCACGTGGAATTGCGCAAGGTCGATGATGGCCGCAAGGTGTGTTACGCGCCGCACAGTCATACTCAGTGGTCACTGGGTGCCATCACGGCGGGCGAGAGCACGTTTCATTACCGCGATGATCGCTACAACATCAGCGCCGGGGACCTCGTGCTGATGAATCCGGGGTGGGTGCATGCCTGCAATCCCATTGAAGACAGACCCTGGGCTTACTTCATGCTGTATGTGGATGCCAGCTGGCTGACACAGTTGCGATACGCTGCCGGGTTGCTGGAAACACCGCACTGGCAAGATATTCCTACCCCGGTTTTGGCGGGACCCGTCTGGTTTGATGGTTATTGTCGAATGGCCAACTGCTTGTTGAATCCCGAGCGAGACTTGCTGGATAAACAGACGGAAGTGGTTGAATACCTCTCTGCGCTGATGCATGAGCTGGCTGGTCAACCGGTCCTGCCTATACCCAATACACCAGCCTCTCTTCGGGAACTCGCCGTTCATCTGAACGATCACGCGGTGGACGAGATATCCCTTGATGATTTGTGCGATCGCTCAGGCTACAGCCCCGGCCATTTAATCCGAGCCTTCAAACAACATTATGGGCTCACGCCTCATGCCTATCTGATCAATCGCCGGATCCAACTGGGCCAGCGTGACCTCAAGCGGGGCACACCCATCTCTGAGGCTGCGCTAAACGCCGGCTTCAACGATCAGCCGCATTTCCAGCGCACCTTCAAACGACTGGTCGCCGCTACCCCGAACCAGTATCGCCAGACTTCACTCAACCAGCAGGTAGACGCAGCTGGCGGCGAGTAATATCGCCAGCGTTCGGTTGATGGTGATCAGTACCCCAGGGCGATGAACGTAACGGCGCAGGAAAGCGCCAGCATAAACCCAGCTCCCCAGTGACAACCAGCAAATGGGCAGGTAGAGCAGGGCAAAGAGGAGAATCTGGTGCAGATCGTCACCGCTGGTATAAGCCCCGATACCTGAGGCCGAGGCCATCCAGGCCTTGGGATTGAGCCATTGCATCAATGCTCCCGTCATGAAACCCGGCGCTTTATTGTTGTCTCCCTCCGGCAGTTGACCATCGTCCCGAAACAGCCGAACACTCAAATAGAGCAGAAAAGCGATACCGGCCCAGCGCAGCGCTTCCTGTAACCCGGGAACGACCGCCAGCATAGAATAGAGCCCCAGCCCGACGGCGATAAACAGGGCGATAAACCCCAGACTGGCACCGGTGACGAACACCAGCCCCTGCCTGAGCGGGTAACGAGTGCCGCTGGTGAGACACACCAGATTTACCGGCCCCGGTGAAATTGAGGCGGCCAGCGCAAACGCTGACATTGGCAGAACCATGGAAAGGCTCATTGCTATTCTCCTGGGTGGCAATGGCTGCAGTCTGCTATGGAGGTGGGTCAGGGTATTGCACAAAATTGAGGTGAGTATTCATTGGCAGTAATCCCCCGGACTCAGTGAGGAACTGATGTTCGATTCTGTTACGCGTCAAATACCAGCGACCGGTGAACCGCAACGCCTGCCATGGTGCCCGATGCGATGGCGAAGGTGCCGTTTTGCATGGGGTTGGATAGATCACCCGCTGCGTATATTCCTTTAACTGAACTTTCCTTCATGGCATCCACTTTAACGATGGAGCCCAGCGGTGTTTCCTCAATCTCCAGTTTCAGTTGTTCGATTAAAGGCGAGGTCAAAGTAATTCTCGGGCCTACGTACAAGCCCTGAATGGGAACCGTGCGGCCGTCTACCAGCAATACGCCTTCAATGTCAGCATCGGTGCCCAGAACCTCGACAATCGGTGAGTGTTCGAGGGTAACGCCTCGTGACAGCAGACCTGGCTGAAAGCGACAGGGTGCGAAACCAGGGTTGATCGTTATATAGTGTTTGCTTCCCTCAACGAGCAAACCGGGAGACCTCTAAATGTCAGCCAACGAACAGACTGGAGCCTGCCTGTGTGGCAAGGTCCGCATCAACGCAACACCCGAGACTTTGCATATGGTGGCTTGCCACTGTACCCAGTGCCAGACATGGGGCGGCGGGCCTTTTTTGTCGGTGGAATGCGGCGGCTCGGTGGTGATCGAGGGTGAGGAGGCTGTAGCCGTCTATTCATCGTCCCAGTGGGCTGAACGCGGGTTCTGTCGGGAGTGCGGTACGCATTTGTTTTACCGCCTGAAAAGCCAGGGCGATTATGCCATTCCGCTGGGGTTGTTTTCTGGCGAAGCGAACTGGGCGTTTGAACGCCAGCTATTTATCGATCAGAAACCCGCCTGCTATTCATTTTCGGAGCCGACTGAAAACCTGACCCGGGATGAAACGTTTGAGCGCTACGCCTGACGCCACCGGCGACGGGTGACCCGGCCCACACTACCGCTAAAAAGTCAGGAAGGCCGCCTGACAACCTGATAGAGTCAGGAAAACATATCCAAAGAAGGGGATTTATATGAAGCTCGATAAAGCATCTCGTCTGGTTACCGTTTTTTCCGTCGTTGTCGCCCTGGTGGTTGGCAGTTTGGGGTCGCAACTGGCGGTAGCCGATATTGTCGGCACTGAAACCCTGTTACAGGAGCAAAACGGTACAATAACCCGTGATGAGCTGCAGTCCCTGATTGCACGCGGGGATGTTCAACAGCAACTGATCGAGTACGGTATTTCCCCTGAAGAGGCCTCCGACCGCGTTGCCGCGCTGACCGATACCGAACTCCAGCATTTATCCCAGCACATGGACGATGAACCTGCGGGTGGCTCCGTTACGCTGATCCTGCTGATCATCATATTGATTATCCTGTTGCGTTAAACCATGCCCTTAAGGCAAACGGGCTGGTCGCTGATCATGGTGGCCGGCTTGTTAACCGGTTGCGCTACAGGCTCGCTTCAGCACAAGCAATTATCCTCCGACCCGGCTATAACCGGTCTGGCTGACAGGGTGTTGCTGGAGGAAGTGCCTTTCTTCCCTCAGGAAACCTATCAATGTGGCCCGGCCAGCCTGGCCATGCTGATGAGTCATCAGGGTAAACCGACACAGCCCGCTGAGCTGGTGGATCAGGTGTTTATTGAATCCCGACAGGGCAGTTTGCAGGCTGAAATGCTAGCCGCGACTCGTCGTCACGGGCTTCTCCCCTACGTGCATGACACCCGTTTTTCGACACTGCTGGAGCAACTGGCGGCCGGGCATCCCGTTCTGGTGTTTCAAAACCTTGGCTTTGGCTTCTATCCGGTCTGGCATTATGCCGTTGTCATTGGCTACGACCTGGACGACGAAGTCATGGTATTGCATTCCGGCACAACGGCTGGCCTGGAACGCGATTTCAGACGCTTCGAACTGGAATGGCGCGGTGGCGATTACTGGGCGATGACCATGCACCGGCCGGGTGAGCTTCCAGTCAACGCAAAGCCCATCGCCTATCTGGAAGCGACGGCCGGTCTGGAGCAGGCGGAACAATTAGAGGCGGCCGCACTGGCCTACCAGGCGGCTACAGAGCGTTGGCCAGATCAATTGATCGCCTGGATGGGCCTCGGCAACGTTCGTTACCGCCAACAGCAGTTTGAAGCAGCCCAGCACGCCTACCAGCAGGCACTCAGACTTGATGCCGATAGTGCCGCTGCGCATCATAATCTGGCCTGGGCCCTGATGCGTCAGCAAGAATACGAAGCGGCTTATGAGCCTGCCCGTGTCGCGAACCGTCTGGCTGACGAGCAGGGCGAGCGCTACCGAAGCGCCTGGCAGGCCTGGCAGGCCAATAACAAATAGTGCTTTTTCCGACTCCCGGGTGTTAGGACACGGCGGCCCCTAATCCAGGTGCTCGATCGTTTGCCGTGAAGTCCGGTTCTACCTGGTAACCTGCGCTCTGCAGGGCATTGGCCAAGGCCACTTTGTTGCTCACGCCCAACTGACCATAAACCTGACGCAGGTAGGTTCGCACAGTTGCAGGCGTTAAGCCTAACGACCTTGCCACCTCCTTGTAGGACTGACCCTGGGCGTACAACAACGCTGCGCTTAGTTCGCGCGGTGGAGGGAGGCCGTCTTCATGTTGAGTAAGTGTTAGAGAGGCGAGTTTGCCACAAGGTTGCACCATAAGGCCGGTTCGGTCGCGCGGGTGACGAGGCTGCTGTTGTGACGCAGGCAGGGTATCTAACAGAAGGCAGTACAGTGCCTTGCCAGTCTTTAAAACGTTCGCCCAGCACCCGGCCCAATTGTTTGCCGATGTAGAGTATGCGGCCGGTCGATGTGGTTAGTGCGGCACGGTCCCAGTGGTTGCGAAAACGGCCATAGTTAGCCTGGTGCAGGCAGCGAATCCAGCCATTCAGCAGGTGTGTTCCGTATTCCTCCAGCCAGAGGGCATCCAACTGGGTAAAACCCGTCCGGGTCTCGTTTCGATAAATGGAAATGAAAAATAACAGTCCGCTTGGCTGGAACTGCAGTGTCACTGCCAAACAATGGTAAAGCCGGTGGCGGCGGGCAAAGGCGTTAACAGTGGCGCCTCCCGGTTTTTCATCTTCAGTGGAGCTATTGTAGAGAATAGCCTTGCCCAATTGGTTGATAGAAGCTCGCGCAAAGTTGTCGCTCTGGGCTATTGCGTTCCATTCCTCGGCAAACTGTGGACTCAGCCCGATGCTGCCGTGCATCAGGTTCTTAGCATCGCCGTGAGGAGAATCGGCCTCTACCTGGCCCCACCAGGCTGAATCGAACGGGACCAGTGACTGGAGGGCGGATACGGCCTTAAGCAGCCAGGCTTCAGGATCGGTGGTGGCTGTCGGGTCGGGGAGGTTCAGCAGGCACTGACTGAAGGCACGCAACTGAGTGGTGGTTGGGCTCATGGCGGTCTCCCAGACGATTGAGCGAAGCCAAATAACCTCGCCACTGTTCAACTGCAGGTATACCGCTGACCCCCGGCCTTGTCAAAGCCAGGGGTTGGCTGATCACTGTTAAAGCTGTTCAGCCACTGCTTTGAAAAAGTTGATGTTCGGTTCTTCCCAGCCCAGCGGGTCAGTCGAGTAACTTAACTTGACGATGACCACATCGCGCTCGGGGTCGATGTAGATGAACTGATTGAACAGGCCAATGGCGGCGTAAGCATCTGAATCGGTCAGAGTCCACCACTGGTATTGGTAGCCCAGCGATGCGCCTGGCTCGTAGGGTTCATAGCCAGCGTCCGGTATGGTGGAAGCACTAACCCAGTCGGACGGTACGACCTGGCGGCCATTGGCTTGCCCGTCATTGAGCATCATCAGTCCGAAACGTCCCAGGTCCCGCAAGGTGGCATTAAAACCTGCACCATAGAATTCATCGCCGACCGGTTCCGGCCCGTCCATAATCCAGTAAGCCGGGTGCTCCATGCCAGCAGGCTGCCAGAGTTTTTCAGACATATATTCGGAAACCTTGGTGCCGGTTGCTGCGGCCAGCAGACAGCCCAGAACGCTGGTATCCAGCGTGGCATAGTTAAAAGTTTCGCCGGGCGTCACCTTTGGTTCGGAGCGTTCGGCGTAATCGCACCAGCGGTAGTTATAGGCGACCAGCGCGTTGTCGTGTACTTCGGTCAGCTGTGTGTCACTGCCGAACTCATAGCGCTCTTCCCAGTTAACCCCGGAGCGCATGCTGAGCACTTGCTCAATCGTCACACCATCGTAGCCGGAGCCCGCCATGGCCGGTAAATAGTCGGTGACCTTGTCATCCAGGCTGCCGATGGCGCCTTCGCTCTGGGCGATGCCGATGAGGGTGGCGATAATGGATTTGGACACGGAGAACACCGTATGCCGGGTAGCCGGAGTCATGCTGTTTCGATATTGCTCGTGAACGATGGTTCCGTCTTTGATGACCAGCAAGCCGTTTGTTCTGGTTTTTTCCAGGAAAGCTTCCAGGTCGTAGTCCTCACCTTCGAATTGAAACGGACCGTTCAACGCCGTGGCGTTTGACGGCAGGTGCCAGGCCTGGCTGCCGGCGGCAACGGTCCGGGTAGCAAAGAGTTTGTTCATGTGCTGGAAAGTCAGGTAATTAAGGCCTGGAAAAAACATACTGGCCCGGGCGCTTACCAGCGTATCGCTGGTCCAGTCGGTGGGCTCTGCCATGGCCGGGCTCAACAGAGACAGCATGCAGGACAGTGCTGCAACGGCGAGGGGTTTGGTCGGATTCATGCGGTGACTCCTGTTATTGTTTTGGGATGGTCACCGTCATGCTAGGAGGATTAAATCGCCGTAGTAACCTCTGCAAATGCAGGGGTCGGGATCGTTGGTTTTATCTGGTTACGTTTTGCGCACCAGCACCGCCGCCCGAAAGCGCTGCTTGCCATAGCGGGTCATGGCGTCCATCGCCTCTATGGGCACCGGCATAAACTGGTTGTCGAAGGCGGACTGCGCCTCGTCTTCATCAATTTCCGGGTCGTTCAGGTAGGCGTGGTGCTCGTCTTCACCAACCCACCAGACCCAGTGCGGGGCTTTGTTGCGATTCAGTCTCCAGGTGCTGATCAGTACCAGAATTTGCCATCCGGCCTGGCGCAGGTCATGGGCTTCGTTCGCCATCAGTACACGCTGATGCAGTCCAATGCCCCTGGCCTGGGCTTCTTCCAGAAACTGGTTGTGAACATCAATCATCACCTGGCGCTTGTGCTCAACACGCACACTGTCAATAAAAGGCGGCTCCAGATGGCTGGCCCATACTTCGGCTTCAAAACCGCGTTTGTCGGCGGCCAGTGCCAGCCCAAGGGGCGATGTGCCACCAAGGCCCGTGGTCATATAGACGGTCGTGGCTTCGCGCCACAGCTGGATTTCCTGGGCCCGGTTCAGCGGTTGTGCCGGGTCTAGGTGGTTCAGGGCCATCATTAACGCGGCCGGTCCACAGGTGAATGGCGTCGACTGAGAGTAATAGGGTCGTAACGGGTGTTGCGACAGTTGGCTGTGCAGCCGTTTTTCCAGGGAAAAAGCGTCTCCACCATCCACATAGTAACCGTTTCGACGCTGCAGGATTTTATAACCCTGCGCTTTGTAGAGCGCCAGGGCTGCCGCATTACCGTCGCGTACCTCAAGTCGCACGAAGCGGCACTGGGTATCGATTGCCTCGGTTTCCAGTGCCTGTAATAACTGTTTGCCCAGCCCCATGCCACGTGCATCAGGCGAGACAGCGAGTGAGTATATACGCGCCAATACGGTGCCGCGACGGTGCAGCAACAGGCCGTAACCCAATAGAGTGCCCTTGTCGCTTTCGGCAACGAGCAACCGGTCTTGCGGCTGACGTAAAAAGCGTTGAAAGCTGCGGCGGCTGATCTGATCGTAATCGAAGCATTGGTTTTCGAGCGAAACGAGGGCACCGAGATCGGCTGGTCGAGCAAGCCGAATTTGCATAAAGACAGTTCCTGGCGGTTGGATGAATGAGCTTGTATAGACTAGGTTAAAAAAGCGGTCAGCAGAGGGTGGATTTCCATAAATATCACACTCGGCCATCTTGCGTTTTCAACCGTGTAGCGCACACTTTCAACGCCTGCGGGATCGGTGTGATGGTCACCCGGTTAAGCCCGCAACCTGGAATGCAAAAAGGACCCTAGTGACTACGTTAAAACTGGTTATCGACCGTGATTCGGACTGGAAAGCCTACTACCCTTCAGACGACGTCACCTCGGCGCAGCGTTATATCGATGAATCGCCGCTGACGCCACATCGCATCATCAACCTGTGCCGCAACTATCAGTACCAGAGCCGGGGCTATTATGTCTCGCTGCTGGCCGAAGCGCGTGGCCACAAAGTCATTCCGTCGGTGAAAACGCTGACCGACCTGGCGCAGCCGGCCGTTTATGGCGTGCTGGATCACAGCATTCAAAAGCCGTTAAACACCCTGGCCGGTGAAGAGACCCGCTGGCGCTGGAACATCTATTTCGGGCAATGCGATTTCCCGGGGCTCGCGGAAGCGTCGCGGCAATTGTTCGAACGGTTCCCGGTGCCCATTCTGAGCGTGACGGTACAGAAGAAAACCAACTGGCAACTGGCGTCGATCAAGGCATTGGGTCTGCACTCATTGTCCGAGCCGGAAGAGGGTGTGTTTGCCGAAAGCCTGGAGCGGTTTTCCAGGAAAGTCTGGCGCGCGCCGCGCGCCCAGCGCCGTTACCGCTACGACCTGGCGATTCTGATCAACGACAAGGAAACCACGCCGCCCAGTGATAGGGGCGCTCTGAAAAAGTTTGAACGGGCGGCGCATCGGCAGGGCATGGATGTCGATTTTATTCAGCCATCAGATTACTACCGCCTGGCCGAATACGACGCCCTGTTCATTCGTGAAACCACCAACGTGAACCACCACACCTATCGCTTTTCGCGCAAGGCGGCCCACGAAGGCATGGTCGTGATGGACGACCCGGACAGCATTTTGCGCTGTACTAACAAGATCTACCTGGCCGACCTGATTCGCACCCGACATTTGCCCGCGCCGAACAGCCGGGCCATTACCTCCACGCAACACAGCGTGCTGGTGGATCTGGAGGCTTCACTCGGCTTTCCCATGGTGATCAAGATTCCGGATGGCTCGTTTTCAAAGGGCGTGGTTAAGGTAACGGATTTAACTAGCTTGAAAAAAACGGCCGATGAACTTCTGAAGCAAAGCGCCATTATTCTGGCCCAGGCTTACGTGCCGACCGATTACGACTGGCGCATTGGCGTGCTCAACGGCCGGGCCATCTATGCCTGCCGCTATTTCATGGCCAAGGGGCACTGGCAGATCTACAACCATTCGGCCAAGCCCAGCCAGCAAAGCGGTGGCTTTGAGACCGTGCCAACGCATGAAACGCCGCGCGTGGTGTTGAAGGCAGCGCTGGATGTTGCCAGTGCCTTTGGCGATGGCTTGTATGGTGTCGATCTGAAGCAGCGTGGCGACGACGTTTACATCATTGAAGTAAACGATAACCCCTCGATCGACAGTGGCGTGGAAGACGCCTGGTCCGGCGACGGGTTGTACGACACCATTATGAGTGAGTTCCGTCAGCGTCTGGATCGCCGTTAACGGGGGCCGGCTTCGTGGCTAAATAGCGCAGCAGCACTTGCTGCAATTGCTGGTAGCGAAACGGCTTGGTGATGAAATCCGACATACCAGCTTCCAGGCAGCTGTGGTGGCTTTCGGTGGTGGCATTGGCAGTGAGTGCAACAATGGGGGTCAGGTCGCCCCGGGCAATCAGTTGCCGGGTGGCGTCGAGCCCGTCGAGGCCCGGCATTTGAACGTCCATCAGAATCAGGTCGAAGCGCTCCCGGGCACAGCGCTCCAGCACCTGATGACCGTCGCTGACCAGCGTCACGGTCACGCCGGCCTTTTCCAGCATGCGCCGGGCAATTGTCTGATTGACCGGGTTGTCTTCTGCCACCAGCACCGAACCGGTCAGGGCCGGGTGCGAGCGTTCGGGCTCTGGTTGGATGTTCAGGCGAGCCGAAGGCGGGTCAATTTTGGGCAGCGTCAGCACCAGGCGGAATTCACTGCCACGACCGAACTGGCTGTCGAGCTCAATGCGCCCGCCCAGCAGCTGGGCCAGTTGCTGGCTGATCGCCAGCCCGAGCCCGGTACCGCCATAGCGGCGGCTGGTCGAGGCATCGGCCTGATGAAACGGCTGAAACAACAGCAGTTGTTTCGACCGGGAGATGCCAATGCCAGTGTCTCTAACGCGCAGACAAACGTCGTAGTCGCCGTCTTTATCGGTTAGATCCATACTGACTTCCACCGTGCCGCGTCCGGTAAATTTAATGGCATTGCCCACCAGGTTCAGCAGTATCTGGCGGATCTTGGCATCGTCGGCATTGACCCAGGCCGACGCCTGAGGCGGGGGTAAAAAATTCAAACCAATGCCCTTGGCGCGCGCCTGGGCATAAAACACACGAGTGGACGATTCGATCAACTCTATCAGGTCAAACGGCTGGTTGTCGGGATGCTGATGCCCGGAATCGAGTCGGCTGTAATCGAGTACATCATTGATTTGTGATAACAGCGCCTCTGATGATTGCTCCAGCGTTCCGATCAGTGACTTGTGTTCTTCCTTGTCGGGCGATTCGGAGAGCAATTGAATGGTGCCGATAATCCCGTTAAGCGGGGTGCGAATTTCGTGGCTCATATTGGCCAGAAAGTGAGACTGAACGCGATTGGCCTTTTCGGCCGCCAGGCGCAAATTGCGGTTGCGGTTGAAGGCCCACAGTAATACAACCAGCAAACCGGCTCCGAGTGCACCCAGTGTGAGCAGTACCGTGCGGATTTGCTGGTAAGCCTGCTGCACCCGCTCTCCCCGTGCATCGGCCTGCGACATGGCGTTTTCCGTCAGCCTCGAAATGCGGTACCGGAAAGACTCTATCCAAGTTTCGAGTACGGGTAATAACCGGCGTGCGTAGTCGTTGGTCATCTCGTATATGAAAGCTTCATCGGCACGCAAACGGTTAAGTATGCTATTGACCTGATTGTAAACCTGAGTGTCGTAGGCGCGGGCGAAATCGCCGGTTTCACCCTGGGTCAATAGTGCTGCGCGGCTCCATAAAATCTCGGCCGAGATGGACGCTTCTTCCTGGTACTGGCCGGAAGGGTTTTCCAGGTAGAGCGCCAGCGCTCCACGTAGACGTTCCATTTCCAGCTGCAACTGGGTGATGTGCCAGACACGATCGTCACGCAGTTGGTCGCGATACACACTGATCTCGCCAGAGACGCGCACGATAAGGATACTCAGCCAGATCAACATGAGCACGAACGACACCACCCAGGCGGTGATGAATCCAATGCGGTTTAACATGCCTCAGTCCAGTACGCTTAAGGCTTGCAACTGCCAGACCGACCAGGCACGGACATCGCGGGTCAGCAGATCTGGGTGTTCACTCCAGGGAAAGACGATCCAGAAGGGGCCCTTGTCCTTAATGCGCATCAGCTCGCCGTTCATGTGTACCGCCAGAAAGGCGTGCGCCGCCAGTACCTGGTTAACCGGCAGGTTGATGGAATAATTGTTCAGCCCCCGGGCATTCACCCAGCCCTGCTCGATCCCCGCTTCAGCCAGTACTGCGGCCAGCGGCGCCCCGCGAAAGGTCAGGCTGCCATCTGTCCAGGGGGTTTCGGTAACCACCTCCTGATCCGATAGCGCCAGAATGTCTGCCTGGCTGAAGCTGAACTCGCCGTCAGGCCCGGTTATCAGCAGGGGTTCTGCCCAGGCAGGTACCACCAGGGCAATCAGAACCGACACCCGCCATAAGGCACGGCGAACCGGCTTTAGCAAACCGCGGTAGCTGACCATAACAGCGGGTGCATGACGAGTAGGGTTGGGAGCTGATTGCATGGAAACTACTTCTGCGAATGGAATGGTAAGAGCATAGAAAACCGGGAAGGAGGTGTCGATAGGTAAAGTGTGAACGAGCCGACTTTGCTGCGCCTCAGGTGATGATCAGCCAACGAAATGCCCCATTGTACCCGTGACAGCACAGACCGGATGTCCGATCATGGTGCAATCACCGTTCAAGTACGGCCACAGACATACCGGGGAATGCTATGAGTTACTCGACACTGGAGAAAACCTTTCATCGCCTGGCCCAACTGGGCCATGCCGAGGCCATGCTGAGCTGGGACCAGCATGTGATGATGCCGCCCAAGGGCAACGCGGCCCGCAGTAAGGCCATGGCTGAACTGACCGTTCTGCGAACCGAGATACTGCAGGACGAGCGTCTTTCCGACCGCTTTGACGAGGCGGAACAGGAAGCCGACCTCACCGACTGGCAGCAGGCCAACCTGCGTGAAATGAAACGGTCCTGGCAACAAACCCGTGCCATTCCCAAAGATCTGGTCGAAGCCCAGTCGCTGGCCAGCAGTGAATGCGAACACGCCTGGCGAACCCTCAGGCCCAACAACGACTGGGCCGGTTTCGAGCCCCTGCTGCAACAGGTCTTCGATCTGGCGGGCGAAGCGGCCGCTGCCTATCAGGACGCATTGGGCGCCGACCGCGGCTACGCCAATGCCTACGACGCCCTGATGGATCAGTATGACCCAGGCACGACCATGAGCCGCATTGACCCGGTGTTTGACCGGTTGAAGGCCGAGCTACCAGGTACGCTGCAACAGATTCTGGAACGCCAGTCGCAGCGGCCTACGCCGAATAAACCGGAACGACCCATCGCTATTACACAGCAGGATGCCCTGGCTCGAGCCCTGATGTCGACCCTGGGGTTCGATTTCGACGCCGGTCGTCTCGACCAGACTGCCCACCCGTTCAGCGGCGGCGTGCCGGCCGACAGCCGCATTACCACCCGTTACGATGAACACAACGTTATCGAAGGCCTGATGGGCGTGATCCACGAAACCGGCCACTCCCGCTATGAAACCGGCTTACCACAAGCCTGGACCAGCCAACCCGTCGGGCAGGCGATGGGCATGGGTGTGCACGAAAGCCAGAGCCTGTTCTTTGAAATGCAACTGGGCCGCTCCCGCCCCTTTATCGATGCCATCGCTCCGATGGTGCGCCAGCATCTGGGTGACGACCCGGCCTTCAGTGCCGACAACCTGCACGCCCTCTACACCCGGGTAGAGCCAGGCCTGATTCGGGTCAATGCCGACGAGGTGACGTACCCGTCACACGTCATCCTGCGTTACGAACTGGAGCGCGACATCATCCTCGGCAACGCCAGCGTCAAAGACATTCCCGAGCGCTGGAACCAGGCCATGTCCGACCTGCTGGGGCTCGATACCCGAGGCGACTACCGCAATGGCCCGATGCAGGACATCCACTGGCCCATGGGCGCCATCGGCTACTTCCCCTCCTACACCCTGGGTGCCCTGAACGCCGCTCAACTGCACGCTGCCTTGTTACGGGACGTTCCCGACGCTGCTGAACGCATAGCCCAACTGGACCTTGCGCCCATCTTCGACTGGCTGTCGCGAAACATCTGGCAACAGGGTCGCTTTAACAATTACGACGACCTGATGACCCAGGCCACCGGCGAAGTGCTGAACCCCGATTACTTCCTGGACCATCTTCAGTCGCGGTACTTGTCGGCTTAATGTTGGGTTGTCTCCTGTGGCGGGAGTTCGTGTCGGATGCCGGGTATGCCTCACCGGGGTCGGCGTGAACCCGTCCATGGGGCCTAGGCCGCAACATCCCTGTTGCGGACTTCCCCGGAGAGGCATACCCGGCACCCGACACTTAGTGTTTTGCCACCACTTCCCCTTACAAAAGCCGGTCTATTAGACCCGTGTAATGAGTATCGCGGTAGGCAGAAGTGATGGTAATAGGCATCGGAATCGAGTTGGCTTGACCGGGGTGACTCTAGGGCTACCCGGTGGCCTGCACGCACTAGGCCACCGAAATAAAAATAACCACCGTATTGGAAGTTTAAGCAACCACGGAATCAGTCAGTCATCCAGCATCTGCAAAATACGCGCTTTGAGCATCTCAATGGCAACGCGGTTTTTGCCGCCGCGAGGCACGATGATGTCGGCGAATTGCTTGGTCGGTTCGATGAACTCCAGAAACATCGGGCGGACGGTGCGCTTGTATTGCTCAATGATCGATTCGACCGTGCGGCCACGCTCGGCGATATCGCGTTGCAGGCGGCGCAGCAGGCAGATATCGAGTGGGGTGTCCATGAACACCTTGGCGTCGAGGCGCTTGCGAATGGCTTTGTCGTGCAACAGTAGAATGCCCTCAATGATGACGATGCGGGCGGGCTTGAGCGGGAACGTCTCATCGGAGCGATTGTGAATGGTGTAATCGTAGATCGGGATCTCGACGTCCTTGCCCGAATGCAGTGCATCCATGTGTTGGATCAGCAAATCGTGATCGAAGGCATTGGGGTGGTCGTAATTGATTTCCGTGCGTTCTTCGATGGTCAGGTTGCCCTGCTCGCGGTAATAGCTGTCTTCCTTGATGATCGCCAGTGCCGAGTCGCCCAGCTCTTGTTTCAATTCCTGATAGATCGTGCCTGCAAGCAGGCTCTTGCCGGAGGCAGAGGCACCGGCGATGCCGATGAAAATGGGGGTGACAGACATGAAAGGCTTCCAGCAAATGACTAAAGAATGGCTGGGTAAGCATTGTAGCAAGGCACCGCAGACTTGTCTTTGATCAAATGTTCAGGAAAAACAGGCAGCGGAAGACTTGTAATAAAATTACAGACCCCGTGATTCTCGACCCTACAGGGTCTACAATGGCGATCCCATTTTAAACGACGTCCCCTAAGGAACTGCCATGTCTGTGATCAAAATGTCTGACCTCGATCTGGCCGGTAAGCGCGTACTGATCCGTCAGGACTTGAACGTGCCACTGGATGACCAGGGCAAGGTCACCTCGGATAACCGCATTACCGCCTCGCTGCCGACCATTAAAGCAGCCCTCGAGCAGGGTGCCAAGGTCATGATCATGTCGCACCTGGGCCGTCCGGAAGAGGGCGAATTCGACGAAAAAGCGTCACTGGCCCCTGTTGCTGCCTACATGAGCCAACTGCTCGGGCAGGACATCCCGTTGATTCGCGACTGGGTTGACGGTGTCGACACCGACGCCTCGGTCGTCATGTTGGAGAACGTTCGCTTCAACAAAGGCGAAAAGAAAAACGACGACGCCCTGTCGAAGAAAATGGCCGCCCTGTGCGACGTCTACGTCATGGACGCTTTCGGCACCGCCCACCGGGCTCAGGCTTCTACCCATGGTGTCGCCAAGTACGCCCCCGTCGCCTGTGCCGGTCCGCTGCTCGCCGGCGAACTGGAGGCCCTGGCCAAAGCCATGGATAACCCGGCCCGGCCGATGGTCGCCATCGTCGGCGGTGCCAAGGTATCGACCAAACTGACCGTGCTGGAAAGCCTGTCGAAAGTCTGCGATCAACTGATCGTCGGTGGTGGCATCTCCAACACCTTTGTCGCCGCGCGCGGCTACAATGTGGGTAACTCCCTGCACGAGAAAGACCTGATTCCGCAGGCGAAAAAACTGATGGAAGAACTCGATATCCCCGAGCCGATCGACGTACGTGTCGGCAAAGAGTTCAGCCCCAAAGCCGAAGCCGTGATTAAGCCGGTCGATCAGGTGCAGGACGACGAGGAAATCATGGACCTCGGCCCGGAAACCGCCAAGCGCTTTGCCGAAGTGATCAAAAACGCCAAAACCATTCTGTGGAATGGGCCCTGCGGCGTATTTGAATTCGACAACTTTGCTCATGGCACCCGTGATGTTGCTGAAGCCATTGCCGACTCCGGTGCGTTCTCAGTACTGGGTGGTGGCGATGTGATCGCCGCGGTGCAAAAATTCGGCATGGAAGATCGCTTCTCCTACATTTCTACTGGCGGTGGTGCCTTCCTGGAATTTGTGGAAGGCAAAGTGTTGCCTGCCGTTGAAATTCTGGAACAACGCGCTAAGGGTTGAGGAAAGGATAGCTTTTAGTACTCAGTACTCAGTACTCAGTACTCAGATTTAGATTTGGCACCATTCCGAGTGGCGGGTGCCGGGTTACCCTGCCCGGGGATGTCCGCAGCATGGACTAAAACGCCAGGAGCGTTTTAGCATGAGCGCAGCGAGCCCGAAGGGTGAATCCCATGGATGGGATGAATATCATGCGGTCAAGGCCCCATGGATGGGTTCACGCCGACCCCGGACAGGGTAACCCGGTATCCGCCACGGATCCCTGGCAACGTAATCTGAGTCGCCAGGAGCCAGACAACAATAAGCGGTAGCCACTGGAAGGGGTGCCGTTCATCGACAGCAGAGGATACGACTCATGTCTCAAAAAGTACTCGACGTAGTAAAACCCGGTGTTGTTACCGGTGACGACGTTCAGAAAATTTTTGCCATCGCCAAGGCCGAGAAGTTCGCACTGCCGGCGGTGAATTGCATAGACACCAATACCGTTAACGCCGTGCTGGAAACGGCCGCTCGCGTGAAATCACCCGTGATCATTCAGTTCTCGAACGGTGGCGCCGGCTTCTTTGCGGGTAAAGGTTTGAAACTGGAAGGCCAGGGCACCCAGGTGCTCGGCGGTATTGCCGGTGCCAAATACGTGCACGCCGTTGCTGAAACCTATGGTGTTCCGGTGATTCTGCATACCGACCACGCTGCTCGTAAGTTGCTGCCATGGATCGACGGCATGCTCGACGAAGGCGAAAAGTTTTACGCCCAAACCGGTAAGCCGCTGTTCTCCTCGCACATGATCGACCTGTCAGAAGATTCGCTGGAAGAAAACATCACCACTTGCTCGGAATACCTCGCCCGCATGGCCAAAATGGGCATGACGCTCGAGATCGAACTGGGTGTGACCGGCGGTGAAGAAGACGGTGTCGACAACAGCCATCTCGATGCCTCCAACCTCTACACCAAGCCCGAAGACGTCGCCTACGCCTACGAAAAACTGAACGCCATCAGCCCGCGCTTCACCATTGCCGCCTCATTTGGCAACGTGCACGGCGTTTACAAGCCCGGCAACGTCAAGCTGACGCCGACCATTCTGCGTGACTCACAGGCGCATTGTTCCGAGAAATTTGGCCTGGAAAAGAACGCACTGGATTTCGTCTTCCACGGTGGCTCGGGCTCTACCGAAGCCGAGATCGAAGAATCGATCAGCTACGGTGTCATCAAAATGAACATCGACACTGACACCCAATGGGCCAACTGGAACGGCATTCGTGAGTACTACCAGGCGCACGAAGGCTACCTGCAAAGCCAGATCGGTAACCCCGAAGGCGAAGACAGCCCGAACAAGAAATACTATGACCCGCGTGTCTGGCTGCGCAAAGCCCAGGAGAGCATGAGTGCCCGCCTGGAAAAAACCTTTGCCGACCTGAACGCGGTCGATCGCAACTGATCGACCGAACTCGCCCCGGCATGCCGGGGCTTATGCCTCAGGCTCAGCCGTTCAGCGCGGCCGTCTGTCGATGCAAGGCCCGGTACTGCTCAAGCTTGCCCTGGTAATAGGTCGCCCGAGACGCATCGGGCTGATGGGTCTGCACGATGGGCGGAGCCGGGCACTTCGAGCGAATGTTCTCCGGGCCGTCACCCTCGACCGCCAGCTGCGCCAACCGGGCGGCTCCTAGGCCGGGCCCAACCTCCCCCCCTTCACGAAAATGCAGCGGTCGTTGCAATACATCCGCAATCAACTGGCGCCACAACGCCGAGCGTGCACCGCCACCGATCAGCGAAATGTCATCCAGCGGCGTGCCGGCCGCCGTCAGCGCCTTCTCGCCATCGGCCATGCTGAAGGCAACGCCTTCGAGAATGGCGCGGGTCATATCCACCCGGCGCGAGCGAGTGTTAAGTCCAAAGAACTGAGCGCTGAGCAGCGGGTTGTTGTGGGGAGTACGTTCGCCACTGAGGTAAGGCAGAAACACCACGCTGGTCTCGGTTTGAGGGCTGTCTTCAACCTCTTCGAGCAGCTTTGGGACCGTCGTGTTACTGATATTGGCAAACCAGTCGAGGCAACTGGCCGCACTGAGCATGACTGACATCTGGTGCCAGCGGCCGGGTAAACAATGGCAAAAAGCATGCACCGTTTGCTCGGGCGCTGCGCAATGCTGCTCGCTCACGACAAAATAAACCCCTGACGTACCCAGCGAAATAAACCCCTGGCCGGGCTCGGTCACCCCAACGCCCACCGCACCGGCGGCGTTGTCACCCGCCCCACCGGCGATCGGAACCGGGTTCAGGCCCAGTGCCTGAGCGGCTGCTTCGGTCAACGTTCCGCTTGGCTGACTGCCTTCAATCAGATCGGGCATGTGTTGCCGACCGAGGCCGCTGATCGCCAGCAGGTCATCGTCCCAGTCGCGTTTGGCCGGGTCGAGCCAGAGCGTGCCGGCGGCGTCCGACATCTCAGAAACACAACGGCCAGTCAGCAGCAGGCGCAGATAATCTTTCGGCAGCAGCACCTTATGAATCCGGGCAAAGGCATCTGGCTCGTGGTGCTTGACCCACAACACCTTGGGCGCGGTAAAACCGGGCATGGCAACGTTCCCGCTGCGCGCTCGAAAATCCGGCAACGCCGCTTCAAGC
Organism: Saccharospirillum sp.; assembly: GCF_039982735.1. GTDB lineage: Bacteria > Pseudomonadota > Gammaproteobacteria > Pseudomonadales > Natronospirillaceae > Saccharospirillum. The sequence goes on along the minus strand of NZ_JBDWXV010000007.1, from coordinate 39,284 downwards.
TCGGCACACTCGGCGGCACTGCGGCCATCGTTCCACAAAATGCAGGGCCGGATGACCTGATGATCGGCATCAATCAAGACTGCCCCGTGCATATGCCCCGACAGGCCAATGCCCTTGATCAGTTTCAGATCCTGACGTCCACCAAGTGTAGCCAGCACCGATTGAATGGCTTGCCACCACTGTTGAGTGTCTTGCTCACTCCACAGCGGCTGCGGTGAATCCGTCGTCAGGCTCGCGCTGGCGGTATCAACCACCTGTCCGGCTGTGTCGATCAATACCGCTTTCAACCCGGAGGTGCCAAGGTCGAGTCCCAGATACATAGGGTGCTCCTGTAATTATTTTATTAGTCAAAATATAATGCCGGGGTGGCCGGTTAGCGTCAAATGTTCATTGCGGTGGAGTGGTCATTGATGGACGAGCGTTTGGTAGTTTTATTCAAGTTTCGAATTTGCTGAATTGTTGAGCGGCGGCTACCTGAGGCGCCCCTGCGGGCTAGGCCCGAGACGTCGGACCGCCAGGGAAGGATTGACGCCGACCCCACAGGGGTGTGCCAGGTGGCCAGTGCGGGCCAATACCACTTAGTCCACTCGGACTCCGAAGCTTGGGTTACAGCCAACTGGCCTCCAGGCGCAGGCTTTGGCCTTCGAGGTTGGCTTCCATCCAGTCCTCCAGATGGCGTGCTTCGGTTTCTACCTGGCCCCGGTCAATGCCCAGAAGGACCAGGGCGGCTTCACCGCGATCGGCTTCGGACCAGGGTGCCAGCGTCAGCGCCACATTGACCTGGTCGCGGCAGTAGCGCTTAAGCGGACCAAAGGCACGCGCCAGATCGGCGGTGTTATTCACGCCGGGGACATAGCGCTCAATTTCGATCAGCCGGATGTGCAACGTCATGGTTCAGGCTCCTCCAGTGTAATGGTTTAGGGAACGGTGGCCGGTCAACGATTCGTCTTTGTGCTGTTTCAAACGCTGTACACGCCGCGCTACAGCGAGCCCCGTGTCGGGTGCTACAAAACTGCGACAGGGTGTTGATACCTGCAGTGAATGTTCTAATCTGACAATACTACTCAGATTATCCACCGCCCAAGCACCTACTGTTTCCCGTAAAGGATTGTCCATGTTTGAAAACCTGAAAGCCATTGGCGTTACCGACACCGACCGAATCGAAAAATACACCCTGCGCACCGAAGGCCGGTTCGATATCTTGAAGATTTATTACAAGCGTGACAAAGGCGAGATGTTTGCGCGAAGTGAAAAATTCAAATACCCGCGTCAAATGAAGCGCGTGAAAGTCGACAGTGGCACGCAGAAATACGCCGACACCACCGAGATTGCCCCAACGCTGCGGTACGTAGTCGAAGAACTCGACGTCATCGCCAAGCGTGAAGTCAAAGAAGTCGACCTGAAGAAAAAGATACTCAACGATCTGCAGCACCTGGAAAAAGTGGTGCAAAGCAAGATCGAAGAGATCGAAGCTGACCTGAAAAAGCTGTAAAAGGCCATACCTCGCTCAGGAATTCTTGTTAAACCTCGAAGCGCTTGACCAGGCGGTTCAGGTTGTCAGCCAGGCTGGCCAAGTCCCGGCTCGAGCTTCGGGTCTGGTCGGCGCCGGTGGCGGTATTGGCCGCCAGGTCGCGCAGGTTGACCAGGTTCTTGTCGACTTCCTTGGCTACCTGGGCCTGCTGCTCGGCGGCGCTGGCCGACGACGTGTTGCGATCATTGATGGTGTTGACCAGATCGGCAATAGCGACCAGCGCCTCGCCAGCCTCGTGGCCGGCATCCAGCGTGTGCTGTGCATCGGTATCGCTGTCGCGCAAGGTACCCGCCGCCTGTTCTGAACTGGTTTCCACCGCCTGAATAATGGCTTCAATTTCGCGTGTTGAGTCAGCCGTGCGGCTGGCCAGGGCGCGTACTTCATCGGCCACCACGGCAAAGCCCCGGCCCGCCTCTCCGGCACGGGCGGCTTCAATGGCCGCATTCAATGCCAGCAGGTTAGTCTGCTCGGCGATGGCGCGAATCACATCCAGTACCGACCCCACATCGGCCACACGTTGCGCCAGCGTTGCCATATTGCCACTGGCGCCCTGAATGCGACTGGCCAGTTGTTCAATGGCTTGAACGGTCGACTGCACTTTCTCGCGGCCAAACTGGGTGCGTTCATTGGCCTGCTGCGATTCATTGGCGGTGCCCACGGCATTACTGGCCACTTCTTCAATGGCGGCGGTTAGTTCGTTAACAGCAGTGGCGGCTTGTTCCAATTGATCGTTTTGTTGCTGCAACTCCTGCAGGGATTGCTCGGTAACGGCATCGAGGGTAGTCGAGGCCTGGCTGAGCCGGTCGGCTGATTCAGCGATCTGGCTCAGGGTGTCGCGCAGGCTGTGCTGCATGGTTTGTAGTGCCTGCAACAGCAGGGAGATCTCATCCTTGCCCTCGATTTTGATATCGGTGGTGAGTGTGCCGGCAGCGATGTCATTGGCGACATGGATGGCCTGCTGCAACGGCCGGGAAATGCTTTTGACAAGTGACCAGGCGATCAGCGCGAGCAACACTGCCACCGAGCTGATCGACGCCATGGTGACGAGGCGCGATGCCTGGTAAGCCTGACCGGCTTGCAGTTCAGCCCCGGCGATACGCTCCTGCTGATAGTTGATCAGCGCTTGCAGATGGCCAAAGGCTTGCTCAGCCAATGGCAACATGGTCTCGGTGCGCAGACGCAGTGCATCGGCGCCACGCCAGTTGGAGGCCAGTTGTATGCCGTCGTTCAGCGCTTGCAAAAACTGGGTCTCGGCGGCCACAAAGGCATCGAAAATCTGCTGGTTCTCATCCGCCGTGATGTTCTGCTGATACGCTTCTTTGGCCGCGTTCAGCGCGGCAACCGATTCATCGATGGTCTGCTGCAAGGCTTCCCGCTCCGAGGCGGAACTCGAAAAGATCATCGCCGTGGCAGGCACCTGAATGTCGCTGAAGTACTTGAACAGGGTGTTGGCGGCGATCAGGTTGGGTAGTCGATCCTGGGCAATAACGGAAACCTGGGCATTGCTTGCGTCGAGCCGGTTCAGGCTGAGTGACCCCAGCACGATGAAAACCAGAACGATGCCGACAAAAGTAGCGGTAAGCCGCTGACGGATGGTGAAGCGTTTAAACACAGGGCGATTCCTCGGCATTCTAATGGATTGTTGTTTTGGCCCGGGAAGGTCTGCCTATTTGTTGATTAGCCTATTCACTACTGAAGTTTCAGAATTGGCTGAAGTGACCAGCGGCGGGTGCCGGGTGTGCCCCTGTGGGGTAGTCCGCAGCATGGATGCTGCGGCCTAGGCCCGAGATGTCGGACCGCGATTGACGGATTTACGCCGACCCCACAGGGGCGCACCCGGTAGCCGCTGCGGACCAATGCCTCTTGGGCGAACCGAACTCTGAACCTCAGGTTGTAAGTGTAGTATCGGCGGGTTTTGCTGGCCATTGAGTTTTTAATGCGGCTTGATGGTAGACTGCCGCCGCCCCGGCGTTCGCCGCGGTGGTTGTTCAGTTTGCCTGCCTGCGAGGAAACGCCCTGGTGTTGTCTCTATTGTTGTTTTCGCTACAGATTACCGGCCCGATTGCCCTGGTGGTGGTGTTGGGGGCGGCTTTCAAACGCTGGGAATGGATCAACGATGCCTTTGTGCAGAGTGGCTCCAAACTGGTGTTTAATGTTGCTCTGCCCAGCCTGTTGTTTTTGAACATTGTCGGTTCCCGGCCGGAGAACATACCGGGCGGCGGCATCATTCTGGTCGCAGCCCTGTTTACCCTGGGCTGGTTTGTTGTGTTGTCAGTGCTGGCCCCCTGGCTGGTGCCGCACAAAGACGAGCGCGGTGTTTTTGTGCAGGGCAGCTTTCGCGGCAACATGGGCATTATTGGGCTGGCCTTTGCGCTGAATGCCTTTGGTCAGGAAGCCGCCGTGCTGGCGTCAGTCTATCTCGCCTTTATTACCTTACTGTACAACGTACTGTCGGTGATTACGCTAAGCCGCTGGTCGCCGCGCCAGGTTGTGGGCCACCCGCTGGTGTCTGCCGTCAAAGACATTATTCGCAATCCGCTGATCATCGCCATCGCCCTGGCCGGTGCCATCGTCGTGCTGGGTATTCCGGTTCCGGACTGGGTGCTCGATACCGGCGACTATTTTGCCCGTATGACCCTGCCTTTGGCGCTGATCTGTGTGGGTGCCAGTTTAAGCTGGGCCGGGTTTGTTGAAGCCGGGAGGGTGACCACCCTAACATCGGTTTTCAAACTGGCGCTGATTCCGATCAGTGGTGTGCTGATTGCCTACAGCCTGGGGTACCGGGAGGTTGAGCTGGGTGTGTTCTACCTGATGGCCAGCACGCCCACAGCTGCTGCCAGTTATGTGATGGTGCGTGCAATGGGCGGTAATGCCAATCTGGCGGCCTCCATCATTGCCACGACGACGGTGGTGAGCCTGGTGACGACCAGCCTGGGGCTGGTCGTACTGCGCGCCCTGGGTTGGGTTTAATTGGCCTGGCTTTGCACGCGTTCCAGTGACGCCTGCAGCCGGTTGACGACCTCAACCGGAGTGTCCTTGTTCATCGCCAGGTACATGTCGACCGTGCGAATAATCCAGGCCGGTTCGATGGCAGGGTAGCCGGCTTCTTCGGCCAGGTCGTAAGCATTGACGTCGGAGGCAATCCACACGTCGATCTGGCCCTGAGCCAATCGTTGCGCATTCAGGCTGTCGTTGGGTAGGGTAGAGACTTCAATGCCCTGGTCCTGCAGGAACAGAGTGGTGGCCGAGTTGGCATAACCACCCACTCTGAGCGTGCGCAGGTCATCAATATCGTTGACCTCGACATCACTGCCTTCATACCGAAAGATCGTCCAGTTGTACTGGGCGATAGGGCCTACCCATTGAAAAATGTCTTCCCGCTGCGGCGTTCTGGCCGTGGAAAATAACCCGTAATACGGGCGTTCCAGGGTTCGGCCGTACCCAACTCCCCAGTTACGCAATCGCATGCGGTATTCGTAACCGGCATCGGCAAGCAATGCCTTGACGACCTCGGTTGACGTGCCACCAATATCATCTCGCCGGTGTTCGTAGTCGCGGCCACTGAGGCTGTAGTTGTAGTTGCCGTAGTTCTCGGTGTAGATGTACAGCTGGGTATCATCGTCTTCGGCGACGGCTGGTAAACCGATCAGGCAGAGCAAAGACAACAACAAAGAATTAGTCAGGGTAATGCTGTTTTTCATGACAGTGACTCTCAGGTGATTCCAGTCAGAAGGCTGGACGTTTTTGGGTCAGGCTATCCATCGATTGGTCATCATGAGCGGTCCCTGGCTCAGACTGTGCTTGGTCAAAACAGTTCCGTACAGCAAACCGTGTGCGCACAGACGAGCCGCGGCTTGGGCGCTGCGGGAGGGTAAAAACCGTGCTTTATAAAACACCGGGGTGGAGCAAGCGACAGGCGAGCCAGGACTGACTCGCCTGTTGTAAACATCAACCCGTTACGCTGAAACCGGGTTTGTTGCTTTTTTTAATGACCCAGAATCTGGCTGAGGAACAGCTTGGTCCGGTCGTTCTGCGGGTTGTTGAAGAACTCGTGAGGTTCGTTTTCTTCAACAATCTGACCAGCGTCCATGAAGATTACCCGGTCGGCAACCTGTTTGGCGAAGCCCATCTCGTGGGTAACGCACAACATGGTCATGCCTTCTTCGGCCAACTCGATCATTACGTCCAGAACCTCCTTGATCATCTCCGGGTCGAGCGCTGAGGTCGGTTCATCGAACAACATGACTTTCGGGTTCATGCACAATGATCGTGCAATCGCCACGCGCTGTTGCTGACCACCGGATAGCTGCCCCGGAAACTTGTTGGCCTGCTCGGCAATCTTAACCCGCTCAAGAAACTTCATGGCCGTTGCTTCGGCTTCCCGCTTGGGTTGCTTGAGCACGAACATGGGTGCCAGCGTCAGGTTATCGAGCACGGTCAGGTGCGGGAACAGGTTAAAGTGCTGGAACACCATGCAAACATCCTTGCGGATGACTTCGATGTTCTTGACGTTGTCACCCAGCTCAATGCCGTTGACAGTGATGTCGCCTTCCTGATGTTCTTCCAACCGGTTCAGGCAACGAATCAGGGTCGATTTACCGGAGCCGGAAGGGCCACAGATGACGATGCGTTCACCCTGTTTCACGTCCAGATCGATGTCGGTCAGTACGTGAAAGTCACCGTACCACTTGTTCATTTTTTTGACCTGAATAACAGATTCACGGTCGGCCAGGCGGCTTTGTTCAGTCATATTCTGGACTCCTAGTGTGAGGTGCTCTTCTTCAGGTCATTGTCGAGGTACGCACTGTATCGCGACATAAAGAAGCAGAAGCAGAAGTAAATAAGGGCAATGAATACATAGGCCTCAATAAATTGCTGGCGCCACATGGGGTCATTGACGGCTGCGCGGGTCGCTGCCAGCAGATCAAACAGGCCGATAATGACCACCAGAGAGGTATCCTTGAACAAGGAAATAAAGGTACTCATGGTTGGCGGAATCACCAGGCGCAGTGCCTGTGGCAATATGATCTTGAACGTCTTTTGCCAGTAATTCAGGCCAAGCGAATCTGCGGCTTCATACTGACCTTTGGGAATAGCCTGCATCCCCCCCCGGAAGACCTCGGCAAGATAGGCGGCCTGGAAGATAATAATGCCGATCTGTGCCCGAAGCAGTACGTCAATACTCACACCCTCTGGCAAGAACAGTGGAAACATGACAGATGCCATGAACAGCACGGAAATCAGAGGCACGCCGCGGAACACCTCGATGACCACGATGCACACCACTTTGATCAGTGGCATTTCGGAGCGACGTCCCAGAGCCAGCAACAAGGCCAATGGTGCTGCGAAGGCGATACCAACGACGGCCAGAACCAGTGTCAGAGTCAGGCCACCCCACTGGGCGGTGCGCACCGGCGACAGACCCAGTACACCACCCCTGAGGACGAAGTAGACCGCGATGAACCCGACAATCCAGGCGACGGCCAGCCAGGGTGACCAGAAGCGACGGTTCATGCTCAGCAACATACCCGATGTCAGCATGATCATCGCCAGCAATGGGCGCCAGTGCTGATCAGCCGGGAAGGTGCCAAACAACAGGAAACGCCACATGTCGTGAACGTAGGCCCAACAGGCACCGGTAGCGGCTTCACAGGCCTCTTTGGCTGCACCAAAGCTGGCATTGAGAACTGCCCAGGAAACAATAACGTCGAGTATGTTCCAGATAATGTAGACGCACAGCAGAGTAATGATCGTATTGATCGGAGACGAGAATAGATTATCTCTCATCCAGCGCAGACTGCGATTCAGAACGGGTCCGCTGATGGGCCGGGCTCGGTTGGTATTCTCGGTCATATCAACGCTCCACCAGCGACATGCGCTTGTTGTACCAGTTCATAAAGAAGGAGACCAGCAAGCTGATGCTGAGGTAGACCGTCATGAAGATTGCGACCCCCTCAACGGCCTGGCCCGTTTGGTTCATGGTGGTGTTCGAGACAGACACCAGATCAGGGTAACCAATGGCAACGGCCAACGAACTGTTCTTGGTCAGGTTCAGATATTGGTTGGTCAGTGGCGGAATGATGACGCGCAGTGCCTGGGGCAGCACGATCAATCGCATGATCCAGGTAGAGCGCAACCCCAGAGAGGTGGCTGCTTCCGTCTGACCATGGGGAACCGACTGGATACCGCTTCGAACCACTTCCGCGATGTAAGTCGTGGTGTAGAGCGTCAGACCCAGTAGCAAGGCAGTAAACTCAGGGCTCATGCGTGCGCCACCCTGGAAGTTGAACCCTTGAATCGCGGGCATATTCATCTCGGTAGGAGCGCCAAATACCAACCAAACCAGGAAGGGAACCGCAACAACAATGCCCAGACCCACGCTCAGGTGCGGGAAGATGTGGCCAGTCGCTTCCAGGCGTTTCAAGCTCCATTTGCGCAAGATGATCGCGCCGATGATGCCGACGATGAATCCAGCACCCACCCAGGTCCAGGCCGGATGGTCGGCCATCACGGGAATATAAAGCCCCCGGTTAGACAGGTAGACCCCTTCGATCGGGCTAAGTGCTGAACGGATGTTGGGCAGACCGCGGTTAATGATGGCGTACCAGAAAATTAACTGCAGCAATACTGGAATGTTCCGGAAGGTTTCAATGTAGGTGACGCCGATGAAACGCAGCAGCCAGTTTTTTGAAACCGTGGCAATACCGATCAGAGTCCCGAGAATGGTCGCGAGAACAATACCGATGCTGGCCACTTTAAGTGTATTGGTAATGCCAACCAGCAAGGCTCGGCCGTAGTTACTCTCAGGCGAGTAGGCGATGACACTTTCGCTGATACCAAAGGCGGCTTCTCGTTCCAGAAAACCGAAGCCGGTGGCGATGTTTTGGCTTTCGAGGTTGGCCATGGTGTTGCCGACCAAATACCAGCCGAGCAGAAAAACTCCACCAAAAACCAGAATCTGATAGACGACAGAGCGAAACGTCTTGTCATACAAAAGAGTCAGAATCGGGTTAACGTCGTTACTTTTTGAGTGTTTGGGGCTCATACCCGACGTCTCCAAAGGGAATGCAAATCAGAATAATGCAATGAGCTTATAGAAAGCGGCCCTGAAGGACAGGGCCGCGGCGTTAAACAGAGATCAGCAATATTGCATTGCCAGGCTCATGATTAACGAACGGGTTGGGCATACATCAGGCCACCGTTGGTCCACAAAGCGTTAATACCACGCTCCAGGCCCAGCAGTTCGGTTACGTTGGTCTCGTAAGACTCACCGTAGTTACCAACCTGGGAAATGATGTTGTACGCCCAGTCTTCGTCGATGCCCAATGCTTCACCCAGACCCGGAGTCGTGCCCAGCAGACGCTGGACGCCAGGGTTTGAGCTGTTGTCACGCATGTCATCAACATTCTCGGAAGTAATGCCATATTCCTCAGCTTCGATCATGGCGTTCAATGTCCAGCGGACAATGTCCATGAACTCATCATCGCCGTGACGAACTGCTGGGCCCAGCGGCTCTTTGGAGATGATTTCTGGCAGGATCATGTAGTCAGCCGGGTTCTCAGCAGAGACGTTACGCGCAGAGGCCAGACCTGAAGCATCTGTGGTGTACACGTCGCAACGGCCGGCGAAGAAGGCGGCGGTGACTTCAGAGGTGTTCTCGATAACAACCGGCTCGAATTCCATGCCCTGAGCACGGAAATAGTCGGCCAGGTTCAGCTCGGTCGTGGTACCTGGCTCAACGCAGATTGCCGCGCCGCTCAGTTCCTTGGCACTGGAAACACCCAGATCTTTACGAACCATGAAACCCTGGCCGTCGTAGTAGTTGACGCCAGCGAAGTTCAGGCCCAGAGCCGTATCACGGGTCAGAGTCCAGGTGGTGTTACGAGACAGGATGTCGACTTCGCCAGACTGCAGGGCAGTAAAACGCTGGTTGGCGGTCAGAGCAGTAAAACGAACGGCTTCTGAGTCACCCAGCATGGCTGCGGCAACCGCTCGGCACAGGTCGACGTCAAGTCCGGCCCACTCACCGCCAGTGGCGTTTGAGAAGCCAGCCAGAGAGGTGTTAACACCGCACTGAATGTAGCCTTTGTCCATGACTGCATCAACGGTTTCACCGGCTTGTACGCCAGCTGCCAGGACAGACAGTGACAGCGCCGCTACGGCGCTAGTGCTGGTCAGTTTCTTAAGCATTTTACTCTCCATTATTTCATTGCTTTTATTATCGGCTTTGGCAGACCTGTCGGTGTACCCAAGCACTGAAGACCACTCAGACCGAAGATCTGTGTGGATTCTCGTCTTCGGCTCGTGACCGAAAACAAACATGATGCACACGCCGAAACGTCTGCAGTCTGTAAGGAGGATCGAGCGGCAACCTAGAGTCGCCTTACTTTATTTTATTATGGTTCGATGCGGTTAATGATTTGCAAGGATAAGGCCAATTTGTACCGATACACTCTAACATATTGATATTAAAGACTTTATTGGATATTTAACAGCGTTTCCAGGGAGGTTGGGGCTATAACCAGAGGAATAGCCGCCCGCCCCGGGGCGGGCCCTATTCTGCACTGCGCCAAGGCAGTGCGTGGGTTCGCTGTGAGAAAGTGCACTGAGGCAGTGCTTTACATAGGTTTATCGGGTGTCAGAGGATTGTCAGGAGGGTGTATGGGGCCGGATATAACCATTGGAATAACTATAACCAAAGGAATAGCGGGGCGCCGTTTTGAGTGTTGGCACACAAATTCCTCGCTGCCGGGCGCGTTTTACCGGCCGTTTCACGATTCGAGTTCGCGCTGCCGCTTTAGCCGCTTGCTTAAAGCAGGCTGCGAAATGCCCAGAATACGGGCGGCGATAGACTGATTGTGGTCTGCCCGGTGCATGGCCTCGGCGATCAGTAGATCGTCGATTTCAGCCAGGGTAGGCAATCGATTGTCGGGCGGGAAGTGAACCAGGGTGTTGTCGTGACTGCTGGTGTCGCCCCCCTGGGTCTGACTGAACAGGTGCAGATCCTGACGAGTCATGGCACCACCATGATGCCGGCTCACCGAGTCGAACGCGATGGCACGCAACTCGCGCACGTTGCCCGGGAATTCATAGGCCTGCAGTGCGGCCCAGAGGTCGGGGCTGAACTCGGGCAGTAGTTTGCCCATATCTTCGGCGGCCTGCTCGGCGAAAAAGGTAAACAGCAGGCGAATGTCTTCGCGGCGCGCGCGCAGCGGCGGGATTAACACCTGGTGGGTGCAGAGCCGGTAATAGAGGTCGCGCCTGAAGGCTCCGTCGCGCTGGCGCTCTGCCAGGTCCTGATGGGTGGCCACGAAAATGCGGGCCTGAAGGCGCTTCGGCCGATCTGCGCCCATAGGGTAGAACTCGCCTTCCTGCAGTAACCGCAGCAATTTCACCTGGCTACTGGGGCTCAGGTCGCCAATTTCATCGAGAAACAGGGTACCACCGGAGGCTTCTTCGACCAGGCCGCGCCGCTCCTGGTCGGCACCGGTGAAGGCGCCCTTGCGGTGGCCGAACAGGGTGTCGTTGAAGATGTGATCGTCGAGCCCGGCCACATTCACCGTGACCAGCTTGCCCTGGCGGCCGCTCAGGGTGTGAACTGCCCGGGCGATCAGTTCTTTGCCGGTGCCACTCTCGCCGCAAATCATCACAGGTTGCGAGCTTTTCGCGACTGACTCCAGATATTGAAACACCGAGGCCATGCTGCGGCTTTGCGTTAGGATGTTGGCAAAGGCCTCGGGGGAGTCGAGTCGTCGGCTGAGTACCCGGTGACGCAGCTCCTGGTTTTCCCGTTTGATTTCCTGCAGTTGAATGGCGCGTTTGATGCCTTCGAGCAGCCGCGCCGATTCGGTGGTCTTCACATAAAAATCAAAGGCACCCAGACGCAGGCACTCCACCGCCGTCTCGACCTGATTCAAACCACTGATGACTACCACGGCAACATCGGGGAAGGCCTCGGCCATCTCGATCAGCAAGTCTTTGCCGGATTTATGGGGCATGTTCAGATCAAGCAGAACCACGCCAATGGCGTGGTGTTCCAGGTAGCTCATGGCCTCACGACTGTCCTGGCAGTAATGCAGGTTGGTGATTCCGCCTTTGCGTTCGAGCATCAGGCCGAGGCTGCGGTGGTAGGAGGGTTCATCGTCGATCAGTAACACACCGAACTCAGGGTAGAGACTGCGTTTCTTGTTTTTATTGTCTGTCATTGAGGTTCGACCATCTTCCACGGAAAGGTGACGTCTACCCGGGTGCCTTCACCGGGGCGTGAATGAAACTTCATGGTGCCATCGTATGCCTTAATGATACCGGCCGAGACCGACAAGCCAAGCCCGGTGCCGCCCTGTTCGCGTTTGGTGGTGAAAAACGGGTCGGTCAGGTTGGGCATCGCATCCGGTTCAATGCCACAGCCTTCATCGTGCACGGAAAGCACAATGCGCTGGCGGATGTGGTCGATGCGGGTCTCGACCTTTACACCGTGCTGGTCGTCCGGCAGTGACTGGCAAGCGTTGATGATCAGGTTGATCACCACCTGCTCGATGCGCTGCGGGTGGCCCAGCATCGAGGGCAGGTAGGGATCGAGAATCAGGCTGAACCGGTTGGTGTAGCCACGAATGGTGACATCGAGCAGGCGCACGGCGGTGGAGACCACATCGTTCAGGTTCATCGGTTCGATGGCATCGGTCGCTTCCTGGCGAGCGAAATCGCGCAGGTCGTTGACGATGCGTTTGATGCGCTGGGCGCCTTCGTTCATCTCGTTGATGATGTAGGGGATTTCATGGCGTATGCGACGATAATCGAGCCCGGCAATATCGAAGCCGTCGCGCTGTTCATAGAGCCCGTCCAGATGCGGCAGGGCATCTTCCCAGGCATCTTTCAGCATCGGCAGATTGAGCAGGATCAGTCCGCTCGGGTTGTTGATTTCATGGGCAACCCCCGATACCAGGGTGCCGAGTGAACTCATCTTGTCGGCCTGAATCAACTGCTGCTGCTGTTTCTTGACCTCCTGAGTGCGGCGTTCAACCTGACGCTGCAGCGTGCGAATCCAGAGGGTCACCAGAACCAGACCCAGCAACAGGACCGCGCTGCTGATGGCGGCAATAATGCCGAGCAAACGCCAGTTGGTAGTGCCCTGACGTTCCAGCGAGCCCAGCCATTTGTCGTAGATGTCTTGCTGGCGGCCGGTGTTGCGCAGAATGGCGAGCCCTTCTGAGAACAGCGTCAGAATCTCTTCGTTGCCTTTGCTCACCGCATAACCATAGGGCTGAGGGCGCAGCGGCCGCCAAACGACGCCGATGTTGGACAGTTTGTTCTCGCGGCTGTAATAAAGGCTGGGTAGGGTAGCGCCCAACGCGTAATCGTAATTACCGGCTGCCAGTTGGCGTAGTGCATCGGAATGAGCCCGCACGGTGACGATGATGACACCAAAATCATTTTCACGCAGAAAATCGTGAACGATGCCCTCATGCTGAACCACGACTGACTTGCCTTTCAGGTCGTCATAGCTGGCGGGTTCCGGGTCGCCCTTGCGCGCAAAGAAGGAGTAGTTAACCATCACCGACGGTGCACTGAACGAGAACTCCTTTTCGCGCTCTTCAGAGGCCACCATGCCCTGAAGCACATCCATTTCGCCAGTTTCCAGTTTTTCCCGCATGATCGACCAGCTGTCGAGGGTGATTTCCACATCGATCCCCATCACTTCGGCGATGGCCCGGGTCATATCGACGTTGTAGCCGGCGATGTTGCCGTCCTGGTCAACGAATTCGTAGGGTGGGTAACTGTCGTCACCGCCAACGCGAATCACCTGATTGGCGGGTTCCGCGTAAACCAAAGGTGAACAGCCCAGCACTAGTAGGACCAGGAGGGTGAGGTAACTCATGCAGGCTGTTTTTAGATGTGGCATGCAGCGTCCGGTGTGTCAGGTCCCGAATTCCGGGCCCAGTTCCTCGTGAAAGCGCTCTACCTGTTGGGCTACGTCTTCGTGCATACCGCGGTAGCGGGCAATGTGGAACAGGGCGTCGCCCTCGTAGACCAGCGCCAGCTGAGTCAGGCCGACCAGTACGCCGGCGCGGGAAGCCCGAACTTCTGAAGCTTCCATGGTGCTGGGGTTCATGATTCGCGCCAGGATCTGCTCTTTCTGGATATAGGTGCCGGGTTTGACCAGGCATTGAAACACGCCCGAATCGCTGGCGCGCTCCCAATAGGAGTTGTCGGCAATCGCCTGTTCCTTGCGGATTTTGGGTGTGCCGTTGAGCATGCCAAGATGCATCATGACGTTAATAATGCCCTGGGTACCGGCCTTGATGCTGATTTCGTCGAGACGCAGTGCTTCGCCGGCTTCGTACACAATGACTGGAATGTTGTTCTGCCCGGCCGACTCCCGCAGCGACCCCTCTCGCAATTCACTGTTCAGTACCAGTGGCACGCCGAATGCTCGCGCCATACCTTCCACGACCTCATTATCGAGCTCAGCCCGTATTTGTGGCACGTTGAACCGGTGTATTGCCCCGGTGTGCAGATCAATGCCGTAGTCGGAATGCAGCACCACTTCCTGCATGAGCACTTCCGCAACGCGCGCCGCCAGAGACCCCTTGGCCGAGCCCGGAAACACCCGGTTTAGATCTCGCCGGTCGGGGAGGTAGCGCGAGCCCATCCCGAAACCGTGCACGTTCACCACCGGAACGACGATCACTGTACCCTGCAAACCGCCGAGTTTGCGGCTGCGCATAAAGCGGCGAATGATCTCCAGACCGTTGAGCTCATCCCCGTGCATGGCCGCAGTGATGAAGATGGTCGGGCCCGGTTTGCGGCTGCGACGCACAAAGCAATGCATGATGGCGTCGGAGTTACCGGGTGCACCGGGCAGCGACAAGGGCACATTATGCCACTTGCCGGAGGTTAGCCTGGTGGGGTTAATCTGAGTCACAGTCAGCCTTCCACTCGTTTGGGTTTTTCACTCATTTCTTTTGCCAGATGATCGATGACCATTCCGGCAACGTCTTTGCCGGTCGCCATCTCGATGCCTTCCAGGCCGGGTGAGGAATTGACCTCCATCACCACCGGGCCATGATTGGACCGCAGAATATCCACCCCGGCCACCTGCAGCCCCATAATCTTGGCGGCGCGAACCGCCGTCTTGCGTTCTTCCGGGGTGATTTTCACCACCGCGGCAGACCCACCCCGGTGCAGATTGGAGCGAAATTCTCCCGGCGCAGCCTGGCGTTTTATGGCCGCGACGACTTTATCGCCAATGACAAAGCAGCGAATGTCGGCACCACCGGCTTCCTTAATGTATTCCTGCACCAGGATGTTGGTGTCGAGGCCCAGAAATGCCTCGATGACCGATTCTGCTGCCTGACGGGTCTCGCACAGCACAACGCCGATGCCCTGGGTGCCTTCCAGAAGTTTGACGACCAGAGGCGCCCCACCGACCATTTGAATCAGATCGGGCACTTCATCTGGGCTGTGGGCGAAGCCGGTAATTGGCAAGCCAATGCCCTTACGCGCCAGCATTTGCATGGAGCGCAGTTTGTCGCGTGAGCGGGAGATCGACAGTGACGAATTCAGCGTATGAGTGCCCATCATCTCGAACTGGCGGACCACGGCGGTGCCGTAGAAGGTAATTGAAGAGCCGATGCGCGGAATAATGGCATCCATGTCTTCCAGTGGCTCGCCCATGTAATGAATGGACGGACGATGCGCCACGATGCTCATGTAGCAGCGCAGGGTATCGACAATGCGAATCTCATGGCCCCGTTTTTCGGCCGCCTCGACCAATCGCTGGGATGAGTAATTCGAAGGCTCGCGTGAAAGCACCGCCAGTTTCATGGATAACTCCCAAAGTTGTACCGGTAATGTCTGGTGTTGCGCAGGGGATATGGCAAATCAGAGTGTAGCAGGAACGGCGTTGTGTCCGGTTCCCGACAAGGTGTGCATCATCCCCTTAAATGCCGGTGTTGCCAAGTGAGGTCGGCGTTAACCGGTTTTTTAAACCAGTTTAGCGCTTTTACAGGATCCGTGCGTGCGTTAGCGGGGCCGGGTGTCTGCTTTTTTGCTAGAGTTAGCAGTAATTATCCGGAGACTGACCTGCTGCAATGGCTGAGTTCTTCAGCCGGTTCACCCACCAAAGGGAAGCATTACTCATGGCCACCCGCGAAGATACCTTGCTTGAACATGTCGACTACTGGCTCGGTGAGTTGGCTGAAGACCGAGAGCCCGCAGCAGACTGGCTGGAAGGGTTGTCGGAAGCTGACATCGCCTTTGCGCTCGAGTGTTTGCCGTTTGAGCAACGCCTGACCATCTGGCAAACCGTGGCACCGGAACTGCGCGGTGCGGTGTTGGTCGAGCTGCACGATGAGCATCGTCGCTCCTTGCTCAAAGCGGCCCCTCCGGAGGCCCTGCTGCAGTGGCTGGGCAAAACCGATCCGGAAGACTTGCTGGAGCTGATGGATGACCTCCCGGGGCAACTGGGCCGTAAAGTCCTGCATCGGATGGACAGCGAAGACCGCGAACAATTAAAGAATGCCTTAACCTACGATGACGACCAGGTGGGCCGCTGGCTCAGTTTTAAAGTCATTACCGCTGAAGCATCAACACCGGGCCGGTTGTTTCGCAAGGCGTTGCGGGAGACCGGTATTCCGGAAATGACCGATGTGATTGTTCTGCTCGATGAAGACGGTCGCTTTCAGGGCTGCTTGTCGCTCGACGCGGCCATGCAAACGCCCAGCACGGCACCACTGAGCGATTACGCCGATGACGAACTGACCCCGCTAAACCCAGCCTCTTCGCTGCACGAAGCGGCACAGCGGTTGCGCGCAGCCGATCGGGCCATGTTGCCGGTGGTGGATGAAACCGGCGCGGTGATGGGACGATTCACCTCGCGTGATGCGCTCGATGTGATGCTGGAAGAAAAAGAACGCCAGATGATGCAGTTGAGCAGTGGCCTGGATGAAGAGGATTTGTTTTCCCCGGTGCGTCGTTCGGTGCCCAAGCGCGGGCTTTGGTTGGGCATCAACCTGATCACTGCGTTGCTGGCAGCCTGGGTGATCGGCCTGTTCGAACTGGCATTGTCGCAATGGGTCGCACTGGCGGTGATGATGCCGGTTGTCGCTAGCATGGGTGGCATTGCCGGCAGCCAAACGCTGGGGCTTGCCATTCGCGGTCTGGCGACGGGTCAGTTGGGGGCCGCGAACGTGCGCAACCTGATTCGCAAAGAATTGATTCTCGGCACCATCAATGCCTTTTTCTGGGCCATTGCCATCGGCTTAATTGCCGCCTGGTGGTTCGACAGCTGGATGCTGATGTGGATCATTGCCTTTGCCATTCTGGTGAACATCATCGCTGCGTCCCTGGCGGGTGTGATCGTACCCTGGGTATTGTCGCGCATGAAAATCGACCCGGCCATTGCCGGCTCAGTCGTGCTGACCACGGTAACTGATGTCGTCGGTTTCTTCGCGTTCCTGGGGACAGCGACCATTGCGTTGAGTTTGGCAGGATGAAAAGACGCAGGGCATAGACTGACGCAGCACATGAACAGACGCGAGACATGAAGGGACGCAAAGTAGCGCGATTGTTGCGCGTCTTTCCATGTTTAACGTCTTTTGTAGTTTTGCGTCTCTTAGTGTCTTGCGTCACTCAATGTTGCACGTCTTTCCATGTCTCACGTCTTTAGCTGCTGTTAACCCGTCTCGCGAACTTGCAGGTGGGTGGGTAATACCCGGCTTTCATAGCGCTCCGGGTTCAAAACCATCATGGCGGCCAGGCGGCCTTTTTCGATGCTGGGCTGGTACACAGTGGTGATGGTGGGGTGCATCTGGCGGGCTTCGGGTATGTCGTCGAAGCCGACGATGCGTACATCGTCGGGCACGCTCAAGCCCATGTCACGGGCGACGCTTAACGCCGCCAGTGCCAGCTGATCCGACATGCACAGCATGGCGGTGGGGCGAGGGTTCATCGTCAGGGCTTCCCGGGCGGCTTTAACACCATCGGCCCAGGTACTTTCATGGGTGTTCCAGACGCGGTCGTCGCCAAGTGTATAGTGGTGAGCCAGCGCGGAGTCCCGATAGGCTTCGAGGCGCTGACGGGAAATCGACATTTTCGCATCGAACAATTCATGGCTGTCGATGCGCCCGACATCATCCGAACTGGTGAGCCGTAATCCGATAACAACCACGTCGCCCTGTGTCTGGCTGAACACATGGTCAGCGGCTTGCCTGGCCCCACCGTAGTTGTCGACGTTTAGCGACAAATGATTTTCCAGCGTGAAATCAACGGTGACAACCGGTTTATGTTGCCGCACCAGCCGGTCCAGTACGCTGAGGTCGCGTGGTGGGCCGTACACGATGTAGCGGTCCGGAATCGATTCCATGGATTGCTCGTGATAGAACTCGTCGCGCCCGGGCATCAGCAATAGGTTGGCTCTGGCGTCGTCGAGCACCTCGGAAACGCCTTGCAGAAATTCTGTCGCACAGCTGTCGCGAAAATTGTAAGACAACCGTTCGGCCAGCATGACACCCACAATGCCGGTTGCACCGGTACGCAAGCTGCGGGCAGCCGCGTTTGGCCCGTGATAGCCCAATCGCTTGCACTCAAGCAGAATGTGATCGCGCAGGCTAGCGGATAATTGGTCGGGTCGGTTGAAGGCATTGGAGATAGTGGCCGTGGAAACATTCAGTTCCCGGGCAACCGCCTTTAATGTCATCCGTCGCGACGCACTGGTGGAAGGTGCGGGCTTACTCACTCTGGTTATTACCTGCCATTTTTATTGTTGGTTGTGACCGTAAGCTTGGGTCTTGTATGTCAATTGAGTGCTGCTAACGCGCGTCGTCGTGGTTCATTCCGGGCAGGGGAGTGTAACGACCTGCTCGTTTGAAGGCCAGTCATCAACGGGAGCACTGAATTTCAGTTCCGTTGATGACTGTCTGGCTTATTACTGCCGGAGCACCGACAGCCTGTTAGTGAACCCAGGCGGCAACACTGTAGGCGGCAATGGTATCACTGCCCGTCTGTGTAAACCCCGGTACCGGAATGGCCTGGCCTTCTACCTTGGTCGGCAAGGCGCTGGCGGTCATGTTGATAGCCACGGTGATGGTTTCCTGCGCATTGGTGCGCCGGAATACCAGTAACGCCGGGTCACTTTCCAGCCATTCGAAGTCACCGTTTTGCAAGGCCGGGTGCTCCTTGCGCCAGGCGAATAAGCGACGCGTGAAATTCAACGTCGACTCATCCACTTTGGTTTGTTCGGATACCGCCAACTGACGATGAATCGGTTCTACCGGCAACCAGCTGTGCCCGCCACTGGTGAACCCACCCATGGCTTCATTGATCCATGGCATGGGGGTACGACAGCCATCACGTCCTTTGAATTCCGGCCAGAATTCGATGCCGAACGGGTCTTGCAGTTGTTCGAAGCCGACGTCCGCTTCTGGCAAACCCAGTTCTTCGCCCTGATACAAGCAGGGGCTACCGCGCAAGGTAGCCAGCAAGCTCAACGCGGTTCGAACAAAACCGTCCGGGTCTTTGGCATCCTGACCCCAGCGCGTTGCACTGCGCACCACGTCGTGGTTGCTCAGTGCAAAGCAGGGCCAGCCATCACCGAGGTTGTCTTCCACTTTTTGAATGGTCTTGCGAATGTAATCGGGGTCATGCGCATCATTGAGCAGCTCAAAGGTGTACGCCATGTGAAGCTTGTCGCCACCGGAGGTGTACTGCGCCATGTATTTCATGCCCTGGGGTGCACCAATTTCTCCGACGGTGGTGGTGCCGGGGTACTCGTTCATCACGCTGCGCAGGCGCTGCAAAAAGGCCAGGTTGTCATCGCGACACATCTGGTTGATGTGGTACTGACGACAAAACGGGTTTTTCGGATCGACACCGACAAACACTTTTTCCGGACTGTCGGCCAGACCATTGTCGGTGAATGATTCATCGTGGAAATACATGTTCACCACATCCAGACGGAAACCGTCGACACCCAGGTCGAGCCAGAACCGGGCGGTATCCAGAATGGCATCCTGCACGTCCCGGTTGTGGAAGTTCAGGTCTGGCTGGCTATCGAGAAAGTTGTGCATGAAATACTGGCCACGGCGTGTATCCCATTGCCAGGCAGAACCACCAAACAGCGATAACCAGTTGTTCGGTGGCGTGCCGTCGGCTTTGGCATCGGCCCAGACATACCAGTCGGCTTTGTCGTTGGTGCGGTCTTCCCGGCTGTCCTGAAACCATTCATGCTGATCTGAGGTATGGCTGTAGACCTGGTCGATCAGCACTTTCAATCCGCGCTGATGCGCTTCATCGATCAGGTGCTTGAAGTCGTGCAATGAACCGAACATGGGGTCAACATTTCGGTAGTCCGATACGTCGTAGCCAAAGTCCTTCATCGGTGAGGTGAAGAAGGGTGACAGCCAGATCGCATCGACATTCAACTGTGCGATGTAATCGAGTTTGGAAATGATACCGGGAATATCCCCGATACCATCGCCATTGCTGTCGAAATAGCTGCGCGGGTAAATCTGGTAAATGACACCGCCACGCCACCAGTTCAGTTCAGTATTCGACAAGATTTTACTCCTCTATTTGACCGAGCCAGCCAGTAGGCCGCGGACAAAGTAACGTTGCATTGAAACGAAAACGACAAGCGGCACCAGCATGGTAATAAAGGCGCCACTGGTCAGAATTTCCCAGTTGTCACCGCGGGAACCCAACAGTTCAACCAGCTGTGCCGTCATCACGGTTTTGCCTTCGCCCTGCCCCAAAAATACCAGTGCTACAAGCAGGTCGTTCCAGACCCAGAGGAACTGGAAGATGGCAAAGGAGGCCAGCGCCGGAATCGACAGCGGCAGCACAATGGTGCGGAACACTTCGAAGTGACTGGCACCGTCCATACGGGCCGACTCCATCACTTCTTTCGGCAAGCCGGCCATGTAATTGCGCAACAGGTAAACCGCCAGCGGCAAACCGAACCCGGTATGCGCCAGCCAGACTCCGCCGTAAGATTTTGCCTCCCAGCCGAAGATGCCCGACAGGCCGGTGTACATTCTGAGTACCGGGATCAGCGATATTTGCAACGGCACAACCAACAGACCCACAATGCCGGCCAGAATCCACAACCGACCGGGGAAGTTCATCCAGGCCAGGGCGTAGGCCGCGAAAGCAGCGATCAGAATCGGGATGAACGTCGCGGGCAGGGTGACCGTCAGGGTGTTGATAAAGGCACGGCCAACCCCTTCAGAGGAAAGGACTTCTTCATAGTTGTTGAGCGTGAAGGTTGGCGGTACTTGCGAGACGTAAAACACACGTTCGCCTCGGGTGAGCTCGAACGGTTCGTCGGACTCCCAGCGGAACTGACCGTCTTCCGTCAACGTCATGCGGGTGCCGTTATCCAAGGTAACAACGTCACCGGCCTGGTTGGCCGTCAGGTCGGTTGGTCTCTGACCCCAGGTGTCCAGCGAGCGAGCGCCTTCTTCAAACAAGCGGTCTTCGATCACGAAGACATCGCCGGATTGCGTTTGCGCTTCAGCCGTTGGCGTACGGAAAACCTCATTGCGTTCGGCTGGTGCCAGTGCGGTCCACCAGCCCGAGGTGGTCAGCGAGTCTTTGTCTCGAACCGAGCTGATCAGCAGACCCAGGGTCGGTAGCGTCCACAGCAGAACGAGCAGAAAAACAGTGGCGTGCTTGGCAAGGGTGGCCAAAGGCAGTTTGTTTGCTGATTGCATCTT
The DNA here is from genome assembly GCF_039982735.1 of Saccharospirillum sp. Lineage (GTDB taxonomy): Bacteria > Pseudomonadota > Gammaproteobacteria > Pseudomonadales > Natronospirillaceae > Saccharospirillum. The sequence continues at coordinate 18,041 of NZ_JBDWXV010000007.1, read as the reverse complement.
GGCCTCCTTATTGGTTTTCCATGCGGGCACGGCGGATGTTGTAGATCATCACCGGGGTTACCGCGAGCATAATGACAATGGCGACTGCACTGCCGCGTCCGATATCACCGGAGCGGAACAGCTGGTCGTACATGAAGTTGGCCAACACCTGCGTTTCCCATTGACCGTTGGTCATGGCAAAGACAATGTCGAAGATCTTGAGTACGAGAATGGTGATGGTGGTCCAGACGACGACGATGGTGCCGAAGATCTGGGGAATCACAATCTTGAAGAAAATCTGGAAGTTATTGGCACCTTCCATGATGGCGGCTTCCAGGGTGTCCTCGGGAACGCCGCGAATGGCCGCACCCAGAATCACCATGGCAAAGCCGGTTTGAATCCAGATCAGAATCACCATCAGCAAAATGTTGTTCCAGGGTTCCAGAGAAATCCAGGCCTGGGGTTCGCCACCCAATGCCATTACGACGGCATTTAACAGGCCGATTTCTTCACCGGAGCCTTTGTAGTCGTAAATGAATTTCCAGATAACCGAGGCGCCTACAAACGAAATGGCCATCGGCAGAAACACCAGGGTGCGGGCAATCTGGCCCCACCACAGTCGGTCGGTCATGTAGGCGATTACCAGTCCAAAGGCGGTGGACATGGTCGGCACGATGATCAACCAGAGAATATTGTTACGAATCGCGATTTGGAAACCTTCGTTACCAAAGGCCCAGGCATAGTTCGCGAGGCCGACAAAGCCGTTAGCCTGGCGGTCTTGCAACGAATAAATGAGTGACGCAAAAACAGGGTAGACGAGATAGACAACCAGAACCAGAACGGCTGGGCCAACAAATATCCAGGGGCGAATGCCTTCACGTATCTTGTCGCGCCGCTGACGGTCCGAATCGGACGCCAGGGATTCACTGGATAGAAAGCGATCCAGTATAAAGTTAGAACCAACAAAAAAGAGTGCGCTTAGCCCGATCGCCAAAGCGATGACAAACGAGGCCGTTATGATTTGCGAAATCACGGGGGATACTCCTGACCTAGACCGGTAATGAACTCGCCCCGGGGTCGGGGCGAGTTGTCCTTAGTGCAGTTCCCGATTACTTATCGGGCAGCATCCCAGGCGTCCTGGATGGAATCAGCGACGTCTTCGGCCGAGTCACCGCCGACGAAGTCGACCATGCCAGTCCAGAAAGCGCCTGCGCCGATTGCACCCGGCATCAGGTCAGAACCGTCGAAACGGAAGGTCGTTGCGTTCTGCAGGATCTCGCCCTGGCGACGCAGTGTGTCGTTGGCGTACAGATCGTTGTTGACGTTGTTGTGCGGTGTCAGGAAGCCACCGTTCGCCATCCAGATTTCATGGGCCAGCGGCGTGGTCAGGTACTCAAGCAGTGCCTGAGCGGCTTCGTTCTCACGCGGCATGGTAACGATGGTGCCCGCACCCAGAACCGGAGAGCCGAGATCTTTTTCTTCAAAGGCCGGGAAATAGAAGAAATCGATGTCTTCACCAACGACGGTTCCTTCAGGGAAGAACGCAGGGATGAAGCTGGCCTGGCGGTGCATGAAGCAGCCGGGAGGAATGCTGAACAGGCCGTTCGGGCTGTCGCGGAAGTCGGTTGTACCAACAGAAGCAACGCCACCCTGAACGTAATCCGGGTTCTTGGCAAAGCTGCCGAATGTATCGATGGCTTCTACAACCCGTGGATCGTTGAACGGGATGCTGTTGTCGACCCAGCCGTCATAGACTTCAGGTGCGTGCAAACGCAGCATGATGTCTTCAACCCAGTCGGTTGCCGGCCAGCCAGTCGCCGCACCGGAACCCAGACCGATACACCAGGGGCTCACGCCATCGTCAACCATCTGATCGGACAGGGCGATCAACTCTTCCATGGTTTCCGGAACGTCGTAGCCGTAATCGGCGAAGTTATCCGGGGAGTACCAGACCAGGCTCTTCAGGTCGACGCGGAAGAACACGCCGTAAAAGTCATCCTGACCGTTTTCGTTCGGATAGGTACTCAGATCAACCCAGGATTGGCCGGCTGCGTAGTTTTCCAGAACGTTTTCACGCGTTGCATCGTCCAGCGGCTGCAACAGACCACGGCTGGCCATGTCTTTGGCCAGACCCGGCTGCGGGAAAATTGCCAGGTTGGGTGCTGAACCAGCTTGAAGGTCAATGACGATCTGCTGTTCGAAGCTGTCGGAGCCGGTATAACGAACGTCCGCACCGGTCGCCGCTTCAAAGTGGCTGACGATGCCTTCGAAAATGGCATTTTCAGGCGCAAGCCAGGGGCCAGCGACGGTCACGGTCTGACCGGACAGGTCCATATCTTCAAACGGAGCCAGGCTGTCCCAGTTGTAGTCACCGCTGCCCTTGGTCGGGTTAACTTCAGCGGCAACACCGGCAGACATGGCAGCGGATACTGCGATGACGAGTGATTTTTTTACTAAGGAGGTTTTCATTATTTTGCCCTTTCGTGCTGTTTTATTATTGGTTTGGTTCGTACGTTTGCTGACTGAACAGCGCCAGCGGTTACTGAATAGAGCCAGTAGGTGCTGGGTTGAACGTTTTAATCAGTCAATGCCGATCGAAACCGGCATTGGGCTTACTAAGCACCCTGTTAGCTTAATCGTTTAAGACACATTGTCATCTGCTTTTTTAGAACAATTTCTTCTGACCAGCAGACTTAACTACTTCTTAACGTCTTAATCGATACAGCGTAGACGTGCTTTGGAGCATTTCCAGTCTAGACAACGGGAAATTAACACCGCCTGAACCTGACTGCCTTGACCCGTATCATCTCTAACAGCTTGTTACCGGAACAAGGACGTTCCGGCAAAATTGATGACTGTTAAGTCATTGATTTTGTGAGAGAAGCGAAAATCTCAAATCTTGGTTCTCGTGTTTTGAAAAAGGCAGGAAACCTTTTTCAACAACCTGCTAAAGAACAAACAGTTCGGATCCCGTCTGGTCCGTGATGCGGGCCTTTCGAGCCAGACAGTCCAGAGTCAGCGTCAGTTGAACGTCGCCATTCGTCCAGCTTAGGCTTAGCTGGTTGTGAGCCTGGCCGATCGAGAAGGCGCCATCGAATGCCGGGTGTTCGTTTCGCAGGCGCATCAGAGCGATCAGTTGCCGCACCACCGGCCGTTCCAGCGCTTCGTCGATGTCCGCCGAGCGGAAATAGGCCCGGTTAATGTCACGGCCAACCCCGGTTTTCGTTAGCAGGGCCATGTCATTGCCGCCAGCCAGCAGGCCGGTGTAGTACACCTGGGGAACACCGGGTGCGAAGAACTGCAGGGCCCGGGCGATGAGGTATTCGTTATCGCGCTCACCCAGGGCCGCATAGTAGGTGCAGTTGACCTGGTACAGATCGAGGTTCGACGCGGCGGCACCGGTGGCTAACCGGCTCTGGTCGTTTGAACGCTGGTGAATGGTTTCAACCAGCTGATCGATCGCCTCGGGTGGCAGCAAGCCCGGCTTGTCGCCGTCGGCCCCGACATCCAGCACGCCGATGCCATCGTGGGTATCCAGCACGGTAATGCAGTTGCGTGGCGATTGTTCCAGCCAGTTGACCAGGGGTTTGGCGTCGCCGGTATACAGCAGGTGCAAGATCAACGGCGGCAAGGCGAAGTCGTAAACGCGACCAACCCGGTTGGCGATGTCGATCTGGGTCTGGTAATGACTGTGAATTTCAACCAGGGTTTCAATGCCCCGCGCAGCGGCGTTGTCTGACAATTGCTGAATAAAGGCATAGGTTTCCGGCAGCATGAAGCAGCGGGTGCCCGGGCGTTTGATCGCGTAGCCTGCGGCGTCGAGCCGAATCATCGACACGCCGGATTGTTCAAAGCGATCGAGGATGCTGTCGAGGTAGGCTTTTCCGACCTCGGTTTCGACATTGATGTCCAATTGCTGAGGCGTGAACGTCGTCCACATCAGGTGTTTGGTATCGCCCAGGGTATAGGGTGTCCAGGGCAGGCTGGGCCGCGGCCGGTAGATCGCGGTGATCTCCTCTTCGCGGGCACCATCGGGGAAGACGCTCTGGTAAGTCAGAAACAGCGGGAACCATGGGCTGTCGCTGCCCCGGGCGACAACATCGGCAAACTGTGGCGACCGGCTGGAAACGTGATTGACAATCAGGTCGGCCATAACGTTGGTGCTGTTACTCAGTTCAAGCACATCGTCCCAGTCACCGAGGCGAGGGTCCACAGTCAGATGATCGTCCGGATCGAAGCCGGCATCGGAACCGTCGATGGGGGTATAGAACGGTAACAGGTGAACACCACCAAACACGCCCTCAAGCGAAGTGGTCAGTAACCGGTGCAGAGCCTGAATGCCACTGCCTCCCAGGCGGTCGACGTAGGTAATTAACTGAACCTGATTTTTCATGCGCGGTCTCTGTAGGGCGTTAACAGGAAGCGGACGATAATGTTCTTAAACGATTAAGTAAAGCACAAAACCATCGTCTGATCCTGCATTGGTGACTCAACGGACAAACTGACTCTCAGAGTCTAAAGTTCTATCACTGATTGCAGTCATACTTCTGGCAAAGTTGCTGAGGTGGTTCGATGTTGACGTGGTTCTTGCCCAATACTGAGGGTGATCAGGTTCGGGAAAAGGCGGTTGTGGTGTTTTGCCTGCTGGCGTTGCTGGTGGGTGCTTACTCTCTGGTTAAGTGGCGCGCCTTCAATGTGGGCGAGTTGCAATTAACCGCCCTGATACTGATGGCACTGGTGTTGCCGGTGCCATTTCTGGTGCGCCAGGGGTATTCCGTGGTACTGAGCGGCAATCTCGCCATTTTGGGCATGGCGGTCCACGCGCTGTATTCAGCCTATATGTTCGGCGGCATCGACTCGCAGTATCTGTTGTGGATGGTCACGCTGATTGTACTGGCGTACATGATGACCAACCCGCTATGGGGCTCAGTCTGGTCTGTGGCGATGCTGTTGGTGGCGGTGGTGTTTGTTCGCTTCAAGCTGACCGGGCATGACTTTCCGGAGCCACCGTTAACAGGGTCTGATCTGAATCGGGATATCGTCGTGGGCTATCTGCTGCCGGTGATCATGATTTGGGTCGGGCAATCCTACATGCAGCGAATCACCTTGAGCGCTGTGGCCGATGCGCGGTCGGCTGAAGCGTCTGTGAGTCAGCAAAAAACCAGCCTTGAGCAGGCGGGCGAGCAGATGAATAGCGTGATGGCGCAAACCCGGGATGTTTCCGGTAGGCTGGTTAAGGCGACCTCATCACTGGGGCAGGTACAGTCGGAAATTGGCGCTCAGTCTGGTGAATTGAACGATGCGGCAGGGCGTCAGCATGAATTCGCGGCGAGTCTTTCGGACAGTCTGGCCCGGGTACAGGCGGCAGTATCGGTCAGCGAGCAGGCGCTGAGTCAGGTAGGGCAATCTCTGGATGCCACGGAATCCGAGAGTGAACAGACACGCCAGTTGGCCGAACAGTTGCTGACGTTGATGAATACGATCAAGACCAGTAATGATCGAATTGAGAGTGCTTCCCAGGTGATCATCGACATCGCCAGCCAGACCAATCTGCTGGCCCTGAACGCCGCCATCGAAGCGGCTCGCGCCGGAGAACATGGGCGCGGTTTTGCCGTGGTTGCCGACGAAGTGCGTTCTCTGTCCAACCGCAGCGACCAGTCGGCCAATGAAATTCACAACTTGCTGGCTAACAGCGCGAATCAGATTAAACAGGGCCTGTCACAAGCAAGCGACAGCCAGCAGCGGGTTCGGGCGGTCACCGAACAGGTAACCGCCATGCGCCAGGCCTTTACCGAGCTGGAACGTCAGGTTGGCACAGTGGCTAACGAGATGCACCAACTGGCACAAGGTGGCAATGAACTCAGCAACGTCAGCAGCACGACATTGAGTACCGTGCAGAACCTGACTGAACGACTGACAGCATTGGCCGGCGTTGCAGGTATGGTGCAACAGTCGGCGGATGAGTTGCGTTTAGCCACACAGTCCTAACGTCAGGGCATCCAAACCAGCTCGATCAGCGTTGTATCCGGATGGGTGAACTGTGTTGCCAGTTCAACCAATTGGTCGGGTGTCGCCGGTGGTGCTGAATCAAAGCGCAGTGCTGCGATCGGGTCCTTGCCAAACAAGGGAGCGTACGCAAGGGCTTCCGCTTGTTGTTCGGCACCGTTGATGGTCTGCAGAAAATCCCGCTCCAGGGTCTCGTGCCACTGTCTAACCTGGCTTTCTGTTGCCGGTGATTCAACCAGTGACTGCAGCCGGCTTTTTACCTCGGAGACTACTGCCTCTACACTCGCAGGGTCGGTTGCCAGTTCAATGATCAGGGTATAGTCACTTTGGGTAACGGTGGCGCCATCAATGATTGAGCTAATGGCGTATACATGGCCCTTGTTTTCCCGAATGTCTTCAAACAGAGCATTGTTGATCCAGGCTTCGAGCAAGCTGAGCGTTGTAAAAGAGGCCTCTGGCATTTCCGTTTTGGGCAAGCTGTACCTGAGCACAACAGCTGCGCTTTGTTCGCCGCTGTTCGACACTGTGTGTGAACCGGACGCCTGCGGCGAGGGGTATGAGCGTGGGGTAGTCCAGTCGGCTGATTGCCGGGGCAGGGTTGCAATGGCTTCCAGCAGCGATGACTTCACTGCACTTTTACTGACATCGCCGACAATGCTCATGCGATAGTTTTGGGTACCGGCATAGTAGGTGTTATAGACCGCCTGTATGGCTGCTGTATCGATGCGTTCAAGTTCTTCCGCCGTTAAGCGAAGCGCAACATCGTTGTTAAAAAGCGACGTCTCAACCAGGTTGAACCAGGGTTCATGGGGGTTGCCTTTTAACTGGTTCAGGTGGTCCCGGTATTGGTTACGAATGTGTCGCCAGGCGACCTCATCGACCTCAGCCTCTGTCAGGGCAATGTGCAATAATCGCATCATGACCGGTAATTGCGGACTGGGGCCCGAGCCATACATGCCACGATCGAAAAAGGAAAAGGTAGGCACCTGGGTGATGGCCCTCGCATTGAGCCATTCGTTTAACTGGGCGCCGTTCATTTCACGCAGGCCGCTGGTACCCATTGCGGGCAAAGCCAGACGGGCGACGGCTGTTTCATTGGGAGGCAAGGCGTTGAACCCCTGCAGACCGTGCAGTTCATAGTATACCTTGCCGGGTGCCTGATCGCTGTATCGGTAATAAACGGTCACGCCGTTGCCGAGTGTCCAGCGGGTGACCGCTTCGGGCAGGCTTTCTTCCCTGACGATGGTTCCGGTTGATGCCGGGGCAATGGTCCACAGCGTTTCACTTTGAACGTCGTTGTTTGAAGCCTGTGCACTAGTGACTTCGATCCCGGCAAGCCAGGTGTCAACGTCGGCTGTTGAGGGTGCCGGCGACTGGTAGGGGTGTACCAGGGTTACTTTCGGGTCTGAATGAAACAGGGCTGCAAACGCCGCCTGAACACTCTGGGGTGTTAACTCGTCGAGTCGGTCTTCATACAAGGCGATGCGTTCCGACTGACTCAGCATTGGCCAGCCGTAGAGGATGTGATCGTAGATGACGCCTGCCAGGTGGCCTGCCGAGTCTTGTTGTGAACGCTCATGTTCGAGCAGGCCGTTACGCCAGTTATCGAGTTCAGATTGGCGAACACCTGACGTGGCAATGTGTTGTCTTTCGCGTTCGATGACGCCGATGGCTTGCTCAAAGTCACCGTTGGGCAGATAGGCAGACAGGCTGACATTCAATATTTCCGGTGACACCGTTTCCCAGTAGTAATCTGCGTCGACAACGGCGCCTTCGGTTTCCGGCAAGCGAGCTTGAACCCGGTCGTACCAGATATCCAGCGCTGCCTGCCAGTGCTGGATGGCCAGTACATCATTGACTGACCGGGGAGAGGAGTAAGGAACATAATAATCGAAGCTCACGTATCCGCCGGATTCGTAAGGGTCGGTCAGGATCAGTCTGTCTTGCATGGCACTGGGGTTAATGGAAAAAACACCAGGGTCCGGGCTTTGCTGGGTGTCTTCAGGGAAGTATTGCGCAACCAGTTCCGATACGAGCTGTTCATCGACGTCACCTGTCACGATGATGGCCATGTTATTGGCACGATACCACCGCTGGTAAAACGTTTCTAAAGCATCGGCAGTCGCAGACTCAATACTTTGCTTTGTTCCGATAGGCAACCGCTCTGCCAACCTACTGCCAGCAAGATAATTTTCTTGAATTCGAGCGTCGACCCGGTCTGCTTCCGTTTCCGACAGCCGCCACTCTTCAATAATGATGGCTTTCTCTTTTTGAACTTCTTGGTCGTTAAACTCAATGCGGTAAGCCCACTCCGACAGCAATTGAATCGCGGCTTCCAGTCGTTCCGGATCAACCGTGTTCAAATGCAGGTCGTAACTGGTGTGGTCGAAGGTGGTATAGGCGTTTGAATGGTCACCCAGACTCATGCCCAGGCTTTCCAACTGGGTCCGGATAGTTTCGCCCGGAAAGGCTTCGGTCCCGTTAAACGCCATGTGTTCGACGAAATGCGCATAGCCGAGTTCCGATGCCTCTTCTTGCAGACTGCCGGCCTTCACCAGAAGACTGATGGAAGCTTCATTTTTGGAGTGGCTGTTGCTGTTGGGCCAGACATAGAGTTCGGGTCGATTTTTTTCGAGCGAGAAGCTGGGTTGGAAATAAGCTGTCTGATTTGCACAGGCGGCAAGTGTCAGTATGACTGCAGTAATAAACAGGGCACGGAAACGTCCGCAGTGGGAGTATTCTGGCAACATTAGTCTGAGGTTCCTTTAGAGTATGTGATCCTTCCATCGCTGCCAGCCATAGCGGTTGACGTTGCTGACTGATAGCACTCGAAATGCTATTCGAAATTGCCTTTTTCGAACAGTCATGGTCGAGGTAACTGAGCAATATTGGTAAGCTCGATTAAGTGTTGATGTGCTCTTTGTGATGGAGTTGGCTTTAAGCGCGGCTGATTGGGCATCATCGGGCCATTGAGCCAAGTCATACGTCGTGCCGTTTCAATCAAGATAATACCGGCGCAGTCGTTTAGCCCCGGCCGGCTTTGTCGCGACAAGTGTGGCTCGCAACGGCGCCGGGTGCCCTTCGATGGTTTTTGTGGGATCGCTGGGATTCAAGTAATCGGTTAACGACTGGCCGGGCTTCCAGTCGGTTGTTCGTTGTTCGTCAGATGTCGTTGGGGTGACATCAGCAATGTGCACGTTTTCAAAGCCGGATTTTTCCAGCCAGTGCGCCAGGGCTTTCGGGCTTGGCAGAAACCAGACGTTGTTCATGCGCGCATAGCGACCGGGTGGCACAAAGGCTTCGCGTTCGTTGCCGTCGACTACCAGTGTTTCCAGTACCACTTCACCGCCGGGTCTTAACGCAGCGCGCAGTTCGGCGAGGTGATCGAGCGGCGAGCGGCGGTGGTACAGCACGCCCATGGAGAAGACCGTATCGAAGGCTTCTAGGTCTGGCGTCATCGATTCCAGTGTGAACGGCAACACGGTGTGAGTGGCATCGCCCACATAGGTGTTAATTGCCAGGTGTTGCGCGACCGACAACCAGGACGGATCTATGCCTGCCACGATTCGCGCGCCGGCCGCTTTCATCCGCCAGCCGTAGTAGCCATTGCCACTGCCGACATCCAATACGCAGCGGCCAGTCAAATCGCTTAGGTGCGGAGCGACCCGAGCCCACTTTAGATCACACCGCCATTCGGAATCGATGTGGGTGCCAAATATTCGAAATGGGCCTTTGCGCCAGGGAATCAGATCGCGCAGTGCCTGATGCAGTTTGGCCTGGTCTTCATCAGTCAGCGCGTTTGCCGAGGTTAGGGTGACTTTGCTCAGGTCGAACTGGGCATCCTGTACCGCCGGCAATTGGTCGATGCAGGCCAGGAATCGGGGCAGGTTGCCATCGTTGAGGTTGGCGAACAGGTCGGCCAGTTGAGTTTGCAATGGTGCCTGCCAGGCGGCCAATGGCGTTCCGGTCAGGGAGTCGATAAAGGGGCGATAATCAATCATGCGGTCACTTAATGGCCAGAAAGGAGGCGAAGTTGAAGCTCTGAAACCAGAGCGTGGCGGTGCTGAAGCCGACGGCTTTGAGGCGGTTCAGGTGGCCTTCGGCGGTTTCCGGCAGCAGCACACGTTCAATGGCCTGGCGTTTCTGGCTGATCTCCAGGTCGCTGTAGCCATTGGCGCGTTTGAAGTCGTGGTGGTGTTGTATCAATAATTGGTCCTGTACTGGATCCGGGAAGCGGAGCTTTTCAGAAAGCACCAGGGCGGCGCCGTGCAGCATGCCGTCGTAGATCCGTTGCAGCGTTTCCTGGCGGTGTTCGAGCGGAATGAACTGCAGGGTGAAGTTCAGCACCACGAAGGAGGCGTTCTCAAGCGTCAGGGAGGTGATGTCCGCGCAGAGGGTCTGCACCGGGGTTGGCAAGTCCTCACTCTCCAGGAAATCCCGGCTGCGTTCGAGCATGGCTTCGCTGTTGTCGACCGCGACAATCACGGCACCCGGGGCATGTACCCGGTGGCGCATGGCCAGACTGGCCGCGCCGAGGGAGCTGCCCAGATCATAAAGCCGGCTGTTGGGCTGGGCGTATTGTTCGGCGAGGATGCCAATCATGCCGATAATGTGGCTGTAACCTGGCACCGAGCGCTTGATCATGTCCGGAAACACGCGCGCGACGGTGTCATCGAAGCGGAAATCAGCGACCTGGCCGTGTTCGCTGGCGTAAATCGTGTCTTTGGCGGGTTCGGGTGGCTGGCGATGCGTCATGGTCGAAACGGGTCACTTCAGGCGTTAGGAGGCGGTATTTTACATGGACCGCCGACTATCTTCGCCCCTGTGGTCGAAAATCAGGCGGCGAACGTTATAATGCGCGGCAATTTGAACCGCTTTGTCTGGGAAATGCCGCTTATCTATGAGCACCATTGCTGAAGAAGTCTCAAAACGTCATACCTTCGCCATCATTTCGCACCCCGATGCCGGTAAGACCACCATTACTGAGAAGGTGCTGCTGTTCGGGAAAGCCCTGCAGACGGCCGGTACTGTGAAGGGCAAAAAGTCTGGCCAGCATGCCAAGTCGGACTGGATGGAAATGGAAAAAGACCGGGGTATTTCGATTACCACCTCAGTTATGCAGTTCCCCTACCACGACAAGCTGGTGAACCTGCTCGATACCCCGGGGCACGAGGACTTTTCCGAAGACACTTACCGTACCCTGACCGCGGTGGACTCCTGTCTGATGGTGATCGACGCCGCCAAGGGCGTTGAGGACCGGACCATCAAGCTGATGGACGTCGCCCGAATGCGCGAAACACCGGTGCTGACCTTTATGAACAAGCTCGACCGGGATATCCGCGAGCCGCTTGAGCTAATGGATGAAGTCGAGAATATTCTCAAGATCAGCTGCGCGCCCATCACCTGGCCGATTGGCCAGGGTAAACAGTTCAAGGGCGTCTACCACTTGTTGAACGATGAAGTGCTGCTGTATCAGACTGGGCAGGGGCACACCATTCAGGAGCGTCGGGTGATCAAGGGGCTCGACAACCCTGAAGTGGACACGGCGCTGGGCGAATACGCCGATGAACTGCGTCAGGATGTTGAGCTGCTGGCCGCCGCCAACAAGTTCGATCTGGAAGAGTTCCTGGCCGGGCAGCTGACGCCGGTGTTCTTCGGTACGGCGCTGGGTAACTTTGGCGTTGACCATATGCTCGACGGCTTGGTGGATTGGGCGCCGAACCCCCAGTCGCGGGCCACCGATGACCGGGTTGTTGATGCCAGCGAAAGTAACTTTTCCGGTTTTGTGTTCAAGATCCAGGCAAACATGGACCCGAACCACCGCGATCGCGTTGCCTTCCTGCGCATTGTGTCCGGAAAGTACGAGAAAGGCATGAAGATGAAGCATGTTCGCACCGGTAAGGATGTGCGCATCTCTGATGCTTTGACCTTTCTGGCGGGTGATCGTTCAGCGGTCGAGGAAGCCTGGCCCGGTGACATCATCGGGCTGCACAACCACGGCACGATTCAGATTGGTGATACCTTTACCCAGGGTGAAATGGTCAAGTTCTCGGGTATCCCGAATTTCGCGCCCGAGCTGTTCCGTCGCATTCGCCTGCGCGACCCGCTTAAGGCCAAGCAATTGCAAAAGGGTCTGATGCAGCTGTCTGAAGAGGGTGCAGTGCAGGTATTCCGGCCGCTCAAGAACAATGACCTGATCGTCGGCGCTGTTGGTATGCTGCAATTCGATGTGGTGGCCCAGCGTTTGAAGTCGGAATACAAGGTCGATGCGGTTTACGAGCCCATCAGCGTAGCCACGGCGCGCTGGGTCGAATGCTCGGACCCACGCAAACTGGAGCAATTCCGCGATAAGGCCTACGATAATCTGGCGCTGGATGGCGGTGATAACCTGGCCTATGTGGCCCCGACCATGGTCAACCTGCAGATGGCGCAGGAACGCCATCCTGACATTGCGTTCCGGAAAACCCGGGAGCACTGAGGCAGGGCCTGGTGCCCGTTTTGGCCGTTGCCGAATGACGGGCGGCATCATTCAACCTGGAGGGACGGCATGATCATCTATCTGGTGGCGCTGGCGCTGATTGTTGCGGGTGCCTCGACCGGTCTCTTCACGCTGCTGCACAGCCGGGTGCTTAAAGGTAGCCTGCGGCTCTACGATGCCAAGGGGTACTGGGTGGTCAGCATGCTGATGCTGACGTTTCTGGTGACCAGTCTCGCCTATTTCTGGGGCGTCACCCGCTTTGCGTTGAACCCGGGAGGTGGCCTGGAGCCTGAAACCGTCTTCGGCATGCTGGTGACGGTTTTTGGCTGTATAGCTGGCCTTGGCATAGGCCTGGTGCGCTTCTCAAGAGTGAGAATGCCGGGCGGAACCACGGGAAGCGAAGGGTTATAGCGGGATCATTCGGTCATCGTCCCGTTTTTGAATACTATTTGATCGAAGGCGCTTGCAAAGGGGTGGTTGTTTCTTTACTATCCGCGCCCTTATTTCGGATTAACTGCCCCTGAGCCCCCCACTTTTATTAGGCGGAGTTAAATGAAAACTTTTGTAGCAAAACCGGCTGAAGTAAAGCGCGACTGGTACGTAGTCGATGCCCAAGGCCAAACGTTGGGTCGCTTGTCGACCGAAATTGCTCGTCGTTTGCGCGGCAAGCATAAAGCAGAGTTCACACCTCACGTGGATACCGGCGATTATATCGTCGTGATCAACGCCGAGAAAGTGGCTGTGACCGGTCGCAAGACCAAGCAAAAAATGTATCACCGTCATACCGGGTACCCGGGTGGCCTGAAGTCTATGAGCTTCGAAAAAATGATCGACCACAAGCCCGAGCGTGTGATCGAACTGGCGGTTAAAGGCATGATTCCCCGGAATCCGCTTGGCCGTGCCATGCTGAAGAAGCTGAAGGTGTATGCCGGTGTCGATCATCCGCATACTGCACAACAGCCCAAAGAACTGAAGATTTAATGGGGAGCGACATGACAGCAATTCAGCAATATTACGGTACAGGTCGCCGCAAAACCTCAGCCGCACGTGTCTACCTGCGTCCGGGTACCGGCCAGATCAGCGTCAACAAGCGCCCTCTGGATGTGTATTTTGGTCGTGAGACGTCACGCATGATCGTTCGTCAGCCTCTGGAACTGGTTGAGCTGACTGACAAGTTCGACGTCATCATCAGCGTTGCTGGTGGTGGTGCCAACGGTCAGGCCGGTGCGATTCGTCATGGCATTACCCGTGCCCTGATGGTCTATGACGAGACTCTGCGCAAGCAGCTGCGTGCCGCCGGTTACGTAACCCGCGACGCCCGGATGGTTGAACGTAAGAAAGTCGGTCTGCACAAGGCGCGTAAGCGTCCGCAATACTCCAAGCGTTAATCGTTCTGGATGGCCCTGCTTTCAAAACGCCCGGACTTGTCCGGGCGTTTTTGTTTGTCACAGTGCCCTTCAGTCAGTACCGTGGCAGTGTGGATTGTTAATAGCGCCTGTCCGACCCCTGCCAATACCCCTGTAGGGCGAAGGGTTTTCTTGTCAGTGGGAGTGTAATTCTTTAGTATTCCCGTCATTTTGTGGAAACTGCCCCGTATTTTTTCTACCTTCAGACAGAGGACCTAATAATGACGCAAGACGGCGTAAATAAGGGTCGGCGCCGCTTTCTCTATATCGCGACAGGCGCCATGGGTGCCGTAGGCGCGGTTGGAGTTGCAACCCCGTTCGTCCGCTCCTGGTTTCCCAGTGAGAAAGCTAAGGCGATTGGGGCTCCGGTGACCGTTGACATCAGTAAGCTCGAGCCCGGCGAAATGCGCATTGCAGAATGGCGCGGCAAGCCGATTTTCATTGTTCGACGCACTGACGAGGCCATCGCCAACCTGACAAAGGATGATCTGGTAAGTCGTCTGTCCGACCCCAACTCAGAAGTGGCGTCGCAGCAGCCAGAATACGCGCAGAACCCGGCGCGTTCCCGCTCCGAAGACTTGCTGGTACTGGAAGGTGTCTGCACCCACCTGGGTTGTTCGCCACAGTTCATCCCAAGTGTCGAACCTCAGTCTTTCGACGAGAACTGGATGGGTGGTTTCTTCTGCCCTTGTCACGGCTCGCGCTTTGACCTGGCCGGTCGCGTCTTTCGCGGTGTGCCCGCCCCAACCAACCTGGTGGTGCCGCCGCATATGATCGAAGGGTCCATGCTAACCATTGGTGAGGATACTGTCTGATGAGTACAAACAAGCCAGCCTTCATGCAATGGCTCGACCAGCGTCTGCCGGTCACCAATGCTTATGAAAAGCACATGTCCAAGTACTATGCACCGGTTAACCTGAACTTCTGGTACGTGTTCGGGTTACTGGCAACGCTGGTATTTGCCAACCAAATCCTGACCGGGATTTGGTTGACCATGTCGTTTGTCCCCAGCTCCGATGAGGCCTTTCGCTCTGTCGAGTACATCATGCGCGATGTCGACATGGGTTGGTTGATTCGCTATATGCATTCAACCGGTGCGTCTTTCTTCTTTGTCGTCGTCTACCTGCACATGTTCCGCGGCATTATGTATGGTTCATACAAAAAGCCCCGTGAGCTGATCTGGGTGTTCGGCATGTTCATCTATCTGGCCCTGATGGCGGAAGGCTTTATGGGCTATGTATTGCCCTGGGGTCAGATGTCGTTCTGGGGTGCTCAGGTCATTATCTCCCTGTTTGGTGCTATTCCCGTCATCGGCGATGGCCTGACTGAATGGATTCGGGGCGACTTCCTGATTTCCGGCATTACGCTAAACCGTTTCTTTGCGTTGCATGTCATCGCTTTGCCGCTGGTGCTGGCGCTGCTGGTTGTGCTGCACATACTGGCGCTGCACGAAGTGGGGTCGAACAACCCCGATGGTATCGACATCAAAAAACACAAGGATGAGCAGGGTAAACCGCTGGACGGCATTCCGTTCCACCCCTACTACACCCTTGGCAAGCTGCCGATGATCATCGTGTTCCTGTTTGTGTTCTGCGGCGTGATCTTCTTCTTCCCGGAAGGCGGCGGCTATTTCCTTGAACACGCCAACTTCGAGCCAGCCAACCCGCTGAAAACGCCGGCACACATTGCACCAACCTGGTACTACGGTGCTTTCTACTCCATCCTGCGGGCTGTTCCTGACAAGCTAATGGGCGTTATCGCCATGGGCGCCGCCATTGCCATCCTCTTTGTCCTGCCCTGGCTGGACAAAAGTCCGGTACTGAGCTGGCGTTACAAGGGCTGGATGAGCAAAACCGCTATTGTTGTGTTTGCTCTGGCCTTCATCATGCTGTCTTACTTGGGCGGTCAGCCGGTAACGGACCTGAACACCTGGTTAGCACGCTTTGGTTCCGTGATCTATTTCGGCTTTTTCTTGCTGATGCCGATATACACACGCATGGAAACCACCAAACCTGTACCGGAGAGGGTGCCAGCGAAATGAAGAAACTGTTCCTGTCTCTCATACTGAGTGTGTCACCACTGGTGGCATTGGCCGCGGGTGAGTCCGTCGAGTTGGATCACATCGATACCGACATCACTGACACGGCGTCCCTGCAGCGTGGTGTTCAGACCTACATGAATTATTGTATGGCCTGTCACTCGCTGGAGTACGCCCGCTACAACCGCGTGGCCGCTGACCTGGATATTCCCGAAGATATTTTCGCGGAAAATCTTATTTTCACTGAAGCTGCCTTTGGCTCGCTGATGACAAACTCAATGAGCAGCGAAGACGGAAAGGCTTGGTTTGGTGCTGCACCGCCAGACCTTACTCTGGTTGCCCGGGTACGGGGAGAAGATTGGCTCTATACCTATTTGCGCGGGTTCTACCAGGACGAAAGTCGTCCATTAGGGGTCAATAACACAGCCTTTCCTAATGTCGGTATGCCGCACGCATTGATGGAGCTTCAGGGTCTCTGTGCTGAGCCGCCTCACGCCGTCAGCGAGCGTCGCTTTGATCCGTTGACCGGGAACCTCATCACTGAGGGTGGTTGTGAGCACTACGCCGTGGAAGGGTCGCTGACCAAGGCTGAATATGACGAGACCATTTATGATCTGGTTAACTTCCTGCAGTACATGGGTGAGCCATATGCCAAAGACCGCGAACGTATCGGTTGGATGGTATTTGCCTTCCTGGCGGTGTTCCTGGTGATTGGTCAGTTGCTGTATCGCGAGTTGTGGAAAGACATTCACTAAGGTGAATGCCGAGTAGTATTTTTGATAAGCGCGGCTGGTCCGCGCTTGTTTTGTCTTGTATCAGGGTGTTTTTACATCGAGGAGAGTACCTAATGGGCGTCGTTGCCAAACGTTCTTCCATGACTTTTTACTCCGATCCGGCCAGTCAATACAGCCATAGGGTGCGTATTGTACTGGCGGAAAAGGGCGTAGCGGTCGACATCAAAGACGTCGATCCGGATGACATGCCTCAGGAAATTGCCGATATCAACCCTTATAACTCTCTGCCAACACTGGTCGACCGTGACCTCACGCTGTTTGAACACTACGTGATGATGGAGTACCTCGACGAGCGTTTTCCGCACCCGCCGTTGCTGCCGGTATACCCCGTTGCCCGGGCCGAGAGCCGTCAGTACATGGCTCGCATCCAGCGCGACTGGTGCGACAAGGTCGATGTTATCGTTGCTGCCAAGAGTAAAGACAGTGTGACCAAGGCGCGTAAAGAACTGCGCGAAAGCCTGCTGGCCATTGCTCCTTTGTTCGACGAAAAGCCGTTCTTCATGAGCGAGGAGTTCACTCTGGTCGATTGCTGCGTCGCCCCTATTCTGTGGCGTTTGCCGGCCCTGGGTATTGAGTTGACTGAAAAACAGGCCAAGCCGATCCATAAGTACATGGAACGTCTGTTTGAGCGTGAATCGTTCCAGATCAGCCTGTCTGAAGTCGAGCAGGAGATGCGCGACTGATGAGTGAAATGACCTCCAACAAACCCTACATGCTCAGGGCTTTCCACCAGTGGATTGTCGACAACAACTGCACGCCTTATCTGGTGATTGCAGCCGACTTTCCGGGTGTTGAAGTGCCTGTTCAATTTGTTCGGGATGGTCAGATCACACTTAATATAGCGCCTTCGGCGGTCAGGGAATTGGTACTCGACAACCGCTGGGTTGAATTCAGTGCCCGTTTTTCCGGTGTGCCTACTCTGGTCAGAGCACCCATGTCTTCTATTATGGCCATTTTTGCCAAAGAGAATGGTCAGGGTATGGGCTTCGACCTCGAGGCACCGGAAGATCCGGATCCGGAGGACACGCCGCCTGGTGACGACGGTGGTAGCAAGAAGCCGTCTTTGCGCGTGGTAAAGTAGTTCCACCCTGATAGCTGAGAGTGCACTGCTAAAGGCGTTCCCCGGGACGCCTTTTTTAATTTCCGCAGAAAGTTTTGAAGAAATTCAGTAAAGGCGTTGACCCGGGGAGCTCAGTCCCTATAATGCGCCTCCGCTGTGACCGAACAGCGGCTCCAACCAGCCGAGAGGCGGGATGAAGTGAAGGCTCTAAAGAACTGATTCTAAAGAACATTTCTTAATAAAAGAGTTGACACAACGGAGCGGAGGCGTAGAATACGCG
>NZ_JBDWXV010000006.1:0-12080 GCF_039982735.1 Saccharospirillum sp. | reverse complement strand
CAGTGCCTGAAACGCCGCCAGGGCAATGGCCGGCGCGGTATTGCGGCCTTCGGGCTCCAGAATCAGCTCGGCTTTGGTGCCCAGATCCGCCATTTGTTGGGCGATGAGAAAGCGGTGTTCGTCGTTGCACACAACAATGGGGTCAGCATCCAAACCTGCGCTCTGAAGCCGTAACATTGTATTTTGCGCAAGACTGAATTCATTGCCAGTAAGCGAAAGGCATTGTTTTGGGAATAGCTCTCTGGAGGTTGGCCACAAGCGGCTACCAGTGCCGCCTGCTAGTAAAACCGGGATAATCATCTTTTCCATTGAATCCTGTTAATTTTTTTCGGGGTCAATTGTGTTGAATCAGAACTGAAGTAACTTTTTTGCTTCTATCATTCTTTTTGCCGAGCTAGTTCACCAGTTTCTATTACTTCGGCACGAAGTTCTTCGATTGTTCGTTGTATTTCTTCGTACTCTTCCAGCTTACACCTTAGAAAGCGTACGGTTACTGTGGCCTTCTCCTCGATACCCAGAGGAGTCAGGTAATACGCATAGGCCATTTTACGTTCACTGTTTTTGAAATTACCTGCAACTACCCAGCCTTTATCCAGCAGTGCTTTCACACAGTAATTGACCTTACCCAGGCTCAAGCCAAGTTCTTTGGCAATTTGGCGCTGTGTTAGCTCTGGATTTCGCTCGATGGTGCTAAGCAACTGATATCGGAGTTCATCGGAAAGCATAGTAGGCACGCTGGCTAATGGGCATTAACGGATGTTAGTGAGCTGTGAGCAGTGAGCAGTGAGCAGTGAGCAGTGAGCAGTGAGCAGTGAGCAGTGAGCAGTGAGCAAAATCGTAAATTCGGTATGTATTGGTGCAAGCCTTTTTGGCCGATTTGCCAAGAATTTCTCTGAATCGGATTTCTTAAAGGCTCTGGAATGGGGTTTTGCGAGGTGCTGAAAATCGATTAGATTCGCTACCGCCCGGCCGGTTACAGGGCACACCAAGGGGTTGTTCAGTTGTTGAACGCGAATTGTAGGGGGTTGAGGTTGGGGGGTCAAGGGACGTGGTTCGCGTTTTGTTGTTGGTTTGTATTGGGGATGTTTTGGGGGCGTAGGACATGAAGAGACGTGAAACAATGAGAGACGCAGAACACTTAAGACGCCCTTGCGTCAGTCCGTGTTCTGCGTCTGTTCAGTCCGGCACCCACACCGAGGTATTTGGGAGTTTATTGGCCAAGTATTCCCTGAACTGCTGCTTCACTCTCGCGTCGCCATGGACGAGGCGGATTTCTGTTGGGGCATTGGGAATGTCGGTGCAGAAGTTGGTTAGGCCGGTGCGGTCTGCATGGGCCGAGAAGCCGCTTAGGCGGTGTACCTGGGCGTTCATTGGGTTTGGGCGGTTGTTTACTCGTACGGTGTCGCCGGGTTGGGCGCTTTGTATGGCGGCGCCCAGGGTGCCTTTGGCCTGGTAGCCTACGAAGAAGACGTCGGTTTCCGGCATGGGCAGCATGGCTTCCAGGTAGTTCATGATGCGCCCTCCCTGGCACATGCCGCTGGCGGCCAGAACCACGGCTGGTTGTTGGGTACTGGTAAGCCGTTTCACCATGGCCAGGTGGTCTTTGTGGTTTTCTACAGTAATCAGTTGGTCGAAGGCCAAAGGGTAACGCCCTGCTTCGCGTTTGCTTTGCAGGGGTTCGCGCCAGTGGTTTACCAGGTGGCGGTAGGCCTGGGTCATGCGCAGGGCCAGGGGGGAGTCCAGTATTATGGGTAAGGCACTGGTGCCATCTGGATGGATCAGGTTCTGTTCGTGCAGCAGGTCTTCAATAAAAGCGAGTATTTCCTGGGTGCGGCCCAGGCTAAAGGCGGGTATCAGCACGGTGCCGCCATCGGCCAGGGCGCGTTTCAGGCTGTTGCCCAGTTCGGTTTTACGTTCGGCGCGGGCTTCGTGGTCGCGGTTGCCGTAGGTGCTTTCCAGCACCAGGATGTCTGCGCGCTCGGGGGCCTGGGGTGGGTCTACGAACACGGCGCCGGGTGCGCCGAGGTCGCCGCTGAAAACGGTGCGGTGGCCGTGGGTTTCCAGCTCTACGTAGGCAGAGCCCATGATGTGGCCGGCGGGTTGGAAGCGCAGGTCGGTTTCATCGCCGGGTAATGGCTGCCATTGGTTATAGGGCACGGGCTCTAGTTGGCTAAGAATACGGGCCAGGGCTTTTTCGACCAGGTCGGCATTGTCGGGGATGTGAATGCCGAGGGCATCTTCGAGCACCAGGGGTAGCAAGGCTGCGGTGGGTTCGGTGCAGTATATGGGGCCGCGGAAACCGGCGGCGATGAGCCAGGGAATGCGGCCCACATGGTCTATGTGGCAATGGGTGATAATAAGCGCGCTTACCTCGGGCACGGTGAAGTCGAATGCATTCAGAGGCCGGTTGGATTCAGAACCCTGGAAGAGGCCGCAGTCTATTAAGGCGTTGGTGTGTTTAGTCTGGTATTGGTGGCAGGAGCCGGTAACGCCAGTTACTGCGCCGTGGTGGGTGATTTGGGGTGTTACATCCTTGGGCATGGGGGTCCTTATGAGTTCAGAGCTGCGAGCTGGTAGTTATGAGCTTTTAGCTATGGGCTTTGAGCGATTCGCTTAATTGGGGTTGGTTGCCGTTTTTTGAGCGGTTTGACGGTAGCTTATCGTTTGTTGCTTGTGGCTCCCAGCTCGCAACGGCCTTTTGCGAAGCCAATCACAAGGTTTCCGTTTGGCGCTGGAACTCTGTACCCATGCCTTTAAAGTCCCCCCTATTCGCAAAACCGTTAGCCTCAGGGATATAGGGAAAGGGATGAGTAATGACCAGCCACTATGAATCAGGGCAAGATTCGGCGTTTGATGAGGGGTTTGACCCCCTCTTCAGGGAAGATGCCTTCTTTGCCGGTACCAAGCCAACCGATAGCCTTCAACCAGAAGCCCCCCTTCAATCTAAACCAAGTGGCTGCCACGCCATTCGCTGGTATGACCTGCCCCAACCCGTTCGGCAGTTTCTACAACGGCCAGAGCATCGCCGGTTTTGCTGGCAGGCCTCGGCGCAAACGGCCCGTGCCTGGCAACAGGCTTCGCCAAACGAGCATCGGCTGTTCATTGCCTGGGATGGCGTTCGGGCCGAGTCTGTAACCCAGTACCGCCAGGGGTTGCACAGCCATCGGTCGGTGTATGCTTTCCGAACAAATCTACCAGCCCAAAGTACAGCGGTCAGTTCGGGCAGTGGCACGGCCGACAAATCCGCTTCCCTGCCCTCCCGTTTTGGCGGTGGCGCAGCGGTTGAAGGGGGTGTTGAACACAATGCCTCGGTGCGGATCGTTCAGCCAGAACCCGGCGCTCAACTGCGGCAGGAACAGCGCCCCATTCGCCAGACCCGTGAACGCTATCGTTTAGCAAACGACGAGACCTGGTGGGATTTGGCCCATGAACTCTATGGGGTGCCCCATGCCACGCCGCTGGCCAACCTGAACCACCCGGACTACACCCTGAGCCAACCGCCAGAGCCCGGGCAGGAACTCTGGGTGCCGGGTACGCCGGTGCTCGCCGTTACCGGCACTGGCAGCTACGGCCGTGCCGTGCGGGTGCATTGGCAAGGGCCCACCCAGGGCGAACAATCGGTGCCGTTGAATCGCGACCAGGCCGATGTCGACTGGTCTTTAGATATACCGGTGTCGGCCGGGGAGTATCAGTTGCACGCCAGCAACCGGGATGCGGAACACCCGCTCAATATTACGGTATTACCGCCCGACCCGGTGCCACTGGCGCTGGAAGTGGCTTATCTGCCGGAAAGCGATGCCCTGTTGGTCATTCCGGATCAACTGGCCGAAGTAATAGACCAGGATCACCAGGCACTCACCTCCGCCATCAACGCCCTGAACTCGGCTCAGCAAAACCAGGATTCTCAGCCCGCTACGAATAGTTCAACGAATGGCAACCGTTCAGCAACCCCGGTAGCAACCGCTAAAAACAACGTAATGGCCGCCCTTGGCCCGACACTGACTAGCGCCCAGGGCAGCAACCAGATTGCCGGGCTGACCGAACTGCTCGGTTACCGTGGCCGCAAATTTACCTATGTGCGCAGTGATTTAATTCGCAACCACATTCGTCGTTATTCGCTCAATACCGACGTTCGCAACGCCCGGCGCTACACCAACGAAGCCGGCCAGTTCGATGCCGATAAAGCCACCCGATCTTTGGCGGAAGACTTCAGCCGGGGAAAACTGAAAACCCGCGCTACCCTGGACCTGGGCGCCTTTGAACACAGCCTGACGGACTGGGCGGCGGACTGGAACGCAACGTCAGGCGAACAGCGCGACTGGCTCAGCGCCAGCGAACACTACTCTGCCACTACCGAAGCGGCCATGCTGCGCTTTTTTGCGGGTGCTTCGGCTGAGGCCACCTTTAGCGAAACCGCCATTGGCTTATCAGCCAAAGCCCAAATGAGTGTGGCGCTGTTCGAAGGCAAGGCGACGGCGAGCTGTCATTTCCCCAGCAAGGAAGGCTGGCCCATGCGGCTGGACCTGCCCACCAAAGACGGCGGCACCCAACCGCTCGATTTCGGCGCCATTCGGGCCACCATGACCATTTATTTGATGGGTTTTGCCGGTGTAAAAGTGCTGCTATCGGGCAACATTGATATCAGCATGAACGGTGGGCAGCCAGAAATTCGCGGGCTAAGCAACAACGAAGCCACTCAGAAACAACAAAACGACCCGCACTTCGTGCCCACCGATGTGCAGTTAAACGCGTTTACCGGGGTTTCAGGCGGCTGTGGCGCTAACGGTTCCATTGAATGGGATAACCCGGAAGCCCGGACGGACGATGAGTCGGCGTTTCGGGCGTTGGCCGAGCTGGGCGGTGAGTTTCAGGCCCGGGCGGGTACTGGGTTTACATTGGGTTTCTATGTTGGCTATGAAGATGGAAAGTACAAAATCAGAGCTAAGGCAGGAGCCGCACTGGGCGTAGGTGCCAGCGGAGAGGTGGTGGCCACCGTCGGCATCAATGCGCTGATTGATTTTGTGCAGTTTGTATATCACCAGTTGATGAAGTTTGATTTTCGGAAATTGGAGATTATTGATCC
Organism: Saccharospirillum sp.; assembly: GCF_039982735.1. Taxonomy (GTDB): domain Bacteria; phylum Pseudomonadota; class Gammaproteobacteria; order Pseudomonadales; family Natronospirillaceae; genus Saccharospirillum. The sequence goes on along the minus strand of NZ_JBDWXV010000006.1, from coordinate 6,997 downwards.
ACTAGCTTTTGAAGTATTGCATAAAGTGATATCGGGTATTTTCTCTCTCGGACTTTCTTTTTCGGAGGGACTTGTAGGTACCTTCAACCAGGTATCAGACTGGTGGGCAAATCTGAAATTGCCTTATGAAGAAAATACACATGCCCACCAACTCGCCGAAAGTATCTTAACCGACGATGAAGGGTTGCTGCAGTTCGCTCCACCAGAATCAAAAGCAACGATGCTGAGGACACTATGCGCCACGAAAGAGGCTATTTTCCATCTAGATAACTGGGGACTGAACGGTTTTACAGAGACACGCGAAGAAGCCATCGTTAAGATTCTTAAAACCATCACTTGCAAAAGAGAGTACACGGAAATTACCGAGCGAATGGGCCCAGACGGCCCATTGCATCCAAGCCAAACAGGTTGGTCTGCCTGGGATGGTTTTGATATTATTAGCGGCTCGCTAGACGGAGTTGAAGCCCGTTTTTTCTACGATTGGCGAGATAACCTTCCAGAAATGCCTGTTAAAAATACCAATGCCTCTACTGCCGCACTAACTGCACAATCCGGATTTCCAATACATCGCCAGGCATAAAAAATAGGAGAGCCAATAAGACTCACAAAGTTTTTAAGAATTTAAGGCGCAACGGAAGCCAGTAGAACTGAATTCTGTTGAATACTCGACGAATTCAGTTCTCTTAATAACTGTACTCGCATAAGAGGACTCACCATAAACCCCTCCACGCAATATCTTCTTGATACCATCTTTAGGTCCGTATGGATTATGCATCGGCATTGATTGATAGTAGTTTTCATCATACCAGTCATTGACCCACTCACTCATATTGCCTGACATATCATACAACCCGAGTGGATTCGGCGGGAATATGCCCGAAACATGAGGATTTCTTCTGAAATCGGTATAATTCACACCTACATGTATAGTCCCATCATCTGTACCGTAAATCACATCCAAACCCCGACTGCGCGCCGCATACTCCCACTGGGCTTCTGTCGGCAAATCGAAGGGTTCACCCGTAATTTCAGCCAACCATAAACAATAGGCTTTGGCCCGGGTCCAACTGGTTCCTGCCGGATACTCAGGCCCGCGCCACTCCTGACCGACCACCCAATCACGATCCATTGCGCGGGGCAGACCATTGGCCGCAGTATAAATATCAAAATCCCCATAGCTGACCTCATAGGCGCCAATTGAATAGCTATCGAGCGAAACTTTAACAGCTGGCTTATTATCATCACCCCAGGTTGAATAAAGCCCATCGTACATGATGTCGCCCATCAAAAACTCGCCGCCTTCGACGAACACCATCTGTTCATAGGTACGGTCGATCAGTGCATCAATATCGGCCTGGGTAACCTTGAGGCGCGGCAGGTGTTTGGAAGGGTTGAGGTTCAGGCCGTATAGGGTGGCACCGCCCGCGCTAGCTACAACAATAGCGAAGGCGAGCCAGGAACGCGCTTGCATTGAGTGATCCTTACTCGGGTTTCTGGTTGGTACAGTGTATCAAGCTTTCGTGAGCGTGTTTTTGGTTGGAGTCACAGAATTGGAACGAGCTGCGAGCTGTTAGCTGCGAGTTTTGAGCTGTGAGCTCGTAGCTAGTAGCTATCAGCTGATGTGTTAACTTTTGCGGCAACTCTTCGTTTATTAGGGACTGCAGGGATGACCATTCTTGTTACCGGTGTGGCCGGGTTTATCGGGTGTGATGTGGCGCTTCAGTTGTTGGCTCAGGGCCATGAGGTAGTGGGCATCGATAGCCTGAACGATTATTACGAGGTTCAGCTAAAGCGGGTATCAGCCAAGTATTAGCTTTGATGAGGGCCTTAAGCCTTTGGTGAATGGTATCGAAGGTACGCAAAACACTGAAAGACGTGACACATGGACAGACGTGGGACACCAACTGACGTCTTTCCGTGTTTTACCTCAGTGATTGTTTTGCGTCTTTCATTGTTCTACGCCCCTTAATGTCTTGCGTCACTCAATGCTCCGCGTCACTTCACAACCCGCACCTGGCTGGTGGCCATTTCCAGTTCGCGTTCCTGGCTTAGCAAGTTCAGTAGCAGGATGACGCGCTCTTCACCCTTGGTGGCTTTTACGACGGCTTCGATTGCCTGAAAAGCCCCTTCGGTGATGGTGACGGTATCGCCGGGTTTGAATTCGGGTTCGGGTTCCTGGCCGTTCAGTATTCTGCTGTGGCGCATGAGCGCGGTTACCAGAGAAACCGGTACCGGGCTTGGGTAACCGTGAAAGTTCACGATTTTGCAGACACCCCGGGTAGCGTTTACGGCGGCAAAGCTTTGTTGTGGGCGGATCATCACAAACAGGTAGTGCGGAAACAGGCTTTCTACCCGCACTGAACGGCGGTTGGCGTGGGTTCGGCGCACGGTGTGCGTGGGGTGAAAACAGGTAAAACCCTGGTTTTTCAGGTGCTCTTCGGCACGGAAGCCATCGCGCGGTTTGCACTGAACCAGGTACCAGGCGGGCTGGCCAGGCAAAACCTCATATTCGCCAGTGTACGGATGGTGCGAGGTGATCGGTTGCAGTGTCATCGCGTGATCTCCTGTCGTTGCCGGTGGCTTCCCTGCCGCGGCGGGTGTCCCTGGGTTTAGCGCTTCAAACCGCCGCTCATACCCTGTGTAGTGCACTGGCTCAGTGTGCTTTGCGATCTCTGAACAGATCGGCGATCAGGCTGAAAAACACCGCACCGAACAGCGTTAATACCAACAGCGCAATCAGAGTTTTTATATCGCCGCTGGTAACAGCCCGCGGGGTTGTTTCAGAAAAGGAACCGCCCATTGGCCGCACCAGTTCACTCACTGTACCCACCGCCTGGCGGCCCAGCTGCTGGTGAATGCGCCCTACCACGCGGGTATAGTCGCGCAGGGTTTCCAGTACCATGGGCAGGCGATCCTGCACCTGGTCGACATAACGTTGAATGTCGGCATCGTTTTCTTCGGCCCGGTCGAGTGAGGCCAGCGTCAGTTCAATTTCCGCCATTTCGTTCTGTACATCAAGCGCTTCGTTTTCGTATTCAAGCACCTGTTTGGTCAGTTCTTGCCGGTAGGCGAGATCGTCGCCCTGGCGGGAGACTTCCAGCAAGCGGTCGAGGAAAGCATCGCCCAGTTGCGGGGCCAGGCTGGCCTGCGGGCTACTGCCTGTGCTGCCAGAAGCGGCACCCTGGCCTTCACTGCGGTAAGAACTCAGTACCGTGCGGGTAACTTCGGCACGCTGTTGCCACAGGCGCTGCTGCAGTTCCAACTCTTGCATGCGGCTGTTGTAGAACAGGCGTACAAAATCCGGGTCACGGGCCAGGCCAAGCTCTTTTACCGGGTCGATCAGCTGGCGCAAGTCGTATTCGGCCACATCGGCAATGGCTTTTTCGAGGTCTTCGAGTTTGTAGCCGGTTTCAGGGTCGGTCACGTTGGTGGAATTCGGCTCCTGTTTCAGGGCAGTGATGTTTTCCTGAATCAGGGCAATGTTATCGAGCAGCAGTTCAATGCCGACCAGGTAATCGAGGCTTTCGAAGCGTGCTTCGTCAAAAATGCGCTCGGAATAGATGGGCAGGTTCAGTTCCAGCACGCCTTTTTCGCTAATGGCGCGTTCGGCCCAGGCGTTTGGAATGTCGCGCAGGATTTCGCGGGCCTGCTCGGTTGACAGTGTTCCGTCGGGCAGCTGCAGTGTCAGTAGCATGCCGCTGGCGCTGGCGGTACGCAGATCGGACTGCATTTGTTGCTGCAACTCGGTCGCTTCGGCGGCCGAGAGGTTGTTGTTCATGCGGCTGCGGTAGCGCTGCACAATCAGGAAGTAGTCGGGCGCGTAGGGCTCTATGTTCAGGCCGCGGCGCAATTCGTCGAGCGTCAGCTCGGTGGAATCGAGCTGGTTTTCCTGGTACACGCGGCTGAGCACAGTGGAGCTGATGACATCACTGATCAGAAAGGGGGAGCCATCAGGAAATTCGCCATTGGCAATGCCGTCGAACGTCAGGTCGAAGGCCTGGCTGTAGGTAACGTTCTTTTCACTGGCCAAATAACGCAACGCCAGAAACGCACTGAAGGCCAACGCGACCACCAGCAAGGCTATCATGGCCCGTCCCTTGGTAGCCCAGACCCGCGCCATTAATGCACCAATATCGATTTCGTCGTCGCTGGGGTCGCGACGTGCTTGCTGATCAGTCATTTAACACTCCTGGTTGACCTTCGATCCTTTTAGATGAATCCCGCCACGTGGGCTTCGCCATTCTAGTCGAAAAGCCTTTAGAAACAACGGCATTGGCCATGTTTACCCTGATTTGGGACGCATTGCTCATACAAGGTAAACAGAGGCGTTCTGCAAGAACGCCTTGCCAGGGCTCGGGCTTCCTCGCCCTCACCCACGCCAACACTAGCTAATGCGTGTACCGGGTGCAGCATCGCCGTGGGCTTCCAGAACCCACAGTTCTTTGCCACCACCTGCGGCCAACACCATACCTTCGCTCATGCCAAAACGCATTTTGCGTGGCTTGAGATTATAGACGAGTACCACGTTCTTACCGACTAACTGCTCTGGCTGGTAGTGGCTCTTGATGCCTGAGAACACCTGACGGGTTTTGTCTTCGCCGACATCCAGCTGCAACCGGAGCAGTTTATCGGCACCTTCGACGTGGTCGGCCTCTACAACCCGGGCAACGCGCAGGTCGAGCTTCGCAAAATCGGCGAATTCAATCTCACTGCCCTGCTCGGCTGCTGGCTGCGGCTTGGCGGCCTGCTCGCCTTTGGCCGGTTTGGCCTGCGCCTGGCTTGGCTCGGCGCTGGCCGGAGTGCCTTTTTGGGCATCGGCGGCTACGTCTTCTTTGCTGGCTTCTATTAAAGCGTCGATCTGGGTCAGTTCAATGCGCGTCAGCAGGGGCTTGAACTTGTTGATGGCGTGGCCGGTCAGCACGGTTTCGCGATCGGTAAAGTTCAGGCTCTCAACGTTCAGGAAGGCTTTGACCTTGTCGTTCATATCGGGCAACACCGGGCCAAGATAAAGGGTGATCAGCCGGAACAGGTGAATGCCCATGGAGCACACATCGTGCACTTCCTGTTCACGGCCTGCTTCTTTGGCCATGCTCCAGGGGGCTTTGGCCTGAATGTACTCGTTGGCGCGGTCGGCCAGATTCATGATCTCACGCACGGCCTTGCTGAATTCCCGGCGCTCGTACGCCTGGGCGATGGTAATGCCGGCTTGTTGGAAATCGGCCAGCATTTGCGGTTCGGCAACGGTATCAGACAAGCTGCCACCGGCTTTCTTGATAAAGCCCGCGCACCGGCTGGCGATGTTGACGACCTTGCCGACCAGGTCGGAATTCACCCGCTGGGCGAAATCGGCCAGGCTCAAGTCGATGTCTTCGACACCGGAGCCGAGTTTCGCTGCATAGTAGTAGCGCAGGTATTCCGGGTTCAGATGCTCCAGGTAGGTTTTGGCCATAATGAAGGTGCCACGGGATTTGGACATCTTCTCGCCGTTCACAGTGATGTAGCCATGGGCGAAGACACCGCTTGGCTTGCGGTAGCCGGCGTTTTCCAGCATGGCGGGCCAGAACAGGGCGTGGAAGTTAATGATGTCTTTGCCGATGAAGTGGTACAGCTCGGCGGTGGAATCGGGCTTCCAGTAATCATCGAATGCCAGGTCATCGCGGCGGTCGCACAGGTTCTTGAAGCTGGCCATATAGCCGATGGGGGCATCGAGCCAGACATAGAAGAACTTGCCGGGGGCACCGGGTATCTCGAAGCCGAAATACGGCGCATCGCGGCTGACGTCCCACTCCTGCAGTTCGGCGTCTAGCCATTCAGCGAGCTTGTTGGCCACACTGTCTTGCAGGGTACCGGAGCGCGTCCACTCTTTCAGCATGGCCTGGCATTCAGGCAGCTTAAAGAAGAAGTGCTCGGACTCGCGTACTTCCGGTGTAGCGCCGGTGTAAGCAGACTTCGGGTTAATCAGCTCGTTCGGTTCGTAGGTGGCGCTGCACACTTCGCAGGCATCGCCATACTGGTCTTCACTGCCGCACTTCGGGCAGGTGCCTTTCACAAAACGATCGGCCAGGAATATTTCCTTTACCGGGTCGTACAGCTGGCTGATGGTGCGCACGTTGATCATGTCATTTTCTTTCAGGCGCGTGTAGATCAGCTCGGCGTAGTAACGGTTCTCATCTGAATGGGTGCTGTAATAGTTGTGGTGGTCGATCAGAAAACCGCCAAAATCCCGCACGTGATCGGCCTGAACGGCTTTGATCAGGTCTTCCGGGGTTTTGCCCTCTTTCTCGGCTCGCAACATGACCGCTGTACCATGAGTATCGTCCGCGCAGACATAGGTGCACATATTGCCCATGCTGTTCTGAAACCGAACCCATATGTCAGTTTGAATGTGTTCCAGCATGTGGCCCAGGTGAATGGGGCCGTTGGCGTATGGCAGGGCACTGGTGACCAGTATCTTGCGGCGGTCGGGCATGGGGATTCCTTATGAGCTGTTAGCTGCGAGCTGTTAGCTTTGAGTTAAAACAAACGCGATGAGTTTTCGCTGAGCCGGGCATTCTACCTGATGGTGTGGTGTTGAGAAACGGGGGTTTTAAATTCAGCCGCGAGTTTTGAGCTGCCAGCTCGTAGCTCGTAGCTCGCCGCTAATGCTATCATTAGCGGCATCGTCATATTTAACGGTTATAACCAAGGAGTTCCAAGGATGATCATTCCCGTATTGCTCGCAGGAGGCGTGGGTTCCCGGCTGTGGCCGGTTTCCCGGGAGCTGTTTCCGAAACAATGCATCGCTTTGGCCGACCCGGAGCTGAGCCTGGCTCAGCAAACGCTGAAACGGGTGCAGGCGGCGGGCATCGGTGCCGAGCCCATTGTTGTGTGCAACGACGAACACCGCTTTCTCATCGCCCAACAAATGGCGGATCTGGGCACCAAAGCCGAGCTGATTCTGGAGCCCGAAGGCCGCAATACCGCGCCGGCCATTGCCCTGGCGGCGTTTCAGGCACTG
>NZ_JBDWXV010000005.1:0-7365 GCF_039982735.1 Saccharospirillum sp. | reverse complement strand
GCTGGTAGCGCATGGCGTCGGCGGCCATGGCGCCCAGGCCCCAGGTTGTGACCAGTTGAGCGGCTACCTCGGGTTGGTGGCTAATGTAGTATTCCTGTGCTTCCGGAGTCAGCGTTTTGACCGCGATCAGTTCGCCGATATTATGGAGCATGCCGAGCATGAAGGCTTCGTCGGGCTCCTGATACCGGGTCAGTGTGGCCAGGGCCCGAGCCGTCAGTGCTGTGGTCAGTGAGTGTCGCCAGAAGTCCCGGAGTTGTTGCCACTCGTCGCCACCCAGTTCGAACAGGAGCTGGCGAAGGGCGGCGGTTAATAACAGGGTATGGAAGCGGCGGATGCCGAGTCTGAGTAGGGCCTGCTCAACGGACTTGATTGGGGTCTCGGGTCGGTACAGGGCAGAATTGACCAGAGCCAATACCCGCGAAACCAGTGCGGTGTCGACGGATACGATTTCGCTGATGGTGCGGTAGCTTTCGTCTCTCTGGCAGGCTTCGAGCGCCCGAAGGGTAACCTCCGGAATACTCGGTAACTGAAGATCAGGAGCTAAATCCATGTAGCCTGTCCGCTCCATTCATAATTAGGTTTGAGTTATTTAGTTCGTTTCTTAGGGATTTCTCGTTCTTGTTTTGACTTTGGAGCTTAGACAATTATCCGTCGTTATTAAATACTTATTGGTGCTTTTTTAAACAGCATATTATCTGTCGCGTGATATGTGTAGACTTTTTACAGGTTTCACTGTGTGAATGCTAACATGTAGGCAAGTAGATTTCCGATCATGCCCGTGAAAGAGCCAGCAAAGCAGATGCCGAACCAACCTCGAACAATCGCGATTACCGGCGGCAAGGGTGGTGTGGGTAAAACGTCGGTTGCGCTTAACCTGGCGCTGACCCTGGCACGTCAGGAAAAACGCGTGCTCCTGCTGGATGGCGACACGGATCTGGCCAATGTCAGCATCATGGTGGGCATGTACCCCAAGCAAACCCTGGCGAACGTGATTGCCGGTGAGTGTCGGCTTCAGGATACTCTGCTGGAAACGGATTACGGCCTGCACATTGTGCCGGGGGCCTCGGGTGTGCAGGAGTGCATGGACATGGGGCCGACTGACAGTTTGCGGGTTCTGCGGGCGTTGTCTCATCTTGAAAGCCAATACGATTACGTCATCATCGATACCGCCGCCGGTCTGCAGGCACCCAGTCTGCACATGATTGCGTCGGCGGAGCTTGCCTGTATTGTCGTTACCCCGGACCCGGCTTCACTGACGGATGCGTTTTCACTGATTAAGGTTATCCTGCGTCGGGGGTACAAGCGGGTACCCAGTGTGTTGGTAAACATGGCGCAGGGCGCAAGTCAGGCCCGTTCGGTATTCCAGCGTTTAGATAGCGCGGCCCAGCGTCACCTGGGTTTGTCGCTCCACTATATGGGTGGTATCTGGCGCGACGAAACTCTCCGGCAATCGGTGCTCAATCAGAAGCCGGTGGCTTTGTTGCCGGTGGCCGATCCATCCTGTCGTCAGTTTTATACTTTGGCTGACATGCTCAACGTTCGCCTGGCCCAGCTAACTCCTAGGAAGGCCGGTATAGCCGCCTACTGGCATCGGGTTTCGCGTCAGCAATCGGAAGCTCGACAGGCGTCGGCGAGGTCGGATGCACCGGCAAGCCTGAAGGACCGTTGTCTGCGGGCGGTGAGTGAGCTGGAATCCGTACTGGTTCAAACGCCCGATAACGCTATGCTGCGTTATGAAGCATTTACCCGACTTTTTGCACTGCTGGGGAGCGCGCCTGACGGTGACACCATCGAAATTATTCAAACCGGTCTCGGCTCCCTCGAATGGGAGAAGCTGAGCGAAGAGCATCGGCAGCACCTGGCCACCCACCTTCGACACCTGGCCGACCAGATCGTGCCGACTGCACCTAGAAAATCGACACTAGTACCGGCAAAAACCGATCAGACGGACCCGGTTTACGACCGGGTCAGCTTCGGCGAGCAGGAGCGTCTGGTGCGGGCTCTACGGGAACAGCCGGCGGAAATTTCCTTGAATGAGCTGCTGCGTTCCCTGGCAGGGAAGGGTCACAACCGCTCCTGAAATCAGGCTCAATATCTGCCCCTTTTTCAGTCATTTCTTTTACTCTTTTTGTAGAGTATTTTTGCAGTGTGTCACCGCACTGTAATCCTGGTTGTGTAAAAATCAATCACTGTAGATGATCGTGGCCCGCAATATGCAGTGAATTTTCCTAGGCATTCCATCAATAAATTTCCCGCCGACAGGCTGTTAGAGCGGTTGTAGAAATATTTAATAGAGAAGGAGTTCTTCCAATGGCAACATCGCAATTGAATACCGGAGAGTCGTCGTCCAAAGTTCTTGAACAGCTCCGTGGCAAGCATGTCCTGATTACTGGCACAACGGGATTCCTGGGCAAAGTGGTACTTGAAAAACTGATTCGGACGGTTCCGGATATTGGCGGTATTCACCTTTTGGTTCGGGGTAACAAGCGACACCCGGAGGCGAGGGCGCGATTCCTCGATGAAATTGCGACCTCTTCGGTGTTTGAGCGCCTGCGCTCTGACGACAACGAGGCTTTTGAGGCGTTTGTGGAAGAGCGTGTTCACTGCGTGACCGGGGAAGTGACGGAGCCGATGTTTGGGCTGCCGGTTTACCAGTTTCAGGCCTTGGCGAATGGCATCGACGCCGTAATCAACTCCGCGGCCAGCGTAAATTTCCGGGAAGAACTCGATAAGGCTCTGGCGATCAACACTCGCTGTCTCGATAACATCGCCGAGCTGGCTCGTCAGAACCGCCGGCTGGCGGTTCTGCAAGTCTCGACCTGCTACGTTAATGGCATGAACTCCGGACAGGTGTCCGAAGCGGTGATCAAGCCGGCGGGTGAGGCGCTGCCGCGCAGTGTCGATGGCCACTACGAGGTTGACGAACTGGTGCGTCTGCTGGACGACAAGATCGCCGACGTGCGTTCGCGCTACGCCGGCAAGGCCTTGGAGAAAAAGTTGGTAGATCTTGGCATCCGGGAGGCCAACCGCTACGGCTGGAGCGACACCTATACCTTCACCAAGTGGCTGGGCGAGCAGATATTGATGAAGGCGCTGGCTGGTCGCTCCCTGACCATTGTCCGCCCCTCCATTATCGAAAGCGCCCTGGAGGAGCCAGCTCCGGGCTGGATTGAAGGGATAAAAGTGGCCGATGCCATTATTCTTGCCTACGCGCGGGAGAAAGTGACTCTGTTCCCCGGCAAGCGCTCCGGCGTTATCGATGTCATTCCCGTGGATTTGGTGGCCAATAGCATTATCTTGTCACTGGCCGAGGCGCTGTCAGAGCCGGCTGAACAACGCATTTACCAGTGCTGCAGCGGTAGCAGTAACCCGATTTCACTCGGTGAATTCATTGATCACCTGATGGTCGAGGCCAAGGCCAGTTACGCGGATTATGATCAGCTGTTCTATCGTCGGCCGACCAAGCCGTTTATTGCCGTAAACCGGAAGCTGTTCGATGCCGTGGTTGGTGGTGTGCGCATCCCGCTGAGTTTCACCAGCCGGATTCTCAAAGTGCTGGGCCACAATCGTGAGCTAAAGGTACTGAGAAATCTCGATACCACGCGCTCGCTGGCCACTATTTTCGGCTTCTACACGGCGCCGGATTACATCTTCCAGAACGACAGCCTGTTGGCCCTGTCGTCCCGGATGGGTGGTCTGGATCGCGTGTTGTTCCCGATTGATGCCCGCCAGATAGATTGGAGTGTCTACCTGCGCAAGATCCACCTGGCTGGCCTGAACCGCTACGCGCTGAAAGAGCGCAAACTGTACAGTCTCCGTTCCGCTAAAACCCGCAAAAAAGCGGCGTAGCATCACCCCAGTCGTGAGCCGGCCTTCCAGGGTCGGCTCGCACATTTTGCCACGCCGATCCTCGTTGTTTGCCGGCTCCCGCCGAAGTTGCGAACAGCCTCGTTCTGACTATGCTTAAGGGTGTTTCTTGTCCAGCGGACCTTTCCGCTGTGTGCCTGTGGTGGCCCGCGGCAGTTAACCAGGTGCTTGCGTCAAAAGTTCAGACACATTAGGACGTTAGTCTAATTAATTGTTCAGTCGCACCCATGTTGTACTACAGACATTCGTCTGACTTCAGGCCTGAGCTGGCCTCACCGCTCTTTTTTCCAAATCGACAATGACAAAAGACTCTGAAAAGGGGGAGCACCATGACTGAGAAACACGTCTTTCCAGTAGCGCCGGAGGTAGCCCAACGGGCTCTGGTAAATCGGGAACAGTACAATGCAATGTATCGCGAGTCGGTTGAGAATCCCGATGCGTTCTGGTCAGAGCACGGCAAGCGCCTGGAGTGGATCAAGCCCTACACCAAGGTTAAGAACACAACCTACGATTTCGACAACCTGTCCATCAAATGGTTTGAAGACGGCGAGCTGAATGCTTCAGCCAACTGTCTTGATCGTCATCTTGAGAAAAAAGGTGACCAGACCGCCATCATCTTCGAAGGTGACGACCCGGCCGATTCCCGCCATGTGACCTACCGGGAGCTGCACGAGGAGACCAGCAAGTTTGCCAACGTGCTCAAGGGGCTGGGTGTAAAGAAGGGCGATGTTGTCACTATTTACATGCCGATGATTGTCGAAACCGCAGTGGCGATGTTGGCCTGCGCCCGTATCGGGGCGATTCATTCCGTGGTTTTTGGTGGCTTCTCGCCCGAGGCGCTGGGCGCCCGGATTGTTAACGGCAAATCCCGTTTCGTGGTCACGGCCGACGAAGGTTTGCGTGGAGGCCGCAAGATTCCGCTGAAGAAAAATGTAAACGCGGCCCTGAAGATCGACGGTGCCGATGCAGTCGAGAAAGTGGTGGTGGTTGCCCGCACTGGTAATTCCGACGTGCCCTGGGACGATAGCCGCGATGTGAAGTACGAAGATCTCATGCAATCTGCTTCGGCCGATTGCCCGCCCGAGCCGATGAATGCGGAAGACCCGCTGTTCATGCTGTACACCTCGGGGTCCACCGGTGCGCCCAAAGGCGTGTTGCACACAACCGGTGGTTACATGGTGTACGCGTCGATGACGCACGAGTATATATTCGACTATCACGACGGCGACGTATACTGGTGCACCGCAGACTTTGGTTGGGTGACTGGTCACAGCTACATTTTGTACGGCCCATTGTGTAACGGTGCAATCACCGTGCTGTTTGAGGGGGTGCCCAACTACCCGGATAGTTCCCGTATGGGACAGGTGGTCGACAAGCATCAGGTTAACATCCTGTACACGGCGCCCACCGCCATTCGGGCGCTGATGGCTGAGGGTGCGTCCTGCATGGACGGTACCAAGCGCGACAGCCTGAAACTGCTGGGTTCGGTCGGTGAGCCAATTAACCCGGAAGCCTGGGAGTGGTATCACCGGGTCATTGGTAACAGCAAATGTCCGATCGTGGATACCTGGTGGCAGACCGAAACCGGCGGCATCCTGATTTCGCCGCTGCCGGGCGCCACCGATCTCAAACCTGGTTCGGCGACCGTGCCGTTCTTTGGTGTCAAACCGGCCCTGGTCGATAACGATGGCAACATCCTGGAGGGTAAGGCCGAGGGCAATCTCGTGATTCTGGATAGCTGGCCGGGGCAGATGCGCACCATTTACGGTGATCATGAGCGTTTCAAGCAGACGTACTTCAGCACTTATAAGGGCCGGTATTTCACCGGTGATGGCGCGCGCCGGGATGAAGACGGTTATTACTGGATTACCGGCCGTGTTGACGACGTCCTGAACGTGTCCGGTCACCGGTTGGGTACGGCGGAAGTCGAAAGCGCGCTGGTCGCCCATGACAAGGTCGCTGAAGCTGCTGTGGTTGGCTTTCCACACGACATCAAGGGGCAGGGCATCTATGTTTATGTCACCCTGGTGCAGGGCGAAGAGTCATCCGATGAGCTGAAGAAAGAGCTGGTCCAGTGGGTGCGCAAGGAAATCGGTCCGATTGCCTCGCCAGATGTGATTCAATGGGCACCTGGACTGCCAAAAACTCGTTCGGGCAAGATTATGCGGCGGATTTTGCGTAAAATTGCTGCTAACGAGCACGACCAGCTTGGAGACACTTCCACCTTGGCAGACCCGGGTGTGGTTGATGAGCTGATCAGCAGTCGTGAATTCAAATAAGGTCGCATTTAAGACCGTAACCCTGTTAAGGAACCCGTTGAATGGCACAAACAATTATCGTCGCTGATGATCACCCGTTGTTTCGCGCAGCATTGAAGCAGGCGGTCAGTCAGGCGGTGCCCGATGCCGAGACGGTTGAAGTCGATAGCATCAAGGCCCTGCAGGCGGCGGTAGAGTCGCACCCGGATGCGGATCTGGTCTTGCTGGATCTGAACATGCCGGGCGCCCATGGCTTCTCCGGGCTGGTGTTCATGCGCGGACAGTACCCGGGGTTGCCAGTGGTGGTTGTGTCAGGATCGGAAGAGATGCAGGTCATGCGTCGCTCGATCGACTACGGTGCGTCCGGGTTCATCCCCAAATCAGCGCCCCTGCCCACCATCACCGAGGCCATCCAGGACGTTCTGGAAGGTGACGTCTGGCTGCCAGCCGGAGTGGCGGACAAGATTGAGCGCATGCATTCGGACGCCACGGATTTTTCCGAGAAGCTGGCGTCGCTGACACCGCAGCAGTTCCGGGTGTTGGGCATGTTGGCCGAAGGGCTTCTGAACAAGCAGATCGCCTACGATCTGGATGTGTCCGAGGCCACCATCAAGGCCCACATCACCGCGGTATTTCGCAAGCTGGGGGTTCGTAACCGGACTCAGGCGGTCATCGCAATCCAGCAGATGGAAATTGATCCATCGGATCAGTCACTGTCTGGTAGTTGATAACGACGCTGTTCAGCGTGAATGTGAAACGGGAGCCCTTGGGCTCCCGTTTTTTTATGGCCTGAACTTGTGCCCGGTGGTTCTGAGCGTTCTTTGCTTTAATGGTACAGGTGTACGCATTACAATCTATTTTAAATGGATTTTATAGAATAGGCATTGTCATCAGTATTTTCTTCCGGTAGATTCAGCGCACAAGTGTACTCTCAAATAAAATGGCGAGTGCGTCGATCTGATTTTTCGAAAGAGTAAAGGTGACGAATGAACGCAGCCGTGAAGCCCGATGCCTCGGGCCAAGCCATCTATGGGAAGCCCGACGAGCGTGAGCTCAGAGACCGCATGAAGAAGGACCTGCCGGCCGACACGTTCAAGGCGCAAACCTGGCGGGTGATCTGGTTTGTGCCGCTGCAGTTGATCATCTGGGGTGGGATCGCGACGATTTTGCTGGCGGGTTTGCCCTGGTACGCCAATCTGGTGCTGGGGGTGGTGGTTGGTCATACCATCGGTTGCCAGGC
>NZ_JBDWXV010000004.1:0-3088 GCF_039982735.1 Saccharospirillum sp. | reverse complement strand
AGTTTTTGTCATTGGTGTTCCTGAACATCCGAATACCCATCTAGGCTCGTGGAGCGGGAGAAGCGTTATGCCGGCTTGGGCAGACATAGCACTACAGGTACTGATTACAGCAGCGACGGTGAGCCTGGTTTTGGCCGGTTTCTGGCGGTTGATCGCTCGTCCGCACCTGGACCGTAAGGTGGCCGAGTTGATCGAGGCAACCCGAGACATTGAGCCGAAAGTGACTCGTGGCGTTAAACGAGGCGTTTCCGAGGCCGTCAGGGATCTGCCGGAGAGTGCGTTGGATGGCACGGTTCGGGAGTCGACCCGTCAGTTCCTGAAATTCGGTTCCGGGCTGTTTGAGAATGGCCTGAGCAGTTTCCTTGGGACGGCCTCGGATCTGGAGCGTAAGTCCGCGCACGACAGCGCAAGACCGCAAAGAAACAGCCCCACTAAGTCCTGAGCATCAAAGGCAGTTAGTCGGCCTTGGCAGGCCGGCAATCCGGCAGGCCGTTTTTGCGGGAGTGCCGGGAAACAGGTGCATCAGGTAGATGCTGTTGCCTTTTTCCTCTCCCATGGCATCTTTTACCGCTTTCACGAACAGCCTGTTTGAGGGTGGTGAGATCTCGTGTTCTTTATAAAATTCCCTTAAAAACGTGATGATTTCCCAGTGTTTTTCGTCTAACTCCAGGCCGTCCTCGGCGCCAATTTCAACCGCAACGTCCGGGCTCCAGGCCCATGCGTCTTCGAGAAAACCCTCGTTGTTTCTCTCGGGGGTGGTTCTAGTCATGATTCACCAACTGATGACGCGTTCTGCTTGCAGGGTCAGGTTGACCAGCTCTGCGTAGTCGATGGGTGCCGCCCCAAGGTTGTCCTCGGACAAGCCGCGAGCGCCCAGGTCGGCGGCCAGCGCGTAGGTCTGTACCGAGCTGAGTGCCTTGGATGAAACCAGCCCGAGTACGCCGTTCTCGGTTAATGCCACCGCATCATCCGGGCCGAGTGTGCCCAGACACTCGCTAAATCGGGGGTGGTCCGGGGTTTTGTTCAGAATGTGCAGGGTGTGCAATCGGTTCATTGTTGGCTGTCCGAGTGGTTGTTCAGCAAGCAGGTTAACCCGCGAATGTGGCTTGGGAGTATTGTGCCATCAACTCTGCGTTGGCGTCGGTGAGTTGCGCGCCGTCGATCATGGTCTTGATGTCCAGGTTGTAGCGTTCGCAGGCGGCCCGGTCGGCCAGGATGGCTTTAATGCCAAATATGGGGGCGGCTGCCAGGTTCTTCTCGACGGATTTCTGCTCAATACCCGCAGTATCCTGCGCTTTGCGCAGCCAGTTCACGCCAGCGCCAGAGAACAGCAGGCTTACCGGTTGGTCGAAGGCGGCCAGGGCAAAGGCCATATCCAGCGCCTCACGGCCCGCCCAAGTGCCGTAGGGCGGCTGATCGATGATAATGAGCATACCCATAGTCAGGCTCCCGCGTGGAAGTAGATGGTCCGGGTTGACTTGATATTGCCTTCAACCCATTCCCCAAGCCCCGCGATCGTGAAGGGTTTCAGCAGGTTGTTGGCACCGAGTTGGTAGCGTTTCTGCTCGTCGCCGTCGACCAGTCCCCGGCGCAATGCCGATGCAATGCAGGCAACTCCAGGAATCTCATGTTCCTCTAGGAATGCTGCCCAGCGCTTCGGCCAGTGGGTCTCATCAGACGGTGCTGCCACCAGGGCTGAGGCGAGGTGCACGCCATCGCCATAGAGAAAGACCCGGTCAATAGTGTGGCCAGCGGCTACAGTCGCCTTGGCGAAGCTGAGCGCGGTTTGCGGCGCCTGGGAAGAGTAGGGCGCTCCAGTGATAACCAGGGTAAACGACGGAGTTGCGGTGCGGGTCGTGGCGTGGGTCGTGGAATGGGTCATGATGATGAATCTGGCCAGAAAGATTTCAGTTTACAGAAAGCAAAAACCCCGGCAAAGGCCGGGGCTCGCTTGACGATGGACTCAGCCTGGGCTCAGTCGTCGCCGCTGAATGCAGACAGCAGGTGCAGCAGGCTGACAAACAGGTTGTAGATGGACACGTACAGGCCAACGGTCGCAATAATGTAGTTGCGCTCACCGCCTTTGATGATCTGGCTGGTTTCAAACAGGATCATGATCGAGGCAAAGATGGTGAAGCCTGCCGATACTGCCAGTTGCAGTACGGAGCTTTCCATGAAGAAAGCCAGCAGCATGGCGCCAATCAGGACAAAAGCACCGGCTGTCAGGAAGCTGGACAGGAAGCTGAAGTCTTTCTTGGTGATGATCGCAGTTGCGGACAGACCCACGAAAGCGACAGCTGTCAGGGCCAGGGCCTGGGCTACAATCTGGGACGCGCCAGCGGCCACGAATGCGCCGATGATCGGGCCCAGGGTGTATCCCATGAAGCCGGTCAGTGCGAACGTGGTAACGATGCCCCAGGGGCTGTTCTTCAGCTTATAGGTGGCGAATAGCAGGCCAATGTAACCCACAATGGTGATGAGAAAACCAGGATGGGTGCCGTTCATGTTCAGGAATGCGGTCAGTGCCGAGAACGCCAGAGTCATGCCCAGGAGCATGTAGGTGTTCCGCAACACATTCATGGCATCTGCGCTGATACCGGTCGTCGCCCGCTCGGTCTGAGGTGCTGAATAAGCTCCCTGATTGTTCTGAGCGCCGAATCGTCTGTCTTCCATTGTCTTCTCCGTTGATAACGTCTGGATACTGTGTTCCATCATAGTGTCAGAATCGCAACTTTCAATCGTTTACGACACGAAACTGCTGTGTGGATTTCATTAAATGCCGGTAATGTTAGAAATTGAAGCGGGTTTCAGGTGAGGCGTTGACAGCGCAGGCAATTCCGGTATCATGCTCCCCGCTGTCGCAAGGCAGTAATGGAAAAAACGGTGGGCTGGCAGAGTGGCTGAATGCAGCGGTCTTGAAAACCGCCGAAGGTTAGTAGCCTTCCCGGGGTTCGAATCCCTGGCCCACCGCCATTTTTCCTCTCCTCTCGAATACCTCAAGTCCTCTTTATCCCTGTTCGAAAATACCCAGTCGTAGCACATACTGAATCGTTACTCACGCTGAGCACGAACGTTGCCGCACGTCGCT
>NZ_JBDWXV010000003.1:0-549565 GCF_039982735.1 Saccharospirillum sp. | reverse complement strand
ATCGACGGCGGTGTTTGGCACCTCGATGTCGGCTCATCACATCCTGGGGCTGAAGCCGGTCCCAAGGGTATGGCTGTTCGCCATTTAAAGTGGTACGCGAGCTGGGTTTAGAACGTCGTGAGACAGTTCGGTCCCTATCTGCCGTGGACGTTGGAAAATTGAGAAGAGCTGCTCCTAGTACGAGAGGACCGGAGTGGACGAACCCCTGGTGTTCGGGTTGTGATGCCAATCGCATTGCCCGGTAGCTACGTTCGGACAGGATAACCGCTGAAAGCATCTAAGCGGGAAGCCCCCTTCAAGATGAGTTTTCCCTGAGACTTCGAGTCTCCTAAAGGGCCCAGGAAGACTACCTGGTTGATAGGCAGGGTGTGTAAGCGCTGCGAGGCGTTGAGCTAACCTGTACTAATTGCCCGTGCGGCTTGGCCATATAACGCCCAAGGGGTGTTGGTCGCCGATGGAAAGATGAAGCAAGACTACGATCCCGCTTGGTACTGACGAACGGACTTTGATAAGCAACAGACTTGATTAGAGCGCATTCGGTGCGCTGTTACGAGCACGCCCTGCCAAAGAGAGCAGAGGCGAGCCATACGACAGCGACCAACCAGTTTGCTTGACGACGATAGAGCTGTGGAACCACCTGATCCCTTGCCGAACTCAGAAGTGAAACGCAGCCTCGCCGATGGTAGTGTGGGGTCTCCCCATGTGAGAGTAGGTCATCGTCAAGCTTTTAATACCTACCCCAGGCCAGCAATGGTCTGGGGTTTTTTTATGCCTGTGGCTTTTGTTCGACAGACGATGACCGGGGTCATGGTGATCGATGCCCTCCCTGGCATCGACCCTGCGGGCGACTGGCGTCGTCCAGAACGGCTGTCCTGCCGTTTGTTCAAGCTTTTAATACCAACCCCAGGCCAGAGATGGTTCGGGCGGTTCGACGTTTCGATTTTTTTTATGCATGGGAAAAAGAAAAAGCCTGAAGAGTACCCTCTCCCGTAGGGCGGGCGGTAGCGGGAGCGGCGCAGTTATTTCGGGTGTGGTATAAAGTTCACTCATCCACCAAAAACAGCCGCGGCGCACTATGCATCATCCCATCAGCCTGGGTGTTCAAAGCGATTTTATTGTCTCGCATCTGGAGTCCGAATTAATTGATCACGCCGACTACGCGGTTTACCGGACGCCGGCGTCGCCGGATTTTTATTTCGGTAATTTCCTGGCGCTTAAAGTACCGTTGTCGAAAAAATCCAGCTACCACTGGGAGCAGGCCTTTGATCAGGCATTTGAAGGTGTGGCTGGTATCAGGCATCGAGCCTTTATCTGGCCTGTCGTGGAGGCCTCAGAAGAGACGGATATCCGCGGTTTTGTGAATACCAATTATGAGTTTACAGAGAACCATGTTCTGGCGATGCCAAGCGATGCGCTGATTAGCCCCCATCGTCTGAATACTGAGATTCGAATAACGCCTTTTGACGATGATGAATCCATCTGGTCACAATGGCGGGAGATCGCTGTCACCGAACGTGATGCCGGTCATGAGGAGGCGGGTTACAGAAGGTACCTGGCAGGTCGCGAAAAAACCTATCGAGACCTGGAGCGAGCGGGGTACGGAGATTTTTTTGGAGCCTTTATAGGTGATCGTCTGCTGGGCTATGCCGGTGTGTTTACCTTGAATGATCTGGCCCGTTATCAGCAGGTTCAGGTAATACCGGACTTTCAGAATAAGGGCATTGCTCGCACGCTGATCCATCATCTGGCTCAATGGGTTGCCACAAGAGCCAGCCGGCAAATCATCATTGCTGATGCCGATTACCATGCGAGTGCCTTGTATCAAAGCCTGGGGTTTAGGTTGTCGCAACGTGAGGGCTGCTTGTGTCAGTGGCCCGGTTATGTCTCTCCGGGCCACTGAGCGCCACTCAGATGGTTCTGAACTCCAAGTCCCAGACCCCATGACCCAGGCGAATGCCACGTCGCTCGTACTTGGTTTCGGGCCGTTGCTCGGGTCGGCCGGGTAGATAGCAGCCGCTTCCCTGAGTATTTTCCCAGCCCTCGGCCGCTTCCATCACACCGAGCATGTGTTCGGCGTAGTTTTGCCAGTCAGTAGCCATGTGGAAAGTGCCGCCCGGCTTCAATTTTTTCCGCAACAAGGCGGCAAATTCCGGTTGAACGATGCGTCGCTTGTGGTGGCGTTTCTTGTGCCAGGGGTCGGGGAAGAACAGTTGCACGGTATCGAGGCTGTGGTCAGCAATGCAGTGAGTCAGGAACTCGACCGCATCCTCCTTGCACACGCGCAGGTTACTAACCCCGTCTTCCTGAACATGATGCAACAGTCGTCCGACACCGGGCGTATGTACCTCTACCCCGATAAAGTCTTTTTCCGGAGCTTGTTGAGCCATGCTCAGTAAAGAGTCACCGTTGCCGAATCCAATTTCAAAAATAACGGGTGCTCGCCGACCAAATACCTGCGGCAAATCATAGGGGCCGTGACTGAGATCGAGTCCCAGCGCTGGCCAGCCATTTTCCAGAGCCAGTTTCTGACCTTCGGTCATGCGTCCGGTGCGCATGACAAAACTGCGAACCTTGCGTTGTATGGGGGTGAGTTCGTTGGTCATGAGGGTTCCAGGTTTGTTCTCGGATGCATCAGTGGCCACGGGCCAGGTGCCAGGCCAGGGTAAACCAGCCGGTAATTAATATAACCCCACCAATTGGTGTAATAGCTCCCAGTGCAGGAACATCCAATAGAACCAGGGCGTACAAGCTGCCAGAAAAAATCAGGGTGCCTGCGAGTATCAGCAGCGCGGAGGTTAGCACGCCTCGATGTGGGTAGTGCTGAAGATAAAGGCCTGACCAGAGCAGTGCCAGGGCATGAAGCATCTGGTAGTGAACGGCAGTATCCCAGGTATCCAGTCGCTGCGGGGTGACCAGGGTTTCCAGCGCATGACTGCCGAACGCACCCAAAGCAACACTGAGCCCGGCCAGCAAGGCTGCCACTGCGGTGAGTCTTCGACTGTGAGACATAGCGGTTGGTTCCCGGTTAGCAGTCAGGTTTGAAGGCTGTGTTGCGTTGCAAAGCCGGCATCAGTCAGACATAAAAAAGCCGCTTTGCAGCGGCTTTTTCAGGCCAGACCTGTCGATCAGAAATCGATGGTCATGGCTTTTTTGACTTTCTTCATCGCGTTCTTTTCCAACTGACGGATGCGCTCAGCGGAAACGCCATAGACATCGGCCAATTCATGCAAAGTGGCTTTGTTATCACTCAGCCAGCGCTTTTGAATGATGTCTTTGGAACGATCATCCAGGTCTTCCAGAGCCGCAAATAACTGGTCGTTGGCGTCTGTTTCGTAGTTATCCTGTTCGACCAGGGCCGCCGGGTCAGCGCCCTGAGCCTGCAGGTAATGAACCGGAAACATGGCAGGGCCTTCATCGTCGTCTTCATTGGGCGCATCGAAGGTGGCGTCATGAGCTGTAAGGCGACCTTCCATTTCGTAAACCGTTTTCAGGTTCACGCCCAGGTCATCGGCGATGTCCTGTGCTTCACGCTCGTTCAACCAGCCCAGACGCTTTTTAGAGCTGCGCAGGTTGAAGAACAACTTGCGTTGCGCCTTGGTGGTAGCCACTTTCACAATGCGCCAGTTGCGTAGAATGTACTCGTGAATTTCAGCCTTGATCCAGTGCACGGCAAAAGAGACCAGGCGCACACCCACTTCGGGGTTGAAACGACGAACGGCTTTCATCAGCCCGACGTTGCCTTCCTGAATCAGATCGCCCTGGTTGAGCCCATAGCCTGAATAGCTCTTGGCGATGTGAACAACAAAGCGCAGGTGAGACAACACCAGGCGACGAGCCGCATCGATGTCTTCCTGATAGTACAAGCGCTCAGCCAGCTCTTTCTCTTCATCGGCCGTGAGCAGGTCAAAGGTATTGACCGACTGTATATACGACTCGAGGCTTTGACCCGGGGCCAAAGAATCCAAAGCAAGCGCAGGAACACTGTTGTTCAGTTTCACGTTTTCTCCCTCCCCCGGACTCACTGGCATTCAAACCAGTGTAAGCGGTGGAAATCAAATTAATTCACCAACTATATTAACAGAAGTCGGCTCTTGAACCCTAGTATCAGCGGTAAATGTTGTGCAAACCATCAATCAACATTAATGTTTTTGATAGCCAAATTCTATAGCCAATAGTCACCAGCCACCGGTAGTGCTCTATTTAATGTACGTTGGCGGCCTCACACCGGTTCAACGGGGCTCGGCGTCCTTGAGGTGGCGCTGTAAAGCTATGTGGGCACCAGCGAGGCTAACGCCGATTGAGGCCAGAATCAGGACCAGCGTATCCGTAAAACCCAGCCAGGAGACATTGGCCTCCAGGCCATAGGTGTTCAGGAAGGCGGTAAGCGGGCTGCGCAGCCACCAGGCCACGGCGGTGACCAGTATCCAGGCGGCAACGCCCCCCAGCAGGCCATACCAGATACCCAGATAGACAAAGGGGCGACGCACAAAGGCTTCGGTAGCCCCCAGCAATTTGATGACGCGAATCTCATCCTTGCGAGATTCTATCGCCAGCCGAATGGTGTTACCGACCACCAGCAATACGGCGACACCCAGCAGCACCGCCAAACCGGTGACGATGCTGTAGATCAGCTCCAGAAACCGGTTCAGCCGGTCGATCCAGGCCAGGTCGAGTTGCACATCCTCGACTTCCGGCAAGCCGCGAATGATCAATTGCAGGGCTTCGAGCTGACTGCTGTTTTGTTGTGACGGAACCACGACAATGCTGGCGGGCAGGGGGTTGTCGGTGAACCCCAGTGCCTGCCGGTTGATTGACAGGGTTTCCTGAAACGACGTCCAGGCTTCGTCGGCGCTGATGTAGTAAGCGCGGGCGACTTCCGGGCGGGCGTCCAGTTCCCGGGTGAGGCGGTCACCGTCTGAATCAGGCAGGCCCTGCTCCAGGTAGAGGGTGATCTGGCCGCCTTCCTGCCATTGCTCGGTTTGTGCCTGTAAAGAGGACAGCGCGAGGTAGAACAGGGTGGGTAGGGTAAGCGAAATGGCAATGACCAGCCAGGTCAGGGCACTCGACACCGGGCTGCGTAACAGGCGCATCAGGGATTGACTGGCGCAGTCGCGGTGGTGGCGCAGCCAGGCTGAGCGGTTGCCCGGAGCGCTGTCACGCCGACGGTTGGCGGAATTCTGTACAGGCTTTTTGGCAGTAGGCCGGTTTGGCGTTCGGGTGCTCACGTGCGCCTCCCCTCAAACGGCGTGCTCATCAGCTTCCCGTCCTGAAGCGATGCAACCCGGTAATTGAGCCGGGCGATCAGCCCCAGGTCGTGGCTGGCAATCAGCACCGTGGTGCCGACGCGGTTGAATTCGGAGAACAATTCCATAATGTCCCGTGATAAACCCGGGTCGAGGTTACCGGTTGGCTCGTCGGCCAATAGTATCGCTGGTTTTTTAACCACGGCGCGGGCAATGCCAACCCGCTGTTGTTCACCGCCGGACAACTGTATAGGGCGATACTTCTCCCGTTCCAGCAGCCCTACCTTATCGAGCGCCGCACGCACCCGGCGTGTTACGTCTTTGGGGTGCTCACCGGCTATAATCAGTGGCAGAGCAACGTTGTCGTATACAGTCTGATCCATCAGCAATTGATGGTCCTGGTGCACGATGCCCAGGTTGCGCCGGAAATGCGGAATCTGTGAGCGGCGCAACCGATTCAGAATCTGGCCGTTAACCCGTAACTGACCAGAGGAGGCTTTTTCAATGCGGGTGATCAGTTTAAGCAGGGTGCTTTTGCCGGCACCGCTGTGGCCAGTCAGAAACACCATTTCGCCTTTTTCTATGTGCAAGCTGATGCTCGACAGGGCTTCGTGCCCGCCTTCGTAGCGTTTGCTGACCTGATCGAAGTGAATCATTCGGCACGAGTATCCAGCAGGGCATCGACAAAATCGCGGGCATTGAAGGGACGCAAGTCGTCGACTTGTTCCCCGACCCCGATAAAGCGAACCGGAATGCCGAGTTTTTTCGCCAGCGCAAAAATAACGCCGCCTTTAGCGGTACCATCCAATTTGGTCAGGGCCAGGCCGGTCAGGTTGACGGCATCGGTGAAGTTCTGGGCCTGGCTGATGGCGTTCTGGCCGGTACCGGCGTCGAGTACCAGCAGCACTTCGTGCGGAGCCGCCTCATCCAACTTTTTCATCACCCGGACGACCTTCGCCAGTTCGTTCATCAGGTTGTCTTTGTTGTGCAGTCGACCGGCAGTGTCGGCAATCACCACATCAACACCGCGCGATTGCGCGGCCTGAACGGCATCAAAAATAACGGAGGCGCTGTCGGCCCCGGTGTGCTGGGCAATAACCGGCACCTTGTTGCGCTCGCCCCATACCTGCAATTGTTCGACGGCCGCAGCCCGAAAGGTGTCGCCGGCGGCGAGCAGGACGGAATGGCCGTCGCTCTGGAATTTTTTGGTCAATTTGCCAATGGTGGTGGTTTTACCCACACCGTTTACGCCAACGACGAGGATCACATAGGGTTTTTGTGAACCGTCGACGACCAGTGGCGATTCGACCGGTTGCAGCTGGTGCACCAGAGTGTCGCGCAGGGCATAGAGCAGGGCATCGCCGTCTTTGAGCTCCTTGCGACCCACCCGTTCGGTCAATTCTTCAACGATGGCGGCTGTGGCCTCTATGCCGACGTCGGCCGTCAGTAACTGGGTTTCCAGCTCTTCGAGCAGGTCGTCATCGATGCTTTTTTTGCCCAGAAACATCGAAGCCAGGCCATCGGTAAAGGTCGATCGGGTGCGGCCCAGCCCCTGTTTGATGCGGGAAAAAAGGGATTCTGCCGGCGCTTCCGGCTTGGTCTGTTCGGTTTCGGGTTTCGATTTCTTTTTGCCAAAGCCCAGCATGGTAGCGTTGTAGCCTGTGTAATCGGTGAATGGGTAACTGCGGATCGATGCCGTATAAAGAGCAACCAACCTCGGGACTGGGCCCGCTGTGTTGCCGGGCAGTTCAGAAAAACTGCGATAAAAGCCGCGCTATGCTAGCAAAATGCACCCGCCAGCCAAAGCCTTATTACGCAAGTTACATAGTTCGGGTTCGCTTGGTGGCAATGGTCCGCAACGGCTGCCTGGGACGCCTCCGTGGGGTCGGGCGGGATGCCGCCCACTCAATCCATCCTTGGAGCCTAGGCCGCAGCATCCCTGCTGCGGACTCCCCCATGGAGGCGCCCCAGGCAGCCATCGCTAATCATTTCAACGAAAACTGAACTATGAAATATGAACAGTATCTTTCAATAATGTTAATTCAGGCGCTAGAGGGAATGCGCGGGAGATATACCGGCGGCAGGGCAAGAAACGCCATGGATGGTGTAAACTGATCGTTGTCAGTACATTGATTTTCCCTATTGGATTTGCACAGGAACCCCATCCGTCTCATGTTCCATTTCAGTCGCCGCACACTCTGGCTCATCATTTTCGTGACCATTCCTCTGATCGTGGTGTTCAACCTGGTGGGCCAGGAAGAGGGTGTTGTCTCCGAGGTCGTCGAGCCCCAGGCCTGGTTTTTGGATGACCTGGCTGTGGCAACCGATGAGCAGGCCCCTGGTCGCACATTGTGGACGGTCGACCTGGACCAGGCCCGTCAGTTGCGGCTGACCATCACCCAGGATCTGATTCCGACCGAGCAACTGGACATTGCCATCGATGCGGCGGTCAGTACCTCTCGCCGGGGTGGGCAGTTTCAGGTAACGGTGGTTAACCCGGCCGATACGGCCGCCCTTGAGACCAGTGTTGATTTTTTGCAAAGCTGGTTGCCCGATGGAGACAACCGCTCGGTGGTCATCAGTGGTGATCTCGATGACGATCGCATGGCCATCGCCATGCGCCTGTTGGAGCCCCTGTCGGGCGAGGGGATGGTCAATCAGGTTGCGCCCCAGCCCTCGCTGGGCCGGTTGAGGTCACCGCCCATGGGTACCAATGAACAGCTGGCATTTTTGCTCTGGGTGGGCGTTTTACAGCAGCGGCTGAGTGGGTATGATCCCCAGGTGCGCTGGGACCATCGGGCAGAAACCAGCCAGGTGCTGATCAACCAGACGCTCAGCAACGATCTGTTCCAGGCAGTGACGGACGAGGAGCTTGAGCCCGTCAGAGCGGCCTATACGGCCTCGGCCGAGCAACGCAGCCGAAGCGGCGAACAGATTCATCGCTATCTGGTGACCTCTGCGGTGTACGATTTACCTTCCGATTTTCTGGTATCGCAGCAACAACGCTTGTCAGCTATTACGCTGGAAGATGTGAATGCGGCCCGGGCGAACAGCCAGCCATAACCTGTCATGCCCATCGTCGATTAAGAGGACACTATGCCCAAACCCGCTCGAAAAGGCCCTGCCCGGGGCGCAGGGTCGCTGCGCATCATTGGTGGTGAATACCGGGGGCGCCGGCTTGGTATTGCCAATTTGGAAGGGCTCAGGCCCACCGGCGACCGCCAGCGCGAAACCCTGTTTAACTGGCTGCAGGTACAGACCCCGGGCGCCAGGGTGCTGGATGCCTTTGCCGGCACCGGTGCGCTGGGGCTTGAAGCGGCCTCGCGCGGGGCCGCGCATGTCTGGCTGCTGGAGAAGCAACCACTAGCCGTGGCCAGCCTGAAGCAAGCCGTTTCGACACTCGGTTGTGCTGCAACCGTGGTGCAATGCGATGCGCTGGACTGGCTGGCACGGGCAGAGACCGAGCCGTTTGATCTGGTCTTTCTGGATCCGCCTTTCGCGGCCGGGTTGTGGACCGATGCCCTCTCGGCGCTGATTGCCCGGAAGCGCCTTGCCGATCGTGCCCTGATTTACCTGGAAAGCCCCAGGCAGCAGACACTGGCCGTGCCTGGCGGGTTGCAATTGATGAAGGAAAAGCACAGTGGCGACGTCAGCATGCGACTCTATCAATGGACCGGGACGGCAATGGACGGGAACTGACCGGCTGACATTGACCCGTCTTCACTGACTGGCCTAGAGTAATTTTTTAACCTTCTCAGAGGTGCGAATGACTCCGGACATGCTTAAAGCCCGATTTGACCGTCAACAGGCCGCCTATCGGTTGCATCCTTACCCCAGCCTGGCTGAGCGGCGTTTTCGCTTGCAGCAACTGAAACAACTGATTCTGGATAACCAGACTGCACTGGCTGAGGCCCTGAATCAGGATTTTGGCTGCCGCTCCAAAGGGGAGACGCTGAACGCTGAAGTACTGCCGTCCATTCTCGGGATTAACCACACGCTGCGACATCTGAAAGGCTGGATGAAAGCGCGGAAACATCTGGTGCCATTGCTGTTTCAGCCCGCCCACAGCAAGGTATTGCCGCAACCGCTTGGTGTAGCCGGGATTATCGTACCCTGGAACTATGCGCTCTATCTGGCGGTGGGGCCAATGACAGCGGCACTGGCAGCAGGCAATCATTGCATGGTGAAGGTGTCCGAATTCACGCCAGCCTTCGGCGCGCTGTTTGAGAAGCTGATCGACGAAACTTTTGACGATGGCGTGATCACGGTCATCAATGGCGATGTCGATGTAGCCCGCGCATTCTCGGCCCTGGCGTTCGACCATCTGCTGTTTACTGGCTCCACCGAGGTGGGCAAGGCGGTGATGGCGGCCGCGGCGCAGAACCTGACGCCTGTTACACTCGAACTCGGCGGGAAAAGCCCGGCCGTTATCGATTCCAGCATTCCGATTGCTGAAGCGGCCGAACGGCTGGCGTTTGGCAAGTGCCTGAACGCAGGCCAGACCTGCATCGCCCCGGACTATATTTTATGCCCGCCGGATCGTATTGACGCCTTTATCGACGCCTTCCACCAGTCGGTGAGCCGCATGTACGGCAAAGTCATCGATAACCCGGAATATTCCTCGATCGTCAACGAGCGTCAGCGCCAGCGGTTGGATTCATGGTTGCAGCAAGCCGAGGCCGATGGTGCCCACCTTCACTGGGGCGATCAGCCACCCGGTCTGGATGTCAGCAGCGGCAAAATGCCCCCGGTATTGCTAACCAGCGTCTCACTGGACAGCACGGTCATGCAGCAAGAGTTGTTCGGCCCCATTTTGCCCATCATCCCGTGCGAAAACGACTTGGAAGCACAGCGATTCATTAACAGCCGACCCCGGCCACTGGCCCTCTACCTCTTTGGGTACGACCGGAACTGGCAGGCCAAGTTCGAACACAGTACCCACAGCGGCGCGCTGGTGGTCAATGAGGCGTTATTTCACGCCACCCTGGATAACATTCCCTTTGGCGGTGTAGGGGCGAGCGGAATGGGGCACTATCACGGCAAAGCCGGATTCGACACGTTTTCCAAACTGAAACCGGTGGTGGGCAAGCAAAAGCTGAACAGCCTCAAACTGGTGTATCCACCCTATGATGGATGGGTGCAACGGCAATTGAGACGATTTTTTCTCAGATAACTGGAATACCCAGTTGCCAAAACGCGAGTAACGGTTGCCGGCGGTGCCTGTGCCATGGAACCAGGTCCATTGATTTGTGCCGTCCGGGCGGCTGGGGTAACATTCGCGCGCGTTGAATAACCGGGAGCGCAACATGGTACGCACCGTAGTATACCCAGGCACCTTCGACCCCATTACCTATGGGCATATGGATCTGGTCGAACGGGGTCTGCGGCAATTCGATAAGGTTATCGTCGCCGTCGCGGCCAGCCCGAAGAAAAAGCCGCTGTTCAGCCTGGAGCAACGTGTTGCTCTGGCTCGCAAAGTCACCAAAGACATGGGCAATGTGGAAGTTGAAGGGTTTCGCAACCTGTTGGTCGACTTTGCCCACGAGAAAGGTGCTCAAACCATTTTACGGGGCTTGAGAGTGGTCAGTGACTTCGAATATGAATTTCAGCTGGCTAACATGAACCGGGTGCTGGCACCGGATGTCGAGAGCTTGTTTCTGACGCCATCCGAGCAGTATTCCTTCATTTCGTCTACCTTTGTTCGTGAGATCTCCCTGCTGCACGGGGATGTCACCAAAATGGTGCACCCGATTGTACAAGAAGCTTTGGCTGAGATTTATCAGCAGAACGATTGATTCCGCTTAGCTACACCATTGCCGCGAGGCAGACTGTGAGAGGATGTTGTCATGGCCCTGTTCATCACCGATGAATGCATCAACTGCGATGTGTGTGAGCCGGAGTGTCCCAACGATGCGATTTCCGAGGGCGAGGAAATCTACGTAATCGACCCGCAGTTGTGCACCGAATGCGTGGGACATTACGATGAACCCCAGTGCCAGCAAGTTTGCCCGGTCGATTGCATTCCCCACGACCCGTCGCACGTTGAAAGCAAAACCCAACTGCAGGACAAGTACGAACGGATTATGGCCGCTCAGGCATGATCTGAGCCCTTTGGGCTCATCAACTTCGGGTCGTCAACAGCGCCTTGAGTCCGCGACGGGTGGCCGGGCTGCTCCTGCGGGGGCGCCGTGAAAACCTCCCTGTTGGCTTAACTTCGGCATCCATGCCTCAGATACCCCCGCAGAAGCAGCCCGGCCACCCATCGCTAATCTATTGCTAAATTTGAATCCTGCGTATTAATAACTCAGCTGGGTTCCCGGCTGAATCTGCTGATCCTTACTGGCAATCATGCCGATGCTGGCTCCGGGCGAAGTCAGAAAGGTGTTGGTCTGGCTGAACAGGCGACCACTGGCGGGCGCGGGTACCGGTACCCGTTCCGGGCGATGGCTATCGAGCAGAACGATCTCGGCCAGAAGGTCGCCGGCGTCTACCCAGTCTCCGAGCGCCCGGTGATACACCACCAGACCATTGGCAGGTGACGTGATGACTTTTACCTGATCAACGTTGATGCTCAGAGTGTCGCCCTGTTGTGGCTGGGCTGTGGCGCCGCTGTTTGAAACAAACCCCTGTTGCTCAAGAAACGCCAGTAGCCCCTCGGCATCCTGCCGGGCCAGAGCGTCGCTGACGTCTTTCTGGCCGCGCAGTTCCACCGTGGCGGCAAAGCAGGGTTCGGCAAAGGGTTTGCCGGTGTTTTCGGCCAGGGTGATCCAGGGTTGGGTGTGGCTGCCGTCAAAGGCCACCGTGCCCCGAACGTCTTCCTCGAGCCGGATGGCGAAACCGAGGCAATCGGACAATTGAGCGCCAGTCGGGCGTTGGTGATCGCCGTAAAACACATGCGGAAGAGCGTGGTCGTCACAATGCAGGTCGAGCATCAGGTGGGCGTCTATTGACTGGCTCAGCAGGGCTTTATGCAGGGCTTCGATTTCGTAGTGGGCCGGTTTTTCCTCAACCAACTGGCGCAGGGCGTCGCGTACTTGCACGTCATTCTGGTCGGCCTCTGCATTTAGCAAGTGGCCCACTCTGTGCGTCAGCGCTCCGGTTGACAGCGACATGCCCCGGTTGAAGTTTTGCCCGGTGGTGGCGTCAAACCGGCCTGGAAATTTGCCGAACAACCGCTGGTTCATACCGACCGGATTGGCGAAAGGCACAATCACAATGCGCTGGCGGATCTGGCCTGCCTGCTCAAGAGTGTCCAGTTTTTCCATCAAATGCTGAAGCGTCAGCAAGCCAGGCCATTCATCGGCGTGCAAACCCGCCTGCAAGTAGGCTTTGCGGGGGCCATCGCCGTATTCATGAACGGTCAGGTGACGTTGCATGCCGGGTGCCGGTGAAGGCAGCGGCAGGTGTGTTGTTTTCATGGTTTGGTCCAGCGGGTGTTTGCAGTAGGTGCGAGTTTACTGACGCCCGCACAGCAATAACAGAGGCTTGTTGTCGGGGGGTTTCAGCGGGCACCAAAGTTGGTGACCCTACCAGAGTGCTAAGTTGTACTGGCGGACCGATTTGCGCAATAGCAGCCACGGGCCAGCAGTGGAATCTGGAGGGCAGTGTCCACAGGGCGTTGCAGTACGGTTTCCAGAAAGCTGGTGTTGGATGTGCACGTGACGCCGCTGTTCACAGGTCCGGCGTAAACCAAAGCACCGCCGGGTTGTTGAACCAACACAAACGGTGTGGCAGGAATGAGGGATCGCATGGCCACTGGCAGATCGCTCAACCGGGTCGTATCGAACGTGGTAGATGTACCGTACTCGGTCTGCAGCGCAGCAAGATGGTCTGTAGAATACCGATTGCACTGGCACTGAGGGTCTTTAACAATAATGACCCTGGCTCTGCGGTACTCAGGGTTTGCTGGCATCTCCTGAGACAAGGCCGCCCCATAATCCCCTAACCGGGGAAACTGTTCCAGAATGCGCTGGTCAGCATCGAAGGATACGATCAGCCTGGCCTGGAACCACCAGAAGCCAGTGGCGATGGCCGCAAACCAGCACAATGCCAGAGCGGTGAGTGCGGCCTGTTTGAACCGATTAGACATCAAATCGATTCAGCTCCAGATGCAAGGCGCTGAATGTAGCACTAAGGCTGCTCAGATCAGCCTTCGATTCGCCCATGGCACTGTGGACTCTGCGGGCCAGTTCAGCCAGCGTATTGATATCTTCTTCCAGCTGCCGGGTAGCCACGGACTGATCGTCGGTAACTTGCCGAATGCGCTCATTCTCACTGACAATAATGCCAATTTGTTCATGCAACTGAGCGGCGCGTTGCTGCACACCCTGAGTTTGCAGAGCGTTTTCGCGAACGTGTTGAACGGCCTTGTCCATAGCCTCAACGGACGCAGTTGAGCGCTGCGTCAACCGTTGCAGTACATCATTGATTTCAACGGTCGACGTTTGAGTTCGGGTTGCCAGTGAGCGCACCTCATCAGCGACAACGGCAAAACCACGGCCCTGTTCGCCGGCACGAGCCGCTTCAATGGCGGCATTCAAGGCCAGCAAATTGGTCTGTTCAGCAATGGTGTTGATAACTGCCAGAGTCTTGCCCACTTCGGCACAATCGTCAGCCAACTGACCGATGACAGATCGTGTGTCGTGCAGTTCGTAGGTGAGCAACTGAGACGAAGACAAGGTGTCAGCGACCTGCGCCTGAACGGCGTCATTGACCTCTTTGCTGTTTGCGGTTGACCGGGCCACGGTATCGGTGGCGTCGGCGACATCGCGCGCATTTTGCGACCATTGTTGCAATTGACTCAATGTCTCCTGAAACCGGTGTTCCTGATCCTCCGTGTCGCTGACCAGTTGCCCGACCCGGTGCTCCATGGTACGGGTTGCTGTTATCAGGACCTGGCTGTCACTGAGTGTTTTAGCCGTCACCGAGCGCATGCTCTCCAACATGCTGTTAAAGCTTTTCAATACTGGACTGTGCGCGTCTTCAGCCCGACGTGTCAGATCAATACGCCCGGCATCGGCGGTCATCCAGTGGCTGACGGTCGCCAGTTCTCTTGCGGTATCCAGCATGCGTCGAACAGGCCGGGTGAGAATGACAAGTATAAGGGTCTCAACGATGGCATAGGTGGCGTGTAACAACACGAATCCCAGTGGGTTGAAACCATTGGACTGCAGGTATGCCAGGTCATACACAAAAACCGGGCTGCCGTTGTATTGCAGGTAGGCAAAGCTGACGTGATGCACGGCAATGACGACCAGTGCCGCCACCAGCGCCCAAATGTCGAGGAACGCAAATACGACAGCCAGCAACACGAAAAAGCCGAAGTGCATTTCAATCAGTCCATGCATTTGGTGAACGTGCAGTGCCGTCATGGCCATGAACGCGGCGCCATAAACCATGCGGACCAGCCTTGTTCCGGGACTCAGGCGGTTCAGGATCAGCGGGCCGGCCGCTATTAGGGTGCCAAGCACCAGCACTTCGAACCATGTTTGATGAACGGTCGCAAGTCCCAATGCCAGCAGCCAGAGGGCGATCAACACGAGCGACAGCATGTTTGTTATTTTCTGCTCGAATGTAAATATTAGATTGTCTGACTGCATAGGTTGGTACTCACTCTGTGACTTGCGAAGTCATTGCGCCGTGTTACGGCCTTGTCTTAATGACGTGCCTGTTAGGTTATCGGTCAATCCAGGCTGAAACATTAGGTTATTGTAATGTGCCGGCGCTGATCGTCTCGCGGTAGCTTCGGTCTTGTGTATTATCGAATTTTTGCCGTTTTACACACTGATTTGGGTCATGCTTATGAAGCCGTCAAGATGCGAACGTCCAGTTCTTCGGCAAGAACGACAGCATGAAGCGCTGACAATACGGATCGCTGGGAAGTTTGTATGTGACGGAAAATATCCTGATGCAATTCGGCATCCTTGTCGTCGCTGATACTGCACTCCAGGCTGTATTGGGCGAACTGGGTCAGCTCGTGCAGGATGCCGGCCAGGTGATTGGGGCATTCACAGTTCAGCGAGGGTTGAATGTTCATCAGCCGAGACAGCTCTTCCAGGCTGAAACCGTCCGACCCTGGGGTTAGCTTGCCGAGCCGGTCCAGAAACCAGCGCGTCGTCGGAGTCCCCTTGTGACATTCGTAGCCGAGTCGTTCAAGGTGAGTCAGTTGTCGGCGGTTTGCGTAGTCATACCAGAGTATCGATAGCGCCTCCTGACTGTCAGGCAATTCATCCAGCAAGTCATCCGTTAGAGTCGGGCATTCGATCACCCAGAGGTCCGCACCGGGAGGGCTTTTCTCCAGGGTTGCCGAGGGCACAAAATCGGCTTGCGGCACCTGGGCGGCAAAGGCGCTGTAGTGGCGGCCGTACCAGCCGATGACCAGGCGGCGCTGGTCGCGTTCGGTATGCTGGCGCAGGCTGGCCATCGGCCATTCGGCCAGTGTGGCCAGACTGAAGCCTTGCTGACGTAGTCGATCGATGCGCTGAATGCGTTCAATGTCCTGGTCGCTGTAGCGGCGCTGGCCACCACCGCTGTTGAAGCTGGGACCAATGTCGTAGCGTCGGTGCCACTGGCGCAGGGCATGAGCACTCAAGCCGGTCAGGGTAGCGGCCTCTCCGATCCGTTTTCCGGTATTCATGGGGTCTCTCAGTCACTCACTGGTTCAGTAAAGGGCGTCGGGCGCTGTACAGGTATTGTCTAATCTTTGCGGTACCTGAGCCCGATATCTCATCTAAAACTGATACATCCTACGAATGAATGGACGAACCGTATCTTTTCCTGCGGGTTGAATGCTGAATAAAGCGCGCCACCCTGTTGGGAGTTAATCGGTTCAGATCCAGTCGAACGAATTGGTATAGGTGCAACGATGAATGCTCACAATCCGGCCTGGTTTGCTGCGGCGGCCGACGCAGAGTACAACAGTTACGCCGAATGGAGCCGCCTGCATCCGCTGCTGACGGCGGAACAGGAGCGCGCCTGGCTGCAACAGCACCAGGACGCCTCACTGGCGCTGGTACGATTGACACATGGCATCGGTAAAGCCTGGTGGCAGGCTCGCTATCCGGGGCTGGACTGGAGCCAGCGCGACTGGATCAGGACCATTTGGGACAAGCGACCAAACCACGCCGACATGACGGCCTTACGTGCCTGGTATCTGGAGCAAAATACCGGACCGACCATGCTGCCGCGCCTGTGGCGGCGGCTGCTACAATCCCGTGAAATGTTGCTTGGATCGAACATTCGTCTGGTGTTTAGCGTGGCTCATCAGCACGTCAATCAGGGGCTGGACCTGACCGACCTGGTCCAGGAAGGTCAGTTGGGTCTGATGCGTGCCCTGGAAAAGTTCGACGTTCGCCAGGGAACACGCTTTTCGACTTACAGCCATTATTGGATACAGCAATTCATTCGGCTTGGGCTGAAAAATCAGGCAGCGCTGATTCGCAAACCCACCAACGTGGTCGACGACGTTAAACGCTTTCAGCGGCAACTGGTGATGGTGCAACAGACGGCGGGCAAGCCCGTGTCGGTAGCGACCATCAGCAGGGAGCTCAACATGGACGAAGCACAGGTCCGGCATTTTCTGGAACTGGGGTTAAGTCCGCTGTCACTCGATGCCCCCTTGTCGGATGATGGGGCTGACAGCTGGGCCAGTCATCTGGAAGCGACCGATCTGACCACCTATGAGGCCAC
The DNA here is from genome assembly GCF_039982735.1 of Saccharospirillum sp. Lineage (GTDB taxonomy): Bacteria > Pseudomonadota > Gammaproteobacteria > Pseudomonadales > Natronospirillaceae > Saccharospirillum. The sequence continues at coordinate 532,634 of NZ_JBDWXV010000003.1, read as the reverse complement.
CGAGCAGAGCGAGGTGATCGACCGGATCCGGCAGTCGCTGGGCATTTTGGGCCACCGCGAGAAAGTCATAGTGGCCCTTCGTTATGGCATTCAACAAGGCCGCGAATATGGTTACCGGGAAATTGCAGATCAGCTTGGCGTCAGCCGGGAGCGAGTCCGCCAGCTGGAAAAAGAGGCGCTGACGAAACTGCGGTTGCACTGGGACAAGCCTGATTCAATGGCGACGCAGTGAATCAGGCGACCGGTATTACAGCGAGGGAAGGCGAGCAATTAATTGTTCGCCCTGCTGCCACAACGCATCGCGTTCTGCCTCATTCTTTTTATCCAGATTCCGGTACATCAGGCTCATGCGGCCATTGCTGCGAAAGCGGTCCTGATGGCGTATCAAGAAGTGCCAGTACAATCCATTAAACGGGCAAGCGCGGGTGCCCGTTGACTCCTTTACCTTGTACCAGCAAGTTTTACAGTAGTCCGATTGCCGGTTGATATACTGGCCAGAAGCCGCGTAAGGCTTGCTGGTCATGCGGCCGCCGTCGGCATGAAGCGCCATGCCCAGGGTGTTGGGTCGTTCGACCCACTGATAGGCATCCACATAAACGCTCAGGTACCACTCGCTGACCGCCTCCGGATCGAGCCCTGCAATCAACGCGAAATTCCCGGTGACCATGAGGCGTTGGATATGGTGTGCATAGCCATAAGCCCGGGTTTGGGTCACCGTCTGGTGCACGCAGTTCATGCGGGTTTCTGCGGTCCAGAAATAGGCCGGCAGGCTCTGGTGATGGTCGAGGCCGTTCTGGGGTTCGTACAGGCGCAGACACCAGTACAGCCCCCGCACAAACTCCCGCCAGCCAATGATTTGTCGAATAAAACCCTCAGCGGCGTTCAACGGTATCCGGTCGCGGTAATAGGCATCGGCCACGGCCTCGCAGATTTCCAGTGGGCTCAACAGGCCCTGATTCAAGGCAGATGACAAGCGGCTGTGAAACAGCCAGGGCTGATCGTTGGCCATGGCATCCTGAAAGTCGCCGAAGTAGGCCAAATGACTGACCGCATGGTTTAGCGTGGCTTCAGCCTGAGCGCGAGTTACCGGCCAGAGGCCCGGCTGAACGTCACCCCAGCCATCGGCGAACCGGTCGTCGATCATGTCCGCGACGCCCTGGTCGATGCTGTCTGGCTCGAACAGCAGAGGGGCCGGAGGCACGGGGTCGCCTCGCCAGGCGCGGCGGTTGTCGGCGTCGAAATTCCACTGGTCGCCCTCCGGCTGGTTGTCTTCGGTCATCAGAAGCCCTGTGCGCTGGCGCATCCAGCGATAGAAATACTCCATGCGCAAAGCCTTGCGACCGTCCGCCCAGGCGGCAAAATCGGTCAGGGAAATTAAAAAACGCGTATCTTCCAACACCTCGACGGGGCATCCAAAATGCGTCTCCCAGCGGGCTATGTCAGTCAGCAGCCGGTGCTCGCCGGGTTCGGTTACAACGATGCAGTCAATGCGGTGTTCGGTGATCACGGCTTCGACAGCCTCTCGCAGGCTGCCATGAGCCTTGGCGCCATCCAGAGGGAAGTACTGTACGCGCCAGCCAGCTGACGCCAGCGTATCGGCAAAGTGCCGCATGGCACTGAAGCAGTTGAAGAGTTTTTGCCGGTGATGGGGCACATATCGGGCTTCGGCCCAGACCTCGGCCATGACGATGATATCGCGGTCGCGGTTCAGGCGGCGAAGGGTCGGCAGTGTCCGGGAAAGCTGGTCACCAAGAATTAGACCGAGTTGCATGCGAGCCTCTGCGGGGAAACGGTTAAGGTTGCAAAGGTACGGAATGAACCGGGGTCTGGATGGTTGACGATCAGAGCGTGTGTTGCCAGCGTTGCAGCCATTGCTGGCTGTCGCTGAGAAAGTCACCGGTGTGCACGAAGCCGGTCTGGGCCAATACCGCCTGCGAGGCTAGATTGCCGGTGGCGGTTACGGCAACCACCCGGGCAAGCCTTTGCGCCCTGGCGAAAGCGCACAACCAGCGTACCAGTTCGGTGGCATGACCCTGACGGCGCCAGTCGGGGTGAGTGCGGTAACCCAGTTCCACCGTGTTTTTAATGGGTGGACCCTTGAATCCGCCGGCGGCCACGGCCTCACCCCCCCGATACACGCAGGCGGGGCGATACCAGAGCGCCTGTGTTGGCTCGGTCAGTATGTGGTTTTGCAATTCCAGCAGCAGTGCGGGGTGGCCGAAAAGGGAGCGGCACTGCTCTGGCCGGGCCTGCAGTGCCGCGATATCCGCATCGGAAAGCCAGTCGATACGCAATGGCGTACTCGGGTCTGGCCGGTTTATAGGGGTCATTCGTTGTCCAGTAGATCCCGCGAGCGCAGGTCGGACAGGCGCTTCATCAGGTGCTCCAGTTCAGCGTGCTTCTCACGCCGCTCACTGACCCGGTCTTCCAGAAAGTCGATAACCTGCTTCTGCAATTTTACCTTGCTCAGTCGGTTGATGTTGGTGATACCACCCGGGTTGCAGACGTTGACTTCGAGCAGGCGTTCGCCAATCAGGTCCAGGCCGACAAAGTCGAGGCCATCGGCGACCAGCTTGGGGCCGATTTTACGGCAAACGCGTTTCTGTTCTTCAGTCAGCTTCCAGATGTGGGCACTGCCACCGGCCTGGATATTGGCGCGAACATCGCCGTCTGCCGGCTTGCGATGGTAAGCGCCAATGGCCTTGCCATTGAGCATGAGCACTCGCACATCACCGTGCTCGGCCCCTTCAATGTAGGCTTGCAGAATGACGTAGTTGTTGCGTTCCCGGTCGATGTAAAAGTCGAGCAAGCTCTTGATGCTCGATTGTGCCGCTTTTTCGAGCACGATGACGCCGTGGCCACCGCTGCCATCCAGAGGCTTCAGAATCCACTTGGCGCGGTCGCTCTCGCGAATGACACGCAGCAGGTAATCCTTGTTCTTGGAGACATGGGTCTCCGGCAGGAAGTGGTTTTCCGGGTCGTGAAAGGTGGTGGTGTACAACTTGTTACTGGCCTTGCGCACGCCATCGACATCGTTGATGACCAGTGTCTCGTTCTTGACGGCATCGAGGAAGCTCAGAATGGTCGGGTCGATGGGCGGATCCTTGCGGATCATGATGCAATCGAAGGCATGCAACGGCAGCATTTTCTCGTCGAAACGAATCTTCTTGTACAGCGTGGAGACGCTTTCCGGGACCTTGTCGATCGGTTGAATCACCCGCGAAAAGCCGTTCACCACGTTGTTGCGCACGGTCAGGTTCTGCGGGTAGAGCAGCGCCACCTTGTGGCCGCGCGTCAGGCATTCCTGGATCATCACCAGGGTAGAGCTTTTTCCGGGTTCGATGTCTTCCCAGGCGTTGATCAGAAAAGCAATGTACATGGCTTACCCTTTGCGAATAGTCGAAGTTGGCGAGTATTGGATTCGATGCTGCCATCAGCCTAACCCCTTGATGGCCAGGCGGCAACCGGGCGGCGGAGTTTACGGTTTAACCCCGGGGCGCTGCAAAGGCTTTATGCGTCAGACGTCCTGGCGAGCGGTTGCCGGGTCGTCTTTCAGGCTGTGGTAGCCCCCCACAACCCGGGTTGCTGTGGTGATGACGCATAGCCCGAAGAAGGCCCAGGCAAGCCCGACGAAGTGCCCTGGAAACAGGCACATGGCGACCAGAAAGGCGATGGTTTCCGTGCCTTCGGCCAGCCCTTCGAGGTAGTAAAAACCCTTGCTGGGGTAGGTCATGCTGCTCAGCTTGCGCCGCTCGGCCAGAATGGCATAGGCGAGAAAGCTGCTGGCGGTGCCCATAAAGCCCCAGAGCAGAAACGCCGCTGCCAGCGCGTTGTCGGCCGGGTTGGCCAGTGCAAAACCGGCCACTACTGCAGCATAAAAGATAAAATCCAGCACAATGTCGAGCAGTGCTCCGCCGTCCGTGGCGCCCTGCAGTCGGGCGAGTTCACCATCGAGCCCGTCGGCCAGCCGGTTCAGCACAATCGCGATCAGCGCCAGGGTGTAAAGCTGAAACCCAAGCAGGGGCACCACCAGCATGCCCAGTGCAAAACCGGCCAGGGTGACCTGATTGGCGCGAATGCCCTGTTGGTCGCAGCCTCGAGCCAGCCGTTTAAGCGGGGGCTTGATCAGGGTGAGGGTCCAGCGGTCAAGCATCGGTGGTCTCCAGGGTAATCAGCAGGCCCTGTTCGGGCCGGTCGGCGGGGTCGTGGGTAACCATCAGCGCTGGTATGCCAAGCTCAATGATGCGGCTGAACACCCAGTCCCGGAACTGGCCACGCAGGTGTTGATCCAGCTTGGAAAAGGGTTCGTCCAGCAAGATCAGGCGCGGTTCGGCCAGCAGGGTGCGCAACAGGCTGATGCGGGCGCGTTGCCCGCCGGACAGGGTGGCGACGTCGCGCTGTTCAAAAGCCGCCAGCCCGGCACTGGCCAGTGCCGAAGCGATGCGGTCGCGCTTTTGCACCCGGTTCAGTTTGCCTGGCAGCGCAAACACCAGATTCTGATAGACGTTTAAGTGCGGGAAAAGCAGGTCGTCCTGAAACAGAATGCCGACCTGGCGGTGTTCAATTGGCACACTGAGCAGGCTTTGGCCATTGAGCCGGATGTCGCCGCCCAGTTCAAAGGCCGGTGGCAGGGTGCCGGAAATGGCCGCGAGCAGCGTTGATTTGCCGGACCCACTAGGCCCCATAACGGTCCCGATTTGCCCGGGTTCCAGATGCACCGTCAGTGGCTGGAAAAGAGGGCTGTGATTGAGCGCGAGGCTCAGCTGTTCGATGTCGAATGCCATGCGTTGTCCGTTCATGTCAGGTTTGGCTCTGTTGCAGGGCCCGGTGATGCCGGTAGCGCCAGGCAGCGAGCGACAGCGCCAGGGCAAAGCCGATCAGCGGCAACAACTGCTGCACCAGTGCATAAACCGCCATGCTGCGCCGGTTACTGCCACTGGCCAGACTGACGGCCTCGGTGGTAATGGTGGCAAAGCGTCCGCCGCCGATAAACAGTGTCGGCAGGTACTGGGCGACCGATACCGCAAAGCCTGTGGCCAGGGTATAACCCAGTGGCCGCCACAACTGCCCGAGTTTAATACGCCAGAACGTTGTCAGCCGATGTCCGCTGAGGCTCAGGCCAACCCAGGTGTAACGCTCGTCATAGGCGCGGTAGGGGCCACTCAGCGTTAGAAAGGTGTAGGGCAGCACGAACACCAGATGCGACCAGACCAAGACCCACCAGCGTCCCCCCAGCTCCAGCCAGGCCAGACTGACCTGAAAGCCGAACAGGAAGGCAATTTGCGGCACCAGCAGCGGTAAATACACCACCCAGAGCAAGCGTTGAGCCGTAAAGCCCGGTTTCAGCTGGCGCAACCGTACCTCGTTTTCCAGCGCACCAATCACCAGCACCAGTGCGATGACCGCTGCGCTCAGCCCGGTGCTAAGCGTTAGCCAGAGCGGGTCGAGCAGGCGCTCCGGAGCACTGGCCCAGGTACGGGAGCTAAAGGGATCGGGCCAGAGCCCGGGGAAGCGCCACTGACCGGCAAAGGACCAAAGGATCAGGACGAACAGCGATCCCAGGTAAAAAAGGGTGCCGGGTATCAGTACCAGTGACGCCCAAAGACGCAAACCCAGCCTCAGACGAGGGCGTTTGCCATTGCCCAGCAGACGCAGACACAGCCACCGCAGGGGGCGTTCCAGGTAGTACAGAATGGCCAGCGACAGAACCGTCACTAACAACAGGGTGGTAGCGGCTGCCGCCCCTGGTAAGCGCAGCAGCAGGTCCGGGTCGTTGAACAGACGGGTGGCCATCACGGCCAGGGTCGGTGGCGCAGTTGGGCCGGCAATGAGCGCAATGTCCACAACCGACAGGCTGAAAGCGACCACGGCGTAGAACGGCAGCCGCAAGCGGCCGTAAAGGACGGGCCAGATCAGCGTCAGCCAGACCTTGCCCGGGCGATAACCCAGGCTGGCACCAAGCCAGAGCGTTTTTTCCACCTTCAGAGCAGGAAGGGAAGCCAGTGCCATGAACAACAGAAACGGAATTTCCTTCAGCGCCAGAACCAACATCAGGCTAAGGCCATAGGGGTCTTTGAACGTCATCCAGTTGGGTGGGTACTCCGGCCAGCCAGTCATCACCGCGAGCCAGCGAACCAGCCAGCCACTGGGGGCGACCAGGAAGCCGATGCCAATGGCAAAGGCGGCATGGGGAACCGACAGGATGGGTGCCAGCATTTTCTCCAGCCGGCGAAACCCCCGGGAAGGATAAAAGGCCATCAGGATCAACAGGGTAGCGCCCAGTGCCAGCAGGGATGAGCCAAGGCCGGTTAGCACCGACAGACGCAGGGCTGTTCCGGCGCCCGGGTAGTGCAGCAGATCAACCCAGGGGGCTAGCGACAACGAGCGCTGCCCCAGCGCGGGAAACCAGCCGAAGGCGGGTAACCAGGTACCCGCCAGCCCGACCAGTACCGGTGTTAGAAACGCCAGTAGCAGCAGGCGCGGGAACCAGGGGAGTAACCGGGTGATCAACGTGCGTAACGTTGCTGCCAGGCGCGTTCCAGGGCCGGAACCCAGCTGGCGTCCGGTTCGCGCAGGACGGTGCCGAGCTCATCGGCCGAGAGTGTGGCCACGCCTTCCGGCAGTTGCTCGAACAGTGCCCGGTCGGATTCCGATAGTTTGTCGAGCGCCAGTACCGTGGGGTCCCCCCACACCGAGGTATCTGCTTTTTGCGCCTGGGCTTCCGGTGACATCAGGAAATTGGCAACGACCTGGGCCGCTGCTGTGTGGTCGCTGTTGTAGGGGATGCCGACAAAATGCGTGTTGCCGATAGAGCCGGCGTCATGAACGTAGGTACGCACTGTGTCGGGCAGTTCGCCGTTGGCGATGGCATTGCTGGCGTCGTTCGGGTTGAACGACAACGACAGGACAATTTCACCATCGTTCAGCAACTGAGTCATTTCCGGGGCGCCACTGGTAAAGGTCTCTCCGTTGCGCCACATCAGCGGGTGCAGCAGATCCAGATAAGCCCAAAGCGGTTCAGTGACGGTGTCGAAATCGGCGTCATCGACCGGGCTGTACAGGGGTTCACGATCGGCGGCCAGTTCAAGCAGGGCCTGCTTGAGAAAGGTGGTGCCGTGAAACGCCGGTGGCGCCGGGTAGGTTACCCGGCCCGGGTTGTCGCGGGCAAAGTCGAGCAGATCGAGCATGGAGCGAGGTGTTTCATCGACACGCGCCGTATCCGCCATAAACACCAGCTGTGCCATGCCCCAGGGGGCCTCGAGGTTGTCGACCGGGGTGGTGAAGTCAAACAGGGTGGTGGGTTTGTTGTCGGTATCGACCAGGGGGTAGTTCGGCAGATCCTGGGTGAAGGGACCAAACAACAGGTCGTTCTCTTTCATGGCGGCGAAGTTTTCACCATTGATCCAAACCAGGTCGGCTGCGCCACCGCTATCGCGACCAGCGGTTTTCTCCGACAGAATCTGGCTGATCGTGGTGCCGATTTCGGCCACTTTCACGTGTTCGAGTGTTACCTCGAACTCGTCTTCAACCCGCTCGGCAGCCCAGCGCAAATAGTCGTTGATGACCTCACTGCCACCCCAGGCGTGAAAATAGACTGTCTGGCCCCGGGCTTGCTCCAGCGTCTCGGTCCAGCTGGTTTCTGCCAGGGCCGTGCCCGTGGCCAGTGTTGCCGTCAGGGTCGCGGCGAGCGCCCAGCGATGTCGAATCATGCGGTATCCTTTTTAAACTGATTGATGGAATGGGTAGTCTATGCTTTCGGTCGGAGAGTCCAGTTTCGTGGTGCTGCGCCTGTGCGGGTCTCCACCCGATCCCTGCCGGGATAATGGTACCTTAAATAAGAGTCGTACGACGGCCGCGTTTCTTACACCTCTTGATCGCACCTTGAATACCACGTGCCGTCGTTCAACCCCTTACGCAGTCGGAGTGTCAATCGGATGCAGTTTCCATGCGCTCCGGGTTTTGGCAGTATCCGGTAACCCATCACCTTCAATAAGAGAGAACTGCTGTGACGCCACCTTCCACGCTAGACGCTTCCTTCCAGGATCGGCTTGAACAGGCCAGAACAGCCGGGCTTGAGGCCGATATAGCCCGGCGGCTGGCCAGAACGGCGGTGTGCAGCCCGTGGTTCGATGAGTTGTTGAGCGTCTGCGGTATGACAGAGGTTGCACGATGGGTCACAGATCCGCAGCCTCCCGACGCTGATTTGGAAGCGCTCAGCGCCCACTGGCCACTGGATGACCTGGACCCGGCCAAGGCCGACTTGCGCAACTGGCGCAACCGGCAAATGGCCCGTTTGATGGTCGAGGATGCCAATGGCCAGTCGACAGCCCGGAAAACGGCTCGGGCGGTGTCAGACCTGGCCGATATCGCCATCCGGTGTGCGGTGACCTACGCCGAGGCTCACTGGACTGAGCAATGGGGTGCACCGGGCCCGTCCCAGTTTGGCGAACAGCATCAAAGCCTGGTTGTGTTGGCCATGGGTAAGCATGGCGCGCGCGAGCTGAATTTGTCGTCAGACATTGATCTGATCTTCGCCTTTCCCAGCCAGGGAGAAGTGAGCAACGGGCGTAGCCACGAGGAATTTTTTACCCGGGTCGGGCGTACGGTTATCCAGTTGCTGGATACCCGTACCCCAGAGGGTTTTGTCTTTCGGGTCGACATGAGATTGCGACCCTGGGGCCAGAGCGGTGCTCTGGTCAGTAATTTTGCTGCCATGCACCATTACTACACCCATCAGGGCCGGGAGTGGGAGCGCTTTGCCATGGTCAAAGCGCGCCCGGTTACCGGTGCGCCGGCAGCACAGGCCGAGTTGGAGCAGGACCTGAAAGCCTTTGTCTATCGTCGCTACGTTGACTTTCACGCGCTGGGCGCACTGCGACGGCTGAAATCAATGATTCAGAAAGAGGTTCGCCGACAGCAACTGGAGGACAACATCAAGCTGGGGCAGGGGGGGATTCGCGAGGTTGAATTCATCGCCCAGGCGTTTCAACTGATACGAGGCGGGCAGGACATTGCCTTGCAGGAGCGCGGTACCTGGCCAGTGTTGTCGATGCTGGCGGACGAGGGCTATTTGCCGCCCGACGTCAGCCGAGAGCTGACGGAGGCTTACGGGTTTCTGCGCGATCTCGAACACCGCATACAGGCGCTGCGCGATGAACAGACGCAGCGACTGCCGGGGGATGACACCGACCGGGCGCGCCTGGCCTGGTCCATGGGGTGTGATTCGGTTGAGGCCCTGCTGGCGCAGCTGTCGCATTACCGTGAGCGGATACACCATCATTTCCAGCAGGTGGTCGCCGAGGATGCCGAATCCGCCCGGGCGCTGAATCCGGATATGGTGGCCCTGTGGCGTGACGGGCGGGTTGAGTCGGCCGACGTTGACAGCCGAGACGCCGAGGCGGTACTGGCCTTTCGCAACGAAGCTGCAGTGAAGCGTTTGCAAGGGCAGGCTCGCGACAATCTGGATCAGGTGATGCCCATGCTGCTGACTGAGTTAGCTGGCAATGACAGGCTGGGCAGCGGGTTCGAGGCATTGCGCCCGATTCTGGAGGCTATTTTGCGCCGGTCGGTGTATTTCGTCCTGTTGGCCGAAAATCCGGACGCGCTGCGCCAGCTGTGCCGACTGGCGCCAGCGTCTCCGTGGATCGCCAACCTTTTCGCCCAGAAACCCTATTTGCTCGATGAACTGTCTGACCCCGACAGCTTGTACCGCCTGCCGCAGCGTGGCGAACTGACCGATGACCTGCACCAGACGCTGCTGCGGGTGCCTGCGGACGACCTGGAACAGCAAATGGAAGTGCTGCGCCATTTTCGTCATGGTCGGGTATTGCGGGCGGCAGCCTGCGAAGTCGCTGCCATGCTGCCACTGATGAAGATTTCGGATTACCTGGCCTGGGTCGGAGAGGTTGTGGTTGAGCAGGCTCTGGCGCTCGCCTGGCAACAGATGGTCGACAAGCACGGGCGGCCCAGCCGCGATAATGGCGACTGGTGTGAACTCGATTTTGGCGTTGTCGCCTACGGCAAGATGGGCGGGCTGGAGTTGTCCTACGAGTCGGATCTTGATCTGGTGTTTCTGCATCAGGCCTCGGCCCAGGGGGAAACCGAAGGCCCGAAGGTGATCGACAACGTGGTCTTTATGGCTCGGCTGGGGCAGCGGCTGATCCATTTGCTCAGTACCGCGACGCCGAGCGGAATCCTCTATGAAGTGGATACCCGGCTGCGACCCTCCGGCAATTCCGGTCTGCTGGTGACCAGCTTGACCGCATTCGAGAAGTATCAGAACAGCAAGGCCTGGACCTGGGAGCACCAGGCACTGGTCCGGGCCCGGTTTATTGCGGGCGACCCGGAGCTGCAGACGTCGTTCAACGCGGTCCGACAGAATATTCTGCAGCGGCCCCGCGACCGCGCGACACTGCGCGAAGACGTGATTCAGATGCGCCGGAAAATGGTGGGGCACTTGTCCAGCCAGGCACAAAAGGGCAAGGCGGATGAGGTTTTTCACATCAAGCAGGACCCGGGAGGCATTGTTGACCTGGAGTTTCTGGTGCAGTACCTGGTGCTGGCCTACGCCGACGACCACCCCGAAGTCGCCCGCTGGTCTGACAATGTGCGCTGCATCAAAGCCCTGCGCGAGGCGGGCGTACTGACCGGTGAACAGGCCGACCAGTGGCTCGATGCCTACCTGACCCTGCGCGAGCACACCCACCATGCAGTGTTGTCAGGAACCTCCACAACGGTGCCGGTGGCACAGATGACCCCCGAGCTGGCTCGGGTGCGCGAGCTGATTCGGGCGCAATGGCAACACTGGCTCGGCGCCGAGTCACCGGCCGAGCAGCCACCGCAATGACCGGGTGTTGGCGGGGGTGTCAGGTGAGGAATACAGTGTTGATATCAATGCATGGTGTTCAGGGCCTTTGGCGCTAGAGTCCGGCTCTTAACTTGGCATACAATGAGGCATCGTCGACTAAGGGTCGACGCCTCGACCACGGGCTTGAATCTGGCCCACAGCATTGGGAATTTGTAATGGCCGCATTTGGTACCGTATTCATGCCACAGATGGCATTGGCTCAGTATGACAATGGCGCTTGGAGCCAGACCGAGATCGTGTCGTCCAATTCACTCACACTGCACCCGGGCGCGCACGTATTGCACTATTCCAGTACCTGTTTCGAGGGTCTCAAGGCGTTTCGCCATGCCGACGGTTCGGTCAATATCTTCAGGATGGATGCCAACATTGAGCGCATGGCGCAAAGCAGCCAGTTGCTGAACCTGCCAGCCATCGACAAAGCTCAGCTGAAACAGATGATCATCGATATCGTCGCTCGCTTCAAAGACGATGTGCCCGAGACGCCGGGGTCCATGTACATTCGTCCAACGCATATAGGCACCGAAGCGGCAATCGGCAAAGCGGCTGCTCCGACCGAGAGTTCTCTGCTGTATGTGCTGTTGTCGCCGGTTGGTGACTATTTTGCCGGTGGTGGCAAGGCGCTGTCTCTGCTGCTCGAGGAAGATGGCATGCGCTGTGCCCCGCACATGGGCATGGTAAAGAGCGGTGGCAACTACGCCAGTGCGCTGGGCCCTATTTTGGCGGCCAAATCCCGTCACGATGCGGATCAGGTATTGTTTTGCCCGAATGGCGATGTTCAGGAAACCGGTGCTGCCAACTTTATTCTGATCGATGGCAACGAAATCATCACCAAGAGCCTCGACCGTTCCTTCCTTCACGGCATTACCCGCGATTCGATCCTGACTCTGGCCCGGGACCGGGGCATGACCGTCAGCGAACGCAGCCTGAGTGTGGACGAATTGCTTGAGCGCGCGGCAAAGCCGGGTACTGAGGCAGCTTTGTCGGGAACCGCCGCGGTATTGACGCCCGTAGGCACCCTGATTCGCGGTGAGCAGCGATTTTCCGTCGGGTCTGGTGAAGCCGGTGAAACAACCCTTGCCCTGCGTAAAGCACTGAATCAGGTTCAATGGGGCGAGTCCGAGGATCCGCACGGCTGGCTAACGCCGGTCAAGTAACGGGGTCTGTTCCGGGAGGTGAGTCACCTCACCGGTTCGACGGGGCGCTTACCAAAGTTTTACAACGGAGTAGGGCAGGTATTGGCCCCCCGCCCCGTAGCGCTGAGCGGAGTCAGTTGCCGAGTCGGGTCAGGTTGGACAGTTTGGGGTTGGGTTTCTTTGCCTTGCGCAGCAGCAGGGCGACCCGGCCGATGGATTGGATCAGGGTGGCACCGGTTTGCTCGCAGGCAGACTGGATCAGGGCGTTCTTCTGATCGCGATCAGCGACATTGACTTTAATCTTGATCAGTTCGTGGTCGTTCAATGCGCGGTCGATCTCGGCCAGCACGGTTTCCGCCAGGCCTTTCTCGGCGATGGTTACCAGCGGGTTCAGATCGTGACCTATGGTACGGTAGCGTTTTCGTTGTTCCTGACTCAAACTCATGGGTGTCTCTCAGACTCAGTTGCTTGCAAAAAACGGCATTGTACTTTAGAACACCCTGCCAAACACAGCCCAACCAGGCAGGAAGCCGGACAAGGCTGCAGATCAATCGGGATGATAGCCCGGTTGTTCTTGCAATTTAATTACTGCACCCCATTATTTCGGTGTGCAAAAAGTCTGTGCCAGTTGGCATTTGAGGCTTGAGGGCAGGTCTTATTCCGAATAGCCGGATAAGTCTGCTGACCGAATTTACGCGTAGATACCGGGCTGATATCACACCATCACGCCGGTGTTGCGCACCCGTCTCTGGCCACCCGAGGGTAGGCCGGGACGGAGACAAACGACCTACGCAGCCTGGCTGCCAACGAGGGTAAAAGTTGAACGATATGGCTAAAAATCTGGTTCTATGGCTGATTATCGCGGCAGTTCTGCTGGCCGTTTTTAACAATTTTGATACGACGGCCACCTCTGAAGAAATGAGCTATTCCCGCTTTGTGCAGCAGGTAGAGCAGGATCAGGTGCGGTCTGTGGTTTATCAGGGGCTGACCATTAACGGTGTTCGTCGCGACGGTTCAACATTCGAGACCGTGCGGCCGCCTTATGTGGATGATTCCGAGCTGATCGACAACATGATCGAGCACAATGTTGAAGTGGAATCCAAGCAGCCGGAACAGCAAAGCATCTGGTCCCAGTTGCTCGTGGCTGCCTTCCCGATCCTGATCATTCTTGCTGTGTTCATGTTCTTCATGCGCCAGATGCAGGGCGGTGCCGGTGGCGGCAAGGGTCCGATGAGCTTTGGTAAGAGCAAGGCCAAGATGCTCAGCGAAGATCAGATTAAGACCACCTTCGCAGACGTAGCCGGTGTTGAAGAAGCTAAGGAGGACGTCCAGGAGCTGGTCGAATTCCTGCGCGACCCGGGCAAGTATCAGCGTCTGGGTGGTCGCATTCCTCGTGGCGTCTTGATGGTCGGTTCGCCCGGTACCGGTAAGACCTTGCTGGCAAAAGCCATTGCCGGTGAAGCCAAGGTACCCTTCTTCTCGATTTCCGGTTCCGACTTTGTCGAAATGTTTGTTGGTGTGGGGGCATCGCGCGTACGCGACATGTTCGATCAGGCCAAGAAGCAGGCGCCATGCATTATCTTTATCGACGAAATCGATGCCGTAGGCCGTTCACGTGGTGTTGGTATCGGTGGTGGTAACGATGAACGCGAACAAACACTGAACCAGTTGCTGGTCGAGATGGACGGCTTTGAAGTCAACGATGGCATTATTGTTATCGCGGCCACTAACCGGCCCGATGTGCTTGATCCGGCACTGTTGCGTCCCGGTCGGTTCGACCGCCAGGTCGTAGTAGCACTGCCCGATGTTCGTGGACGTGAACAGATACTGAAAGTTCACATGCGCAAGATTCCGGTGGGCGACGACGTTGATGCGTCGGTGATTGCTCGCGGTACACCCGGTTTCTCGGGTGCAGATCTGGCCAACCTTGCCAACGAAGCGGCGCTCTTTGCGGCACGCCTCAGCAAGCGCACCGTGTCGATGGAAGAGTTCGACCGGGCGAAAGACAAGATCATGATGGGTGCTGAGCGCAAATCCATGGTCATGTCCGAGAAAGAAAAGATCAATACCGCTTATCACGAGTCTGGCCACGCCATTATTGGCCGGCTGGTACCCGAGCACGACCCGGTCTACAAGGTCAGTATTATTCCGCGTGGTCGTGCCCTGGGTGTGACCATGTACTTGCCTGAAGAAGACCGTTACTCAATCAGTAAGCGTCAGCTGGAAAGTCAGATTTGTTCGCTGTACGGCGGCCGAATTGCCGAGGAAATGACCAACGGTAAGGAAGGCGTGACCACGGGTGCGTCGAATGATATTGAGCGGGCGACGCAACTGGCTCGCAACATGGTGACCAAGTGGGGCCTGAGTGAGCTGGGTGCCCAGCAGTTTGAAGAAGAACAGCAGGGGTATCTGGGCAGTCAGTCGTCCATGGCACAGCTGTCTCCGGAAACCGCTCGCGCGGTTGACTCGGAGATTAAGAGTATTCTCGACCGGTGTTACAAAACCGCCAGTGAATTGCTCGAAGCCAATCGGGATAAGCTCGAAATGATGAAAGATGCGCTGATGGACTATGAGACCATTGATGCCGAGCAAATCAACGACATTATGAACGGCAACAAGCCAAGAGCGCCCAAAGGCTGGGACGATCGGGATTCAGGTGGTGGCAAGGCACAATCAGGCGAGCCTGCCGATACCACGGCTGAACCCTCTCAGGACCAGGCTGATCTGGACCGGGACGGCCAGACCGAATAAGCCTCTGGCTCGGCAAAAATTTTGAAACGGCGCTCCGGCGCCGTTTTTTTATGTAAGCATTTGTTTAAAGGAGTCGCCTTCATGACGGGTACTCACGCCAGCGGGTCTGGTTGGCTATTTGGTGATCGTTCGTTGGATCTCAGCGTTACCCGGGTTATGGGCGTGGTGAACGTGACTCCCGACAGTTTTTCAGACGGTGGCCGGTTCATTAAGGCCGAAGCCGCTCTGGCCCAGGCTCGGCGCCTGGTGTCGGCCGGTGCCAGTATTCTGGATGTGGGTGGCGAGAGCACGCGCCCGGGTGCCACCCCGGTCAGCGTACAGCAGGAGCTGGACCGGGTTGTGCCCGTGGTTGAGGCGCTGGCGCAAGACACCGAGGTGATCTTGTCGGTCGACACCAGCACCCCGGAGGTCATGCGGGAGGCCGCGCGAGCTGGAGCGCACCTGATCAACGATGTCCGTGCCCTGTCTCGCGAAGGGGCCATGCAGGCCGCCGTAGAGACCGGCCTGTCGGTATGTCTGATGCACATGCAGGGCCAGCCCGGCACGATGCAGATGAGTCCGGAATACGACGATGTGGTTGCTGAGGTTGAGCGTTACCTCGATGCACGGATTAGCGCCTGTGAGGCCGCCGGACTGCAACGTCAGCAACTTTTGGTTGACCCGGGGTTTGGTTTTGGCAAGACACTGGGCCACAATCTCAGTTTGCTGAAGCATTTGCAGCGCTTTACCCGCTGGGGTTGCCCGGTGCTGGTGGGGCTGTCGCGCAAATCGATGATTGGCGATGTACTGGGCAAACCGGTCGATCAGCGTCTTTATGGCAGCCTGGCCGCTGCTGTTGCCGCGGCGATGAACGGCGCGTCCATCGTGCGTGTGCATGATGTGGCGGAAACCGCAGATGCCATTGCCGTGATCAACGCCCTGCACCAGTCGGCGTAAGAAAAGTCGTGTTTTTGGGGTGGCTTTGGCAAAAGCACCTTAAACCAAGGAGAAGAACGAGTGAGTCAGGAAAAACAGTATTTTGGCACGGATGGCATACGGGGCCGGGTTGGAAGCGGCGCCATTACTCCTGAATTTCTATTGAAACTGGGCTGGGCTGCTGGCCGGGTGTTCGCCAGTGAAGGACATAGCAAAATACTGATCGGCAAAGACACCCGAATATCGGGTTATATGTTCGAGGCGGTTCTGGAAGCCGGCTTGTCGGCTGCCGGGTGCGATATCCTGCTGGTTGGGCCAATGCCAACGCCAGCCGTAGCCTATTTGACCCGTGCGTTTCATGCTGACGCGGGTATTGTCATTTCAGCCTCGCACAACCCCTACTACGACAATGGCATCAAATTCTTCTCCGCAGACGGCACCAAGCTGCCGGATGAGGTGGAGTTGTCCATCGAAGCCGAGCTTGAAAAGGTGATGACCACGGCTGAGAGTCACTTGCTGGGTAAGGCAGTGCGCATCAACGATGCCGGTGGTCGGTATGTGGAATTTTGTAAAAGTACCTCGGGCTACCTCAACCTGGATGGCCTGCACATCGTGCTCGATTGTGCCCACGGCGCCACCTACGATGTGGCTCCCAAGGTGTTTCGGGAGTTGGGCGCCAGGGTCAGCCTGGTTGGAGCCACGCCGGACGGCCTGAACATTAACAAGGGCGTGGGATCGACCCATCCGGCCAGTCTGCAGCGAGCCGTGCTCGAGCAGGAGGCTGATCTGGGTATCGCCTTTGATGGCGACGGCGACCGGGTGTTGATGGTCGACAATGAAGGTGAGCTGGTCGATGGCGACGAGTTGCTGTACCTGCTTGCCATTCATCTGCACCGCCAGAATCGTCTGCAGGGGGGGGTGGTCGGTACGCTGATGACCAATCTGGGTCTTGAAGTGGCGCTCAGGAAAGAGGGCATCGAACTGGTTCGGGCACAGGTTGGTGATCGCTATGTGATGGAGCAGTTGCACCAGCGCGGCTGGGTGTTGGGGGGCGAAAATTCCGGGCACCTGGTATGCAAGCATGTCACCACCACAGGGGATGGCATTGTCGCCGCATTGCAGGTGCTGTGCGCCTTGCAGTCTGCCGACCAGACACTGTCTCAGGCCAAATCCGGCATGCGCAAGTACCCCCAGGTCATGATCAATGTGCAAATGCCGAACAAGATGGATGTTCAGGCGTTGCCTGAAGTACAGGCCGAGTTGGATGTGCAGGCCGGGGTGTTGGGCGATGCAGGTCGGATTCTGCTGCGACCGTCCGGTACTGAACCGCTGGTTCGGGTCATGGTCGAAGGGGAAGACATTGGTCAGGTCAAACGCAGTTGTGAGCGGTTGGCCGGGGTCGTCAAGGCGGCGGTCGAGGCTGCAGCGGTATAATTTGCCGGAAAAAGTCACCCCAATTGCAAAGAATAGCCTGGTCAGCCACTGGGGTTTATGGGGTAAGCTGTTGTTTTAACCCCGTTTTTCCCAAACAGCCTGTTGCTCGGCCGGTGGAAAGGCAGTACACTCTGCGCCCGATTTAAGGAGGTCAGGCATGCGACGCAAACTGGTAGCCGCAAACTGGAAGATGAATGGCGATAAGGCTGCAAACAGCGCTTTGTTGACGGCATTTGTACAGGGAATCGATACCGCAGCGGTCGATGCTGTTGTGTTTCCTCCGGCTGTGTACCTGGATCAGGTAGCATCGGCTGTCGCCGGCAGTGGCATTCGATATGGTATTCAGAATGTCCATGCTGCTGAGAAAGGGGCCTATACCGGTGAGATTTCACTGGGAATGGTGAAGGATTTTGGGGCCGACTACGTTTTGGTAGGTCACTCTGAGCGTCGTGAACTCTTCGCTGAAAGCGACAGTGTTGTCGCCGGGAAGGTTCAGGCCGCGTTGGCCGCTGGTGTAGTGCCGATGCTTTGTGTCGGCGAGACGCTCGCCGAGCGCGAAGCTGACCAGACAAAAGCCGTTGTCGGTCGCCAGTTGCGGGCGGTATTGGATGTCGTTGGCATTGATGCATTCGCGACGATTGTTATTGCCTATGAGCCTGTTTGGGCGATAGGCACCGGCAAGACCGCTTCGCCCGAACAGGCTCAGGCGGTACATGCGTTTATTCGAGGTTTGTTGGCGCAGGCGTCCGAGTCTGTTGCCGGGAAGTGCCAGGTGCTCTACGGCGGCAGTGTCAAGGCGTCCAGTGCACAGGAATTGTTTCAGCAACCCGACATTGATGGCGGGCTGGTAGGGGGAGCATCGCTGCTCGCCGACGAGTTTGTTGCGATCTGTCAGGCTGCGAAAGGGGTTTAACGAATGGCTATCGAAAATTTGGTGTTGGTGGTTCATGTTCTGCTGGGTCTGGGTGTTGTCGGTTTCGTACTGATTCAGCGTGGCAAGGGCGCCGATGCAGGGGCCTCCTTTGGTGGCGGTGCCTCGCAAACCGTGTTTGGCAGTGGTGGCAGTGCCAACTTTCTGACCCGCACCACCGCCATACTGGCGACCGGTTTTTTTCTGACCAGTTTTGGCTTGGCGTACATTGCCAAGCAAAAAGCAGAAGGTCTTGATGACCTGGGTCTGGATATTCCTGCGGTTGAGCAAACCGAGGAAGCGCCAGTCGCACCCGAACAGAATACTTTGGATATACCGGCCGAGTAAGGAATAGCCCGACCGGGGAGCGCTTTTGCCGACGTGGTGGAATTGGTAGACACGCCATCTTGAGGGGGTGGTGGGCTTATGCCCGTGCTAGTTCGAGTCTAGTCGTCGGCACCACTTAAAAGGCCTGTGCGAGCAGGCCTTTTTCTTTATTGGGGGACTTTCCGGGCTTTGCCTTGAAAGTCGGGCGGGGCATCCCTATAATGCCGCCGCCTGAGGAGTGTGAATTCCTCGAAGTTTTATAGTCCGGATTGATAGGACACGTGTTGTTGCGGGGTGGAGCAGTCTGGTAGCTCGTCGGGCTCATAACCCGAAGGTCGTAGGTTCAAATCCTGCCCCCGCTACCATATTTAGAAAGTTGGTAAGCGAGAGCGCCCCGAAGGTCGTAGCCGGGACGCCGGCCGGTTAAATCCTGCCCCCGCTACCATATTTAGAAAGTTGGTAAGCGAAAGCGCTCCGAAGGTCGTAGCCGGAGCGCCGGCCGGTTAAATCCCGCCGCCGCTACCATTTAGATAGGTGAAAGTCACCGTCGATCACGCGGTTTTCACCGAACAACGTACACGGATAGGTATGTTGTAGGGTCTGCAGACCCTCGGAAGCCAGAGGGCCTTCCGACTCATAGACTGGTCTGCGAGACCACGACTTGAAGCCCCTCCTAGCAGGGGCTTTTTGTTAGCAGGCTGGTCGGTTTTCCGTAGAGCTTCGTGTTTTGAAGCTCACCTGCGTGAACCGCACGAGTGCGGAACCGTTGGGATCTCAGTGTTATCGATCTGGGCCTGCGGAGCCAACGGAAGGCGTTGGTTCCAAAGTTGCCCTTTTTTTGGCTCTGAAAAAGTCAACTAAGGGCACAACATCATCGAATAGAGGTCAGTGGCAAGCGCCACTGGCAACAGGCAGGCCCGGAAACCGGGCTCACAGAGGGGTTTGAATGGCAAAGGTCGACGAACTGAATGCAATGCTGGAACCGGTGATTACCGGTCTGGGTTTTGTATTCTGGGGTCTGGAGTTTTCAGCACAGGGCAAACACAGCACCCTGCGCGTGTACATTGATCACGAAGCGGGGATCAATGTGGATCAATGCGCGGAAGTGAGCCGCCAGATCAGCGCGGTGATGGATGTTGAAGACCCGATCAGCCAGAACTACACCCTGGAGGTTTCCTCCCCGGGTATGGATCGTCCTTTGTTCAGTCTGGAACAGTTTTCAGCGTATCTGGGTGAGTGGGTTCAGGTGCGTTTGCGTGCGCCATTTGAAGGGCGTCGTAAATTTAAAGGTGTGCTGTCCGCGATAGAGGATCAGGACATCTGCGTGACCGTTGATGGTATGGACTATTTGTTGCCGATCGAAAGCATCGACAAAGCCAACCTGATACCGAACTTTGACAAGCAATAAACCGATTAACCGAAAGGAAAGCCCGGTCAACCGCCCGGCAAACAAGAGGCTGAGACGATGAGTAAAGAAATTCTCCTGGTCGTGGACGCAGTAGCGAATGAGAAAGGTGTGTCCCGAGAGGTCATCTTTGATGCCATGGAGCTGGCTCTGGCAGCCGCTGCCAAGAAGCGCTTCGACGAAGATGAAGAAGGCGAGATCGACATTCACGTTGTGATCGACCGCAAGACCGGTGAGTACCAGACCTTTCGTCGCTGGACTGTGATGGGAAATGATGGCGTTCCGACCCTGGGTTGCGAATGGACCACTCAGGAAGCCCATGAAGTCGACAAGACATTGCAAGAGGGCGACACCTACGAAGAGGTGATCGAGAACGCTGAATTTGGCCGCATCAGCGCCCAGGCAGCCAAGCAGATCATCGTACAGAAAGTGCGTGAAGCCGAGCGGGCAAAAATTGTTGAGCAATACCGTGAGCGTGTTGGTGAAATGGTGTTGGGTACGGTCAAGAAAGTGACTCGTGACAACATTATTGTCGACCTGGGTAACAACGCCGAAGCCGTAATGCCGCGTGAAGCGGTGATCGGGCGTGAAACCTTTCGCATTGGAGACCGGGTGCGCGCTGTGTTGCAGGACATTCGTGCTGAAGGCCGTGGCCCGCAGCTCGAACTGAGCCGTGCCAGCAACGACATGCTGATCGAACTGTTCCGCATTGAAGTGCCGGAAATTCAGGAAGAAGTGATCGAAATTCGTGGTTGTGCCCGTGACCCTGGCTCTCGCGCCAAGATTGCGGTGAAAACCAATGACGGTCGTATCGACCCGGTGGGTGCCTGTGTCGGTATGCGCGGTTCGCGTGTGCAGGCAGTATCGAACGAACTGAACAATGAGCGTGTCGACATCATTTTGTGGGACGACAACCCGGCCCAATTGGTGATTAACGCCATGGCACCGGCTGAAGTAGCTTCCATCGTAATGGATGAAGATACCAACACCATGGATGTCGCGGTTGCCGCCGACAACCTGGCCATTGCCATTGGTCGCAGTGGACAGAACGTTCGGCTCGCCAGTGAGTTGACTGGCTGGGTGATCAACGTGATGACCGAGGAAGAAGCCGACGAGAAACAGGAAGAGGAAGCCGGTCGCCTGGTTACCTATTTTGAAGAGAAGCTGGATGTCGATGAAGACATTGCTGCCATTCTGGCAGAGGAAGGCTTCACCACACTGGAAGAGGTCGCTTACGTACCTCTAGAGGAAATGCTTGGCATTGAAGGGTTTGACGAAAACATCGTGACCGAACTGCGTCAGCGCGCAAAAGATATGTTGCTGACGCTGGAACTGGCGAGTGAAGAGCAACTGGATTCCGCAACACCCAGTGACGACTTGCTGAGCCTGGATGGCATGGATGAACACCTGGCCCGCCTGTTGGCGAGCAAAGGCATCGCCACGATGGAAGATCTAGCGGAACAGAGTATCGATGACCTGATGGACATCGATGATATGGACGAGGAACGTGCCGGCCAATTGATCATGGCAGCACGGGCACCTTGGTTTGAGAATGAGTAATCACGGGTAGGAGGAATCCATGGCAGAAGTCACCGTTAAACAACTGGCGGAAAGCGTTGGTACACCCGTTGATCGTTTATTGAAACAAATGAGCGATGCTGGTCTGCCGCAAAAGTCTGAGGGCGAAGCGGTTAATGATGACCAGAAGCAGACACTGTTGACGTATTTGAAAACAAGTCACGGTGAAGACAGCGGAGCCCCCAAGAAAATCACGTTGAAGCGCAAAGTCACCACCACGTTGAAAACCAGTGGTGGCGGTCGCGGCAAGACAGTCAATATTGAAGTGCGCAAGAAGCGTACTTACATGAAGCGCGATGCCGTTGAAGGCAGCGGCGATGCAGCACCGACTGAAACGCCGGCCCCTGTGGCGACTGCCGATACGTCGGCCAGTCGTCGTGCCGAAGAAGACGCGAAACTCGAAGCAGCACGGGCACGTGCCGCCGAAGAGAAGGCGCGTGAAGAAACGGCCAAGCGCGAAGCTGAAAAAGCGCGCACTTCAAAAGTACAACCGAAGAAAGTTGAGGAAGAGGTTGATCCGCAACTGGCGGTCGCGGACGCCGAGGCCAAAATGGCCAAGGAAGATCGCACCACCGACAAGAAAAAGCACAAGACGGCTGAGCGCCCGATGCGGGTGGACGATGGCCCGGCTGCAGACAGCCGCAAGGCCGGTCACAAGAAGGGCGGCAAGAAAGCGGAAGTGGCGCAGCGCGTTAACACCGGTCGTGGCGGCAACAAGCATCAGCAGATGCTGTCGGCACTGGACGATGGAGATGGCATGGGCCGTCGTCGTCGCGCCAAGCGTGGTGGTAACAAGAAGCGTGATCACCAGTTTGAGCGCCCGACCGCACCCGTAGTGCGCGAAGTACAACTGGGTGAAGCTATCACCGTGGCTGAACTGGCCAGTCAGATGTCGGTCAAGGCCGCTGAAGTGGTCAAGATTCTGTTCAAGATGGGCGTCATGGTGACGGTTAACCAGGCCATCGATCAGGACACCGCGATTCTGGTGATCGAGGAAATGGGACACAAGTATACCGTGGTGAATGAAAACGCCATGGAAGACGATGTGATGGAGGTCAGCTACAGCGGTGAAGAGTCACCTCGCGCACCTGTTGTAACCGTCATGGGTCACGTTGACCACGGTAAGACAAGCTTACTCGACCATATTCGTCGTACTCGTGTTGCATCCGGTGAGTCTGGTGGTATTACCCAACATATTGGGGCATACCATGTTGAAACCGAGAAAGGCATGATTACTTTCCTGGACACTCCTGGTCACGCGGCCTTTACCGCTATGCGTGCCCGCGGTGCCAAGGCAACGGACGTGGTGATTCTGGTTGTTGCCGCAGACGACGGTGTGATGCCGCAGACCGAAGAGGCGGTTCAACACGCCCGTGCGGCCGGCGTTCCTCTGATTGTGGCCATCAACAAGATGGACAAAGAAGCGGCCGACCCGGACCGGGTGATCAACGAGCTGTCTCAGCGCGATGTGATTCCCGAGTCCTGGGGTGGTGACACCCAGTTTGTTCAGGTGTCGGCGCATACCGGTCAGGGCATCGATGAGCTGCTCGATGCGGTTCTGTTGCAGGCCGAAGTGCTTGAGCTAAAAGCACACCACGAAGGCCCGGGTAAGGGTACCGTCGTGGAATCGAGCCTCGACAAGGGCCGTGGCGCTGTTGCCACTGTTCTGGTTCAGTCCGGTCGTTTGAAGAAGGGCGATGTGGTTCTGGCCGGTACTTTCTACGGTAAAGTGCGTGCTTTGTTGGATGAAACCGGCAAACAGATCGAGGAAGCTGGCCCGTCCATTCCGGTCGAGATTCTCGGCCTGAACGGTACGCCGGATGCCGGTGACGAGTTTGTGGTGTCGGAAAGCGAGCGTTCAGCCCGTGAAGTCGCCGAGATGCGCTCTATGCGCACCAAAGAGTCGGCACATGCCCAGCAGCAGGCGGCGAAACTCGATGCTCTGTTCCAGGGTATGGGTTCCGAAGACAAGAAGGTGCTCAACGTCGTACTGAAGACCGACGTTCGCGGCTCACTCGAAGCCCTGACCGCTTCATTGCAGAAACTGGGCAACGAAGAAGTGAAGGTGAACGTGATTGCCAGCGGCGTGGGTGCGATCTCAGAATCTGATGCTAACCTCGCGATTACCTCGCAGGCGGTTGTCTTCGGTTTCAACGTACGTGCCACCGGTAAAGCCCGGACAGTGATCGAGCAGGCAGGTCTGGATCTGCGTTACTACAACGTGATCTACAACCTGATCGATGATGTCAAAGCCGCACTGAACGGTCTGTTGTCGCCGGATCTGCGTGAAGAGATTGTCGGCCTTGCCGAAGTACGTGATGTCTTCAACTCGCCCAAGTTCGGGCAAGTGGCCGGCTGTATGGTCATCGAAGGCAGCATGCACCGCAGCAAGCGCATTCGCGTACTGCGTGACGAAGTGGTCATCTACGAAGGCGAGCTGGAATCTCTGCGTCGCTTCAAAGACGACGTCCAGGAAGTTCGTCAGGGCATGGAATGCGGTATTGGCGTCAAGAACTACAATGACGTTAAAGCCGGTGACAAGATCGAAGTCTTTGATGTTAAGGAATTTGCGCGCACCATCGATGATTGATGCGTAGCCGGTTCCTAACAACCCCGGCTTGTCCGGGGTTGTCTGTTTTATAGAGGCACGTTTCCGCGTTCGGGTTTGCTTTGTTGCCATGAGTTCGTGCCAGGCACCGGGTGTACCTATCCGGGGGCGGCGTGAACCCTTCCATGGGGCCTAGACCGTAGCATCCATGCTACGGACTTCCCCGGAAAGGTACACCCGGCACCTGGCACTTAGTGTATTGCGAACGCTGAAATTTGAGTTACATAAACCGAGTTATTTCCCCTATTCGCAAGAGGGCCACATCATGGCCAAAGAAAACAGTCGTATCCGGCGCATTGCCGACCAGATGCAGCGTGACCTGTCGGTGATTATCCAGCAGGAAGTGAAGGACCCGCGCCTAGGCATGGTGACCCTGAACGACGTTAAGGTCAGCAAGGATTTGTCCTACGCCGATATTTATTTTACCTGCATGGTGTTCGGTGAAACCGCCGAAGCCGATATCGAGCGCAGTGAGCAGGAAGCGGTACTGAACAAGGCCGCTGGCTTTTTGCGTACTAACCTGGCTCGCGAGCTTAAGCTGCGGGTCATGCCGTTACTGCGCTTTCATTACGACCCAACACTGGAGTCGGGTGCGCGGTTGTCGGGTCTGATCAACGAAGCCGTGCGTCAGGATAAAGCCAGAAACACCGACGACGCTGCAGACGAAGGCTCTTCAGACGAGCAGTCTTCAGACAAAGACCCGTCCTGATTCATGGCACGTCGCAGAAAAGGACGCGCCATCGACGGCGTTATCTTGCTGGACAAGCCATCGGATTGGTCTTCAAACGGTGTGCTGCAAAAGGTGCGCTGGTTGTTCCAGGCGCAAAAAGCCGGTCACACCGGTGCGCTGGACCCGTTGGCAACGGGCCTGTTGCCCCTCTGCCTGGGTGAAGCGACCAAATTTACCCGTTTTTTACTGGAAGCCGATAAGGCCTATCGAGCGGTTGCCAAACTGGGCGAACGTACCGATACGCTGGATGCCGAAGGCGAAGTCACCGAGACCTGCCCGGTTCCCGAGCTCGATAGCGCTGAGGTAGAGGTACTGCTGGCGGAGCGCTTTACTGGCGATATTGCACAGATTCCCCCCATGTATTCGGCGCTGAAGCGGGATGGCAAAAAGCTCTATGAGCTGGCCCGTGAAGGCAAGCACATAGAGCTAGAGCCCCGGCCGGTGACCATTTTCAGTCTGAGACTGGTCAGCCTGGTGGATGATGAGATGGTATTGGATGTGCACTGCTCCAAAGGCACCTACATTCGAACCCTGGTTGACGACATTGGCCAGGCCCTCGGCTGTGGCGCTCACATAACCGCGCTGCGACGCACAAAACACGGCCAGTTCTCACTGGACAACGCCGTGACGCTGGATGCGCTGATCAGCGAACAGGAAGCTGACGGTCCCGAAGCCCTCGACCGACACCTCTTCAGCCTCGACGACCTGCTCGCCGAGTTACCTGTCATCACCCTCACCGAAGGCCAGACACGGCGCTTCAGCCACGGCAACCCGGTCAGCGATGGTCTGGAACTAAAGCCCGGTCAATACCGGGTTAAGGACGACGAAAGTGGTCGTTTTCTAGGTGTGGGCGAGGTGGTTTCAGATAGTTTATTGCAACCGTTACGGCTGGTTGCCAGTTAGGCCTAATTAGGTGGCAGTGGCCCGCGGAGGATGCCGGTTGTACCTCTGTGGGATCGGCGTGAATCCATCCGTGGAGCCTAGACCGCAGCATCCCTGCTGCGGACTACCCCCCAGAGGCACAACCGACACCCGCCGCTCGTCTTATAGCTTAAGTTTCAATATCCACAATAGACTAGCGACGGGTGGTAGGGGTGCTTATGCGGGGGTATCTGAGGCATGGGTGCCGAAGTTAAGCCTAGAGGGCGGTCCGACGTCTCGGGGTATTCACGGCGCCCCCGCATAAGCCCCCCTGCCACCCGTCGAGGCCCATAGCCTCGAAAGAACCCCAGTCACCGCATCGCTTTGTTCCTGGGGAAGTGTCATGTATAATCCCGCCCGGTTTTGGCCTTTGCGGCCGGGGCTGGAATGTCACTGTTAATATGCACGGTGGCTATTTCACATTGAACGCATATTCGTGGAGAGTTTGTACCATGGCATTAACTGTCGAGCAAAAAGCAGAATTGGTAAAAGAATTTGGTGGCAGCGAGAGCGACACCGGTTCACCCGAAGTCCAGGTTGCCCTGCTGACCAAGAACATTGAAGGTCTGCAGAGCCACTTTAAAGAGCACGGTAAAGATCACCACTCGCGTCGTGGTCTGATTCGCATGGTAAACCAGCGTCGTAAACTGCTGGATTACCTGAAGCGTAAAGACGTTTCCCGTTACGCCAGCCTGATCAAGCGTCTCGGTCTGCGTCGCTAAGCTTAAGCTTCGTGTTTCAAGGGCTCCTGTCAGGGGCCCTTGTCATTTCTGCACTGTGCTCCCTGTTTGCCTCGTAGGTTGCTAAACTTCCCCTCGCTGTTGACCGGTCTGCTGGTGCCTGGCACTTGTAGCATGGCCGAATGGCAGTGAAACATCAGGACTACCGTGAACAACGATATCTTCCCAGTGCCGGGTACTGCCTGCCTGAGGAGCTTCTATCACTGGGCTTTGCAGCGTTTCGACCTGCAACCGCAAAGCCCAGTGATAGAAGCATCGTTGGGATCGGCGTCCATCTTTGACAATGATCGATCATAAGGAGACTCCATTGAGTCATTTAACACCCAAATCACACAGCTTCGAGTTCGGTGGCAAAACCGTCACCCTGGAAACCAACCGTGTAGCCCGTCAGGCCACCGGTGCTGTTCTGTGTACCATCGATGAGACCGTTGTACTGGCCACCGTGGTTGCCGTGAAAGAAGCCCGCCCGGACCAGCCGTTCTTCCCGCTGTCGGTGCACTATCAGGAAAAGTACTACGCGGCCGGTAAAATCCCCGGTGGCTACCTGAAGCGCGAAGGTCGCCCCTCAGAGAAAGAGACGCTGACCTCGCGTCTGATCGACCGCCCGATTCGTCCACTGTTCCCGAAAGGCTTCATGAACGAAGTTCAGGTTGTGCTGAATGTCGTCTCTGCCAATAAAGAAGACGATCCGGATATCTGTGCCATGCTGGCCACCTCAGCCGCCCTGGCCATATCTGGCGTACCATTCGCTGGTCCAATCGGTGCAGCGCGTGTTGGCTACACAGACGATAACGGCTACCTGCTGAACCCAACCTATAGCCAGTTGGAAAATTCTCGCCTGAACATGGTGGTTGCCGGTACCAAAGATGCCGTACTGATGGTTGAATCAGAAGCGGATGAGCTGTCAGAAGACCAGATGCTGGGCGCCGTGTTGTATGCCCATGAGGAGTATCAGGTCGCTGTTGCTGCCATTGATGCTTTTGCCCGTGAAAATGGCAAGCCGAAGTGGGAGTTTGAGCCGGCTGCCGAGAAGACGTCTTTGATCGAGCAGATCAACAATACATTCGGGCAGCGCATCACCGAGGCCTATCAGGTCTCCGACAAGATGGAACGTTACGGCATTCTTTCTACGCTGAAAGCCGAAGTGGTTGAAGCGCTCGCCGGTGATGATGAAGGCCAGCCCTCTGCAGACGATGTGAAAGGCGTATTCGCCAAAGTCGAGAAGAAGCTGGTGCGTGAGCGCATTGTCAGTGGCCAGCCTCGAATTGACGGTCGCGACAACAAGACCGTTCGCGCCATCGAAGTGGAAGTGGGTGTATTGCCCAGTGCCCATGGTTCAGCCCTGTTTACCCGGGGTGAAACCCAGGCGCTGGTAACCACCACCCTCGGCACCATGCGTGATGGCAAGATGGAAGACATGCTGCACGGCACCATGACCGACAACTTCATGTTCCATTACAACTTCCCGCCGTTCAGCGTCGGCGAAGCCGGCCGTATGGGCGGAGTAGGCCGTCGTGAAATCGGGCATGGCCGCCTGGCCAAGCGCGGCGTATTGTCGCTGATGCCGAATGAAGAGACCTTCCCGTACTCGGTGCGCGTGGTTTCAGAAATTACCGAGTCCAACGGTTCGTCGTCCATGGCCTCTGTTTGCGGTGCCTCCCTGGCCCTGATGGACGCTGGTGTACCCATCAAGCGTCCGGTGGCCGGTATTGCCATGGGCCTGGTCAAGGAAGGTGATGACTTTGCCGTTCTGACCGACATTTTGGGCGATGAAGACCACCTCGGTGACATGGACTTTAAAGTCGCTGGTACCGATGTTGGTGTAACTGCATTGCAGATGGACATCAAGATCCAGGGCATTACCGAGCAGATCATGGAAATCGCACTGGAGCAGGCACACGCAGCCCGCACCCACATTCTGGGTGAAATGGCGCATGTGATCTCCAGCTCGCGGACTGAGCTGTCTGACAACGCACCGACCATGGACACCATGAAAGTCGATACCGACAAGATTCGTGACGTGATAGGCAAGGGTGGCGCAACCATTCGCGCCATCGTTGAAGAAACCGGCGCCCAGGTCGACATTCAGGACGACGGCACCGTACGCCTGTACGCCCCGACCAAAGAGTCTGCCCTGGCGGCGCGCAATAAGATCCTGTCGATCGTGACCGAGCCGGAACCCGGCTCTGTCTACCAGGGTAAGGTGGTGCGGATCGCTGATTTTGGTGCATTCGTGCAGTTCTTGCCGGGTAAGGATGGTTTGGTGCATATCTCCCAGATCGCCGATCGCCGCATTGCCAAGGTGACAGACGAGATCAACGAAGGCGATACCGTCATCGTCAAGATTCTTGATGTCGACAACCGTGGCCGGGTCAAGCTGTCCATGCGTGAAGTGACCGCTGAAGAGAAGGCAGGCTTCGAAGACGCTGACGCTGTCATCGTCGAAGAATAACCACCGGCTTAATTGAGCCCAATGCAAAGCCCCGACTGGTTCGGGGCTTTTTTATGGGTGAACGCAAGAGGCAAGCGCCGCCCTGACGAAGCTCCGGCCCGGTGTAAAGGCGTTTAAGGCGGTTGCGCACCGGCTCATCCAGTGGTTGAATGTCGGAACTATGACATCAGCAACGAGCCCCGACATGGACACGCCCCGGTTCTGGGTGCACCACCCTGACTCAACCCAGGCTGCAGTGCATCTTGCGCTGCAATGGCTTGCGTTCGTCTACCCCACCAGTGAAATGCACCTGGAAGCCACCCTGCGTGAAGCGCTGCCCTATACCGATGACGAATTGAGTCAGCGCTGGCGTATCTTCCTCGAAGAAAAAGACATCGACGATCATGTGCAGGCCCTGCAATGGCTGTCGTCTACCTTGTCGAAAGAGCAACTGCCTTTTCTGATCGAAAGTTGCTGGCGATTGTTGCTGGTTAATCATGACCTGCCCAGCCATGTACCTCTGGCACTGCGGTTGCTCGGCCGGGTTCTGAAAGTTCCTGAATTTCATATCCTCGATATTGGCAAAAAAGTTCAGAAAGAACTTGAACAGCAACCAACAGAAGTCACACGGGCCCCGCTTTTACCTGAAGATCCGCGTTATCTTGATCGGATCGAATGGCGTTTGTACGGCATGAGCGACCCGATTCGGCGGACCAGCAATGTTGACGATGGCGGGAGCGGTGGCCGTTTCCGGCTTGCCAGTGCCTTTGTGGCAGGTCTGGCGGTGGGCGCGGGCACTCTGGCGTTTCTGGTCTGGGGGCCGCCGCAGCTGGGGCGTGAGCCGGTCCCGAGAATGTCGCACCAGGGGGCGCCATTACCCGCGATTAGCCCGAGCGCCTCTGTGGACGAATCTGAAGGAAGCCAAGCGTCCGAATCGGTTCTGGGTGCCAGCACACTGGATCAGTCAACCTTGCCGGAGGCAAGCCCTGAGCAGGCGACTTCGCTGGCAGCACCAGAAGATGAATCCACCGGGGAGGCAGAAGTCACCGACGTCAGCAACCCTGAGGAAACGGTCGCGACATCCGATGGCGAAGCGTCGCCGCAAAGCCTGGTGTCACAGTCGGAACCGGAAGCCGCGCCAGGTGCGGACTCAGCCGCTGAACCGGTGACCGATGAACCTGATGTTCTGATGCAAGTGACCGCTTCGATTCTGAACGTGCGTGAGGCACCCTCCACTGAGTCTGATGTCATCATCAAGCTGGGAGAGGGGGCGCGGGTTTGGATGGAGCCTGAAGGCTCCCAGGGGACCTGGAACCGGATTCGGGTCGAGGGACGCGTGGGTTATGCCAGCAGCCGATTCATGGAACCCGTAAACTGAGCTCGAGTACGGCTTGAGGCTCAGTAAAAGAACGAACACCGATCGGTTAGGCGGTCGCGGCGCCGGTTAAGACACTATGCTGGCAAGGTGATAGTCACGCCAAGCTCGTCCAGCCGCTGGCGGCTGTGTTCCCGGTACCGTTCCCGCACCTCTGAACCCGGTGGTTTTTCCAGATAGTAGGCCAGCTTGTAGGCGACCGGCGCCTCAACACCGGCCTGTTCGAGTGTTTTGACCAGGTTCAGTTCCGCACTGGTATCCGGGTCGGGCAGAGCGATGGCCGGTTCGCTGACCACCAGTTCCTCGCCGCGCGCCACCTGATTCACCCTTTCCTGATACGCCTTTTCAAACGGCGGCCAACTGTAACGCTCGGCCTCTGTGCGCATTCTGAAAAAACCGACATCCCGCGCCGCCAGGTGCACGGCCGCATGCGACCAGTGCCGGTTGGCCGGTGAATGACTGTTCTGGCAGGCCTCGAGATAAGCTTCGCGAATGCCTGGCAAACCCAGAGCTTCGGGCTGAGGTTGCAGAAGCTGAACAAAGTCGGCAATGGTCGGAGGCCAGGCAAATTCGAGTTTGCAGCGCTCCAGAGCGTACTCCACCAGATGCGCAGGTGTTCCGGCCAGACTGTAGGCCCACTCCCGCTTGGCCAGTGTCAGGGTCGATTCATCGCCGTAGGCGCTCTCGAACTTGTGTGTATAGATATGGTGGAAGCGGGCGAAAATCATGTTAACCAGCAGTTTGGTCTCGTGGTCGAGCGCGCCGCCGCTACCAGTCGGTGTCCCGGATGTTGCGGAGAGCTTCCCGGACTTTAGCCCGTTTTTCGCGAGCAGGGTTTGCAGGCTCTTGGGTGTGTTGTTGGGTTCGCTCATGTCGGCCCTTGTTGTTCAGTTGATCGTGCCAGGAACGCTGGACCCAGTTCAAAAAACGGACGTCCCAGCTGAATTCGGCTCTGTCTTTGTCCTGATAATACTGTCTGAATTTTGGCAGTTCCGCCAATGCATAAGTCAGTGGAATATCGTGAAACGAGAGCAACCCGGGAAATTCAGGGCTGGGCTCCCAGTCTGGATGCATCCGGGTGCGTTCGGCGCGCACGGAGTTCATGTCGGGTTTCTCGGGCTTCAGATAGGCCAGATCATCCTGCATCTGATTGCGGCGCCGGGCATCGTTCATGCCTGACTGCGGCGAGTTGCCCGTTTCTGGGGCAGGAGCTGGCCGGTTCATGCTTCTAACCGGAACCCGCTCAACCGGTATAGCCTCTGCCGGTTTGGCGTCCGTTTCCGCATCAGGCCAGGGTTCGGGTGGTTCCAGGCTGTCGTCTAAGTCTTCCAGGTGCACATGCCAGGGGTCTTCATTATGCACACTCAGTAGCCCCTGTGCCTGAACCCTACGCAATACGGCGCTGAGCTGGGCGCTGCTCCAGAAGGGTAGCAGCTGCTGTCGATGGTGTTCGGTCAGGGTGACCCGTGACCCGAGCAACAGGGCCATTTCAGTCAGGAGTTGGTACAATAGCGCCTCTTCCAATCCCAGGGTTTCCGCCAGGGCGGGAGAGACCACTAATACTTTCTCAGGGATCACACAGAGTCCTCAATGGTTAATACCGTCAACGGGATTGATGCGCCGCGCTCAGTTGGGCGGTCCCGATGTCGGTTAAATGCAGACT
The DNA here is from genome assembly GCF_039982735.1 of Saccharospirillum sp. Classification (GTDB taxonomy): domain Bacteria; phylum Pseudomonadota; class Gammaproteobacteria; order Pseudomonadales; family Natronospirillaceae; genus Saccharospirillum. The sequence continues at coordinate 500,846 of NZ_JBDWXV010000003.1, read as the reverse complement.
GGCCAGTCTAGCACTGGCACCCCCCGGGCGGGAATGACTTATCGGCTATAGCGGACGAATCCTTTGCAGGGTAACCTGCGGCAGCTTTAGTCGGGTGGCATTGGGTCGCGCCGACCACCGGGGTTGCCTCTGTGGGGTCGTCCTAGATCCATCCTTGGAGCCCAGGCCGCAGGATATGAATCCCTTCCATGGGATTCACCCTTTGGGCTCGCTTCGCTCATGCTAAAACGCTCCTGGCGTTTTAGTCCATGTTGCGGACTTCCCCACAGAGGCAACCCCGGCGGCTGGCGCTTGCTGCCGGGGTTAACTCCGCATCAGTTCATTAAAAAGGCAGTGCGATGACCGATCTTCTCAGCGTTCACAATCTGGTGAAACGCTACAAACAGCTTACGGCCGTTGACGGCATCAGTTTTTCGGTGGCTAAAGGGCAATGCTTCGGGCTTCTGGGGCCGAACGGTGCCGGCAAAACCACCACCATTGAAATGATGGAAGGCATCAGTAAACCCACCTCGGGCGAAGTAAGACTCTTTGGTGAGCCGGCCTCACGGAAAGCGTTCGAGCGGGTGGGTATTCAGTTTCAGAATACGGCCCTGCAGGACTATTTGACGGTGGGCGAGACCTTGAAGCTGTTTGCTGCCTTTTATACGAAAACCATTGATCGGGATGAACTGGTCGAGTTGTGTTCACTCGGTGAGTTTCTGAACCGGGATGCGCGCAAATTGTCAGGTGGTCAGCGTCAGCGTTTGTTGCTGGCGCTGGCGTTGATTAACGATCCGGACCTGGTGTTTCTGGATGAGCCGACGACCGGGCTGGATCCGCAGTCGCGCCGGAATTTCTGGGAGCTGGTGCAAGCCATTAAACGCCGTGGCAAGACCATTGTGCTGACCACGCACTACATGGACGAGGCGGAAATCCTCTGCGATGACATTGCCATTATGGATCAGGGGCGCATTGTCGAGCGCGGGTCTCCGGCGCAGTTGCTGGATCGCCATTTTGAGGGCGTGATGGTGCACTTGCCCGCCTCGGCGGTCGAAGGGAAGACATTGCCCTTTGAAATGCTGATAAACCGGGAGCGGGTCGAGATTCAGACAACGGCGGTGGACGCCACGGTACGCCAGCTTGCCGACGCTCAGGTTTCGCTGACAGGGTTGCAGGTTAAAAGCCCCAATCTGGACGATCTTTTTCTTAAACTCACCGGCCATGCCCTACGCGCCTGATCATAAGGAGATCCCGCAATGATGAGCCGTCTGCTGGCCGTCTTTAATGCCCGCAATAAGGAGTTCTGGCGTGACCGGAGTTCACTCGCGTGGAACTTTGCCTTTCCGTTTCTGCTGGTGTTTGGTTTTTATTTTATTTTTGGCCAGGGCATGCCGATGTTCAAGGTTGGGGTCATCAGTGAGCATGATGCCTACATCTCCCGTCCGGCTTTCATGCAGCTCAGCCATATTCAGTTTGTGCCCTACGAGGAGCTGGACCTGGCGCTGAATCGGGCCCGGCGGCACCAGATAGACCTGGTTCTGGATCTTGACCGAAGGCTCTACTGGGTCAATGAAGAGAGCCGTAATGGCTATGTGGCCGAACGCTTGCTGGTAAACGCTGACCCGGAGTTCAACCGGCGTGTGGTGCAGGGCGAGCCGATTCGCTACGTTGACTGGGTGCTGCCCGGCATCATCGGCATGAACATCATGTTCAGTTCGCTGTTCGGGGTTGGCTATGCAATTGTCCGCTACCGTAAGAATGGGGTTTTGAAACGGCTCAAGGCAACGCCGCTGTCGGCGTTCGAGTTTGTGTCGGCCCAGATCCTGTCGCGTCTGCTGACGGTGATGCTGGTGGCATCGATCATCTATTTTGGCAGTCACTGGGCCTTGTCGACGCTGATGCTGGGCAACGCCTTCAGCTTGTTGCTGACGCTGTTCATTGGCGCTCTGGCGCTGATTTCACTCGGGTTGGCGGTGGCCAGCCGGTCGCGAAGTGAGGAACTGACCGGCGGCCTGATGAACATGGCCACCTGGCCGATGATGGGCTTGTCGCAAGTCTGGTTCTCGCTGGAAGGGGCACCGCCCATGGTGCAATCCATCGCCAATGCCTTGCCGCTGACGCACCTGGTCAGTGCCGCCCGGGAGATAACGACGGAAGGCGCAAGCCTGATGCATGTGAGTGACCACTTACTGATCCTGCTCGGGATGACAGCCTTGTTTCTGGGTATCGCCGCCCTGTTGTTTAACTGGGACAGCGATCACCGCTGAACAGTGTCGGTTGTTATTTCTTGCGCAAGGTCGACAGCCCAAACGGCAGGTAGGCGGGGCAAACCCGCACAACGGCGGTGGCCACCAGCACGACGCCGATGATGCCCCACCAGCCGATGACACCGGTGAGCCCCAGCGCGATCAGGATGATGCCGGCGATCAGGCGAAGCGTGCGGTCGGTCGAGCCCATATTGATCTTCATAGCGGTGACTCCTTTTGATTAGTATAGTCTAATATATAGGTGATTTAAGACGTTGTCACCTGCCTTCAATCTTGTCGTCGTTTAGCGTGCTTGATTCGCCCCGGTTTAGTCTATACTGCCGGGTTTCAATCCCTGTTCCAAAGCCGTACGGAAGTGGTATGCGTTCAATTCTTGTATCAATTATGGCCCTGTTTTTGGGCATCTGCCTGTTATTACTGGGCAACAGCCTGCTGAGTACTTTGCTGGTGTTGCGCGGTGTCGCTGAAGGTTTTTCCGGTCAATATCTGGGTATCCTGACGTCGGTCTACTTTCTCGGGGCGCTGGTGGCCACCTTGATGGCCTCGACGATGATCAAGCGCATGGGTCACATTCGCTGCTTTACCTTCTGCACGGCCTTGCTGGGCTGCAGTATTCTGGCCTATGTGCTTATTATTTCGCCGCTGGCCTGGCTGGTGATCCGGTTCTTTACCGGGTTCGGTGTGTTCGTAATGTATACGGTGATCGAGAGCTGGCTGAACGGCCAGACTCAGGATGCCTACCGCAGCTGGGTGTTTTCAATCTATACGCTGGTGAATCTGGTGGCGATTGCGGCCTCCCAGCAGTTGCTGCGCATCGACAGCGCCACCAGCTACACCCTGTTTGTGCTGGCCAGCTTTCTGGTGACCGCAGCGATCATGCCGGTCTCCTGGACGCGTCTTCAGCAACCCCATGTGCCTGTCGACATGCCGTCGATGAGTATTCTGAAATTGTTTGATGCTGCGCCGGTTGCGGTGACTGGCGTGGTGGTGTCTGGCCTGATCATGGGGCCTTTCTGGGGGCTAACACCCTTGTTCGTGGCGGGCCTCGACTATACCGAAAATCAGCTGGCGGCCTTTATTTCCCTGTCGATTCTCGGCGGCGCGCTGATTCAATACCCGGTTGGACGCTGGTCAGACCGCATGGACCGGCGCCGTGTCATTCTGGTGACCTTCGTGCTCGGCACTCTACTGGCACTGGGGATGGCGCTGAGCGCCTGGTATTTACCGGTTGAACGCACCCTGATGACGGCGCTGTCGGTCCTGTTCTGCGGGCTGGTGCTGGCGGTCTACCCAATATCAGTAGCCCACCTGGTCGACCGGATTCACAAGGACCATCTGGTTGCCGGCTCCAGTGGCTTGCTGATGCTCTATGGCTTCGGGTCGTTCATTGGGCCTGCGGCGGCGGGGCTGGCGCTCGAATACCTGGGCGCCGGTGGCTTGCCGGCCTATTACCTGATCACTCTGGCGCTGTTCAGCCTGGTACTGAGCGTACAGCTGATTCGGTCACGCATCATCGAACGTCCGGAAGACCACGAAAGCCAATACGTGGCCATGGTGCGCACCTCGCCCAACGTACTGCCGCTGCACCCGGAGTCAGAAGAGGATGTGGGCGTGCCCGAAGAGCGCCGCAGCGAGGACCGGGTGTCGGCATAGGCGAACTGCCAAAAACGTCTTACAGCTCGTCGGTGCCGATTTCGATCTCTTCGTCGGTCAGGTCGGCAAAGCCTTGCTTGGCCTCGTAGCGGTCCAGTGCGGCGGCGCACAGCTGATAGCCATCCTCGATCATCTCGCTGGCCAGGTGATAGTCAAACAGGCCCCCCACACCCCGTGGAATTTCAATCAGAACATCGGGCTGGTGTGCGGCCAGCTTCATGTGGGCAATGGTGTTCTGCATGGTGTCGATGGAGCGGTTCATCAGTTCGAGCATGCTCCATTGATTCTGGGGCTCTGTGGTGTCGGCCTTTTCCGACCACCAGCGGTCAATAAAGCGGTTAATGGCGCGGTGTACCGTATTTTGCGCCTCTTGGGAGAGTCTGACCGGCTTCTTGTGTTTCGCCTTTTCCATTCTGCCCAGCATGTCAGCGCGGCCGTTGAGGTTGACCGCTACGGTCATGTCGGTCTGGGTGCGCAGTGTGGGGGCGATCGGCACTGGGTTCAGTACGCCGCCGTCGACCAGCATCATGCCCCGGTAGGGGTGCGGCTTGAAGACAGAGGGGATGGCTATGGACCCTCTGATGGCTTCAAACAGGGAGCCGTCGTTGAGCCAGATCTCCCGCTGGCGTTCGATATCGACTGCTACGGCGGTGAATTCGATGGGGAGGTTCTCGATTTGCGCATCGCCAACCTGGCGCTTTAGAACCTCCATGATCTTATAACCCTTGAACAGGCCACCGCCGTTGAAGGAGAGGTCGAGCAGGCGAAGGACGTCGGTGCGTTCCAGAGCGCAGACCCAGCGTTCGTACTGGTCCAGTTTCCCGGCCGCGTAAAATCCTCCGACCAGGGCGCCGATACTGGCACCCGCGATGTTGGTTATCTTGTAGTTCCGGTCTTCGAGGCAGCGGATAATGCCAATATGAGCCATACCCCGGGCGCCGCCACTTCCAAGTACCAGCGATACGGTTTTTTGTGACTTCACGAGATTGCTCCTTTGGTTCCCATGTTCTGAATAAGGCGGGAAGCCTGTTCGAGGTAAAGTATGAAGCCAATTTGTTGAATTGCTACCCTCTAAGGCTTCCGGTGATAGTGGTTATCCCAGTCCAGCGCTACACTGTTAGGTTATGCCGAATGAGCTGCCGGCACTGATGCCGGGCCGTTGAAGAATCGGGTCAGGCTCATTGTTGTTTGCCCTGAAACACCCCGTTGAGGAGTCCTGAGTGTTAGATTCAGTCCAAATTGCTTTCGATCCTTCCAGCCTCGATATGTTGAACTTCATGTTGGCCATCATGATGTTTGGCGCGGCTTTGTCGGTCAAAATGAGCGATTTCCGTTACGTACTGAAGTCGCCCAAAGCCCCGGTGATTGGTCTGGTCTGTCAGTTTGTTCTGTTGCCGGCCGCCACTTACGCCCTCACTCGTGCATTGTCTCTGGATCCCTCGCTGGCACTGGGCATGATTCTGGTCGCAGCCTGTCCGGGTGGTAGTTTCTCGAACATCATCACTTTTCTCAGCCGTGGCCATGTTGCCACCTCGGTCAGCATGACCGGCATTTCTTCGCTCGCGGCAATTGTCATGACCCCGTTGAACTTCACCTTTTATGCTTCTCTGGCACCGGAAACCCGGGCCATCGTCCAGGCCATCAATGTCGAGCCGCTGGCCATGGTGCAGTTGATTGGCTGGGTTCTGGGGGTGCCGCTGGCACTGGGTATGCTGGTGGGTCACAAGTTCCCGGGGTTTGCGGCCCGTGCTGACAAGCCGGCGCGCTGGGTCTCGCTGCTGATCTTCCTGGTGTTTGTGGGAATTGCCTTTTCGCGCAATGGCGGGCTCTTTCTCGAACATGCCACAGCCTTTGCCGGGCTGGTCATCGTGCACAACGCTCTGGCACTCAGCCTTGGCTGGGCAGCAGCCACCTGGGCCCGACTGCCTGAAGATCAGCGGCGTGCGGTCATTCTCGAAGTCGGCATTCAGAACTCGGGTCTCGGGCTCATTATCCTGTTTTCGTTCTATCCGAATCTCGGTGGCATGATGCTGATTACCGCGTTCTGGGGTGTCTGGCACCTGGTCAGCGGTTTGTTGTTGTCGGCATTCTGGTCGCGACGCCCCCCTAAACTCAGTATCGGGTTGGTTTAACCGGCCTGTTGGGCCAGATGCAACCGGTTTTGCAACCACAGAGCCTGGTCTGCCAGGCTGCTCTCTGACGGCAGTTCACTGACCGCTATCACCTCGACGACCCGCATGTGAATGTGCTGGTGCCTGCCCAGCCGGTACGCCCAAACCTGTACAATCGCTCGCAGCACCGGGTGAATGCGATGCAACAGCTGGCGCACAGGCGCGCGTGGCATTTGCACATCGACCAGCACGATGGGGCGATTGGTCTCGCGAGCCAGCCGAATGATGCCGGTACGCCATGCGGGGTCGGTGGCGTTCCCCCAGAATGGTCGCGCCTGGCTCAGCCCGCCGGCCGGCGTAATAACCAGCCGCCCCTCTTCCTGCAACCATTGGCTGGCGGCCGCCAGTGTTTTGCTGCCACCCAGAGAGCGACGTTCGCTGTCCAGGTTGACCGACAGAAACACCTTGCGCAGCGGGCCAAACACGTTCAGAAAATTACGCGCCATGATGCGCGTCGGTACCCGGGTTCGACTGGCCAGCCAGGCCAGGCCCAGCCCGTCGAAGAGACCATGCGGATGATTACCGGCAACAATGCAACTGCCCAGGTCATCGAGCAGGTCGGTGTTCTCGGCAGTCAGCGAAAATTGGTTTCGGCGCAACAGGGTATCGAGCATGGCATGCAGGTCGCCATCGCCGGTTTGCCAGGCATCGTTCAGTAATTGCTCGGCCCAGTTAACACCGACCAGTTTAAACAGGGTGCGGCGCACGGGGGCGGGCCAGTGATCAAGCATCGTTGTGTATCCAGCTGGATCATCCCTGACATGACTAATAACGGGTCGGTCTAACGCCAACCTGAGTAACGCCAGAGAATAAGTCGGTTAACGCCGCGTTACAAGCGCGTCCCTCGCATCCGCGAACGGTTCACTAACCTGGCTGGTACGCTGCTTTTACACTGCGTTCAAACTCTGCCAGCGGCACTGGGTGGCCGAAGTAGTAGCCCTGATAAGCCTGGCAGCCAAACTGTTTCAGTAACCGCGCTTGCTCGGCGGTCTCGACACCCTCGGCTATAGCGTTGATCGACAGACTTGAGGCCAGCGAAATGATCGTCCGGGCGATGTCGGAATCGTCCGGGTTGGTGGTCAGGTCGTTGACGAAGGTGCGGTCGATTTTCAGTTGATCCAAAGGCAGTTGTTTCAGGTAGGACAGCGACGAATAGCCGGTGCCAAAATCATCGAGAGAAAACCCGATGCCCTGCAAACGTAGCCGTTGCATCTTGGCAATGGTGTCCTGCACATCTTCCAGTAACATGCTTTCTGTCAGTTCGAGTTTCAGCAGCGCAGCGGGTGCGCGGGCCTGTTGAACAATGCGCACTACCTCGGCGACGAAATCGGGCTGATGCAACTGCCGCGCGCTGATGTTGACCGATAGGGTCAGCTGAGACAGGGCCGGATCCTTTGCCCAACCGGCCAATATTTCGCAGGAACGTTCGAGCACCCAGTTACCCAGAGGATTAATCAGACCGGTTTCTTCTGCCACCTGTATCACTTCAGTCGGTGGCAGCAGGCCGCGGCTGGGGTGATGCCAGCGCAGCAAGCTTTCGGCACCGATAATGGTGTGGTCGACATCGACTTGGGGCTGTAAAAAGAGTTCGAATTGCTGCTCCTTGATGGCCGTGCGAATTTCGTTGGCCATTTCCAGGTGCTCTAGCACCCGGGCCTGCATGTCGGGGGTGAAAAAACGGGCGGTGTTCTTGCCCGCGTCCTTCGCCTGATACATGGCCAGATCAGCTTGTTTGAGCAATTCATCAACACTGTGCGAGTGGTTGCTGAACAGAGTAATCCCGATACTCAGGGTGCTGAAATGTTCCAGATTGGGCATAAAGAAAGGTTGCCTGAAGGCGTCCAGCACATTGGTGGCCAATGCGTCGGCAAATTCGGTGGCATTGCTGACACTTGCCGAGAGACTTTCCAGCAAAATGATGAACTCGTCACCACCAATGCGTGCCACGGTATCAGTATGGCGAATGCAACCGACAAGCCGTTCGGCAACTTGTTGCAGAAACAGGTCGCCGGTATCGTGCCCCCGGGTATCGTTAAGGGTTTTGAAATCATCGAGGTCGATGTAGAGCAAGGCACCATATTGTTCGGTGCTGGTAGCGGCTGCCAGGGCTCTTGTGAGGCGGTCCATCAACATGCGTCGGTTGGGCATGCTGGTGAGCTGGTCATAAAAGGCCAGTTGTTCAATGCGCTGTTCGGCCGCTTTGCGTTCCGTGGTGTCAACGATGGTCACGACAAAGTTCTGCACGGTGTCGCCGTCATCCGACAACACGGCGGTAATGTGCATCCATTGCAGGTAATGCTCTCCGTTCTTGCGTTGCCCCCAGGCTTCGCCCTGCCAGCTGCCGGTGCTGGCCAGGCTTTGTTCAATGATCTGGTTGATGTCTTCGTCATGCCGGTCAGGTTCTATCAGACTCATGAGTGAGCCGGCAATGTCTTCCTGGCGGTAACCGGTCATCCGGGTGAAGGCTTCGTTAACTTTTAAAATACGGGTTGCGCCATCGGTGACCAGCATGCCCTGCGCCGACTCAAACACGTTGGCGGCAATATTCAGTTCGTACACCATGCGCTGCATGGCAAGTCCGACCTGATTGTGCTCGTAGATGCCACCGGTTTTAAACGGTGCAGCCCGGGTACTTTGCCGGGTATTTGCAATGTACTGCAGCAGATTGCTGATGCTCCGGTTGTGGTTAAGATGGACCAGCCAGGTGGCGAATGCAAAAAGCAGAATGAACCCGGCCGACAGGGCAAAGAACGTTCTCTGGTAGGTTTCAGCTACGGGCGGAAAGTGGTCGGCCGACAGGCCGAGTTCGATCCAGACGTCATCGCGGTTGCTGGCAATGTCTAATGGCAGTGTTTTCAGATAGACGTTGTCTTTTTGCTCAACGACACCGAATGGCTGCGCATAGGACGCGCCGCCGCTATAGTCCAGTTCGGTCTGGCGAATCAGCTCCTGGTCACCCAGCCCGATCTTGATCACATCAGCATCGGCCAGTTTGGCAATATCATTCAACAAAGTGCGATTCTGGCCAATGGCCAGACCAATATAGAGGTAGCCGCGAAGTCTGAGCGAGGCAGGGTCAAAAAGTGGTGCCGCTTTCAGAATGGCCGTCAGCGGTTCAGTATCTTCAATCAGCCAGCGATGGGTGTAGTGCACGGGCGAACGCAATTGGCTCAGCATGGGGTTGATATCGTAGAGGGGCAGACTGGCATCGAACAGCAATTGGCCGGAGGCGTCGGTGATGAACAGGACATCAATGTTGTTTCCCAGCGCCGAATCCTGAAACATATAGGCTATATCATCGTTTGCTGAATCGAGACTGGTTGTGCCACTGGCGATCGAGGTGAATACCCGGTTGGCTGCCGCGCTTTGCAAATAGGCATCTAGCAGGTCGAGCCGGTTGGTATAAAGGTTGGCGGCCGTCCGGTGATGTTGGCGCAAGGCGTTTTGAATTTCACTGTCGAGGCTGTCCTGTGCGGTTTCGACAGCATAAAGCATGGAAAAAAAGAGCGTTATTAGCCCCAGTGCGCCAAAGACGAGGGCGATGCGGGTAATGAATTTCAATTCAAGGAAGCGCCTTCTCACTGACCCATTGGCGTCAAGCGTCGAATGCTTTGGCATTCATACCCCGGTTGGCGTGTAGGTTGGGATGTTCAGTTCTCATCGACTTCACCATACTCCTGAATCAGCCAGCGATAGTTTTCAACTTGCTGTTCAAAGTAGGACTGTAACCGGGGTTCATCCCAGAAGGTGATGGGCAGGCGAACCCGTTCGGTGGCCTGAATAAAACGGGGGTCCTGCGTGGCTTTGGACAGGGCGGCGGACAGAACGTTGACCTGGTCGTCCGGCGTATCGGCGGGTACCACCACCACCCGTGGGTTCTGCATCGAGACATCGTAGCCGAGCTCGCCAATGGCGGGCGCGTCCGGGTAACCAATCAGCCGTTCATTAACGAGCCCCATCAGCACGACCATCTCGCCCGATTCAGTGTACTGGGTGTGCGTTCCGCCACTGAATGCAAAGTCAACGTCGCCCGCCAGTACCATGGGTGCCATGCCAGCCCCTCCCGTGGTGGGCACGATACGCAGTGGAATGCCCTCTCGACGGGAGATCATATTGATGACAAAGCGATCTTGTGAGGTCTGGGAGGCGACTGTCAGTTCGTCTTTCTCGCGGGCGTAATCCAGTAATTCTGCCCAGGTGCGGTACGGCTTGTTACCACCGGTGACCAACGCCGACTGATCCAGTGCCAGTGCCGACACATAACGAAAACTGTTCAGATCGAAGGAAGCGTCGGTTACCAGGGGGGTAAAGGTATAGGGTAGCGATGAACCAAACATCATCAGGTAACCCTGGTCGGTACTGCTTGCCACCAGGGCAGCCGCAACACCACCGCCAGCGCCTGGCAGGTAGAGTCGCTCTACTGGCTGGCCAAGCTCGTCTTCCAGCACCTCAGCCAGGGCCTGAGCCTGAATGTCAGTGCTGCCGCCCGGGTTGAAACCAATGACCATAGTCAGTGGGCGGTTGGGAAAGTCGCTTGCTCTGACACCCGGCAAGGCACAGAGCACCAGCAGGCTGGCGATCAGGCTCAGGGACGCAGGCGTCAGATTGCTGAAGAAGCGGGAGATTGTGTGGCGTCTGCCTGGAGGTAACCGGGCGCAATTAGAATCGAGTTCACTCATACATCAATCCCCGTCTATCCCTGAGTCGTGTTGGGTACATCCCGGTTACGTCAGTTTAGGAGTGAGCTGTTTGTTTGTCTAGCCGAAGGCGCGGGGCTATTAGCCGAAGGCAGCACCCAGATCCCACATGGGCAAAAACACGCCCAGGGCCAACACCAGCACCATCATGCCCATAAACAGCAACAGGATCGGTTCAATCGCCTCGGCCAGTCGTTTCAGATCGTATTCGACTTCCTGGTCGTAAAAATCGGCGATGTCGACCAGCAAACCACCGACATTACCGGTTTCTTCGCCAACGGCGATCATTTGCAAAATCAGCGGGTTGAACAAACCACTGGCCGAGGCCGTAGCCTGTAGCGATTCACCCCGTTCAATGCCCGACATCATGCCTTCAATGCCCTTACCAATGTACTTGTTGCCCACGGTCCGGCTGGCGACGCTCAGTGCCTGTAGCAGCGGTACCCCGGCTTCCAGCATCATGGCGAAAGGGCGGGCGAACCGGCCCAGTGCAATGCGTTCGTAGATGCCGCCCATCAGCGGGAAGCGCAGTATCTGACGATCCCATGCCAGGGCACCCTGAGGCGTTTTTTTCCAGCGTTTGAAGGCGTATATCCCCAGTACAATCAGGCCCAGCAAGTAGGGCCAGGTACTGATCATGATGTCTGAGCTGGTGATTAGGATGCGGGTTGGAATGGGCAGGTCAGCGCCCAGCTTGGCAAATACCCCGGCGAAGGCCGGAATCACCATAAAGTTGATGACCACCATCGCCAGGGATATGGCGGCAACGACGATGATGGGGTAGCGGGTAGCCGAAGCGATGCGTTTGCGTGTGTCTTTTTCCAGCTCCAGGTGGCTGACCAGTTGTTGAAAGGCGGTATCGAGCCGGCCGGTGGACTCGCCCATGCGAATCATCGCGATGAACAGGTCGTTGAAGACATCCGGGTGGCTGCGAAACGCCGTCGACAGGGGGGAGCCCTGGGTGAGAATGCGGGCTACATCGCCGAGGACCTCGCCCAGGCGTGGCGAACGGGTGGCATCGGCGAGGCCGTTGATGGCCCGCATCAGCGGAATCCCCGAACGCGACAGCGCGTACATCTGACGGCAAAACATGATCAGTTCGTCGATGCTGACTTTGGCCTTGCGCTGGGTATAGCGACCGAGCAGGGCGGACACATCAATGTTTCGGGACGATGGTTTTGCCACCGGTTCAATACGGGTGGCGATAATGCTCTGGCGTTTGAGCAATTGCAGCAGGGCGCTTTGTGAAGCGGCCTCCAGTTGTCCTTCTACCTGGCGCCCTTCGGCATTGCGACCCTGGTAAAAATACTCAGCCATGGTCTGCCACCAGGTCATTCAGGTCGATGGTGATTTTGAAGACCTCTGACAAGTCGGTTATGCCGTCTACCGCATACTCAAGCGCCCATTCCTCCATGGGTTTGAATTGGGCGTTAGCGCGCGCGGCAGCGACAAAGGCATTGTGATCCTGATCGCGCAATGCAATCAGCATGGCTTCATCCAGCTCTAGCCACTCGTAAACCCCCACACGCCCGCGGTAACCCGTATTGTTGCAGTGATAACAGCCGGTTCCCCGGTAGAAGGTCTGTTGCGAGAAGCGGCCATTCGCCAGATTGTCGAGCCATAGTTGTTCGCGGACTTCGGGCCGGTATGGCTGGCGACATTCTTCACAGACCTTGCGCAGCAGCCGCTGCGCCATGATGCCGCGCAGAGCCGACGCCACCAGGTAAGATTCAACGCCCATGTCGGCCAGGCGCATGGCACTGGAGACGGCATCGTTGGTGTGCAGGGTGCTCATCACCAGGTGGCCGGTCAGGGCCGCCCTGACACCGATGGAAACCGTTTCCTGGTCGCGCATTTCGCCGACCAGGATGACATCCGGGTCCTGACGCAGTGCCGAACGCAAAATGCTGGCAAAATCGAGGTCGATGCGCGGATTGACCTGCACCTGGTTAATGCGCGACATGCGGTATTCGATCGGGTCTTCAGCGGTGATGATTTTCCGGTTGGGCTGGTTCAGCAAATTCAGGGCGGAATACAGTGTCGTCGTTTTACCGCTACCGGTTGGACCGGTGACCAGAATCAAACCGTGGGGCCGTTCGACCATCAGTTCAAAGCGCCGGCGAATGGCTTCAGGCATGCCCAGTGCTTCGAGCGATTGCAAACTGGACGACTGGTCGAGCAAACGCATCACCACCGACTCGCCATACTGAACCGGCATGGTGGATAAACGCACATCGATTGATTTGCTGTTAACACGAATGTTGAAGCGACCGTCCTGTGGCATACGCCGTTCTGAAATATCGAGGTTTGACATGATTTTAAGCCGCATCACAAGTGCTGAGGCAACCCGCTTTTCCTTGATAACTTGTTCCTGTAGCACGCCATCGACGCGCATGCGAATGCGAAACACGGATTCATCGGGTTCAATGTGCACGTCGGAAGCGTTCACCGCGACGGCGTCTTCAAGCAGGCTTTGCAGCAAGCGCACCACTGGCGCATCTTGCAGGTCGCTGTCGTCAGCCAGATTGGCCAGGTCGAAATCACTTTCGCGCAGTTCACCTTCCAGTTCGACTGCGATGGATTCAATTTCACCGGTGCGCCGATACACCGAATCCAGGGTGGCCAGCAGTTCGGCTTCGCGCACAATGGCGGGTTTGACGTTTTTCTTCAGCCGTTTCTCAACTTCATCTATGGCCATCAGATCCAGCGGGTCGGCCATGCCCAGCAGCAAGCCGTCGGCATTGTCGGCGAGCAGCAGGCAACGAAAGCGCCGTGCCACGGATTCGTCCAGCCGCTGCATCACATCCTGTTTGAGCTGGAACTGGCGCATTTCGATGAAGGGGATATCCAGGTGCTTCGACAGGGTGGTGAGCAATTTGTTTTCCGGCACCAGCCCCATGTCGACCAGCACGCGACCAATTTTCTTGCCCGTGTGCTTTTGTTCCTGCAGGGCCAGACCAAGCTGACCCTCGGAGATCAGTCCGGCTTCGACCAGCAGGTCACCCAGTCGAATTTTCTTGCGGCTTTGTGGTGTGGTGTCCAGAGTTCGGGGTTCAGTCATTTATCCAGCCAGTATCGATGAGCGTTGTTGAGCGAATTGCTGCAATTCGGGGTCTGTGTTCAGTGCCAGAAACATCTGATAGTTTTGTTTGGCGTCCATGCTCAGCCGGGCCCGTTCCAGCGACAAGGCCAGCTGCATGTACCAGATGGGTTTTACCCGGGGCAGACAGGCGAGCTTCTGAAAATGATTGATGGCCAGCAAGTGCTTGCCCAATGCCTGTTCGGCGATGGCCATGTATTCCACCAGCGGAAACACCGACGGGTTAAGCTTGAGTCCGGCGTGGCAACACTTAATTGCGTCTTTAAAATGCTGGCATCGGCAGTAGTGCCAGGCCAGCAAAACGAAGATGCGCATGGATTTCGGGAATTCCTCCTGTGCATCAATCATGAACATTTCGGCTTCCTGAACCTGGTTCATCTGCGCCAGTTCATAGGCCATGTCGGTTACCTGTTTTTCATCGGTACTGGTATCGCGAAACGACTTCAGGTTGGGCGTTGGTATGGGCAGGTTGACGCCAATGTCGATCAGCTCGATCTGGTCGACCGGCACATCGTCTTCGCTGACCCGATAGCGGGTGGTGTGGGTCTTGGGTTTGATCACCTGGTGGCGCTGGCGTGTTTCGGCCAGGCGTCGTAGCACTGAATCGGCCTTTGGAAAGAGGTCGTACTGCAGGGCAATTTCCATAATGCCGGAAAGCTTGATCAGCCCGGCCAGAATAAGCCTTCTGCCCAGTTCCCGTTCATCGTCTTCGTTGTCCAGGGCGAGGTAGTGTTGTTCCAGAACCTCGAGGTTCAGGTTTGAATGGTCTTTTAACAGTTCATATAACCGGTTCATGCTGTGTTACCCCGCCAGCTCCCGATAACGCTCTGTCGCAAAGGCCGTGAGCCGTGCGTTATGTGCGGAAAACTGCTCCAGATAAGTCTGGTACAGAAGCCGGGCTTCCGCCAGCCTGCCGCCGTTTTCCAGGTTGATGGCCCAGTGCAGCCACCACTGTGGGTTGCTGGCCTCTTCCCGTGTCAGCGCTTCGAATACGCGGGCAGCGTCGGCATAGCGCCCGCCTTGCTCCAGAATGAGACCACGCAAACCCACGGCTTCGCTGCTCTGCAAGCCGATCAGCAAGGTTTCGGCCTGATCAGCATCACCCTGGTTCAAATACAGTTTGGCCAGCCAGATGCGTGGTTCTTCCAATTGCGGCTCGCGGTTGATCCAGGCGCGCAGCCGCTGTTGCGCCTGTTCCAGATCCCCCTGGCCAATGGCCGTTTGCACGGCCTGGCGCGCGCTCGCGTGTTGCGCAACCGCTGTGGCCACGCTGCTGCTCGACTGCGCGGCCGTCGCTTCCGGTCTGGCCTGGGCAGTAGCGACAGGGTCAGTCAGAGTATCGGCTGATTCCGGTAAAGCTTCAATCTTGGCCGGTGCCGGGGGGCGCGCAGTCGGTGGGTCGACGGCCGTCGGCTCGGGCGTTGGCTGGCTGGCTGTTGCCTCGGGTTCAGCCGCGGTGGCAGGCACCGCAGGGGTGACCTGCGGGCTATCGGCGTTTGTTGTGACTAGGGCGGGCGCACTGTCAGCTTCAGCAGGTTCAGGTACTGGCTGGGGCTCTGGCACCTGGTTAGCCGGTTGTTGGCTGGTCGCTACTGGCGAGGCCGTTGTTGTGAGTTGTACTGACTCAGGCGCTGGCTCAGCCGCAGCCAGCATGGGTGTATTGGCTGGCGCTGCCAGGCTCTCCTCGACAGGGGCTGCCTGGGCCTGAATCGGTGGCAATAACGCGGGTGTCGAACGCCAGTGTGGCCAGGCAAGCACGGCCAGTGCCATCAACAACGCAACGAGTGCGATGACCCACCAGAAAACACCGGTGCGTTTCGTGCTCCGCTGCAACGGGTTGTAACCGCTGCGTCGGCTCTGGCCTGGTGCAGCCGATTGGTCGAGTGCCTGGTGCATCAGGCTCATAGTAGGCTCCAGACCGAGACTACGGCGAGCAGCAGCACGGCGGTCATGGCGGCCAGCGGTGCTACCCGGGCTGTCAGCCGGGGTGCTTCCGGCTTGCTATCGCGCCAGGCCCGGTCAAAGTCAGCTGGGGTCAACTGACGTCGCTGGTCGGCATAGGCCGATAACAAGGCCTTGTGCGTGAGTACATTGATCATGCGTGGAATGCCGCCGGAGAGCTGGTGCAGGCGTTTGATGGCCCGATCGGTGACCAGCGACGGCCCGTTGTAGCCACTTTGGGTCAGGCGGAAGTCGAGATACTGGCGAATGGCGGTGCGCGACAGGGGTTTCAGATAGTGGGCGAAAGTAATGCGCTGACGCAATTGCCGGAACCGGTTCTGATCGAGCAATTCATCGAGTTCGGGCTGGCCGAACAGGATCACCTGCACCAGTTTCTGCCGTTCGGTCTCGAGGTTGGTGATCAGACGCAGAGCTTCGAGTGTGGCCGGTGGCAGCGACTGAGCTTCGTCCACCACAATCACCACACCGCGTTGTTGTTGCGCCAGGTTCAGGATTTGCTGGTTGATGTGTTCCAGCAGGGCGGCGTTGTCGGCCTGCAGCGGCGTCTCCAGCCCAAGCTCCTGACCAACGGCGCGGTACAGTCCCACCGGCGACAACATGGGGTTGGGGATGTAAACGCTGTGAAACCGCTCACGTGCGGCCTCGTCGTCACTGAGAAAGCGCAACAGCCGCCGGCACAGAATGGTTTTGCCGGTGCCCACGTCGCCGATGACTTTCAGAAAGCCTTCGCCGGTGTCGAGCACGTGTGTCAGCAGTTGGTAGCACGCCTCATGATCGTCCAGGCGCACGAACAGGGCCGTATCGGGAGACAGGCTGAACGGCGGCTGATTGAGTCCAAAGTGGGCTTCGTACATGGCCGTAGGCTGCCTTTACATCCGGTTCAGGACACGGTCGAGATCATTGCGGGTGGTTTCTTCATCGTACACCACGGGTTTCAGCAAGATGACCAGCTCGCTTTTTTCCTGGGATTCGCGGTTCTGACCGAACAGAAAACGCAGGCCGGGCAGTTGCGACAGGCCTGGCAATCCGGTAGCCGACGCCCCCTGACGCTGGGACAGCAGACCGCCGATGACGACAATCTGACCGCTGGAGGCGCGGATGATGCTGTCGGTTTCGCGAATGCTGGAAAACGCCAGTGGCAAATCGAACTCGGTGCCGCCCACGGTAATGACCTTGGTGCGCTCAACCACCTCAGTTACTGAGGGCCGCACGTGCAGAATGACGTTGTTTTCAGCACTGATCTGCGGGGTGACATCCAGCGCAATACCGGAGAAGAACGGTGATAGAGTGAATTCAGGTGAACTGGAACTGGTATCGTCGTCGTCATTGTCACGTGAGCTGACCTCGGTAACAAAGTACTCGTCGGTGCCGACCTTGATGACCGCCTTCTGGTTGTTCACAGTTGAAACCCGGGGGCTGGACAGTACCTGAACATCGCCCTGGTTTTGCAGCAGTTGCAACATGGAATTAAAGTTGCCATCGCCCACGCTCAAACTGAATACCCCGCCGATGTCCCCTATGCCACTGAGGGGGTTGGCACTGAGCCCGGCGGTCGAATCGGTGCCCACGGCGATCAGATCGTTGGCGAAGGTGTTCCAGTTAATGCCGGAGCGAAATTCGTTGTTGAGCGTGACCTCAACCACCTTGGCTTCAATCACCACCTGGCGTTGCAGGCTCAGTTGCGCGTCATCCAGGAACCCGGCAACGACCTCGTGTTCACGTGGGGTGGCACGAACTACCAGCAGACCGGACTGGGCATTGACCACGACCTGACGATCTTCCGTCTGGTCCAGTAGCCCCATGATCGTCGTTTCCATACCCTGCCAGAAATCGGCACTGGTTTCAGTGGCGACGCTGCTGCTTTGGTTGTTGGCACTGTCCTGCTGACTGATTTGCCCGCCGCTGACCGTGGTGTCGGAACGGCCCGACCGGGCGACGTTCAGGTAGTTGAGACGGTAGATGCGAGTGGCAATCTGGTTGGGCAGCACCCGGAAGCCGTAGTCGGTGCGCTGATAGTCATATCCGTAGATGTCGCGCACGGCTGACATCACCTGATCGAGGGTAACGGAGGTCATGTTCAGTGTCAGCGTGCCGGTAATGTCCGGGTCGACCAGAATGTTCACGCCCTGGGTGGTACCCAGATCGGAAAAGAAACGGGTCAGCGGTACATCGGTTGCCTGAACATCAAAACGTGGACGGGTACGGGGCGCCTGACTGAAGTCGAGCAGGTCGCTGCTCAGTTCCGGCGGTGCCGTTACCGGGCTGCGCTCCGGCGCGGGCTCAGAAGTCTCACTGAGTTCCTGCTCGAGTACAGACCGGTTGTCGAGTTCCGGTGCTTTAGTCGGTTCCCGGGGCTCTGACATCGAAGCACAGCCGGCCAGCCCCAGAGCGACGAGCAACACAGCAACGCGTGTGCTGTGGGTAGCGATGCTCTCCGGGTGTTTGGCAATCCAGTTAGGAAGCGGGTAGGGCACTGGGTTATTCCTCATCGGTCGGGGTGATGGCCAGGGTGCCGGCCTGCGGTAATGTCAGGGTTCGGGTACGGTTGCCGCGCTGCAGCAGGACCCGGTCGCTGCTGATGGCCATCAGTTGGTATTGGTTAAGCGTGTCGTTGACCGACAGCCACTGGCCATTGATGACGGCGTAGGCTTGCTGATCCAGCCTATAGATGGAGGTCAGCCTGAATGTCGGCTCGGGCTGAGGTACTGGTGCCGCCTGCGCCTGTGGTTGGGGCCGGGCCGTGTCGGGTTGCATCGGGTCTGCCTGAGTGCTTGTTGCGGTGAACAACAACGTCAGACAGAGGGTGATGGAACCGCGGATCATGCTAGACATTCAACCAGGCCTCCTGATCACTCAGCGTGTGGACTTTCAGCCGAATTCGCAGTTGCGGGTACTGTTCGGTTTCGACACTGAGTTCGTCCCAGAACAGGCGCCAGGGTAGGGCTTCGATGTTGCTCAGATAACCAGTCAGGGCGTCAAAATTGCCGGTCAGTTCAATGTCGAGCTGGTGCCTGAACAACTGGGCTTCGCCGCTGTCGTCCTCGGCCAGAGGCTGGGCGGGCAGGGCGCCAAACCGAACCAGGGTCAGATCGCTGCTGCCCAGCAGTTCGCGCAACAGGGTGGCCATGGTGTTGGGTGGAATCAACACTTCGGTGATGCCGCTGATGCGATCGTTAAGTCGCTGCACTTCCCGGCGCAGGCGTTCATTCTGGTTGCTCAGGGTCTGCAGTTGCGGATTGTTGCGGGCCTGTTCCAGAGCCAGCAGGGCGTTTTGGTTGTCGGTGCTCTGAACCTGCAGTCGGGTGATCTGGTCACGCACGGCGCTCTGGTCTGTCCAGCCCAGATACCAGAGTCCGCCGTAGCTGATGCCGACCAGTAACAATGCCATGCTTACCAGCAGAATGGCCCGTTCCCGGATTGACAGCCGGTCGATAAGCAGGCGCAATTGAAACAGGGCGGCGTTCATCGGTTTGGTTCCCCGCTGTTCAGTGCGGCGTCAACACTGGCCGAATTGGCCAGGGTAAAGCGCCACAGAGCGTCATCATCCGGAGCCTGTTCAATGTTCATGTTCTGAATGCTGATGCCGCGGAACACCGAGCCTTCAAGCTGGCTCAGATAGCGGGGAACCAGGCCAGGCTGACGGGCATAGCCGGCCAGTCCGAGGCTTTGCTGGCTGTTTCGCAGTTCGATCCGGCTGAGCCAGAGGCCGTCGAAATCAATCGCCGATAGCTGCGACAGCGGAGTTGAGAACCCGCTTGACGATGCCCCCAGTTGGGTCGCTAGGCCGCTGTATGCAGTTTCACGTGCGTTTTTCTCCCGGGTGAGCTCGGCGTTCTCCTGAATCAGGGCAGCTTCGGTGTCCAGTTGCGGGTTGACCGATCGCGCCTGTTGCAACGCCAGCTCACTGCGAGCCTCCTGCTGCTGCCAGTCTGCCAGTTCTGATTGCAAGCGGTTTTGCTGCTGCCAACTGAGTGCGATCCAGCCGGCTGAACCCGCCAGCGCCAGCAACAATACGGCGGCAAAGGCGGGAAGTTGCAGGCGGCCGTGGCCCGGCAGCATGTCTGGCTGCATCAGGTTGATATAACGGGTCATGCGGCGCTCTCCCGAAAGGCGGCACCCAGCGCCGGCGTCAGCTCAATCGGCCAGTCGCCGTCGGTGGGTGTCATGATAAAATCTTCCGGGTACAACAAGCTGAAACGGGTATCGAGTTTGGTGCCCAGTATCTCCCCAATGGCCGGGTCGCCAGGCCAGCCCAGCAAGGCCACGTCAGTAATGGCTCCCAAAACCAGTTGCGCCTCGTAATAATCGAAGGAGCGACGGATTTCGAGCGACAATGAATCGAGTTGTATGTCGGTATTGCCCTCCAGTTCCAGCCCTTGTTCGCCGTCGGCGGCCAGGCCCAAATCGGAATAGCCTATTTCGAACTGGCGACTGAGCACAATTTCCTGGTTGAACAGCAAAATGAGACGGCAGCGGTCTGCTTCCATAAACAACAGGCCGCTCTGGTTGCGTTCCAGCGTTCGAATGGCGGTATTGCGCAAGGCGAGCTGATCGATGTCGATGCATTCAATGCGCAGGCCACGCCGGGCCATGGCCATGGCCCAGTCGGCCAGAGGTTTCTTTTCAGCAGCGATGACAAACGCCATGCGCAGGCGGCCACGATAGGCTTCGGTGGGCAACATAATAACGTCGATACTGGCGTCGTCGAGATCGTAACTAATCAGTTCAGCGGTTTTGAAACGCAATGCTGCGTCCATCTCGGCGGCGGGGACGTCCGGCACATCGACCAGCAACATCTGGTAGGCCGGGTCGCTGAGCAGAAGGTTAAGCTGGCCGCGGCTGTGTTTCGCCACCCAGTCCGCCAGCTGTTCGGCTTTCAACAAGGGTGTGTCTTCCGAACGCCACAGGCTGGTCCTCACCTGAGGAATCCCCTGGCGGGAGCGCTCAAGGACCAGCAGGCCGATGCCTGTCTCGGTAAGGTAAACCCAGGTTTGCTGGCGCGCAGGCCGTTTTCGCCGTTTCATATCACCCAAAAGATGGCATCTCCGCTCGTTCGCTGTTTGAGTCTAGCAATAAGTGTGCGCATTGTTCTGTCACATTGAGCATTTTGTTTTTTTGGTTTGCCGCGTTGTTGAAGTCGGTGTCCCTGAACTGAGTACGCAGGCCCATAAGATCGTCAAGCATCCCCGTGGCCGTCTGGCAAGATGATACAGGCTGAAGTTTGCCAGTCATGGTATGAATTTGATGATTGCGTCACATTCTAGGTGAAGAGAAGTCAAATGTAACGACAGTCGACCCAATGAATGGGGGCTGTCGTCAAATTCGCGACGGGTGAAAGTTCGGTAGGTGACGTAAAGTGTCAATTATTTGCTGCGCAGGTCGCTGCGGCGGGCAGTGGGTCAGCGACCCCCCGCAAACCCCTGCTGACGCCAGGCTTCATAGCTGACCAGAGCCACAGCGTTGGACAGGTTCATGCTCCGGTTGTTGGGCAACATGGGAATGCGCAGGCAGTGTTCGGCAGGCAGCGCCTCGCGGATCGTGGCGGGCAGTCCGGCCGTCTCGGAACCAAACAGCAATACGTCGCCCGGTTCAAAGCGGACATCGGCGTAGTTGCGATGGCCCTTGGTGGTAAAGGCGAAGACGCGTCGCTCGCCCATGGCTTCAATAAAGGCGGCGTAATCAGAGTGGCGGGACATGCGCGCCAGATCCTGATAATCGAGCCCGGCCCGACGCAGCTTCTTCTCCTCGAAATCAAACCCCAGGGGTTCAATAACATGCAACTGGCAGCCGTTGTTGGCAACCAGTCGCATGATGTTGCCGGTGTTGGGGGCGATCTGGGGTTCGTGCAGGGCGATGTGAAACACGGTGCATCCTGTATGGTCTGATGGTTTGGAGGCTGGACTGATCCCGGCTAGTGGGTTCTGGACCGCCCCAGGGCGGTACTGATCAGCGGGCGTTTTGCCAGCGGCAGGCGGTCTAACTGGCTCATTCCCCAGTTACGGCTTAGGACGGCCAGCGGATGGTCACTGCCGAACAGTCGCTTGAACCCTTCCATGGCTGCCATGGCGGCCAGGTTGTGACCCTGGCGCTGGCGCTGATAGCGACGCAGGGTGCGCTCGCTGCCCGGGTCTTCACCCCGCCGATGCGCCCGCTGCCATTCGGCGGCCAGTGTCGCGGCATCCTGAAAACCCAGGTTAACGCCCTGGCCCGCCAGGGGATGAAGCGCATGAGCCGCATCGCCAACCAGTACCAGACGCGGGGCAATATACGCTTTGCTGTGCATCTGTTGCAGCGGAAAACTGAAACGCGGATCGCAGCCGGTCAATTCGCCCAGGGTGTTTTCGAAGGCGCGGTTCAGTGCTTTCAGAAAGTCAGCCTCAGGCAGGTCGAGCAGTGCCTGAACCGCATCGTTGTCGACCGACCAGACTATGGAGCTGGCCTGCTGGTCGCTGGTTTCATCCTGCAATGGCAGGAACGCCAGTGGCCCCGTGTCCAGAAAAACCTGGTGGGCCACGCCGTGGTGCGGCCGCTGGTGGCGCACTGTGGTGACGATGGCCCGTTGCTGGTAGTCCCATTCCCGGGTCGCCATGCCGGCGTCGCGCCGGATCTTCGAAAAGCGACCGTCACAGGCCGCAAGCACCGAGGCGGTGACGGTGCTGTCATCGCTCAGAGTCGCCTGCACCTGGTGCGTCTGTTGATCCCAGTGTTGCACTGTCCGACCCGCGACCAGAGTCAGGCCCGGTGTATTTTCTGCCTGGTGCCACAGGGCACTGACCAGCCAACGGTTTTCAACGATGTGACCCAGGTCGTCGGCCTGAACTTCATCGGCATGGAAGCCAATACGACCCTGCCCCTGGCCATCCCAGACCTTCATTTCCCGGTAAGCGCAGGCGCGGCCAGCCGGTAGGTGTTGCCAGACACCCAGGCTAGTCAGCCAGTCCTGGCTTTGCCGGCTGATGGCGCTGACCCGGGGCGAATAAACCCCCGCGACCGCCGTTTCGGGTTCTGGCAAGTCCTGCTCTACCACGATAACGCTCAGACCCCTGCGAGCGCTGTCGATGGCCAGTGCCAGGCCGACCATGCCGCCACCGACAATCAACAGGTCGTGCGATGTTTGGGTAATCATCAGGTCAGTCCTTCTTTGGACAAGTTAAAGTCATAGCGGGGCAGGGGGGCGCCCTGCAACAAACCCATGCTGGCGAGCGCGAAGCCGCGCCCAAGCTGTGGGTGACGGTCCAGCGTATTCAGGCCGAGTGTGCGACCGAGCTGCAACCAGGGTCGCTCTGACCCGAAGCTGCGGACCAGAGTATCGGAAAAACCGGCGGTGATGGCCTGATCGGCCTGAATCGACGATGCCAGGGTGCGCAGCGGAGCGATGGCCCCGGCGTCTTCGCCCTGTATCAGTTGCTGGTTGAGTAACGTGGCTGTACGCATGACGCTGCGCAAGGCGAGGTTGAAACCCTGCCCGGCAACCGGATGCAGCGTCGCGGCAGCATTGCCCAGTACCAGCAACCGGTGCCGAACCAGCTCGGTGGCGGTGCGTCGTTGCAGCGGGTAACCGGTCAGCGGACCGAGTTCGGTGATGCGCCCGAGTCGTTGCCCGAAGCGCTGGTTGAGCAGCGCCAGTCGATCACGCTCATTCAGTACCTGAAAGCGTTTTTCCAGCCGTGACGGTACGGTCCAGACCAGGGCCGAGTAGTCGCCGAAAGGCAGCATCGCAATCGGTCCGGTATCGGTGAAGCGCTCATAGGCCCGACCCGCGTGAGGCTGCTCGGTGCGGGCGGTAGCAATCACGGCGCGCGCCTGATAGTCGCGCACCTCGTGGCCAATGCCCAGTTGCCCGGTCAGCGGTGAGCGTCCGCCATCGCAGAGGATAACCAGCCGGGCTGTGAGGCTGTCTCCGTTGTCGAGATGCAGGCTGCTGTCGGACTGCCCCGGTACCAGGTTCTGTACCCGGGTGCCAAAACGCCAGTCGACACCGGGTATTGACTGAACCCCCTGCCACAGTATTTGCCCCAGGGCGGCGTTGCCAATCACCTGGCCGAACGCACCTTCGGGATGATCGGCAGCGTCCATCACCTGATACCCGGCATGGCCTTTGTCGCTGACTTCAATCCAGCGAATGGCGCTGGCGTAACGGTCAAGTGGCTCACCCAGGCCCAGCCGACGCAAGGCCAGGCAGGAATAGGCGGCCAGTGCGGTGGCGCGGTCGTCGAAGCTGGGGGATTGCGGCGCCTGGTCGGTCGGGTTAGGGGCCGGGTCGATCACCACCAGGCGGGCACCGGCATCGAGAGCCGGTTGCAACGCACGCACCAGGGTCAGGCCGACCAGGCCACCACCGACGATTGCGATATCAAAGGGTTTCATAGCGAAGCGGCCTTACAACAGAGGCCGCTGATAATAACAGGGGTGACCGGGCCGGTCATCGGTCACCGTGCGGGAATCTACTTGACGGCCCCCGATGTCAGCCCGCTGATCAACTGCTGCGAGAAGAAGACATAGAGCAACAGAATCGGCAGCACCGCCAGCGACAGCGCCGCGAGCACTGAATTCCAGTCGGTTGCATATTGGCCAATGAATTGTTGAACGCCCAGTTGAATCGTTTTGGTGGCATCACCCGGTGCCAGTATCAGCGGGAACCAGAGGTCATTCCACATCGGTACCATGGTGAAAACCGCCACCGTTGCCACGGCGGGTCGTACCAGCGGAAGAATGATCTGAAAAAACAGGCGAATCTCGGTAATGCCGTCGCAGCGCGCGGCCTCTTTCAATTCATTGGGCACCTGGCCGATGAATTCGGTCAGGATAAAAATGGCCAGGGGTAAGCCCATGGCGGTGTAGACCAGTATCAGCGCCAGGTGGGTGTTCACCAGGTTAAGGCTCACCATGGTCTCCAGAATGCTGACCGTCCCGAGCCTAATCGGCACCATGATGCCCATGGCCAGAAACAGTGCCAGCAGCCGGTTGCCCCGGAACCGGTATTCACTCAGGGCCCAGGCGGCCATGGCACCGAACAGCAGTACCAGAAACAGCGGAATCACCGTCACCAGCAAACTGTTGCCAAAGTAGAGCAGGATGTCGGACTCCTGCAAAACTTTGGCATAGCCAACCAGGGTAAAGCTGCCGGTGTCTGGCAGTGAAAGCGGGTCGTTAAAGATCGCGGATCGTGATTTAAAGGAATTTATGATGACCAGCACAATGGGAAACAGCGCAATCAGCGTGTAGCCCAGCAGAGCGAGATGAACCAGGCCCATCCGGGCCTTTTGCTGATACTGAAATGAGGGTGTCATGCGCGGTTCCTTATAACTGGTAGCGTGTCAGGCGGCGCTGAACAAGGTAAAAATAGGCCATCACCCCGGTCAGAATCACCAGGAACATCATGGTGGCAACTGTCGCCCCCATGGTGGCGCTGCCCAGTTGCGACTGGTAGCCGAAAAAGGTTCGATAGAAAAAGGTACCCATGATGTCAGTGGAATAATCTGGCCCTGCCAGCGCGCCTTTAACGGCATAGACCAGCTCGAAGGTATTGAAGTTCCCGACAAAGGTCAGAATGGTGACCAGGCCCAGGGTGGGCAGAATAAGCGGCACTTTTATGCGCCAGAAAATTCGAAAGGGTGACGCCCCGTCGACCTTGGCGGCCTCCAGTAATTCATCCGGAATCGACAGCAGGCTGGCGTAAATCAGCATCATGGGTATGCCGATGAATTGCCAGACCGAGATTAATGACAGGGTAATCAGTGCGGAGCTTTCTTTGCCGAGCCAGGCGTCGAAGTAGTGTCCCAGACCGAGCGCGTATAAAAAATTCTCTGACACACCCCATAGCGGGCTTAGAATCAATTGCCAGATAAAACCAATGATGACGACGGACAAAAGGGTCGGTAGAAAAATCAGCGTGCGGTAAGTGCGGGCACCGCGCAGACCTTTCAGGCTCAGTAACGCAGCAAGGCCCAGACCGATTGGATTCTGAACCAGCAAGTGAATCAGAAAGAACTGAGTGTTGTTCCACATGGCATTCCAGAATGCCTCTGACCAGACCGCATTGCCCAGCAGTGTTGCAAAGTTAGTGAGACCGGCGAAGCTGCGTTCACCGCTTAGATTGTCGGTAAAGAAACTCAGTCGCAGCGTATCGAAGAGCGGGTAGGCACTGAAGACGGTGTAAATGATCACCGCCGGTGCCAGAAAGAAAATCAGGTGCCAGGGAAATGCGCGTTGCATGGGTGCTAACCTCGGTATGTATCATGAACCCTATCGAAAACGTATGCCGGTACCGGACCGGAGAAGGCACAGCGGTTTTAAAAAAGGAGAGCGTCCCTGATGAACAGGGCGCCCTCAAAACAGCCCGGTTACTCGGACTGAGGTTCATACCATTGGGCAAAGCCAGTCTGGATGCGCGCTGCTGCTTCTTCCGGCGTGATGTCACCGTTCAGAACCTGGCTGCTGACAATCCACAGCTCCTGTTCCATGTTGGGTGTGCCGCGATTCATGACCTGGGCGTTCAGTCGAATGGTTGAGTCGCACTCATCGCGCCAGCTGATCATTTCAGCGGCCACCGGGTCGTTGACTTCAACGGGGTGGGTCGACAGCGAGAAGAAGCCGGTTACCTCGTTGGTGAACAGGTCGGCAAAGTCAGCACTGGCGACCCAGTTCAGGAAGGTTTTTGCCGCTTCCGGGTTGTCGGAAGCCGGGTTGATGCCAATGCCCATGTCGGTGTGATCGGAAATATGGCACTGGTCGCCGGCGGCGGCCACGGGCGGTTTGAAGGCCCCGAATTCGAAGCTTGCCTGATCGTTAAAATAGGAGGTGTCCCAACTGCCGGTGGGGTAGATGGCGGCTCGCCCGAGCGCGAACAGGTTTTGTGAATCGCCATAGGTCTGCGACGGGTAACCGCGTCCCATGTAGTCACTCCAACGTGCCATTTCTTCCCAGGCGGCAACGTAGGGCGCGTCGGTGAACGTCGCCTCGCCGTTAATCAGCGCCAGCCGTCCTGCTTCACCTTGCCAGAAGTTGGGACCAATGTTGGTAAAGACGATCTGGTTGGCTTCCCACTGATCGTTGGTGCCCAGGGCGAGGGGGGTGTAACGGGATTCGGACTTGACGGTTTCCAGTACGGCATGAAACTCATCCAGCGTTTCTGGCGGTTCGAGACTCAACTCGCTGAAAATAGCTTTGTTGTAGAAAAAGCCATGAATCACAGACGCCATGGGCAGGCAGAAAGCCGTGGCGCCGTCATCGGTACTCCAGGCGCGTTTGGCAAAGTCCTGATAGTGATCTAGCCCGGGCAGCTCATTGAGGGCCATCAAATGTCCCTGACGGTACAGGTTAAGAGAGACATCAAAGGGACGACAGGTAACCAGATCACCGGCGGTGCCAGCTTGCATGCGAGCATTCAGTGATGAGTCGTACTCGGTGGGCGATGTCGGGTTGAACCGGACTTCGATCTCCGGATGTTGCTGGTTGAACGCCGGTATCAGAATGTCTTGCCAAAGGTCCTTGTCGTCGACACGCCAGCTTTCGATGGTCAGCGTCTGGGCTTCGACGGCAAGGCTTGCAGTCAGTAGCGCCGCGGTCAGCGACAGGGTGGGTTTTAACGACAGCATGGTGCTTCCTCTTCTTGTTGGAATTGAGCGGTTCGCTGGAGCAATGAATCCAGTTACACGACCTTATGACGAAAGGGCGTCTTACCTGAAACTCGCCTCCGACTGTCGCGTAATGTTTTCAGGCACAGGCTAACGAATTGATTTTCAGAGGGTTTTTACGAAAGGTATGCAAACAGCTGTCCTTTCCTAAGCTTGCAATGCAGTCCGAATGGCAGAGTGTGAAAGATGCCGGTAAGAATTTGATAGAAAACGTGGCAGCAGAGTAAGGTAAGATTCGATTGGGTTTGAACAGAATAATAATGATGACTGATCCCAGGGTAACTCTTGCGCCTGCTGTGATGTGGATAACCTTGATCGCGATGCCGACCTGCGCCTACGCGATGCAATCCCTTGAAGTGCTGCATTGGTGGACATCCAGCGGTGAACAGCAATCGGCGGCGGTGCTTAAAGAGCGGCTGGCAGACCGCAACCTGCTCTGGGTGGATTACCCGGTACGCGGTGGCGGGGGTGATTCGGCCATGGCGGTATTAAAAGCCCGGGTGATCGACCGCTCGCCACCCGGGGCTGCCCAGATCATAGGGCCGGATATCCAGCACTGGGCACAGCTGGGTTTTCTGAGCCCGCTGCATCATGCGCAACTGGACGATACATCGCTGTTTTATCCGGTCGTCAATGAATTGATTCGGGTTCAGGGGCAGACGGTGGCCATTCCATTAAGCATTCATCGCATAAACTGGATGTGGCTGAACCCTTCGGTGTTTGAACGTCTCGACATTCCGTTACCGACCACCTGGAGTCAGCTGGAATCGTCAGCACCGGTATTGCGTGCAGCGGGCATTATTCCCCTGGCACATGGCAACGAACCCTGGCAGAACGCTACGCTGTTCGAAATCGTATTGCTGAGCCAGGCAGGCGCGAGCTTTTACCGCCAGTATTTTATCGACCGGGATGAGTCTGCCCTGACCGATCCGTCGGTCGTTGCCGCCTTTGAGCAATTGCGCACACTGAAAACGTTGATGGACCCGCACATCAATCAGCGCGAATGGCAGCAAGCCAGCCGACTGGTTGCCGACGGGGAGGCTGCTGTGCAGATTATGGGCGATTGGGTTAAAGGCGAATTCAGTGCCTGGGGCCTGGTCCCGGGAGAGGACTACTTGTGCCTGCCGGTTCCCGGAACCAATGAGCAACACCTGTACAGCATCGACACCTTTGTGATGTTTCTCGATGAACCCAATGCGGTGCCGATGCCAACCTTTATCGATACGCTGTTGTCTCCCGATTTACAGCGCGATTTCAGCCTGGCCAAGGGGACCATCCCGGCCCGAAAAGACCTGCCGGTAACCGCCTTCGATGATTGTTCGCGAGCTTCTCATCATGTGTTTGGCCAGGCCAGTCAAAGCGGCATGCTGGCGCCCAGCATTGCCCATTCAATGGCCATGTCTCCGGAGTCGGAAGATGCCGTTTTCGAGATTGTGCATCGCTTCTTTAACGACGAGCGGATGACGCCCGAGTTGGCGGCAATTCAACTGGCTCAGACGCTGAGAGCATTGAAATGAAAACACCCAAACACATCTACGTGGTGGATGACGACCACAAGATTCGTGAGTTGCTGAAGACCTATCTCGAAAAGAACAATTATCAGGTCTATGCCGCTGCCGACGGCGAAACTTTTCTGGCTGAGTTCGAATCCCGAAGCCGGGAAGTGTCTCTGGTTGTGCTCGATATCATGCTGCCGGGACAGGATGGGTTCAGCGTGTGCCAGAAACTTCGGGCTGTGTCCGATGTGCCGATCATCATGCTGACGGCCAATGCGGAAGAAACCGACCGCGTGGTCGGCCTTGAAATGGGCGCGGACGATTACATTGCCAAACCTTTCAGCCCGCGTGAGTTGCTGGCGCGAATCAAGGCGATTCACCGGCGTTACGAGCCGGCCCAGTCAGTCGGTGACGGCGGGCGTTTTTACCGGTTTCGGCACTACCTGCTGGACTCGCTCGAACGCACCTTGCAACTGCCGACGGGACACACCATCACGCTCGGAGCGGCGGAGTATCAGATGCTGACTCTGTTTCTGGACCAGGCCGGTAATGTCTTGTCGCGCAGCTTTCTGATGAAAGCGACCCGGGGGCGAGACCTTGGCCCGCTCGATCGTTATCTGGATGTCCAGATCAGCCGGTTACGAACCTGCCTGGGTGATGCGGGACGCAATGGTCAGCTTATTCAAACCGTGCGCAACCAGGGCTACGTGTTTACCGCTGAAGTTGAACGGTTGAACCAGCGGCCGCAGGAGCCGGAGGTTTCAACGTGAACCCGACCCGGCGCTGGCTGCCCCGGTCTCTGTTCGCGCGTCTGTTGCTGGTAATGTTGTCGGGCGTCGGGGTTGCCCAGATCATGACCAGTCTGATCTGGGCGGGTCAGCTGGACAGCGACAGCCGTAATCGGGTGTCGGAAAATGCCCAGTACCTGGCCATTACCCTGGCGGCCACCATTCGCTACTTTCAGGCACTGCCCGATAACGTGCGTCCGATCGTTATTGACCAGCAACGCGAAGTAGGCGGTAGCCGGTTGTTCATGAGCGTCAATCAACACCGTTTGGCCAGTGAAAGCACCTTCACTGCGCCGTTGAAGGACGCCTTTCTGGCGGCCATTGACGACCAGCTCAGTGCCGACCTGGGTCAGGGTGGTGTTCACTTGGCTCTGGCATTGCCGCAGGAAGTTCGGGTGTACGATCAGCAAGTGCCGATTGCCGACATCCCGATTCGCTGGATTCGCCAGAGCCTGATCCTTGAGCCGGAACCGGCCCCCATTCTCACGGTGCAAGTGCCCATGCCCAGTGGCGACTGGTTATACCTGGCCACCCTGCTGCCCGACCCCTACATTCTCGATAAAAACCGGGTGCTCACGCGCGAGCGCTGGTGGTCTCTGGGGGTGACGTTGATGGCCGTCGGCGTACTCGGCCTCTGGTTTGTTCGCTGGCAAACCCGACCGCTACGGCGGCTGGCCGACGCCGCCGACTCCTTTGGCCGGGGCGTAGCCCATGAACCGCTGATTGAATCGGGCATGCGCGAGCTCGACGCGACCGCCGAGGCATTTTCGGCCATGGAACTGCGCATTCAGCGTTACCTCGATGACCGTGAGCGGCTGTTTGCCGCCATTTCGCACGACCTGCGCACGCCCATCACCCGGCTGCGGCTGCAGACGGAAATGATTGACGATGAGGCGTTGCGGCTGTCGCTGGAAGAAGATCTTGAAGAGCTGGATCTGATGGTTAAGGGCGCCCTGCAAACGGTGCGCGATGCGGATATTCACGAAGACCCGAAACCCCTTGAACTGGGAACACTGATCAACAAAATTGCCAGCGAAAAACAACTCGGTGGTCACCGGGTTATCGTGCAACAGAAACAACCGGTTGACGTAATGGGCAAACCCCTGGCGCTGAAGCGCTGCCTGACCAATCTGATCGACAATGCCGTCTTTTATGGAGACCAGGCTGTCGTCAGCCTGGCAATAGAGCACGGGCAGGCCGTTGTGCGCATTAGAGACAGCGGGCCGGGCCTGGGTACAACGGACCCCGTGCAGTTGTTCAAACCCTATACCCGTTTGGCGCACGGCCAGGCGCGCAATGCCGGTGGTATGGGCCTTGGGCTCGGTATAGCGCAAAGCATTGTGCACGGTCATGGTGGTGAATTGAGTTTGCGAGATCATCCGCAGGGTGGTCTTGAGGTAACGGTGCAGTTGCCGTGTGACTATACTGTGCGCATGCATCATCACTAGCGGAATTATTCAGAGACTCCCTAGCTCTGCGACCAAGGTTTGATTGACCTGTGGCCCAAGGATTTGCCAGTGTAGTGGTCCGCGCAGAAACGACAGTCTCTGTTCACGTCAACGTTTGGAGGTTTGCCCATGCCATTTGCCCTGTCGCCCATGACCCTAAGCAGTTCTGATTTTCCAGCCGATGGCGTGATTCCCCGTGACTGCACCGGTGAAGGGGAAGATCGCTCACCCGTGCTGAGTTGGGACAAGGTACCGGAAGGCACCGAGTCGTTCGCGGTTATTTGCCACGATCCGGATGCACCGCTGGTGTCATCCAATGGCAATTACGGTTTCGTGCATTGGGTGCTCTATAACCTGCCGGGGTCATTGACCGAACTGTCAGCAGGCACTGATCTGGGAACGGCCGGGCAAAACAATTTTGGCCATTCCGGTTACGGTGGCCCGATGCCGCCGGAAGGGCACGGAACACACCGTTATTATTTCTGGGTACTGGCGCTGGACAGCAACGAACAGTATGCACCGGACCTGACCTTGTGGCAGCTGCTGGAAAAAATAGAACCCAACATCATTGGCATGAACCGGCTGGTGGGAACCTACCGGCGTGAAGGCTGATTAGCCGTCTAAAGGCCGGGTTCAGGCCAGCGCCTGGATCTGGCTCCACTGCTGTTCAAGCGAGCGCTGCACGTCTCTGGCATCGTTTTCGCTGTACCCCATATGGGGAATAAACTGAATGAGCTGGGGAATCGGGAAACCGAGTGCGATGCCGTACATCGGGTGCGATGCGGTAAAGTTCAGACGATCCAGTTCGGTTTGCAGAATGGGCGCCGTGCGGCTGTCTGACAGCCAGTCCTGAACCGTATCACCCAGGGTTGGCAGTATCCGGACATCTGTGTCTGATTCGACGGTCACCCAGCGCGTCTGGCGAATGTCTCTTGACGAAAACCCCAGGCGCAATTCAAACCGGCCGCTTTCTTCTGCGAAACCGTTCAGATGGGGCACGTAATAGGCAAAGGCATGAGCATCAAGCTGCAAGGCGACCGTTCGTTTTTCTCCGGGAACCAGCCTGACTTTCCGGAACGCCTTCAGTTCGTGCACGGGCCGCCGGTACGTGCTGGCTTCGTCGTGGATATACAGTTGCACCACCTCAGCACCCTCGGCCGGCCCCTGGTTGGTGATGCTGAAACTGACCTGGCGTGCATCGGCGTGATAGGTTAAATCCCCCAGGGTGAACTGACTGTAACTGAGCCCGTGACCGAAGGGATACTGCACTGGCAGGGCTTTGGTGTCGTAGTAGCGGTAACCGGTGAACAGACCTTCCTGATAGGCAACCGTGGCTTTGGTGCCGGGAAAGGTCTCAAACGTCGGGTTGTGCTCTAGCCGTACCGGAAAGGTTTCACTGAGCTTGCCGCTGGGGTTGGCTTCGCCAAACAATACCCTGGCAAGCGCCTCACCGCCGCCTTCCCCGCTGAGCCAGGCTTGCAGCATCGCCGGTATCTGGTGTTCGAACTGTCGCGTCTCGATGGCCGAGCCGGTGTGCAGCACCAGGGTGACGTTGGGGTTGGCATCGGCGATGGCGCTGATCAGCATCAGGTGGTCCGGGGCCAGTTTCATATCGGCACGGTCGAAGCCTTCGCTTTCCATCGAGTCGGTCGTGCCGGTGAGCAGAACCACGCGGTCTGCCCCTGTGGCGGCGCTGACGGCGGCGTCCAGTTGTTCCTGCGTGACCTGAGTTTCGGTGTACCCTTCGGCGAATATCACCTCGGCACGTTGTTCGATGGCGCCCAGAGCCGTACTGAGCTGGTGTGGCGTCATGTGCGAACTGCCGCCGCCCTGAAAACGCGGGTGGCGGGCAAAGTCGCCAATGACGGCAATGCGCTGTTGCGGCTTAAGGGGTAGCTGGCCGGCTTCGTTTTTCAGCAACACCATCGACTCGACCGCCAGTTGCGTGGCCAGTTCGTGGTGGGCCGGCCATTCGACGGTTACCGTCCGGTTGGTGTCCAACACCTGTTTGATCAGCGTCAGTACCCGTGTGACCCGCTGGTCGAGTTCGGCTTCGCTGAGCAGGTCCTCGGCCAGGGCGGCATGAAGCTCGGCATCGCGCTCACCGGGGCCGGGCATTTCCAGATCGAGCCCGTTGATGTGGGAGGCGGCTTTGTCTTTAACCGCCACCCAGTCGGACATCACCAGGCCATCGTAGCCTAGCTGGTCGCGCAGGATGCGTTGCAGCAAGTCGGCCGACTGACAGGCATGTACGCCGTTGACGGCGTTGTAGGCGCCCATCATCGTCCACGGCGGATTCTCGCGAATGACTTTGGCAAAGGGCTCTATATAGAGCTCCTGAAGGGTGCGTTCGTCGATCTCGGCATTGACCAGAAAACGCCGGGTTTCCTGTTCATTGCCGGCAAAGTGCTTCAGGCAGGCACCTACCCCGCGCGACTGAATGCCGCGAACAAAGGCGCTGGCCATGGCGCCCGAGAGAAACGGGTCTTCCGAAAAATATTCAAAGTTGCGACCGCCCAGAGGCGTGCGTTTTCCATTCACGCCCGGGCCGAGCA
This sequence comes from Saccharospirillum sp., assembly GCF_039982735.1. Taxonomy (GTDB): domain Bacteria; phylum Pseudomonadota; class Gammaproteobacteria; order Pseudomonadales; family Natronospirillaceae; genus Saccharospirillum. Next base: position 467,094 of record NZ_JBDWXV010000003.1, on the reverse strand, counting down.
AGATGCCCACATCCATCGACTGACATTCTTCGCCAATGGCCGCAGCCACCTGCTCCAGTAAGTCCGGGTTCCAGCTGGCGGCCATGGCGGCCTCGACCGGAAACACGGTGGCGGGCAGGGCGGAATCATCCAGCGCCTGGGATTCACTGAGCCGCACGCCATGCGGGCCGTCGGTGAGCGTTATAGCCGGAATGCCCAGTCGCTCTATACCGTGCAGGTGCCAGGCGTCTTTTCCGCACAGTAACCTGACTTTTTCGTCCGTACTGAGCTGGGTCAGGGTAGTGGCTACATCGAACACGAGCGACTCCTCATTCTACGGCGGTTACAGCGGAAACGTGCCCAGGGTCGGGCGCTGCAACCAGTTTTCGGGTGCATAGGTGATTTGGCCATCGACCACGTGAAAGGTGAGGGCCAGTCGGGATTTATCGGAGCGATTGGGGGCGCTGTAGTGCGGCAAGTGACCGTGGAACACCAGCAAACTGCCCGCCTTTACGGGCATGGGCGTGCCCGAGGTGTCATCGGGCCAGGGGGTGTCGTCCAGCGATTCCATGCGCAGGTCGCGGTCCTCGCGGAAATACCGCTCACGCAAGGGGCCGGTGTGGCCGCCCGGCTCGACCCAGAGACAGCCGTTCTCGAGGGTGGCATCTTCCAGCGCAAACCAGTAGGTGATGACACTGGTGGGGTCGGTGTAAAAGAAGGTCGCATCCTGATGCCAGGTGACTTCGCCACCGATGCGGGGCTGTTTAAAAATCACCATGGTCTGGTATAGGTGCGGGGCCTGCAGGCCCAGGTCGCGTGCCAGGGCGCCGAATTCCGAACGCCGGGCAAAAGCCTGATACACATCATCAAGATCGTGCAGGGCATGACCGATCTTGTTGATGCTTTGTGCGCGGGGCTGGGTAAGTTCGCCAGTGTCATCGAAGGCTTTTTCTTCAAAGAAGCAGCGAATGGTTTCGGCCGACTCCAGAAAGAAATCGTTGTTGATTTGCGCCCGATCGGTGGTGGAGAACCGGTTGTGCTCGGTCAGGTCGGCCTGCTCGATCAGTTGGTAAGCTCGATCGATCAGTTGCTGTCTCAGGTCATCCGGTACCCAGCCTTCCAGCAACAGAAAACCGTCTTGCTGGTATTGTTTCAGTTGTTCGTTGGTCAGCACGGCAGGTGCGTTGTCAGGCATGGTGTGTTCAAGACTCGACATCAGGTGAACTCCCGTTTCCGTCAGCCCTGATCAGGGACTTCTTCGGCGTCAATGGTTTCGGTTTCATCGCGGGCGGCATCGAGCCAGGCCTGCAGTGACGGTAACTCAAGCATCCGGTCGACCCAGGCGGTGACAGCCTCGGGCGATTCAATGCCATAACCGCGCAGGCGTATGGCGACCGGCGCAAAGAAGGCGTCGGCAATGGAGAAGCGACCCAGCAGGAATGGCCCGTCGGATTGCATCAGGCAATCGCTGAGCAGGGTGTGCATCCGGTCAATATCGGCGCGGGTGGCGGCGTCTGGCGAGAAGCCTTTGACCACTCGGCGGCAGTTCATCGGCATAGCATGACGCAACGCCGCAAATGAACTGTGCATCTCGGCACAGGCCGAGCGGCCAAAGGCGCGCAAATCGGGGTTGGATGGCCAGCCGGCGCCCTGCAGAAACCGTTCATTGACGGTTTCGCAAATGGCCAGTGAATCCCAGACGCTGAGCTTGCCGATTTTCAGCACGGGCACGCGGCGATTCGGACTGTGCTGGTCCATCAGGGCCGGTGTTTCAGGCGTGTCGAGCGGAATGCGAACTTCCTGAAAGTTGACTTTAAACTGTGTCATCAGCAGCCAGGCGCGCAGCGACCAGCTGGAGTAGTTTTTGTTGGCGATCACGAGCGTTAGGTTATTCATCCCTGGTCTCCGGCTGAGTCGGGCTCAGCAGTTGGGCTTGCTGCTTTTTGGGTAGGGAGCGAACGACAAGCAAGTAGGAGTCGTCGATCCATTCGCTGATCAGGTCCGGATCCAAACCGGCGGTCAGATCAACCGTGTTCCAGTGTTGCTTGTTCATATGATAGCCGGGTGTGACCGCTGTAAAAGCCTCTCTGAGTATCAGGGCATCCTGAGGGTCGCATTTCAGGTTCAGGATGAACCGGTCGCCGATGCCGATCAATCCAAACATCTTGCCACCCACTTTATACACCAGGGCATCAGCGCCGAACGGGGTTTCCTCCTGGCTGCCAGGCTTGGACTGCATGACAGTGCGCCAGAAATCCAGTGTCTGTGGCATGGTATTTACCTACTGATAAACAGTGATTGAGCTCATAAAGGATTTTACTAAATTGAACTTTACCACAGTCTCAGCGCTGGTTGCTGGGTATGCCTATCCGGGGTAGTCCGCAGCATGGATGCTGCGGTCTAGGCCCGAGACGTCGGACCGCCATTGACGGATCTACGCCGAGCGATGTGTCGCACCACCCGGATAAACATACCCAGTGGCCAGCGCGAACCTTTGGCACAACAGAAGAATCAACCCCCGAATGCAAAGTAGCGACAGAGGGTCAGATATCGGCTAATCGACGCTCAATCGCTGTCTGAATTCCTGGCGCATTAAGGCCGACACTGGCCAGTAAATCCTGGGGTTTGCCGTGTTCGATGTAGGTGTCTGGCAAACCCAGTTGCAATACCGGGGTGGTCAGGCCTGCCTGGTGCAGGCATTCGGTGACAGCCGAGCCCGCGCCGCCGCAAATGGCATTTTCTTCTACGGTCACGATGAGGTCGTGGCTACGGGCCATGTCCATAACCCGCTCGGTATCCAAAGGTTTGATGAAACGCATATTGACCAGGCTGGCGTCGAGTGCGTCGGCGGCAACCTGGGCCGGGGCGACCATACTGCCGAAGGCCAGGATGGCGACTTTTTTACCCTGGCGCAGTGTTTCGGCTTCACCCAGGGGCAATACCGTGAGCGCTGTTTCGATGGTAGCGCCAGGCCCGGTGCCGCGGGGGTAACGCACGGCGGCAGGTCCGGGGTGGTGATAGGCGGTGCTAAGCATCTGGCGGCATTCGTTTTCATCTTTGGGCGCCATGATGACCAGGTTGGGAATGCAGCGTAAAAAGCTCAGATCGAAGCTGCCGGCGTGGGTTGGGCCGTCTTCACCGACCAAACCGGCACGGTCGATGGCGAAGGTGACATCGAGGTTCTGAATGGCGATGTCGTGAATCAGTTGGTCGTAGGCGCGCTGTAGAAACGTCGAATAGATGGCCACGACCGGCTTGGCACCCTGGCAGGCCATGCCGGCGGCCAGGGTGACCGCATGCTGTTCGGCGATGGCGACGTCGAAATAGCGGCCCGGGAAATGGTCGGCGAAGGCGACCAAGTCTGAGCCCTCGCGCATGGCGGGGGTGATGCCCATCAGGCGGTCATCGCTGCTGGCCATGTCGCACAGCCACTGGCCAAAGACATTCGAGTATTTGGGGCCTGCCGGGGGTTTGGCGGCCGGCTCTACGTCTTTCTTTTCCAGTTTGGTGATGGCGTGGTATTTGATCGGTTCGTTCTCGGCCGGGGTGAACCCCTTGCCCTTTTGGGTGGCCACGTGCAGAAATTGCGGTCCGTTGAAGGTTTTCAGGTTGCGCAGGGTATGCACCAGTTCGATCACGTCGTGGCCGTCTACCGGGCCGACGTAGTTGAACCCCAGCTCTTCAAACAGGGTGCCGGGCGACACCATGCCTTTAACGTGTTCCTCGGCCTTGCGCGCGAATTCGAGGATGGGCGGCAGGTTCTGCAAGACCTTCTTGCTGTTCTCGCGCATGTGCGAGTAAGTCTTGGAGGAAAAGACCCGGGAAAAGGTTTTCGACAGGGCGCCGACGTTTTCCGAGATCGACATGTCGTTGTCGTTCAGCACGACCAACATGTCGGCGCCGTCGTGACCGGCGTGATTGAGGGCTTCGAACGCCATGCCGGCGGTCAGGGCGCCATCACCGATGACGGCAACGCTCTGGCGCGGTATGCCGAGCATCCGGTCGGCGATCGACATGCCCAGCGCCGCTGATATGGACGTGCTGGAATGGCCGACGCCAAAGGTGTCATAGTCGCTTTCATCGCGCTTTGGAAAGGCCGCCAGACCCTCGGCCTGGCGGATGCTGTGCATGCGCTCGCGCCGCCCGGTCAGTATTTTATGGGGGTAGGCCTGGTGGCCGACGTCCCAGACCAGTGAGGCGTTGGGTGTTTCGTAGACATAGTGCAGGGCGATGGTCAGTTCCACGACGCCCAGACCGGCGCCAAAGTGACCCCCGGTCTGGCCGACGCTGTAGAGCAGGAATTCGCGCAGTTCATCCGCCAGGCGGGGCAGTTCGTCCAGCGTTAGCAGACGCAGGTCTGCCGGCGTGTCGATGGTATCGAGCAGGGGCGTGACCGGTCTTGTTTTGGGGATGTGAGTAAAAACCTTCATGAAAATGCGCTTTCCTGCCTTCGAGCCTGTCCCTGCAACGGAACCAGTGATGATCGTTATAGTGTGGGTCGTCCCGGTCTGTGTCTGCCGGGCACGGCATTGTAACGGAAAGCCCTGTTCGTCCCTAGTGGTCGTTGCGGGAAGTTCGGTCATTAAGGAACACGATCAGTGGTTCCGGTTTAGAACATAGTTCGTCAGTGCTCGCAGGGGAGATGCCGGGTCGATACCCAGTTGGTCGAGCGCGGCCAGGGCAGCGTCGGTGTGCTGCTGGGCCTCACGCCGGGCGCCGTCGAGACCGAGCAATTGCACGTAGGTGGATTTGTTCAGCGCCGCATCGCTGCCCTGAGGTTTGCCCAGCGTGGCGGTATCGGCCGTGACATCAAGTATGTCGTCGGTGATTTGAAACGCAAGGCCGAGAGCCTGGCCGAAGGTGGTTAACGCTGCGCGGGTAACGTCGGGCAGGGGGGCATTGGTACACAGGGCACCAAGGTGCAGGGCCGATTCGATCAGTGCGCCGGTTTTAAGGCGGTGAATACGGGCCAGGTCGTCGAGCCCCAGTTGTTGCCCTTCGGCCTGTAGATCCAGCATCTGGCCGCCTACCATGCCGGCGTGTCCGGCCTGCCTGGCCAGAATACCGACCATGGCCAGGCGGGTGTTTGCGTCCAGGCCCGGTGCCTGGCTGAGGTGTTCAAAAGCCAGGCTTTGCAGGGCGTCGCCGGCCAGTATGGCGGTGGCTTCGTCGAAGGCCCGGTGGTTGGTGGCCTTGCCACGGCGCAGGTCGTCGTCGTCCATGGCGGGCAGATCATCGTGAATGAGGCTGTAGACGTGCATCATTTCCAATGCGGCGGCCGGATACAGCCAGGTGTCGGGCTCGGCGCTCAGGCTTTCGGCGGCGGCACGCACCAGGGTTGGGCGTAGGCGCTTGCCGCCATCGAGCAGGGAATAACGCATGGCCTCGGCCAGCCGGCTAGCGACCGGCCGTTGCAACAGATGAGTGAGGTGCTGCTCAAGGCGCTGGCGGGTATCGTTCTGAAAAGACGCAAAGGTCATTGGGGCTTGGGCTCACTCGGAATCGGTTAACGGGGACAGCTGTTCCTGACCGGGTTCGCCGAGCAGTACCTGCACGGTCTGTTCTGCCTGGTCGAGCGCAGACTGGCACTCTCTCGTTAGCTTAATGCCCTGTTCAAAGGTTTTCATGGCATCGTCCAGCGACAGTTCACCGGACTCCAGTTGGCTGACCAACGTCTCCAGCTGGCCCATTTTGGCTTCGAATGTGTCGGTTTTAGGGTCGGTCATGTCGGGGTCCTGAGCTGTGGTGGTCGCGTAAGGTACGAAGGCAGGCCATAAGGGTCAACCATTTGGCACCAGCCGATACTTTACACTCTACTGATATTCTTTTCCCGAAATGGGCGTTTTACAGTCAAACAATGACCGGGCCTGCCGATATACCGGTTAAGATGGACGGATCGTCCTTGATAGCCGGAGTTGCAACAGGCCTATAGAGCACGCTGTTCTGCCAGACTCTTGCTAGACTCTTGTTAGAATAACAGGATAGACGATTCAACGGGACCAGACCGGGAAGCTTACACTGTGGATTTAGCGATGATCATTGGCCTCATTGGGGCCTTTGCGATGGTTTTGATGTCGATGTTGCTGGGTGGCAACTTGGGCATGTTTGTTAACGTACCTTCCATACTCATTGTATTTGTCGGTTCAACGTTCGTAGCCATGTCCAAATTGACCCTGGAGAAATTTCTCGGGGTGGGAAGTGTCGTGGGGAAAGCGTTTTCCTTTAAGCTGGTGACGCCTGACGACATGATCGATGAAGTGGTTGAGCTGGCCGACGCGGCTCGCAAGGGTGGGCTGTTGTCACTGGAGGGGCGTGAAACCAGCCATGAGTTTCTCTCCAAAGGCATACAGTTGCTGGTTGACGGGCATGACCCGGAAGTGGTCAAACAACTGCTCAGCAAAGACATGAAGATGACGTCAGCACGGCACGAAGAAGGGACAAGCTTTTTTACCGCGCTGGGTGATGTCGCTCCCGCCATGGGTATGATCGGGACCCTAATCGGCCTGGTGGCCATGTTGGCTAATATGGATGACCCGAAGGCCATTGGCCCTGCCATGGCGGTGGCTTTGCTGACAACGCTTTACGGATCCTTGCTGGCAACGGTGGTCGCGATTCCCATCGCCGATAAACTCCGATTCCGGGCGATGGAAGAGGAGCGCATTCAAAAGATGGTCATTGACGGGCTGCTGTCCATTCAGGCAGGACAAAACCCGCGAATTATCGAGTCCATGCTCAAGAGTTACCTGCCGACATCCAAACGCGGAGCTGAATGACATGGCGGTGGTCATCTGATGAGCGACGAATTCGAAGACGACTGTCCCGAATGCAAGAAAGGGCTGCCAGCCTGGATGGCCACTTTTTCTGACCTGATGGCACTGTTGATGTGCTTTTTCGTGCTGTTACTGTCCTTTTCGGAGATGGATGCGCTCAAATTCAAGCGCCTGGCCGGGTCTTTGCGCAATGCGTTTGGTGTTCAGGCCGAACTGCAGTTCAATGAAGTGCCCAAGGGCACCAGCATCATTGCCCAGGAATTCAGCCCGGGCCGCCCGGATCCGACGCCCCTGAATGTAATTCGTCAGGACACCGTTGATGACTTGCGCGACTCACTGGAGGTACTTTGCCAGGATACGACCCTGATGCAGGAAGAGGCTGAAGGGGAATCCGGCTTGCAGTCACGCCAGGTGAGGGTGTCGGACGCCGAGGCACAACGCCAGGTGGAAGAGCAGGCGGAGCGGATAGCCGAGGCCCTGGCTGATGTCATTGCCGACGGCATGCTCGATATCGAAACGGTTAATCAGACGATCATAATTCGGGTGCGCGAACAGTCGTTCGGCGCGGGAACCGACTTCGTTGCCGATGAATACTTACCCATTCTTGACCGCGTTCGGGATTTGCTGGTGACGGTGCCCGGCACCCTGTCAATTGAAGGCCATACCGACGATATACCCATAGCGACTGCGCGCTTTCGCAGTAACTGGTTACTCAGTTCCGCCCGGGCCTTATCGGTTGCCGAATACCTATGGGCCGCTCCGGAGATGAGTGAAGACCGCTTTACCATCGTCGGGCACGGTTCAACCAAGCCCATTGCCAGTAACGATACACCGGAAGGTCGTGCTACCAACCGCCGGGTAGAGATTATTGTGCGCCAGGACAATCCGGATTTTGAAGGCGAAGTCACCCCGGAAGACGAGCAGGGTGAGAGTGTCGACCCCGGCGATCCATCACTATTCGGTCTGGACCCGGCCGATATCTTCTAACCCGACCGCTCCGGTTTAATATCCAGTCAGGCGAGTGCGAATGCCAGTGATTTGACTTTTCACAGGTGTTTTTCGCGGTTCAACGCGTCAAATAGATGCCGATTTGTCAGGAGACGCGGTTTCTATTGATGAACATGGGTAGATAGTGTGATCTACCTCTCGATTCTGCTATGGAACGCTGCGTCCATGAGTGGGCTCGTCGTACCCTGTTAAACGTCACGGTAACCTCCAGAGAGGTGGAGACTCGGATCAGTTGGCCGATGTCTCATGCCCACCCTTTTATCTGAATCTGTCGTCATCCGGGCTGCGCCTGGCTGGCACTGGTCAGCTCAAACAATAACGAATACGACAGAGTCATGCTTCAGCCCGGGCTGTTGATGGCCCGTCTGCTGTAAGGAGCGTTCATACTATGAAGGATAGCAACCACCGGTTAGCTGTGAAGCCGGTTAAACGCCTGCCTCTGATCTGCCTGGTCGTAACCGGTCTGGTCAGCCTGGTCAGCACGGCTCAGGCGGAGGAGTTCCAGTTTCGGTTGCATCACTTTTTAGGCCCGGATTCACCGGCTCAGAAAGTCCTGCTGGAGCCCTGGGCCGAGCGAATTCGCGAGCAAAGCAACGGCCGCATCGATATCAGCATTCACCCGGCAATGTCGCTGGGCGGCGCACCCCCAACGCTGGTGAATCAGGTTGAATCCGGTGAAGTGGACATGGTGTGGACGCTGGCCGGTTATACACCGGGCCGCTTTCCCCGTACCGAAGTCTTTGAGCTGCCTGCGGTGCATTTTCGCAGCGCCTATGCCACCAACCGGGCCATTTTTGCCAATTTTGATCTGATTGAGGCCGACTATCAGGGGCTGAAGCCACTGCTGGTGCACGTGCACGCCGGCAATGCGATTCAGATGGCCAATCAGAATGTGACCGAACCCTCTGATTTGCGCGGTTTGACCATTCGTACCCCTTCCCGCACCGGTGGCTGGTTGATCGATGCCTGGCAGGCCGAGCAGGCTGCCATGCCCGCGCCCCGCATTCGGGATGCCCTGGCCGATGGCAGTATCGATGGCGCTCTGATTCCGTTCGAGGTGTTTTCCTCAATCGGTCTTGAAGGGCTGGTGGGCCATTCGACAATAGGGTCAGACGGCAGCCGCTTCGGCACCTCGGTGTTCCTGTTTCTGATGAATCAAAGCCAGTTCGATGCCCTGCCTGCCGACTTGCAGCAGGTCATCGACGACAACATCGGCATTGATTTCGTGAAGGAGATGGGTCTCGCCTGGGATGATCTGGAGGTGCCTGGCCGGATGGTTCAATATGAGAATCTAACCAAGTTGCCGGTCGATGAGATCTACGCCTTCGAAGACCTCAGCGAGCAGGTCGTGCAACGCTGGATCGAAGACGTCTCGACGCAAGGTATCGATGGTCGTCTGCTGGTGGACGAAGCGCGACGCTACATAGCCCGCTATTCCCGCATTATCACCACGCTCGATTAACCAACCCCGCATGAGTCAACCCCGGGTGGATACCTTCCCCCGGGAGAGCCTATCAGGCCAGCAATTTGGTCAGGTCGTACAGGTCCTGTTTGAACGGGCGGGGCATGTTTTCAATGGCATCGATGATGTCATGATGCACCAGCCGGTTGCTTTGCAGCCCCACGCAACGGCCGCCGTGACCCTCCATCAGTAACTCTACTGCGTAGGCGCCCATTTGGCTGGCCATAACCCGGTCGAACGCGCAGGGGACGCCGCCGCGCTGAATATGCCCCAATATGGTAGCCCGGGTTTCGAGACCGGTTCGCGCTTCGATGCGCTTGGCCAGAGCACTGACGTCGGTCACATGCTCGGTGATGGCGATGATGGAGTGCTTCTTGCCGGTGATGACGTTGTTGGCAACGGTCTTGATCAGCGATGCCTCGTCAAAGCCTTTTTCGGGCACAATGGTGTATTCAGCCCCACCCCCGATAGACGCCATAATAGTCAGGTCACCGCAGTACCGGCCCATGATTTCGACAATGGATATGCGATTGTGCGACGAGCAGGTATCGCGCAACCGGTCGATGGCGTCGAGCACGGTGTTCAGCGCCGTGTGAAAACCAATGGTGTAGTCGGTTCCAGCGACGTCGTTGTCGATTGTTCCGGGCAGACCAACGCAGGGGAAACCCATTTCAGTCAGTCGCTTGGCGCCCATGTAGGAACCATCGCCGCCGATCACAACCAGAGCGTCGATGTCATGCTTGCGCAGGTTGTCGATGCACTCACGCCGAACCGATTCTTCCTTGAATTCCGGAAAGCGGGCTGACCCCAGAAAGGTGCCGCCTCGATTGATCATGTCTGACACGTCCTGGCGTTTCAGCGGTTTGATCCGGTCGAGATGCAGGCCCAGATACCCATCCCGAATGCCATAAACCTCCAGATCCTTAACGATGGCATTGCGGACCACGGCCCTGATGGCCGCGTTCATGCCAGGCGCGTCGCCACCGCTGGTTAACACTCCGATTTTTTTAATCATGGCTGCACAACCTATACAGGCTCCAGCTCACCGGGTTCGTAACATGAATTAAGCCAGTGAGCCGGGCAATAGAAGAGAGTTCACTCAGCAGAATGTAACAAAATTACAGGTTCGGTGGCGAGTTTTTCCCGAAGTGGTCTGGTGCCAGTAATCCGTGACAGCAACTGGGTATGCCTCTCCAGGGTCGGGCGGGATGCCGCCCACTCAACCCATCCATGGGGCCTAGACTGCAGCATCCATGGTGCACACTACCCTGGAGAGGCCTACCCAGTCGCTGTCACTTGGCTGGTTGCTTGGTTATACCGTAAAGACCGGTCAGCACGACGTTGCACCATTACCAAGGTAGTAAACTTCCATCCCAGCTTAAAAAATCTCCACTGTCCTTAGGCTGGGCGTTGTCGATCAGCTGAGCAAGCCGCTGCCCGGTGTAATCCGGGCTGTGCAGTTGGCCTTCGGGCAGGCGTTTTTGAAACGGAGCCGACAGCCTTGAATCGGTGGTGCCGGGGTGGAGGCTCAGGAGGGTGCTTTGCGGCAAGCGGTGGCGCCATTCGATGGCAGTGGTGCGAACCAGCATGTTGAGGGCTGCTTTACTGGCCCGGTAGCTGTACCAGCCGCCGAGCTTGTTGTCGCTGATGGACCCTACCTTGGCTGATATCACCGCCAGGGTGACAGCCTGATCTCGCCGGGCGCGGGTTGTGACGGTAGCGGCCAGTTCGCCAAAGGGTTGGGTGTTGGTGGCGACAGAGCGGGCAAACCAGTCGCGGTCGAAGCGGGTGATGCTTTTCTCCGGCTGATGATCCGCATCGTGCAGTAGGCCGGTACAGAGCACAATGGTCTCGGGCAGGTCGGGCCCCACGGCATCAAGCAGGTCATCAGCCCAGCCCGGCTGCAGCACATTGCAGGGCAGCCAGCGCAGGTGGCTCTGGCCTGCTGGTTCTGCAGGGTGGTGTTGATGGTAGGTTGCTACCCGCTGGCTCTGCTCCCAGGCCGTTAACAGGCCCTGGCCGACCCCGCCGCTGGCACCGATGATCAGTTTCATGATGCCACTCCAACCAGGGCCGCCGCCGCGGGCACATGACTGGCTGCAACACCCCAGCTTAACAGGGTACGTAGCCGCCGGTAGTCGGGGGTGTAGAGAGAGAAAAAACGGTCTTTTTCCTGCCACCAGAGTACCGGGTAGGCAATGCCCAGTAACACCAGAGCGATGGCCGCTGGTAGAAACAGAGCCAGCCAGGCCAGCAGAAAGTAGCCCATGGTGAGATTGAGTGTGCGCCGATTCCGCCGGGTATCCTGACTGGCACTCTGCACCCATAGGCTGCCGGACAGAAAGCTTAGAATCAGGGCACTGAAACTGATGTACACCTCAACCCAGCTTGGGTTGATAAACAGCAACAGGGCTCCTGCCCAGAAAAACAGCAGGCCACCGAGAGACCAGAACAGCAGGGTTTGGGTGGGTGTCATACATCGGCCTCCGGGTTGTCGGTTTGGTGCAGGCGCAGCGGCACACGCAGGGTGTTGTCGGTGTCGTCCAGGCCGATCATTTCGCCAAACGCCGACCGGTGAACCAGTTCTGCCTGATCCAGCGGTAATTGTTGCAGCAGGCTGCGCACGCCGGGCAGTGACTTCAGCTGAACCGGCCGACCTGTGTCGTCAGTCAGCAGGTGCCCGCGTTTATTGTCGAACAGGTGAATCTGGTAAAAAGTGCCCATTAATGCTTCCACTTCTGCCAAGTGAAAGCGGGTGCTGTGCTGTCGGGCCTGCTTCAGTGTTAGTGACATTCCGGGTTCCATTAAAGCCTTCGCCTTATCTACGGATATCTGTCGACTTCGGCTTACTCTGGAGCCTTTGGGGTTATCGTGGTGTAATCAGGGTTCGGTGTTCAGGAGCCAGAGCTATGAAGGTTGTTGCGGTTCACAGCCAAAAGGGCGGGGTGGGAAAGACTTCGATCACGCTGAATCTGGCTCATGAAGCCATGACCTATGGTTTTGAGACCCTGGTCATTGATCTCGATGCACAGGGGTCAGCTACCTTTCTGCTCGGCCAGGGCAATGCGCCCAAATTGCGCGCCAAAGACTGGCTCAATGATCAAATCGACTGGAATCAGTTCATCGAAGCCACCCCCTATGACGGTGTTTTCATTCTTCCGGCGCGCAAGGGGTTGCGAAAACTCGACCGCCTGATGAGCGACGCCGTCTCCGACAAACACTTAAAACAGCTGCTTAGATCGCTCAAATCGCAGTTTGATTTGGTGTTGCTCGATTGCCCGCCGGGCATCAATACCGTCACCGAACAGGCTTACCGCGCCGCCAACCTGGTGCTGGTGCCACTGACCCCGACGCCGCTGTGTTTGCAAAGTTATGCCGATCTGGCCGACTTTACCCGCGACATTAAGACAGACCCGAATAGAATTGCCCCCTTCTTTAATCGCGTTAATCAGCGCCTGGCGTTGCATCGCCAGTGCCTGAAGACATTCGCCGCCGGGCAGGATTCACCGCCGCTGGGCTGGGTGCGGTCGACGACGCTGATGGAGCAGATGGCCGTGAACAAACGTGCTGTAACCGACAGTCATCCTGAGCACCCGGTTGCCAGAGATCTCAGTGAGCTGTGGAAGGCCATCGTCCGACGGCTGGACCTGCACCATTAGCCACTGGCTGACAAAAGCGTCTATTTTTTAGCAGCAAACTGTAAGGAAAGTGTCGGTCGTACGACAAAGTCACATCATCCTTGTAGTCTTTGCTGTCTGAACCCTGAACCGTTCGTCGCCCGGCCGGTTACAGGCAAAAACACCAAAAACATCAGGGAACCGACCAATGGGAGAGTCTGTGCTGCCCGGGGAGACGCCGGTTGATCAGTCAGCCGCGAACCACTTAACCGACCCCGTCTTTCTCGAAGACTTGCGCCGGCAAATGCTCAAATTTGCTGTTCTGCAACTCGATAATGAGGCCCAGGCCGAAGATGCGGTACAGGAGGCACTGGTAGGTGCTCTGAAGAACGTGGCGTCGTTTGAGCGAAAGGCCGCATTGAAGACTTGGGTGTTCGCCATTCTTAAACACAAGATTACAGATCTGTTGCGCTACCGGCAGCGCTGGGTGGATGTGGAAAAGCAGTCGGATTTAGCCGATGACGAAGCCCTCCCATCGGTGTTCGACACCCGGGGCTTCTGGCACCAGGAAGATCGCCCCAATCGCTGGGCGCAACCGGTTGAGGCGATAGACGACGCTCATTTCTGGCGCGTTTTTGAGGCTTGCCTGGAAAACCTGCCACCGGCACAGGGCAGGGTGTTTATGATGCGTGAGTTTATTGAACTCGACAGTGATGAGATTTGTCAGTCGGTTGATATCAGCGTTAGCAACCTGCATGTATTGTTACACAGGGCTCGGTTACGCCTGCGCCGCTGTCTTGAAGAGCACTGGTTTTGTGAGGAAGTATCGCCATGATGAATTGTGAACAAGCTACCCGGTTAATGTCGGATGGTTGCGAACGAGATCTGTCGTTGCGCGAGCGGGCATCCATAAAAATACATACTCTTATGTGTGATGGATGCAGTAATTTCAATGCCCAGATACATGATATTAGCCAGATTGCGCGCCGATACGCTAAGGAAAGGGACGGGCAGGAAGACCAGGCGAACACTGGCCCGAAAGGTGATGGAACACCGGACTGATCATATGGATTGATGTGGTTCTTTCAAGCGGGAGCGGTGGTTTTTCCAGGCGCTGTACCAGGCCAGGCAAAATGGCACGGCGTAGTTCATCATCAGATGAGGAATGCTGACTGTGCCATCTCCCCACAGGACATCACCTTGGTTAATCAGATTCAACAATGTCCCTACGAACAGGGCGATTTTTAGCGAGTTGAATAGCCGCTCCCGATTAATATCCATACGTCCATCCGACTGATGTGCCCCCACAGTTCGAAGCATAGACTGTTTTCTCGTGTTGCGTAAAAAAGCCGTCGAGCAATAGTCAGGTATTAGAAAGCGCGAATTGATGCAAGCGATCAACTCGCACCAGATAGGACCACCCTTGGCATGATGGCCGTCATCTTATGACGCAGACGGTGGTGCCCAGGCAAAGGATTCCAGCTCCGGATTAAGGGCTGGTTGTGTCAAATGGTTGCTGTAGTTCGACAGGGTTTTCAGAGCGACGGCGGTAAGTACATCGAATACGGCAGCCTTGCTGAATCCGGCGTCGATAAAGGCCTGAACATCGGCATCGCTTGCCCAGCCGCGTTCACGAACCAGTGTTTGGGTGAAGGTAACCAGGGCGGCAAAGGTATCGTCTGCTGGTTTTTTGCCGGCCCTGACCGCTTCTATTATCGCCGGGTCGACCTTGGCTTTAGTGCTGCCGGCACTGTGTGCGGCCACACAGAAGCGGCACTTGTTTTCGACACTGGTCGCGAGCAGGGCGATCTGCACCTGTTGCGGCGCCAGGCTCGAATCTCCCAGTAGCGAGTTGAGCTCATTATAAGCCTGGATGGCCGTCGGCGATTCGGCGATGTAGCTGTACAATGCCGGCACAAAGCCCATTTTCTCTTTCACGCCTTTCAATAACCGGGCACTGGCCTCCGGTGCGGTTTGTTCAGTATGTTCAGTAAACACAGTGGTGTCTCCTGTTGTGAATGTACTGCCTATACTAAGTCGTCATTTGATCTGATACAGTGCATTTTGTATAAATAAGATGCTTAGGCGTATCAAATGTCTCCGTTTGACGATTATTTCCGACTGCTTCAGCTCAGTTGCACCGTTTACCACAATCAGCAAGTCTGTGGTGACTGGGTGCTGACTGAACACCGTATTGGTCAAACCTGCTTCCATCTGGTTACCTTTGGTCAGTGCAACCTTGAGGTTAATGGCCAACAGGAGTTGCTGGAAGCCGGTGATATTGTTTTGTTTCCACGGGAATTACCGCACCGGCTTCGACCGGTTCGACCCTCTGCAGCCCATATGCAACAGCAGCCGGTTACCGCCGCGCGTTTGCCTGAAAGCACTGGCCTGCTCTGTGCTGAAATTCAGTTTGAACATGCAGCGTCGACCACCTTGCTCGATACCATGCCGGATTATCTGATCATACGGGCCGATTCGACCGAGGCTGGCGATGTTAGGCCCGTACTGACTGAGTTGCTGCGCCACAGCCTGGTCAGTGGCCCCGGTGGTGCCGTGATTGTCGACCGTTTGGGTGAAGTGGTGTTCATGCTGATGGTCCGCCAGGCGCTGGAACAGACACAGACCGATGTGTTTGCAGCCTACTTGCACCCGGTGCTCGGACCGGCCCTGTATGCCTTTCATCAGTCGCCCGACCAGGCCTGGACACTTGCAGAGATTGCTACCCAGGCTCATGTCAGCAGGGCAAGTTATGCGCGCTTGTTCAAACGCGTCAGCGGGAAGACCTGGAACGAGTATCAGCGCTGGTGGCGCATGCAACTGGCGTGGCTGTTGCTGATGAAAGGCGACTCGGTCATGTCGACGGCTTTGACCGTGGGGTATCAGTCGGAAGCGGCTTTTTCCAGAGCGTTCAAACACCAGTTTTCGATCAGCGCCGGAGAGATTCGTCGCCGCAGCAAATAGGCGGCCAGTGACATTATGCTTCAAATAATCCGAGTAATTTTTTCGGACCATTGTAATGAATTCCTCCTGTGCACGACTGAACAGTACGAGAACCCGATGTCACTTTTGGCTCGGTTGCCGTCCGACTAACCCGAACGACGGGTATTGATAAAACAGCCAGGGGGAAAGACCAATGAAATATTCAACTTCTATTACCACCGCACTGCTTGCCGGTTCAGTTATGGCTATGTCTGGCCATTCAATGGCGAAGCCGAATGATGGGTTGTCGATTGAATCAAACGCACCGGCGAACGTTCAGGAGAACTTTCAAAAATGGATGGCCGGCGAGCGGGTTGCTGGCCGGAATGACAAATGTTTTGGCATCGCACTGGCGGGAGAAAATGATTGTGCCGCCGGTCCGGGCACCAGCTGCGAGGGGACAGCTACTCTGGATTATCAGGGTAATTCCTGGACTTATGTACCACGCGGTACCTGTGAATACATTGTAACGCCCGATGGTGAAGCCGCATTGTCTGCTCTGGATCGTAATATACCCTGAGCGTCTTTAAGCGGGCTGACCGGAACAGACCGGTTAGTCCGTTGCAGCGTTTCAACATTACAGGTGGTTACTATATTACAGGTCATTACTATGTCTGCTCCTGAACCAATACCTGCTTTCCACGCCACGGCTGCTGGTGTCAGCCTCAAACCCCAGCATTTCGAGCAGGCGATGGCCAGTCGCTCGCACGGAATCTGGTTTGAGGTGCATCCGGAAAATTACCTGATGCAGGGCGGACCCCGACGCCGCGGCTTGCGGCAAATTGCTGCTGATCGCGATATCAGTTTCCACGGTGTCGGTGCTTCACTCGGTGGTCCGGATTTACCAGACGCCGATCACCTGAAAGCCATTCGCCAACTGGTTGATGACATCCAACCCGTTCGGCTGTCG
Source organism: Saccharospirillum sp. (assembly GCF_039982735.1). Taxonomy (GTDB): domain Bacteria; phylum Pseudomonadota; class Gammaproteobacteria; order Pseudomonadales; family Natronospirillaceae; genus Saccharospirillum. The sequence goes on along the minus strand of NZ_JBDWXV010000003.1, from coordinate 450,366 downwards.
GAGCATGCCGTTTGGTCTTCGATCGATCAAACCTATCTCGCAGAACTGTTGCCACTGCCCCGAACTCAGTCGGTATTGTCTAACCTGGTCGCCGGTGTAGATGCCTATCAATCTGCCATGGGTCGAACCATTCTGATTGAGAATCCAACCAATTATCTGACGGTTCACAGCGATATGGACGAAGCGGATTTTCTGTTGGACGTGTCAAACCGAACCGGTTGTGGGCTCTTGCTGGACATCAATAATCTGTATCTTTCAGCGCACAACATTGGCATTGACCCCAAGGCTTATATCAATGCACTGCCACCGGAAAAAGTCGGGGAGCTTCATATTGCGGGGTTTGATGCCGATCCGCAGTTTGGCAGCCGCTTGTTGATCGACAGCCATGCTTCTGCCGTGGCTGATCCGGTCTGGTCGTTACTCGACTATGCGCTGGCGCATCTCGGGGCCAAACCCGTACTGATTGAGCGTGATGCCAACCTTCCGGAGTTTTCGGTACTTGAGCAGGAAGTGCTCAGAGCACAACGGATGCTCGACCGCCTCAGGGAGCCTGATTATGCATGATCCTTATCGCGGGTTGAGTGATTTTGTGCTGAATGGCCAGGCGAATGGATTGCATCAGGTATTTTCCGGACCGCAGCCCGAACAGATCGCCATCCTGTATCGCAATGGCTATTTGCGTGCCTGCCGGGAAGCGCTGGAGGCTCGCTTTCCGGCCGTCGCGTCGGCGATGGGAGAGGTCGAGTTTCGCACAGCCTGTAGTGCTTATGTGCAAGCGTCGCCGCCCAGGCAGCGAACCCTGACCGGTTATGGCGCCGACTTTCCGGACTGGCTTTCTACTGAAGACATCTCACGAACAAACCCGGGCTTGGTTGATCTGGCGCGGCTCGACGGTGCCTGGCTCGATTGCCTGTTTGGACTGGATGAAAGCCCCCTGACAGCGCTGCAATTGAACCGGCGTATTCAGTCTGGCGGCGGGCTTCCGGTGACATTGCGCCTGCCGCGCAATGCGCGTGTGGTAGCGCTGAGTTGGCCGGTGTTTGATGTCTGGCTGGCCATTCGACAGGGTGAGCACAATGCAGTCGTACCGACCCGGCCGGAGTCCGGGCATGTCTTGCTCTGGCGCCCGGATATGACTGTGCTCAGCCGCCCGCTCGACGCCTGGGAAGCGCGTTTTTACCTGTATTTTCAGGCTACCGATAGCCTGGAAGAAGCGGCTGAATATTTCCTGCCGGCAGCGACAAACGATCATGATCTGCCGATAACCCTGGAACACTATTTCGCCCGGCTTATTGAATCCGGGTTACTGATAGCGGGAGACTAAAACGATGAGCATTGCAGTGCAGGTTCAGCAAGGGTATCAACGTGGCACCCGGCTGCTGTCGACCTACCTGGAGCCCCTGGGTTTGTTATTGATGCGGCTGCTGGTGGCGCGTGTCTTTTTGCAGTCAGGCCTGTCGAAATGGCATGGCTGGTTTGACTTTAACGAGACCAAATACGATTTGTTTCTCTATGAGTTCTTCTGCCCCGATCCGGTTCGACCCGGTGCCTTGCTGCTGTGTGATCCGGTAACACTCGATTACCAGAGCGGGTCACTGACCGTCACGCTGATCGAATCGCTGGCTTTACTTGCTGGTATTGCAGAGGTGGTATTACCCGTATTACTGATCGTGGGTCTGCTGACTCGACCGGCTGCGCTTGGGTTGATTGTGATGACGCTGTTTATCCAACTGGCCGTATTCCCAACCTGGGGTCACTGGTGGAACCCGGCTGCCTGGTGGTTTGTGGTCTTGTTTGGTGTGTTTGCCGTTGGGCCCGGTGCGTTATCGCTCGACCGGGTATTCAAGCTGGAGAATCGGCGGGCGTGATCTGCTTGCCGCGTTCAACCACTTCGCCCTTGCGCCACATCCGCCACTCATGAGGCTCATACCGCTCCCAGCGTTCATCTACTGTCAAGGGTTCGGTGACGATCACGCTGACCACGTCGGAGGGTGTGGTGACGGTGCCGAAATCGACCGTTAAGTCGGCGTCCTGCAGGCGGGCGGGGCCAAAGGGGGAGCGCCGGGTAATGGCTGCCATTTTCGTGGTGCAGTAGGTGAACAGCCAATCGCCATTACTGAGCAGCAGGTTAAATATACCTTGCTTGGCATAGGCATCGCTGTGCTTTACCAGAAACCGGGTAAGGGTTTTCAGGTCCACATCTCGGTCCAGCGAAGAGCGGATGGCGTTCATCAGATCGCAGAACAGAGCCTCGCTGTCGGTGGTTCCCACCGGTTCGTAAAAACCCGGGCGCGGATCGAACTGGTTGACCTGGCCATTGTGCGCGAAGGTCCAGTAGCGGCCCCAGAGTTCGCGCTGAAACGGATGGGTGTTGGCCAGGCAGACCTCTCCGACATTCGCCTGGCGTATGTGGCAAATGGCAATCTCGCTTTTGATCGGGTGGGTTTGCACCATACGTGCAATGTCCGACTGGGCACTGGCCCGGCTCTCATGAAACGCCTGTACACCCTTGCCTTCATAGAAGGCCACGCCCCAGCCATCCTTGTGCGGCCCAGTGTCGCCACCGCGACGGGTTAGTTCGGTAAAACTGAAACAGAGATCGGTAGGGGTATTGGCGCTCATACCCAGGAGTTCACACATGACGGAAGCCTTCCAGCCAATAGACAACTTGACCAAAAGTGTACCAGCTGGCCGATGGTCCGTCTTCATGGGCCGGGCAAAGTACAGACCTGTTCCGCGGCTTAGACGCCAGAGCAAGGAATCTAGACGATCAGTAACGTCGGGCGGTCTATAATGAGCTAAAGTTAGAGGGGATACCCGTTCTTAACATGCAGTTACAACGACGCGCCTGTCGCGGACTGCGAATGACACCCCCTTGGAGAATGTGCCATGAGTAAATGGATGCAGGTCGCTTCAACCCTCGCACTCGGCGGTATGCTGGTGACGGGTCCTGTGCTGGCTGATACCTTTCGTTGGGCAAACAGTACCGATCCGCAAACCATGGATCCTCATGCGGTCAATGCGGCGCCGGTTACCTCCTTTCTGAATAATGTGTACGAAGGCCTGGTTCGGCGCGACAAGGATATGGCCATTGAACCATCCCTTGCCGTGAGCTGGGAGCCGCTGGAAGAGACCACTGGCTGGCGTTTCCATTTGCGTGAAGGGGTGAAATACCACAATGGCAATGACTTCACCGCCGACGATGTGTTGTTCTCCTATGAGCGCGGTGTGTCGGAAACCTCGGACGTCAGTTCCTGGTTTGCGCCGGTCAGTGAAGTGGTTGTTGTGGATGATTACACCGTCGATTTTATAACCCACGATCCGAACCCGCTGTTTCCGGATTCCATCGCCAACTTCCTGATCATGGATCGCGACTGGACTGAAGAAAATAACGCTGAGTTGCCAGCCCGTGAACAGGAAACGCACGCTTCGCGCAATACCAATGGGACGGGGCCTTTCCGGCTAACGCAGCGGGACCCGGGTGTGGAAACCCGCCTCGAACCGTTCGATGGCTGGTGGGGTGAAGTCGAGCACAACATCACCGAAGCGATTTTCACGCCCATCAGCAATTCCTCTACCGGTTTGGCGGCTTTGCTCTCCGGTGAAATAGACTTTATTTCCCCGATTCCCCTGCAAGACATCGATCAGGTGGAAAGTCGTGATGGCTTCAAGGTTCTCAGTGGCATTGAAACCCGGGTGATCATGCTGGGTTTCGGTCATAACCATGAACAGTTGAATGACTCCGACGATGTAGAAGGCGAGAACCCTTTTCAGGACGTTCGCGTACGTCAGGCTGCGTGGCAGGCAATAAACATCGACGCGATTAACCGGGTAGTTATGCGAGGTCAGGCCGAACCGGCCAGTCAGCTGATGCCGCCCGGCCTGAGTGGCTATTCCGAGGTGAACGATGAGCGCCTGCCTTATGACCCGGAAGCCGCCCGGGAGTTATTGGCTGACGCGGGTTATCCGGATGGTTTCAGTTTTGGATTCAAATGCACCAACGACCGTTATCTGAATGACGAGTCGGTCTGTCGTGCCATTTCATCCATGTTCGCAGCGGTCGGTCTGGATGCTGACCTTACCGCCATGCCGGTTAGAAACTATTGGGATGAGCTGCGCGGCGGTGAGTTTGATATGTTTCTGCTGGGCTGGTCGCCGGGCACCTTCGATGCCGAACACCCCATCCGTTTTCTGGGTGCCACGCCCGATGGCCGGGTAGGGTCCTGGAACTTCGGCGGTTATTCCAATGAGCGGATCGACGAGTTACTGCCACTGGTTCAACAAGAGCTGGATCCGCAGCAACGTCAGGCCTGGCTGGATGAAATTGCCGGCATTCTGCAGGACGAAGTGGCCTACGTGCCGCTCTATACCCAGCCACTGATCTGGGCAGTGAAGGAGAATATCGATCTGGTCCAGCGGCCCGATGATTTCTTCATGCTGCGCTGGGTGACTGTCAACTAGGCCAGCCTCGCGATGCTACTGTTCATTGGCCAGCGGCTGCTGCAATCACTTTTTGTAATGGTCGCGGTCGCTTTTCTGGCGTTCGCACTGTTTCGCTTTGTGGGCGACCCAGTTAGTCAGATGGTGGGCGTTGAAACCACCCTGGCCGACCAGGCACGTCTGCGTGAAGAGTTGGGTTTGAACGACCCTTTTGTGGTGCAATTCTGGGATTTTACCCGCAACCTGATTTCCGGTACTTTTGGTTACTCCTATCGCACGCGCCAGCCGGTCGGGCAGATGCTGCTGTCACGCATTCCGGCGACGGTGGAGCTGGGCACAGTCGCTTTGCTTATCTCTCTGCTGGTAGGTATTCCCACCGGTATTTACACCGCCTTGCGGCCAAAAGGCACGCTCTCTCAAAGCGTGCTGATCGCGACCCTGGTCGGAGTGTCCATTCCTACCTTTGTGATCGGGATTCTGCTTATTTTTCTGTTTGGGGTTTATCTTGGCTGGTTGCCCACCTTTGGCCGTGGCCAGACGGTTGAACTCGGCTGGTGGCGGACCAACCTGCTCACGCTCGATGGTTGGCGCTCACTGATTCTTCCGGCACTAACACTGGGAGTTTATCAGCTGACACTGACCATGCGCCTGGTTCGTTCCGAAATGATGGATGTGATGCGTACCGATTTTATTCGCTTTGCCACCGCCCGGGGTATTCCCTACCGCAGCCTGTATTTTCGCCATGCCTTTGGCAATACGCTGGTACCGGTGATTACCATTGTCGGCTTGCAATTCGGTGGGGTGATCGCCTTCTCCATTGTCACCGAAAGCGTGTTTCAATGGCCGGGTATGGGGCTGTTGTTCCTGGAGTCGATCCGGTTCGTAGATATACCAGTGATGGGTGTGTATCTGGTGATGATCGGGCTGATTTTTGTGATTATCAATCTGGTGGTCGACCTGCTGTATTTTATGATTGACCCCCGAATTCGCGTGCGGGAGGCAGCCTGATGCGGCGGCTGCTGAATCGCAATACATTGCGCAACAATGAAGGGGTCTATCTGTTTTTGCGCAGTCCAATGGCCATTGTGTCTGCGATCATGACGATGCTGATCGTACTGGGCGCGATACTGGCGCCCTGGCTGGCACCGACCAACCCCTATGACCTGGCCAGCTTCAGTCTGATGGACGGCTTATTGCCACCGGCCTGGGAAGCCGGCGGGCAAAGCCAGTTTTTGCTGGGCACCGATGACCAGGGTCGTGACATGCTGTCATCCATTTTGTATGGCGCCCGGTTGTCGCTGACCATCGCCTTTCTGGCCATGGCGTTCGCTACCATTCTAGGCGTGGGGGCGGGTTTGCTGGCCGGCTATTATGGTGGGCGCTTTGACGCCATTGTGATGCGCATCGCCGATGTGCAACTGGCACTGCCAGCCATTCTGACCGCCTTGCTGATCGACGGTATAGCCCGTGGCCTGCTGCCGCGCGAGCTGCAGGAAGATATTCGGGTCTATGTGCTGGTTCTGGCCATTGGCTTGTCGCTGTGGGTGAACTTTGCCCGAACCGCCCGCGCATCCACCTTCGTAGAAAGGAACAAGGAATACGTGCAGTCCGCCATCATCATGGGCCAGCACCCACTGCGCATCATGCTGATTCAGATTCTGCCCAACATTACCGGGCCCTTGCTGGTGATCATGACCGTTGATCTGGCCTCGGCGATTTTGCTGGAAGCAACACTCTCGTTCCTCGGCATTGGTTTACCAGCGAATTCACCTTCACTAGGCACATTGATCCGAATCGGCATGCAGTATTTGATGTCGGGCGAATGGTGGATTCTGTGGGTGCCGACGCTGTTTCTGATAGCCCTGGTCATTTCTGTCAACATGCTGGGCGATTTTCTGCGCCAGGTGTTTAACCCGAGGTTACGCTGATGCTCAGGGTTAAAGGACTCAGTGTGCAGTTCACCACCCGCTTTGGTGCTGAAACCGCAGTTGAAGATGTCGACCTGACGGTCAAACCGGGAGAGATTCATGGGCTCGTCGGTGAATCCGGTGCCGGTAAATCAACCATTGGTGCTGCCATTATGGGATTGTTGCCCGGGGCCAGTAAGGTTACGGCGGGCAGCGTTCACCTCGGCGACACCGACCTGCTGACGTTGTCTCCCGCCCAGCGTCACCGGGTGCGAGGCAAACGCATTTCGATGATCTTTCAGGATCCGCAGACCAGCCTGAACCCGCTGATGACGGTGGAAGAGCAGCTGCTGGAAACCATGCTCACCCACGACGACATGCCTATTAAAAAGGCCCGTGTCAAAGCCATCGACTTGCTGTCCGAGCTGGGCATCGAGCGGGCCGAGCAACGCATCAAAGCTTACCCGCACCAGTTTTCCGGTGGTATGCGACAGCGGGTGGTGATAGCGCTGGCACTGTGTACCAATCCAGAATTAATTGTAGCCGATGAACCGACAACGGCATTGGATGTGGCGGTTCAGTCACAGGTGCTGGATCTGCTTCGAACTTTGGCGGTTAAACGTCAGGTAGGCATTATTCTGATTACCCACGACATCGGCGTGATCGCCCAGGTCAGCGACCAGGTGACGGTGTTGCGGCATGGTAAGGTCGTGGAAAGCGGGCTTACCGTCCAGGTGCTCGGCGACCCCCAGCAACCCTATACCCAGGGGTTGATGGCTTCCGTCCCCCGGCTGCAGGAACGGATGCATCGCTTCCCAATGATGGTGGCGGCCGAGTCGGACCGGTCTATTGACACCCAGTCCGGGTCATTACCAGCGGGTGTCAGCGCCGACTACGCTGCCGACTGGTTGCAGCAACGCCCCAACCAGGTGAAGAACCAGACGGCGATGAGTCTGGACCTTTCCGGTCTGGATGTGTGTTTCACCGAGCCGCGACAGCGCCTGTTCCAGCGCCCGGATACCCTGTATGCCCTGAAGCAAGTATCGATTGAGGTGCCGGAAGGCACCGTCATGGGATTGGTGGGTGAAAGCGGCAGTGGCAAATCGACCCTGGCCAAAGCCATTGTCGGGCTGGTTAACCCCAGCCGCGGCGAGATCCGTTTTCAGGGCGAAGTACTGGCGCCCGGTGTCAGACGTAAACGTAGGGACCCGTCGCGACGGCTGATCCAGATGGTATTTCAGGATCCGTATTCATCATTGAACAACCGGCGCAAAATTGGCGATATCCTGGCGGAACCATTGATTGTTTATGGCATTGAAAAGAATGCTACCGAGCGCCGGCGTCTGGCGGCGTCATTTCTCGAACTGGTCGGTCTGCCGGCCGCGTCAATTCACCGGTACCCGCATCAGTTCTCCGGTGGTCAGCGTCAGCGCATTGCCGTTGCCCGTGCACTGATTGCCCGGCCGGATTTGCTGATTTGCGATGAGCCTACCTCGGCGTTGGATGTATCGATTCAGGCGCAAATTCTGAACCTGCTCAAAGACCTGCAGGAGCGCTTTAGCCTGACCATCCTGTTTATCAGCCACAATCTCGCCGTGGTTCGGCAGATGTCAGACCGCATCATGGTGCTGAAAAACGGAGAAGTTGTGGAGACCGGAAGCAGTGAAGCCTTTTTTAACGCACCACAACACCCCTATTCAAAAGAGTTGTTGGCGCTAACCCCTTCGCTGGATACAGTCGCTTCCAGTTGACGGCAGTGCGTTGCCGTAGCCGGCGCCCGACCCAGGCTGGCTGGCAAGTCGATGCCCTGCTGGTCGAGCAATAATTTGATGTAAGCCAGATGATGAATGTTGTGGTGGATCATGTACATCAGTTCCCGCCACAACGTCGATTGCAGTGCCAAGGTCTGGTTTTGAGTAACACTGATTTCCGAGTGGATGACAACGGGTCGGTCAGACAAGTCTGCATTAAGCCAGCCTTGCCGCAGACGCTGACTGGTATCAATCGTCGTCTGCATATCCCGTTCGCCAGCGTCATTCCGGCGACGCCGATTATAGTCGACAACACCACTACTCAGACTGTGAAAGACTGCGCGTTCATGATCGTGCATGTGGCGCAGGTGCCGGCTGACGCCCGTGTCGAAGAATGCGGCGGTTAGCCTTAGGTTATCCAGTGAACTCAAGCAAGCAAAAACTAGGTCGGTCTGATCGTGAAGGCCATTGAGCGCATCAAGCAACATGCTGAGTCTCTTCTTGTTTGGTGTGATTCAAGGCCGCCGGGTGCAAGGTCCTGAACCGGTCTGCGCCGGAGCGACCCAGGTAGCGGTTCAGATAGCGCTCGGGGGTGTGGCGCAGATCAACCATGATCAGGCCGTCCAGTGACTGGTTGAATCCGTGGTTGACAGTGAAACTGAGGAATTTGCCGTTTAGGTTGAGGTAATGCCGGATCAATGTTGGAATTTTCCGCTCAGTTGGGCAGTGATCGAGCAGGGCATTGACGGCTGAAGCCTGGGTCAGGGTTGCAAGCAGGTCGTCTGTCCATAGGCGCCGTTTAAATTGCATGGGAGCTCTGGGACTGATCAGGGAGTGCAGTCGGGCGTCTGCCCGGTGGTTGGCCAGCAGGGAGTCTGCCAACAGGGCTCGGGCGACTGGCACAAAGCGTCCGGAGATGCTGACGCAGCCGAACAGGGTGTGCGCCTGGGGTTGCTGGTTAACAAAGGCACCGATGCCCCGCCATAGCAAATCCAGTGCCCGGGGGTGGCGCTGATAGTCTTCGGCGACAAAGGAGCGACCCACCTCAATCGAAGCGCCAAGCGTCGTGAGAAAATCGCGTTCATAGTCAAACAGTGAATGACTATACAGGCCGTCTAATCCGACCGTTGCGAGTACATCGGAGACCCGCACCAAGCGGTAGCCGCCAATGATCCGTTGGTTAGCGTTGTCCCAGCCCCAGATGTGCCAGTAGTTGCGGTCAAACTGGTCCCGGTCGAGTGCCTGACCGGTGCCTTCACCGGCGGCGCGAAAACACCGCTCACGTTCAACGGCCAGCAGGTCGGCAACCTCACCGAGTTGGTCGTAGGGGGCGAGGTAGACGCTGAAGTCACCTTGTTCGGCGACTTTGTAATCGGCCAGTCTGGCGATGCTGTTTTGACCGGGGGCCGTGGTGAGTGCTTGCAGGCTGGTTTGGCGGGTGTCCGGTTGTGTGGTCGCTTCGGGGTCAAGCAATTCACAGCAGACTCGCAGGTACTGGGTGACCGCCACAGCGGGTACCGTGCGGTCCAGTTTCGCGGCATCCACGACATTACCGAGGGTGGCGGTGATGCGGTGGCCGCGCCGGGCCAGCATCGCTCTGGGCAACAAGGCGGTGCGCAAGCGTTTGTTGATGACGCCAGCCCAGTAAAACCACGCCGGGTTGCGACCCTGAATGTGCACGGGCAGAACCCGGGCCTGGTGACGCACAGCCAGTGTGCCCGCCAGGGTGTTCCAGGGCGCGTCATCAATCTCGCCGGTGCGCGGGTTCAGCCGCGCGACCGTTCCGGCGGGAAACATCAGCAGGGCGCCGCCCCGGGCAAGGTGGCGATCTGCCTCGCGTAGCCCGCGGGCGTTGCGGCGTTGCTGGTTCGGGTTCAAGACATCAACGCCAATAAAGAGTGACCGGAATTCGGGCAACGACAACAGCACCTGGTTGACCAGCACTTTCAGGTCGGGGCGTAATGTAAGAAGCCATTGACTCAGCAGCATGCCCTCAATGGCGCCGAGTGGGTGATTGGCGACCACCAGGCAAGGCCCCTGGTCCGGAACTTGTTGAGCGCGCTCCGGGTTGTTCACCGCCAGGCTGACGTCCAGTTTGGCCAGGCTGAAGTCAAGAAAACGGGTGGCGGTTACATCGTCGGTTCGCTGGCTCACCTGAGACTCGATGGCAAGCCACTCATCGTACCAGCGACGCAGCACAGGCAATTGAGTAACCGCGTTCAGCAAGGCTCGTGGAAATGCACCAACTCCGGTCAGAGCCAATGGATTGCCTTTCAAATCGGCGTCAGAGGTGCTGCAAGGGGCTTGGTGCAGAGGTTGATCCATCCTGGGCATCCTCAGTGAGTGTCGGGGTAGTGGCGGGTCAGGCGTCGTTCGAGCCGCCAGTGACGAATCAGCTGGCGAAGCCCCGGTGGGGTGAGCCCCTGTTGCCGGTGGTAGGCGCCGATGGTGAACAGGGTCCGGTATTGCCACATCAGCGTCCTGATCGCATCAACCAGCCGCGCATCTTTGTCCCAAATGTGGATCGATTCGGCACTGGCGCCATTGATCTCTATGATTTCCAGGGATTGGCCAGCACGCAGGGCATCGATGTCTGAAAACTTTACATCGAGCCGACCGTAGTAAAACTCTGGCAGATCGGACATGATCTGATGGATGCGGGCCGTCAGCTGCGGGGTGATGTCGGTTCTGGCATTCTCGAACACCGCACCCCGGCAATGGCTTGCGGAAAAGACCAGGCGTTTGCGCTCACCCGGTTCCAGCACCCGGTTCCAGTCGACCCGGTTGCGGGCCTCATAAAGATGCGCAAGCGCGCCGGCACGAGCATCCCGGGCGACCAGTTGTTGCAGGGTGTGAACGCCGTCTCCGGTGACCGTTGGCGAATGTTTGTAGGTCAGGGAAACAACGTCGCCCTGGCCGGTATGCGGGTCTTTGACATAGAAGATGCCCACTTCGGGCTCCCAGCTGGCCAGTTGCTGGCAGAGCAAACCGGCGCCCGCAGGATAAGCAGCAATGGCATCGGCCAGCGCCTGTTCAGAATCCACCAGGCGAATACCGGCACCCCGGCAGCCGATATCGGGTTTACAAACAAAAGGCAGCGAAAACCCGGCCTCGTTAGCGTTGGCGATGCATTGCCGTGCCTGTTCCATCGGGTCGCGGTCGTCGCGCTGATGGTATACCCAAGGCAAGATGGCCTGGCGGCAATCGCCCCTGGCCTGGCTCATCAGCGTGTGTTTGGATTCACCTACCATACCGGCTAGCGGCAAATTGGGGTTGGCCAGCAGCGGCAGGGTCAGTGACCGGTGCCTGAGCGACAACCACACCCATTGCAGCGCGACCGGGCTATACATGACCCAGGTTGGCCAGAATTCAAACAGGGAGGTTGGTTTGTCGCCCGAGGCGGATGAGGTTTTGCGAAGTGTGTCTGTGGCCATGGTTACTGCTCCGGCAAGGCGAGCTGCTTTCAGTGATTGTTGTATTCCCTTTGTCGTTTCAGCCCGGTCGTTCTTACACATCAATTTAAAGCTGGCTGTAAGGTTTTGGCTCACCGGTCGACAGTTCAGCACTCCCACAAAACAGTTGAAGGTTATGACCCGAACCACGACCGCGCTACAGCCGAACCAGCCGTTACCGGCGTTGTCGCTAACAGACATTCACGGCAAACCCCTTCACGCCCCGACTGGCCGGAAACTACTGGTCTCGCTGTTCCGTGAAGCCAGTTGTCCGTTCTGTAACATTCGGGTATTTGAGCTCACCCAGCATCATCGCAAACTCAAGTCGTTGAATCTCGACATTGTTGCGGTGTTTCAGTCCAGTGAGGCGGATGTAAAACGCTTTATTGCCCGTCAGCCCCGGCCGTTTCGGAGTGTCGCCGACCCCGGTGGGAAGATGCACCGGCAATTGGGAGGCCAGAACTCCCTGATGGGTAAAATGAAGGCAATGATGCTCCGCGTGCCGGGCATGATGCGTGGTTTGTCGATGGTGGGGCTGGTGGGGATGAAAAGTGGCAATGCCATGCCAGTGGATATTCTGGTCGATGAATTTGGACGGGTGGTCACCGCCTACTATGGCCGTGATGCGGGGGATCATATCCCTGTCTCTCAAATTCTGGCGTTTGCACTTCGGGAACCTGGTTAACCTGCGGGCAAAACTGTAGATACCCGCCTGGTTTCGTAACACTCCAATGCTGTAAAGAGGACACAATGCTGATTAAACACTATCTTTTAAGCTATGCCATCTTATCGATGTTGGCGCTGGCCCCGGCAATGGCCAGCGCCTTCGAACATGATCGGTTCAACCGGTTATTGTCCGAACACGTCGTGCCGATTAACGGGGGCGTGTCCACAGAAGTGGATTACCGCGCCCTGCTTGAAGCCAGGCCCGAGCTTCAGACTTATCTCGATGAATTGGCCGGGGTATCCCGTGAGAATTTCGATCGCTGGCCGGAAGACGAGCAACTGGCGTTTCTGATTAACGCCTATAATGCCTGGACGCTGGAACTGATTTTAACCGAGTACCCGGATCTCGATTCGATTCGTGACCTGGGCTGGTTGTTTCAGTCACCCTGGAAGCGGGATTTCGTCGACTTGTTGGGTGAAGAGCGTTCACTGGACAATATTGAACATGATCTGATTCGCGGTTCGGGCCGCTATAATGAACCGAGAATTCATTTTGCCGTGAACTGTGCCAGCATCGGTTGCCCGGCGTTACGCGCCGAAGCCTATACCGCTGATCAGTTGGATACACAACTTGAAGAGCAAACCCGATGGTTCCTGGCAGACCGCAGTCGCAACCGGCTTGACGGATCTGACCTTGAGGTATCGTCTATTTTTGACTGGTACCGCGAAGACTTCGAGGCTGGCTGGCGTGGCGAAAGCACCCTGGCTGGTTTCCTGACGCTTTATGCCGACGACCTGGGGTTGAGTGACGATGAGGTTTCCCAACTGACCGACGGTGATATCGATATTGAATTTCTCGATTATGACTGGTCGCTGAACGACTTGAACTGAGTTCAGCCCAGTCAACAAATAACCTTTATTAGAGAGACGAGACTTGTGAAGAAGAAGCTGTCAATTGTTGCCGTCATTGCCCTGGCCATTATCGCGTTTTTTGCATTCGACTTGCAGCAATGGCTAACGTTGGAAGGCCTGAACGCAGGCCAGGCTCAATTTGAAACCTGGCTGAATGAGCATCCGGTTTTGGTCAGTGCCGCTTACTTCGGGCTCTATGTGATAGTGACGGCCTTGTCGTTGCCGGGTGCCACCATCATGACGCTGGCTGGCGGTGCCCTGTTCGGGCTCGCCTGGGGTTTGTTGCTGGTGTCGTTTGCGAGCACTCTGGGAGCGACACTGGCGTTCCTGGTGGCACGCTATCTGCTGAAGGACGCTGTGCAGGCCAGGTTTGGTGAGCGCCTCTCAGCGATCAACCGGGGTGTTGAAGAAGAGGGCGGTTTTTACCTGTTTACACTGCGCTTGGTGCCCGCCTTTCCGTTCTTTCTGATCAACTTGCTGATGGGCCTGACACCGATCAAGGCCTGGACTTTCTATTGGGTGAGCCAGGTGGGCATGCTGGCAGGCACACTGGTGTATGTTAATGCAGGCACTCAACTGGGCCAGTTGGAAAGTCTCTCGGGCATTTTGTCTCCCAGCCTGCTGATTTCCTTCACATTGCTGGGCCTGTTTCCGCTGGTGGCCAAGAAAGTCATGACTTTTATTCGGTCACGGCGAGCCGTGGCCTGAAGCGGAGGTTATCATTTTAGCCTGCCGTCTCGTCTTGCGCAGTAAGCTTTGGCATAGTACGCGTTCTCTGATGACCTTCGAACAACAATAAAGGACCTACCATGCCACTGATTTCTCCGCTCGATGCCCATCACGATGATGATGTGGCAGAGCTGGCCCGATTCTTTAACGAAACCCTCGGCTTTTGCCCGAACAGCGTGCTGACCATGCAGCGCCGCCCGGCCATTGCCAAAGCCTTTATCGAACTGAACAAGGCAGTGATGGATAACCAGGGCGCCGTGACGTCTGAACAGAAACGCCTGATCGCCTACCTGACCAGTGCCAACACTGGCTGCAATTATTGCCAGGCGCACACTATTCTGGCGGCAGAACGGTATGGCGCCTCGCAAGAGCGGATGGAAAATATCTGGATGTTTCGGGACAGCGAATTGTTCAGCGCAGCTGAAAAAGCGGCCTTTGAATTCGCGCTGGCGGCGTCTTCCGTACCAAATGCCGTAAATGAAAAAATCAGCAGCGATTTGAAGGAACACTGGACCGAGGATGATATTGTCGAAATTCTGGGTGTCGTTTCCCTGTTCGGGTTTCTTAACCGCTGGAATGATAGCATGGGCACCACGCTCGAACCCGGTGCGGTCGAAGCTGGCGAAACCTATCTGGGTGGCAGTGACTGGAAAGTTGGCAAGCACCAATAGCCGGTAAGCACTGGTAAACGTAAAGGGGCGCAAGGCGCCCCTTTTTAATGGATAGGCTGGTTAATGAAAATCAGAAGTTGACGAACTGAGCGCTGTTGCTGTTCCGTTCGAATACATTGATTTTACCGCACTGCGCCATGTGGTTGCCCGAGCTGTATGGGGTGCCACTCTGGTTGATGTTGCCTTCCCAGCCGGGCCCGTTTGAAATGTAACTTTTCAGTTCAAACCAGCCATTGACGGTGTTTGCGCAATCCATTTGTACGTCCAGCATCCAGTAATGATCCCCGTAGCTGTTCAGTGCGGATTCGCCGTAGCCATCGACCGGTACGGTCCGCAGCTGCCCCCAGCTGGACGGCCAGTTGTTGGTGGTCCAGTCCATGGCGGTGCCTTCGGCACCGGCACCCTGGTTGGCTTCAAGGCCATACCAGTCGAGGTACAGGTCGCCGCTTTTCCAGGATGCTGTGGTGTTGTTCAGCAAATTGTTGTGCTGAATGCGTATCGCGCACTCGGTGTTCCAGGTCTGGCAATTACGGCCGAGGTTGGTGTTTGCATAGTTGTGATCGATGCCACCGCGAATGAACATGTCTTGTCCGGCATCCGTAGGACCGTACATGAAGATCACAGTGCGCTGGAAGTCGCCGGATTCCTCCACCTGCAAGTAGTTATTGATGAATTGCTCATAGCGATACTGACCGGTGCCTCCGGTAGCCACCTGATTGATGCGCAATACGGTCATGCCGCTGTAGCTGGCGTAGTCGAACGCGTTTTCGATGTTGTCCCAGCCATTGTCTGTGGTTGCACCGCCGGCCAGTGCATTTTCACCTTTGATCGGTACGCCTTGGGCTTCGGCCTCCTCGGCCACCCAGAACACCAGCGTTTGCGCCAGTGACTGGCCGTTGCCGTTGGGGTCATCGTTCATTTCAAGGGCAGTAAAATGCAGCACGACACCGCGCGGTTCGTTCTGATAGCTGGCGACGACACCGACGATGTCGGCATAGCCATGGCCGGTTGCCGGGCTGTTGAGGTCGACGTCTGATGGAATCAGACCGGCGGCAATTTCTGCGCTGCGCCGGGTGTTGTCGGTGGCTGACATTTTCCAGTGAATGCCCGGGATTTTCATGCCAAGTTCGATGTCGGCAAAGGCACCGTCGAAGCTGGTGAGGGCCGTATCCATCATGTTATAGCCATGGCCCATCAGGCTATCGTGGTACCAGCGCACAAAATCACGGCCGTACTGCGTGTTGAAGTGTTCGCCATTGGTGACAAAATTGCCGGCGTTGGCGGGCGGGTTGATGTCACTGACCTGGCCAAGTGAAAAGCCCCAGGCATTGTTAACCCCCGAAAGACTGCCGTATTTATTGATCGCCCAGTTGCGAAAGTCCGACTTGGCAGGCTCGCTGTAAGACTGAAAGCCACCGCGCGTGGGGTAGCCGGTACCGGTGTCATGGCTGTTGTAGGAGGGATAACGCAATTCGCCCGCAGGCCCCATGGAGATGTTGATTTCGTCGATATCACTGGCCAGGTAACTGTAGCGCGCCTCGAAGGCTTCCATAAATTCCTGGTATTCGCTGAGCACGTAGCTGTCGGCCCATAGCGAGACAGTTTCAACGGATTCGTTGCCCTGCTCGCTCTTGTAGCGCAAATCGGAGGCTGATACCGGGTAGTGATTCCAGATCCACCCCGGGATCGGTATATTGCAGGTATCGCCCACATTACCGCCGCACTGGTGAAACGACATGATCGGCACGATATCCAGGCCCGCGTTGGTGATGCGACCGAATAAATCGTCGTAGTAGCCCCAGTCGAATTGCTGGTCACCGGCGCCTTCGACCTTGCCCCACCAGACATCGACCGAAACGGCTGTAACCCCCATGGCATTGGCTGTGGCCATCTGGTTTTCAAAGGCGCCGTAGTTATCGACTTCCAGCGGCGCCATGACGTTGGCGGATTGCGCCATATCGGCCAGTACCGGTGCGGAAACTGCGCACAGGGCGAGAGTAGCGCCCAGGGTACAGCCTAAGATTGATCGGGAACGCTGCGTTGCGTGCATGATGATTGCCTCTTTTTGTTGTTGTCGGTGAATGGATTAATGTTCATTACTGCCGGATAACCCAGCCTGAAGTATCCACATTGGGCGTGCGCTGTAATCCACTTGGGGGGCGTAATTTGAGGGGGGTTGGGTATTGGGCGGGTAGTCGGGCTCAGTGGACTCCCTGGCAGCGCCCGGTTATTGTGGCCGTCCGTTATCGTTCCATCTGACTGATTGCGTTGAGGAAACCATGCCGCTGTTGTATTTCCTGGCCCCGCTGGGGACTGTACTGATCTGGTCTGGCAACATGACCATTAACCAGTTGACGGTTGGGGCGATTGCGCCCAGCAGTATCGCTTTTTTGCGCTGGTTGCTCGCCTGGCTGATTCTGACCCCGCTTTTCTTGCCCCAAGCCTGGAAATACCGGGCGACGATCCGTCGCGAATGGCCCAAACTGGCCTTTTTGGGGTTGCTGGGCATGGCGCTCTGGCAGGGGCTGGCTTATGTGGCGGCCGAAACCACCTCGGCCACCAACATGGGCATTCTGGCGGCCATGGTGCCTTTGCTGACCGTGTTGCTCAGTGCCCTGATTTTGCGTGAACCACCTACCCGGGGCGGTATTCTGGGTGGGCTGGTCGCCCTGATCGGGGTGTCTGTGTTGCTGGGCCGGGGTAACCCGCTGGTACTGTTCGATCTGAATGTAGCGGCGGGCGATGCGCTGATGGTCGTTGCCGCGACCTGCTATGCCCTCTACGGCGTGATGCTTAAACGCTGGCCTTTTGATCTGCCCCCCTGGGTGTTGCTTTATGCCCAGGTCTGTTTCGCCGTATTGTTTCTGTTGCCCGGTTATGTTCTGGGGCCGATGACGCCGGTAGATAGCAGCAACCTCTGGCTGATTCTCTATGCGGGCATTCCGGCGTCCATTGTCACCACCTTCTTGTGGATGCGCGCCATACGCCAGATAGGCGCCAGCCAGGCCAGCATCTTCATCAACCTGATGCCGCTGTTCAGCGCGCTGATTGCCATGGTGTTTCTGGGGGAACGGGTCGCTTTGTTTCATCTGGTCGGCGGCCTACTGGTGCTGGCCGGTGTGGTGATGGCCCAGACTCTGACGCAGCCGTTCAGAGCACCGGCTCGCACCGGTGATCCGTCTTAACGCGCACGTACCGATAGAAACCCGCCCATACTAATCGGTCTCTTTCAAAGGAGCCCGGCTCATCTGGTTAACCCCGGCTGTCGCTTTCTGCAGCAGCCTGACAAATTCCGCCTGTTCACCCGGTTCGAGGCCACTGAGCATGGTTTGCTGCGCTTCCTCCACCGCCGGCGCCAAGCGGTGCAAGGTGGTTACTCCCAACTCGGTCAGCTTTAACACCCGGGCTCGGCGGTCTGTCGCGCTGACCTCCCTGACCAGATATGTCTTTTGCACCAGTCGGTCTACTACGCCTCCGATGGTGGTTCGGTCATAGGCGATCAGGCCCGCCAGGGTTACCTGGTCTATACCCGGCTGGGCTTCTATTTTTGCCAGGGCGGCATACTGCACAGGCGTGAGGTCGTAGCCCAGTTCTGCGACCCGGGCGTGAAAGATGGCCACTGATGCCTGATGGTAGCGGCGTATCAGGTGCCCGGGCATGGTGTTGACGTCGGTCATTCAGGAACTCTCATTCAGGAACTCTCATTAAGGCGATAATTGACAAGCATACTGATGATCAGCATACTGACTATATTGTTTTGTAGATCATGGCATAGGGTGTCGCCGTCCGGTCAGCCTCGTTGTGAGGCTGAACACGGGTCCAAAAAATCACAGAGAAGCCGAGAATAGGCGTTGGGGAGAGGGTATGCAATTTCATCTGGATGGGTTCAATGCCGGAGATCCGCGGGTTCAGGCGCCGTCAGAGTCGGCGAAAACCAACCCTCAAACCGATTCCCTGCCCGAGCAGGTCGATGTACTCATCGTCGGGTGCGGACCGGCTGGGTTGACGCTGGCCGCCCAATTGGCCGCCTTCCCGGATATTCGCACGCGCATCATCGAACAAAAAGAGGGCCCGCTGAAGCTGGGGCAGGCTGATGGCGTCGCCTGCCGCACGATGGAAATGTTCGAGGCCTTTGGCTTCAGCCATCGGGTCATGGAAGAGGCCTATTGGGTGAACGAAGTGACCTTCTGGAAGCCGGATACAAAACGCCCCGAACACATCGTACGCAACGGCCGGGTACAGGATACCGAAGACGGGTTGTCAGAATTTCCGCATGTCATTCTGAACCAGGCGCGGGTGCATGATTTTTATCTGGAGGTCATGCGGAACAGCGCCAATCGGCTGGTGCCAGATTATTCACGCAGTGTGGTCGGCGTCGACGTTGACCGCATGGCGGATGATTATCCGGTGACTGTGCACATTGCCAGAACCGATTCAGAACACCAGGGACAGGAAGAGAAGGTCCGGGCGCGCTATGTCGTCGGTTGTGACGGCGCACGCAGTGCGGTACGCAAATCGATTGGCCGCGAGTTGCACGGCGACTCCGCCAACCAGGCCTGGGGGGTTATGGATGTTCTGGCGGTGACTGATTTTCCGGATATACGGCTCAAGGCTGCGATTCATTCTGCTGCCGAAGGCAACGTGCTGATCATCCCGCGTGAAGGTGGGTACCTGGTTAGGCTGTATGTGGAGTTGGACAAATTACATGAGAACGAACGCATCGCCAGCCGAAACATTACCGTTGATCACCTGATCGCAGCGGCGCAACGGGTATTGCATCCCTACACGCTCGATGTAAAAGAAGTCGCCTGGTGGTCGGTCTATGAAATCGGCCAGCGCATCAGTGAGCATTACGACGACGTCGCCGGTCGCGCTGACAGCACGATTCCACCGCGCGTTTTCATAGCCGGAGATGCTTGCCATACGCACAGTCCCAAAGCCGGGCAGGGCATGAATTTCTCGATGCAGGATACCTTTAACCTGGGCTGGAAACTGGCCTCGGTACTGCGTGGCCAGTGTGCTCCGGAGTTGCTGCACAGCTATTCAGCGGAACGCCAGACGGTGGCTCAGGAACTGATCGATTTCGACCGCAAATGGGCGAAGATGTTCAGTGATCGCCCGGCCGAGGGAGGCGGTGAAGGCGGTGTCGATCCGAAAGAATTTGAACGCTATTTTGTCAAGCAGGGCCGGTTTACGGCTGGCACGGAAACGCATTATCAACCGTCGCAGATTTGCGGTGAGGCAACGCATCAGCATCTGGCCCGGGGGTTTACGGTTGGCAAGCGTTTTCATTCCGCACCGGTGGTGCGCCTGGCGGATGCGCGCGGCATGCATCTGGGCCACGTGGCTCGCGCCGATGGACGCTGGAGATTGTACGCCTTTGCCGGAGCGAACGATTCGGCGGGACAGCACTCCGATATCAGGAAACTGTGTGAGTTTCTGTCCGATGCACCGGATTCACCGGTAAGGCGATTTACCCCCGGAGGTGAAGACATTGATTCGGTCTTTGATCTGCGTGCAGTGTTTCAGCAGTCGCACCGGGAACTGGCGCTTGAATCCATGCCCGCCCTGCTCATGCCCCGCAAGGGACGCTACGGCTTGAATGACTATGAAAAAGTATTCTGCGCGGACCTGAAGAGCGGACAGGACATTTTCGATAGGCGCTCCATTGATCGCAAGCGCGGCTGTCTGGTGATTGTCCGCCCGGACCAGTACGTGGCCCAGGTGTTGCCGCTGGATGACCATCAGAGCCTGGCTGAGTTTTTTGCGGCGTTTATGTTGAACTCACAATAGTGACGGGGCACTTTATTTCGGCGTTACCAAAGCGCAGAAGGGTAGCGCCGAGCATCGAATAAAACGCGTGACGTTCCGGTTCCCTTAATCGTACTTTAGTTGTCGGATCAGTTCGTTGAACTGCTGGTTCGCCACTTCCGCAAAGAGCGGATCGTGACGGTGCTCAACCCTGTCCAGGATGATCGCGCTGGCAGCGTCATCCAACGCTTTAATGTCCCTGAACACGGTCTTTTCTTCACGTTTCAGATGGTCAAGCTGCAGGGTATGAAACTGATCCAGAGTCTGGTGGAGCTTGTCCAGCGGAACGGCCTCGCCGAGATTGATGGCGTTGAGCCGTGTTCTGACTTTGCTTGAGCTGTGTTCCAGTTCCTTGTGTTCAGCCCGAATAGCATCCCTGGCGGCAGCGTCTCCCCGATTCTGTTCGTCGAGATAGTCGAAACAGGCTTCTTCCAGCGGGTGATGAAAGCGATCCGGATAATGCTGGATGTAGTCCATGATATCCAGGATCAGCGCACTATCGGGTTTCTCGGCTCCCTCTTCCTCGCGCGTATCGTACAGGGCTATTTGCCGTTTCAGTACATCCAGCACTTTCACCAGGTTCCGGTGATCTTCTTTTAATTGGTCGTAGAGCTTCGTCATGACAGATCTCCGCAGGCTGTTTCAGATCACACTACGCCTTGAGGTGAGGGCCGGCCATGATCTGCATCAAGGTAATGACAGAGCCTAAATCAGGGCGAACAGTGATAGGCGGGGCGAGCGAGCGGGGGACGGTCTACAATGGCGAGTTAGGGTTGTATACAGAGAACGATTCATCGGTAAAAACCATTGAAGCGATGGGCTTGGACGTTCATCCCACAGTGCGCGACCTTTCGTTTTCGTTCCGGTTCATGCATTGAGTGATCCTTGCCCGAGGGCATTGCAGCTCAGTACCCTGCGCTGAAGTCGAGCGTTCCAATGGCGGTTGTCACGGCATAAGCGATCATCGTCAGACCAACGTACGAGGTTGCCCAGCCTTCCTCACGTGGGATGACGACAAGACGTTGGCCCTGACACGCAGTCAGTTGGTCACAATATCCCGGAAAGGCAGCTTCAAGCTCAGCGTGGGCATCGGCGGGGGTTTCTCCCCGATCGCTTCGGTAGCTGACAAAAATCACATCTGCATCGAGTTCGGGCAAGCGCTCGACACTCAACTGTTCCGACGTGCCTTCCGGGATGTTCTCGATCAAATCCGGAAACGCAAAGCCAGCGTCCCGCAATACTTTGCCGAACGACGAATAGGGGTTCCAAACGGAAAGATTGCCGTTCTGTGCGTGAAAGGCACTGACCATTCGGCGCTCCTCTCCAGCCACGCGCCGAAGTTGGGCGATCTGAGCCTCATACCGGGCTTTGAGTTTATCCAGCCTGTCCGTTTTTCCGGTTAGGTCAGCCAGCAGATCGAAGAGTTCGAAGTCGCCCCGCACACCCGAGCGGGTGTCAATCACGATCGTGGGGGCGATGGCGGACAGTTTGTCGACATCCGCTTGCTGCCAGGTGCTGGTAATAATCAGGTCGGGTCGAGCACTCATCAGCACTTCCAGATCAACCGGGTTGTGGCCGAGATCAATAATGTCGCTGGTGGAAAAATCCTGCCCGGTTAAGAGAATGCCTGCCCTGATCATTGCCGATCCAGTTGCGCCGGGGCGGCCATGGCTAGCCACAACAGGAGCCCCCAGTTCAAGCAGAGGGACGGTCAGTTCGATATCATGCAAGGTGGCGATGCGCTCGGGGTCGGCAGGGTAAATCACATTGCGCCCCAGATCGTCGGTTACGCTGCGCATGTCCTGCGCAACCACAGAGGTGGAGAGCATCGTGAAGGTGGCGAGGGTGATGACCAGTCGTTTCATTGTAATAACCCACTATTAACCACATCATCCAGCATGGTGTTTAAGGCCAGCAGTCCGCGGGCACGGGACCAGTTGCTGCGGTCAAACCGATACACTTTGCTATTTTCTACAGCCGCTAACGAGCCCCACAAAGGGCTTTGTTCCCATGCTGACAGGGGGTTTTGAGTCACCTCTTCGGTGGCTTCGAGGACAATAAGAATATCCGGGTCTAAAGCCAATAAGCCTTCAAAATCGACATTGGCGGAAATGGCATTGGTAGCAGGGACAACCGCATTTTCGAAACCGAAATCATCCAAAATGCTGCCCATAAAGCTGGTGCCGCCATGCGCTGTAAAGCCGCTGGGGTGGGATACTGCAATCACAATACTTTGACCTTGGTTCTGGTTTGATGCGCGCACGTTCTGGTAGCGCTGTCTGTGCTCGGCCAGTTGGGTGTCGGCCAGCGGACGCTCGCCCAGCAGGTCGGCAATTTGCTGGTATTGGTTCAGTATGTCTTCGTAACCGCCGCGCAAACTGTTGAACACCAGGGTGGGCGCTATGGCGCTCAGATGGGGGTAAAGATCGGTATGCCGTGTTAGGTCAGCCAATATCAAGTCTGGGTTGGCGGCAGCAATGGCTTCCAAATCCGGTTGGGCGCGCGTGCCCACGCTGGGAATGCCTGCCATATGCACTTCTAGAATGGGTAGCGGTAAGGCATCGCGAGACACCGCCACAGGTTTAACGCCAAGATTGAGTGTGGCGTCCATGTAGCTGAATTCCAGAGCAACCACAGCGCTGACTTGCCCCGGCACGCAGGTGGTACCCAGTTCGTGGTTAACGGCCGTTGTGTTTTCCGGGCACGCAGTGGCGAAAGCAGGCAAGGCACTGCTCAGGGTGATCGCGGCGGTGATGAGCCATGTTTTTTTCATGATTTTTTCTCTGTATACGTTAATTATTCAGCAACGAGGTTGCGTTTCAGGGGTATTTTTTTCATCGTTTTCATCATTGGTTTTGATTGATTCCCCGCGTGAAAATTTGCTCATTAAGCTGACTGGGCGTTGTACTGTTGCTCCAGGTAGTGATTCAGGCGTTTATCCCTTTCTTCCCTGGGCAGTAATACACAGGTTGAACAATAGTTAGCGGCATCGCTGGTGTAATAGCGGCAGCAGCCACCCCGGGCACGAAAGTGTTGTCTTGCCAGAACGTTTTCCGGCGAGCGTTTGTCTTTTAAGATGATTTCGAAAAAGCCGGTTTGCCGGTTGAACAATGGGGAGCCGGGGTGCTTTATCAGTGCCAGGGCTTCTTCCCGGGCTTGTTCTTCCACACCAGACTGTCGACCGATATTGAGAAACGCGACCGCCAGTGCATCGGCTACCAGGCGCCATTGTGCTGCCTTGCTCAGCCGGTGCAGTTGATAGAGTCGTTCGATAAGCGGCTGAAAGAGGCGTTCTATTTGCCGGCGCAGCAGATCCTGCAGGTCAGCCTGGCTACTGGCCGGAATGGCATGATTAATTAAGGTGCGGGGGGCGTAGGCCCAGCAGTCTGAGCCGAGCAACCGGACTTCCAGTGATTGGTAGGTTCCGCTTGCTCCGTTTTCTTCCCAGTGAACGTCGTATTTCATAAACGCCAGATTATCGCTTGCCAGAGAGGGCACTATGCCTTCGCCCAGGTACAGGGCCGCGACGGCCGTCAGTAAATAGTGAGCGGTGTCGCCAACCAGGAAGGCGACCTGACCTTTGGGGTCAAGGCCGGGGCATCGCCCGGCTTCATGGCGCATCAGGGCAGTGCGCCATTCACTGTGTTCAGTGATCAGTTCATCGAAGCGGCAGCTATGCTCCGGCTGCGTGCCATAGCTCACCTTAAGGCCGTCGAAGCGGTTGCCGAGCTCATTGATACAGTCGGAGAAGGATGCAGGAGTGACGGTCGTTGTGGTCATTTGGGTAACTGACGGTCCAAGAGGGATTCTGCGGCGGCTATTACAGTCGAACGCTGCTTTACGCAAACAGTAATAAAAATGCAACTCATTATCAAGTGAAAAGAATTAGCAGGAGGCTTAATGGTTGTTAGGCGACGTCAGTAACTTGGGGGATAGTGCGGAGAATTGCGAAGTTTGCTGCAAGCAAGGCCTCCTGCCTTGCGGTGAACGACACTCCCTGTCGTTTATAAATGGCCGGAAGCAGTTGCCACTGCTATCGAGATCAGGACGCTGGTGTGAGGAGCGCCCGGTTCTGGCTTAGCCATTCCTTCAGCGTTTGCGGTTCACGCCCGGTCAATTGGTGAAAGTCACTGGTGACTTCTTCCACGCCACCTTGGCGGGTGTTGGTATCGAAGCTTGCAAACGTTTTGGCCAATACCGGTGGTAAACCCGCCTGTTCGAGCCCGTCTGTTTTTTGTTCGTCGGTAATCGGCACCACCACAATGGAACGTGCACTGATGTCGCTGAGCAGAGTGGCCATTTGCGCGGTGGTGAGCGCCTCTTTGCCGGTCAGGGTGTAGGTGCGGTTGTTGAAGTCATTCATCGCCAGCGCTGCGGCGGCGGCGGCTGCCAGGTCGGCGCGGGCAATGTTCGCCACCCGGCCGTCGCCAGCGGCGGTGAACCACTGGCCCGACTCCAGAATGTGCCCGGTTTCCATCAACAGGTTTTCGAAGTACCAGCTGTTGCGCAAAATCGTCCAGCTCATGGAGCTTGCGGCAATAAACTGTTCCGTTTTCAGGTGGTCACCGGCAAAGGTAATGGCCGAGCCTCCGGGCTTGGGCATGGAGGTGTACATTATATGCCGTACCCCGGCCTGTTCCGCCGCGCTGACGGCCAGCTTGTGCTGAGCCAGGCGTTTGCCGGCTTCCGCCAGTTCGTCGGTGCTAACGAGCAACAGGCGATTCACCCCGTTGAAGGCTCCGCCGAGAGTGGCCGGGTCGTCGAAATCCGCCTGGCGTACCTGAATGCTCTGATCGGCGAACTCTTTCAGGGATTCCGGGCGTCGGGTCAGCGCGATAATCTGGTTCGCTGGAACGCCCTGCTCGGTCAATAAGGCATTGATGACCAGTCGGCCCAGTTGGCCTGATGCGCCGGTGACGGCAATGGGGTAAGTGTCTGTCATGGAAAAAGCCCTCGTGTCTCGCCAAATAAAGGTTACGTTTACCTAGTAGGTTACTTTATGATACTGCCTTTCCCGGGCGGCGGAAGTAGGGTGCTAAAGGTCACCTGGTTACTGCCAGGTAACCTGGTGACACGCCATGGAATACCAATGAACTGAATAACGGTGAATAGACCCGATGGGCAAACGCAAACTGGAACACGAACCCCTGAATCGAAACTGCCCGATTCGGGATGTGCTGGATCGGCTGGGCGATCGATGGACGGTGTTGATTCTGATGACGCTGGGTGAGCAAACATTCCGGTTCAGTGAGTTACGCCGGCAGATTGTTGATATTTCACCACGCATGCTGGCGCAGACGCTGCGGCAGCTGGAGCAGGACGGGCTGGTCAGTCGCGAGGTATACCCCACCATTCCGCCCAAGGTGGAATACTGCATGACTGGGCTGGGTCATTCATTTTATGAACACTTACAGCCCATGGTGCAATGGGCGGATAAACATCATGACGAGGTACGACAGGCTCGCGACCGTTTTGTCGCTCAGGAACGCTACCAGGCTCTGTAACTTCCCAGTACTTACGCCGGGTGTTTTTCCAGGTAAGCCACCAACTGAGCCAGGCTTTGTAAGCGGGCGAAATCGGTCTCGGGGATGTTAACGCCCAGTCGCTTGTGAATGGCCGAAGCCAAATTGAACGAATCCATGGAATCCAGGTCGTAGTCATCTCGCAAGCTGGCATCGTCGGTTATCTCAGCGGCGGACAAGTCTGGTGCGATGCGGGTAATTTCTTCGATCAGAGCAGTTCTCAGTTCATCACGGTTCATCATGATTCAGGCTCCTGGTGGGCAGGTTGATTGAGCTGTTCGGGGTCTTGCAGGGTCTGGTTGATTCGGTCGAGAAACAACCCGCCACGGTGACCATCACTGACGCGGTGATCGGCCGCCAGCGTGGCCTGCATGACCGGTCGGACTGCCAGCATGTCCCCAATGGCCCAAGGGCGTGAATTCACTTTGCCAAACCCCAGAATGGCGACTTGCGGCGGATAAATAACGCCATAGACGGTGTCGGCGCCTCGCTCGCCCAGCGCGGTGATGGTAATGGTGCCCCGGGTCATTTCCGAACTGCGCAAGCCACCCTGACGCGCGCGCCGGGTCAGGTCCTGCAGTTTTGTCATCAGCTCCGCCAGGTCGAGTTTGTCGGCGTCCATCAGTGCAGGTGTCATCAGACCAGCACCGCGTAAATTAATAGCGATACCGAGATTGACTGAAGGGCTGGGCTGGTAAGTTCCCTCCTGAAAATAACCGTTCATTTCCGGAAAATCGCGCAGGGCATTGGCGACGGCTTTGAAAATCAATGCGGACATCAGCAGCCGCTTCTCCGGTGTCTGGCTGGCGTTATATGCCTCAAGCCAGCGAGTTGCGGCCAGCATATCTACAGCCGTGGCCAGGTAGTAGTGAGGTATTTCCCGTTTCGAGCGTGCCATGGCGGCGGCAATGGCTTTGCGCATTTCGATTGGGTTAAACCCGGCGTGAGATTTTTCGCCTTTTGGTTCTGCTGCGGCTGGCGCTTGCTGAGCAGTGGAGGTGAGATCGCCGACCAAAATGGCTCCCTGCGGTCCACTGCCCGTTACGCCTGCCAGCGACTGGCCGGACTGCGCAGCGCGCTGGCGAGCCAGTGGGCTGGCTTTCAGTCGTTCCGGTGTTGTCGTCGGCGTCTGCGTGATTCGATCATTCTTTTCTGTTTTAACCGACACTTCCACCGCAGGCTTGGTACTCGGTTCCAGCTGCCGGTCAGCTTCAACGGATGCGTTCGGTGCAGTTTCCGGTTCGGCGGGTGTCTGGCTGGCTGGCGCCACGCTGGCTTGGGTGGCTAAACGTGCGATGGGGCTACCAACCGGCACGGTGGTGTCCACCGGTACATAAAGTTCTTCCACAACGCCTTCTTCAAATACTTCCACTTCAATGGCACCTTTGGCGGTTTCTACCACGGCAATAACGTCACCCCGGTGAACCGTGTCGCCGGCTTTCACCTGCCATTCCACCAAAACGGCCTCGTCCATATCTGCCCCGAGGGAGGGCATCAGGAAGTCACTCATGGCCGCCTCGCAGCGTTTCTTTGGCGGCTTGTACGATAGCGTCGACCTGGGGGAGTGCCGCCACTTCCAGGTGAGCAGCGTAGGGAATGGGCACCTCTTCACTGGCGACTCGCCCGACAGGCGCGTCCAACTCCCAGAACGCCTTGTCCATGAGAGCCGCACTGACCTCAGCAGCCATGCCGCCGGTTTTCCAGGCCTCCTCGATGACCACAGCCCGGTGCGTTCGAGACAGAGATTCGACCAGGGTAGCCGTATCCAATGGGCGCAGTACGCGCAGATCGATCACTTCAGCGTCGATGCCTTCCTGGCTCAGTGCGTCAGCGGCGGCTAGCGTTTTATTAAGACAACCCCCGTAGGTGATCAGGGTAATGTCTTTACCGGGTCGGCGTATGGCCGCCTGATCGATGTTGACGCCTTGTGGGCAAGGGGCCAGTGTGCCTTTGTCGTTATAGTGAGCCGCATGTTCGAAAATCAGCACCGGGTTAGGGTCCTGCAGTGCCGACCAGAGCATGTAGCGTGCGTCTTCCAGTGTTGCGGGCGTGAGTACACGCAAACCCGGTACGTGAGCGTACCAGTGTTCCAGGCTGTGTGAATGTTGAGCGGCCAACTGACGGCCCGCTCCGGTCGCCATGCGAATCACCAGCGGAACATTGAACTGGCCGCCGGACATATGCAGCAGGGCTGCTGCGGTATTCACAATCTGATCCATGGCAAGCAGGCTGAAATTGACCGTCATGATTTCAACGATAGGGTGCATGCCACCGAGTGCCGCCCCGACGCCAGCGCCGGTAAACCCATTTTCAGACAACGGCGTATCACGCACCCGCTGTTCACCGAATTCAGCCAGCAGGTCATGGCTGACCGCGTAGCAACCGCCATAGTGGCCCACGTCTTCACCCATCAGGAAGGCGCGGTCGTTGTATTGCAGCGCTTCTTGCAGGCCCAGGTGACAGGCCTCGCGATAGGTGGTTTCCAGGGGCTCGCTGTTGGCATTGGGTGGTGGGGTTAACGGATCGTTCACGGGCAGGGAAACGTGCTGTTTCAAGGTGGCAACGGGCTCCCAGGGTGAAGACTCGGCAAAGCTAACGGCCGCCTCAATCTCTGCGGCGACGGCCTCTTCCATGCGTTGCAGGTCGTCCGGGTGCAGCAGCTGGTTGTTGTCCATCCAGCGGGTTAGCAATACGATCGGGCCCTTGTCTTTCCAGGTTTCAACTTCGGCCTTGTCGCGATACAGCTGCGGGTCGAACATGGAGTGCGCGCGGAAACGGTAGGTGTGGCATTCTAGAAACTGCGGTCCGGTTCCCTGACGAATGGCTTCGACCGCACGCCGGGATGCAGCTTCAACGTCGACCACGTTCATGCCATCGACGCGCTCAGCTTTTATCTGATAAGCCTCGGCTTTGACATACACATCCCGTTGCGACTGGGACAGGGCCAGCGCTGTACCCATGGCATAGTTGTTGTTTTCACACACGAACAGGACAGGCAATTGCCACAAGGCAGCCAGGTTAAGGCTTTCGTGAAAAGCGCCTTCAGCCGCAGCCCCTTCACCAAAAAAACAAACGGTTACCCGGTTGCGCCCTGCCATTTTATCGGCCAGCGCCAGGCCGACCGCCAGTGGCAAACCGCCACCGACGATGGCGTTACCACCAAAGAACCGTTGCTGCGCATCAAACAGATGCATGGACCCGCCACGGCCTCTGCTGCAACCGGTTTCCTTGCCATACATTTCAGCCATCACCTTGTCCATCGGCACGCCGCGCAGCAGGGCATGGCCGTGCTCGCGATACGTCGCTACTACGGCATCGTCATCGTTCAGGGCGCGGGCGACACCCACGGCCACGGCTTCTTCGCCGATGTAGAGATGCAGGAAACCGCGAATTTTCTCCCGGGTATAGAGTTCCGCACACTTTTCCTCGAACCGGCGTACGCGGATCATCTGAAACAACAGGTCAAGCAGATGATCGCGCGACAGCCTCAGTTTACGACTGGGATCCAACTGGCCTGGCAATGGTTTTGCAGTACTCATCAGCGCGACTCCTCCAGTGTGGACGTATCGCCCTCGGGCAGCCCCAGCTCGCGTGCTTTCAACAGGCGACGCATGATTTTTCCGCTGCGGGTTTTGGGAAGGTTGTCGCGAAACGCAATGGATTTGGGGGCGACGGCCGGGCCGAGTCGCTTGCGTGCCAGGCCCAGAATGTCCTGCGACAGCTTCTCGTCGGCTTCATAACCCGGTTTTAATCCAACAAAGGCTTTGACCACCTCACCACCGACCTCATCGGGTATCCCAATAACACCGGCCTCGGCAACGGCTGGGTGTTCCATTAGCACACTTTCGACTTCAAAGGGCCCGATCAGGTGCCCGGATGACTTAATGACATCGTCGGCCCGGCCAATGAACCAGAAGTAACCGTCTTCGTCTTTTCTGGCCAGATCACCGGTAAAATACCAGTCGTCAACAAAGGCTTTTTGGTAGCGGGCGTCTTCATGCAGGTAGCCGCGAAACATCGAAGGCCAGCCAGCTTTCAGAACCAGCTCACCGGTTTCATTGGGGTCGGTGATCAGACGCATCTCACCGGCCTCCGAGCGTTCCGCAATGGCGGCTTCAATGCCCGGCATCGGTCGGCCCATGGACCCGGGCTTGATGTCCATGCTGGCGTAGTTGGCAATCATGATGCCGCCGGTTTCGGTTTGCCACCAGTTGTCATGAAACGGCAGGCCCAGGGTTTCAAGGCCCCAGACAACGGCCTCGGGGTTCAGGGGTTCGCCGACACTGGCGAGAAAGCGCAGAGAGGATAAATCGTGCTGCCGGGCCAGTTCAGGGCCGTACTTCATCAGCATGCGAATGGCGGTTGGTGCTGTATACCAGACGGTCACGTGCTGATCCTGGAGTATCCGGTACCAGCGTTCGGCTTCGAATTCGGCTTCATCGATGATCAGCGTTACGCCATGGCACAGGGGCGCGATAATGCCGTAAGACGTACCCGTCACCCAGCCCGGATCCGCCGTACACCAGTAAATGTCCCGGGGGTGAAGATCCAGTGCGAACGCGGCCGTCATGTAGTGTGCCAGCACGGCCTGGTGGACATGGATAGCCCCTTTGGGTTTGCCTGTGGTGCCACTGGTGAAGTGCAGTAATGCCATGTCTTCCGGACGGGTCGCAACGGTTTCGAATTGCGGGCTGCAGTGCGCCAGCATGGGTTGCAGGAAGACGATTTCCAGCTGGGTATTATCTGGCGAGTCCAACGTATCCGGGGCGTCGAGCAGAAGGATATAGCGTAACGATGGCAACTGGGATATCCAGCTTGCCAGCTTCTTCCGGTAAAGCCGGGCCGTAGTCACAATGGCGGTGGCATTGCCAATGTCCATTCTCGCCTGAATAGGTTCCGGGCCGAAGGCGGAGAACAGGGGGGAAAAGACACACCCGGCCTTTAGCGTGCCAAGAGCGGCCATGTAGAGGTCGGGTGTGCGACCACTGAGACAGAATACCCGGTCGCCGGTTTGCAGGCCCAGAGATGTCAGGGCACTGGCAAAGCGGTTGGCCCGTTCCCACAGAGCTGAATAAGTAATCTCTTCGGGTTCGTTGCCGGGTTCTTTACTGAGAAAACGCAGCGCAACCTGATCTTTCGTGGCAGTTAGCTGATGCCGGTCCAGGGCGATGCTGGCAATGTTGAGGTGCCCGGTCGCAGCGGACATGTTCAATGCGTCGCTGGCCCGCTGCCACTGGAATGAATC
This sequence comes from Saccharospirillum sp., assembly GCF_039982735.1. Classification (GTDB taxonomy): domain Bacteria; phylum Pseudomonadota; class Gammaproteobacteria; order Pseudomonadales; family Natronospirillaceae; genus Saccharospirillum. The sequence continues at coordinate 419,260 of NZ_JBDWXV010000003.1, read as the reverse complement.
TCGAACAGCTTCATAGTTGCGCAGGTTTGGCTGAATGCTATCGCTGGCTGTTTGCTTGGACACGATCGGATAGGTCATGGATGACGCTCCGTTGGATCCTGTCTACAACCTGATGGCAGGAAGGCGAATGGAAAGAGCCTATTCAGTCTAGTCTTAACACAGTGCCAGGCGATGATCTGTGTCAATTTTATGGGTGAGGTTTACCCTGGCAGCCGCCATTCGAATCCAGACGTAATATTGAACAATGTTTTAGTTACGCAACAAATTTAAAGCTTGATAAGTATCAATAAGAGGTTCATTAAAGCCGCTATAGTTAACGACTGAACATTGCCTGGGTCGGGTAGGTAACTGCTGCATCTGTGACCGGTGGTAGGCGCTTACGCACTTTATCAAGAACGAGTTGGGGGCAGTGTGGTATGCAAGCAAGACGATCCAACCAGCAAGGAAGAGCCTTGGCAGAGGAAAGCCTGGCACTGATTCTGGCCGGAGGGCATGGCACCCGGCTAAAGAATCTGACTCGCTGGCATGCCAAGCCGGCGGTTCCCTTTGGAGGGCAGTTCCGGACTATTGATTTTGCATTGTCCAACTGTTTGCATTCAGGTCTGAAGCGCATTGGTATTCTCACCCAGTACAAGTCTTACTCGCTCAATTGTCATATCCAGCGTGGCTGGAACTTTCTTAACAACGGCATGGGCGATTTCGTAGATTTGCTGCCAGCCCAGCAACGCATGGGGGATGGCTGGTATCAGGGCACGGCGGATGCGGTTTATCAGAACCTGGATATTATTGAACAATACGCTCCCACTTATGTGGTGATTCTCGCCGGTGACCACGTTTATAAAATGGATTACGGCGACCTCCTGTTGCATCACCAGTCATCAGGTGCTCCGATGACGGTGGCCTGCATTGAAGTAGACGTGCAGGCAGCTCAGGGGTTTGGGGTGATGGCCATCGATTGGAACAACCGGGTGTTTGCTTTCGATGAAAAACCCCGTGATCCCAGAACCTTGCCTGGCAAACCTGAACGTGCGCTGGCGTCTATGGGAATCTATGTGTTCAATACTGCCTTCTTGATCGAACAGCTCCGCCAGGATGCCAATGACCGAGTGTCGAGCCATGACTTCGGTAAAGACATTATTCCCAGCCTCATTGATCAGTGGCCAGTCAACGCTTACCCCTTTGTGAGTAAAAAAGGCGAGCCCGCTTATTGGCGGGACGTAGGCACCCTGGATCAGTTCTGGCAAGCCAATATGGAGTTGCTCGGTGATTGTCCGGCCATGGATTTGTTTGACCGGCACTGGCCCATCTGGACTGCGCAGGAGCAGTTGCCGCCCTCCCGTTTTGTGTTCAACTCCGAACGGGGCTCGCACGGCCAAGCCACCAACTCTGTGGTTGGTAACGGGTGCCTGATAGACGGCGCGACAGTCGAAAACAGTATCATTTTCAATGATGTAACGATCAATGCCGGAGCCCGCGTCAGTGATTCGCTGATATTGCCAGGGGCTTATATAGGCAGCGACTGTCATTTAAGCAGAGTCATTGTTGATCAACGATGCGTTATTCCCAGAGGTACCGTCATCGGTGAGGATGCTGTGAAGGACGCGCTGCAGTACACCCTGTCGCCCGGCGGAATTGTACTGGTATCCTCTTCCGATTGTGGCCTGCCGGTGGTTGAAAATCGATACCGGGTGCCAGCGGTCGTTTGAAGCGAAGCCTCTCTCCTGCCCGAACACCGGGCTTTATGGTGCCCTTCCGGGCAACTCAGCCCTGATCTCCCCTGAATGTGAACATTAATCGTTGATGATGTTACTGGCATTGTGCAGGCATTGACTGGCACAATCCAAAAGACCCTGTTCTGCGCTTGCTAAAGGCTGGTAACTGCTTGCAAGGGGTACACAAGTGAATGGTTGTGACAACGAGGTGTGCATAGCACTTATGGTTTGAATCGGAGGTGGCTGAGTGAAGCTGGCATTTACGAAAAAGGAATACCTGCAACGCGTCAAGAAAGTGCGGCGGGAAATGCGAACACGTAAGGTCGATATTCTGATTGCGACTGACCCCGGCAATATGAATTGGCTAACCGGGTATGACGGCTGGTCGTTTTACGTGCACCAGGGCGTGGTTATTCATGTCGACCAGGAAGAGCCCATCTGGTTCGGGCGCCGCATGGACGAGAGCGCGGCTCTGTTGCGCTGTTTCATGAAGAAAGAAAACCTGACCAGTTACCCGGAAGAGTACGTTCAGAACCTCGAAAAACACCCGATGACCTGGCTGGCCGAGCACCTGTTTATCGAAAACGGCTGGAGTGGGGCCACCATCGCCACCGAGATGGATAATTACTACTACACCGCCGATGCCCATCGCTCTCTGCGTCTTGCGTTGCCGGAAGCCCGCTTTGTCGACAGCCATAATCTGGTGAACTGGTGCCGGGCCATCAAGTCGGCCAAAGAAATTGAGTTCATGAAGATCGCTGGCAAGATCACGTCGAAAATTCATCAGCGTATTCTGGATGTGGCGCGGGTAGGGGTGCCGAAGAGTCACGTTGTCTCACAAATTTACGAGACGGCGATTGCCGGTGTTGACGGTTACAGCGGCGATTACCCCTCTATTGTGCCGTTGCTGCCCTCTGGCAAAGAGGCTTCGGCGTCTCATATCACCTGGGATGAACGGCCGTTTCGTGCCAATGAAGGGACCTTCTTCGAAATCTCAGGCTGCTACAAACGCTACCATGCGCCCATGTCGCGCACGCTCTATATGGGCAAGCCCAGCGCCCGTTTTCTGAACGCCGAAAAAGCCCTGCTGGAAGCTATTGATGCGGGGCTTGAGCAGGCCAAACCCGGTAATCGGACGTGCGACATCGCTAATGCGGTGAATGCCACCATGTTGAAGTACGGGATTGATCGTCAGGGGTCCCGCTGTGGCTACCCCGTCGGCGTCAGCTACCCACCGGACTGGGGTGAGCGCACCTCCAGCTTGCGCGCTTCGGATGAAACCGTATTGCAGCCCGGCATGACCTTTCACTTCATGCCCGGTATCTGGCAGGACGACTGGGGCATCGAGATCACCGAAAGCATTCTGATCACCGAAACCGGTGTGGAGATGCTGTGCGATTTCCCGCGCCAGCTGTTTGTGAAATAAAACGGGGCTGACCGGGCGGCAACTTCGTCGTCTGGTCAGCGTTGTTTCTTAATTGCCGGGTACCCCGCCAATCGGGCGGTCTGCTCGCGTACCGCCCCGGTCATGAAATCCATCAGCGATTGAATGCGCGAGACGCCCCGTAAGTCCGGGTGCATCAGAAACCAGAGCCCGTAGCTCAGCTGTGGGATCGGGTCTGATAACTGAACCAGTTCGGGCTCACCATCGGCCAGATAACAGGGCAACACCGACACCCCAACTCCCGCTTTTACGCTGCTGAGCATCCCGATTAACGTATCGACCCGGAAGGCGCATTGTTTATCGTAGCCCTGTTCGGCCATCCATAGTCGCATGGGCTCGTCAAACAGGCGCGACCCGGGGCCGACCCAGGGCAGTTGGTGTAAATCGAAGGCGTCGGTGTCGATTTGGCGGTTCTGGCCATAGACCGCCATACCAATATCGGCCAGTTTGCGGCCGATCAGGTGCTCCGGCGGTGCGTTGGAGGGGCGAATGGCAACATCGGCTTCGCGTTTGGTGAGATTGAATAGCTGGTTGGACACGGCGATGTCCAGCGTGACACCCGGGTAGTGTTGCCGGAACTCACCAAACAGCGGGGCGAGAAGCCCTGCCATCATGGAGTCGGTGGTGGTTACCCAAACGGCGCCGGTCGGTTGCAAGTCCCGACCGACGATGCGGCGTTCCGCCTGCAACACAAAACTTTCCATTTGCCGGGCCGTTTCAGCCAGCTCCTCGCCCGACGGAGTTGGGAAGTAACCAGAGCGCGACCGTTCAAACAACATGACACCCAGCCGCTTTTCGATCTCTCCCAAGCGTCGGAAGACGGTCGCGTGGTTCACCTGCATCCGGCGCGCCGCTCCCGACAGCGAGCCGCTTTCGGCAATGGCCAGAACCGTTTCAAAGTCGTCCCAGTGAATCTGGTAGGGCCCGCCCTGGCGTTTTATTTGCGTTTTATGATGTGCGATTTTGCAAACTCCATTTGGCTTTTTTGGGAATTACTTTGCGAATAGTCTCAGCGTACCATATTCACATCGTCAGAGAAGGCCACTCTGTTCATTCAGTTGGGCCGTTAATTCACCGGCAATAGGAGGTTCCCCTCATGAGCCAGCTTAATTTTGACAAAGGCACGCTTTTTCAGGCCTATCGCAGCGCTTTTTTACTCGGGACGGCCTCAGCCCGCCTTTCGGAGCCTTCAAGCATTCCCGAGCGGTATCGCGATGCCGGAGATCGTATTCGCAGTGATCGGGTTGATCTGGATGCCCGCAACGCCAGGGCGCAGTGGCTGAAGAGTGTCTTTAAGCGCTAGAGCCGAAGGCAGTTCCAGGTGAAACGCCTCAGCAGAGAGCCCGGTTTAACCGGGCTTTTTCGGAGCTACTCAGTGCCTGCGCTGGGCAGTAATACCGCTTTTGCATGGGCGCCAACGGCTTCCCGAAGCTGTGTCATCGCGCTGCTTTCTGTTTGCCAGTAGTGCCAGTACAGGGGCACGTCCAGATAGTAGGGCGGGCTGACATCGATCAGTTCGCCACGGTTCAGATACGGCTGTACCTGCAGTTCCGGCAGCATTCCAAAGCCCAGCCCGGACAAAGCCATTTGCACAAACCCCTCTGAGGAGGGGCAGCGATGGATGCGCTGCGGCGGAGGCAACCTGAGGCTTTCCAGGAATTGATGTTGCAGCTGGTCGTCGTGGTTGAAAACAAGGCAGGGAATCTGGTTGAGGTTCTCCGGGTATTTAAGTGTCTGGTATCGCTCGACAAAGGCGGGGCTCGCCAGAGCCCGATAGCGCAACCTCCCCAACGCCATCACCGCCCCGCCATTGACCGGGCGCGACTCAGCACAGATGCACGCCATCACTTCACCCTGACGCATGCGCTTCAGCCCCACTTCCTGGTCTTCGACCACCAAGTCAAAATCCATTTCCGGGCTCAGTTCGCACCGCGCCAGCGCGGGGGCAAGCCAGGTGGCCATGGAATCGGCATTAACGGTGAGCCTGAGTTTAAGTGGCAAGGCATCGCGAGTGTCGACCAGATCCATTTCCAGTTGTCTTACCTGCTGTAAGTGATTGTTCAGCCGCCAGCCCATTGCCGTCGCCCGGGGCGGGGTGGTTCGCAGTAACACGGGCTGCCCGAGCCGCTGCTCCAGCTGTCGAATGCGCTGGCTGATGGCCGATTGCGTCAGATGCAGTTTCTGCGCTGCCCGCTCAAACCCGCCGGTTTCGATGACGGCCGCCAGTGCATCGAGCAGTCGGTAGTCGAGCATGTTAACCCCCGGTGAACGTGGAAAACGTTAATCTACGTTAATTAGAAATACTTATGAAGGATAAAAAACATTCGTTGGATTAATAGCGGCTTGCTCCTTAGCCTTCACGACAATCACCAACAACGGGAGCAGATATGGTCGGGTCTTTTATTACGGGTTTTGGCATTTCCATCGGTTTGATCGTGGCCATCGGAGCGCAGAATGCCTGGGTACTGAACAAGAGCATGCGCGGCGAACACCCAGCTGTTGTGGCGCTGGTGTGCTGCAGCATCGATGCTCTGCTGATCACGCTGGGGGTTTACAGTGTCGATTGGGTACAGCAACGCATCCCGGCGCTGGTTCCGGTGCTGACCTGGCTTGGCATCAGCTTGTTGTGTTGGTTGGCCGCCCAGGCGTTCTGGCGGGTGTGGCAGGGGTCTGGAGGGTTGAGAGTGGCCGTGGCAGGGGCGGCTGTGACCAAATGGCAAGTGGCCGGCCAGGCCATGGCGATCTCACTGCTGAACCCGCATGTGTACCTCGATACCGTTGTGCTGGTGGGCAGTGTGGGCGCTCAGCAGAGCTACCCGGGTTATTTTGTAGTCGGGGCGGCTGCCGCATCGACTACCTGGTTTTTCGGCTTAACCGGGTTTGGGCGTTACCTCGGGCCAAAGCTAAGGTCTCCAACGGCCTGGCGTTGGTTCGACGCGACCGTTGGCAGCGTCATGGTGCTGGTTGCCGTGTCCCTGGTGCCCTGAACCGGGCTTATTTGGGGTTGGATTCTCCAAGCCAGGCCGGAAAATCCCGGGCGTGCAGGTCAATCCACTCCCGGGCGGCTTCTTCCGGGGTCAGATCCCGACCCTGGCGCTCCCATTGTTGCCGGTACTGTTCGATGTGGCAGATTTGCTCAACCATGCGCACAGCAAAGGCATTTTCCAGGTTGTCGAAACGCAGCCCGATCACGAAGTGGTCGTCCTGCGGGTGGCACCAGACCACCTGGCCTTTGGTTTCAAACGGCGGATCACCAACCCCGATACTGACTTGCACAATCTGCCCGGGTTCGAGCGCCTCTTCTGTTATGAAACTGAGCCCACCCTGGCTGATGTCCAGCAATTCTGTCGGGTTGGGGTCGGTGGGTTGCTGGCACTGATACTTCAACGGCACAGCGGCCGGGTGGCGAATGTATTGTCGCACGGTGTACTCCTCACGCTGCGAAACAATGCCTTTAAACAACCATGCAGCGGATACCTTTCAGTATAGTCGACGCAGCGCTGCTTGCAGGCTGACATGAAATCTCCACACGCTTGCACTAGACTCAGACGATTGACTGTTTTTTACACCGCTTTACAACTCATACAATAAAAACGCATTAGGGGAGAAGTCCGGGTGAGTACCACTAAGAGCAATCAACAAGGCTGGGTCGCTGTGACGCTGGCTGTGATTCTTGTCATCGTTCTTGCCGTTGTGGCCTACTTTTATCAGCAATACCGGTCGCAATTGGCCCAGGCTCAGGAAAGTATGAGTGCACTCGAACAAGCCCAGGAGCGCGCACAATCGGAATTGAGTACCGTACAGAGCCGACTGAGCGACGCCAACAGCCGGGTTCGGGAACTGGAAGCCGAGCGCAGCCGGCTGCTGAGTGACGCTGAAACGACCAGCGAGCGTCTGGCGGCGTTGCAGGCCCAGTACGATAACCTGCGGCAGGATTCGCAATCGAGCGTGGGTGACCTGCAGTCCGAACTGGAGCAGGCACGCCAGGACCGCGACGCACTCCAGCAAACCCTGGCCGAAGCCGATGGCCTGATTGCCAGGCAGGCCGAGCAGCAAGCGAACCTGGAGGCTGAACTTAAGCAAACCATTGAAACACTGGCTGCCGTTGAAGCAGAGCTGGTTGCGGCTGAGGCACAACTGGCCGACACCACAGACGAACTGGCCGCAACCACAGCAGAACTTGAAGCAGAAAGAGCAAGTGCAGCTGATCTCAACCGTCAGTTAGACGCCAGCCAGGCGCATGTACAGCGGTTGCTGAACGAGCGCACGGCATTGCTGGCCAGTACCCAGCGCATGGAGCAGGAAGACCGACAGCAACAGGCTGCCAGCGACCGCTTGCAACAACAGCTGGATGAAACCCTGGCCGAATTAAACATTGCCGAAGTCGAGCTGATGCGGCGCGAAGCCAATCTCGATCAAGCCGTGGCTGAGCGGGAAACCGTGGTCGATGAGTATCGGCAGGCACGGGAAGAGTTGGCCTTGCAGCAGGCGCGCAGTGAAAACTACAGCGAAACCATTGCCGAGCTCGAAGCCCGCCTAAACCGTGAAACACAAGCCATGGATGAGCTGCAGAGCCAGCTGCAGTCGTTGAGTAATGAACGCCAAACCCTGGTGTCGCGACTGGAAGACGGCACTACGGTGATTAAGCTGCCGGAAAACATCGTCTTCGCCTCGGGTTCTGCCAGCATCGGCGAAGCGGGGCGGGAAACCCTGCAACTGCTGGCAGACGCCCTGGTGAGCTTTCCTGATCATCTGATCAGCATTCAGGGCCACAGTGATGGCCGGCCGATTTCGCCATCGTTGCAGGAAAAGTACCCCTCCAACTGGGAGCTTTCTACGGCGCGCGCCGCTTCGGCTGTGCAGGTGCTGAGCCAGTCGGGTATTGAGTCTGACCGTATGCAGGCCGTGGGGTACGCTGACACACGGCCACTGGTTGAAGAAACCGATGCGCAGAGTCGCCGAGCAAACCGGCGAATCGAAGTGCTGCTGTATCCAAACCAGTTCACCATGCGGGTGCTGGATCAGGCAGGCCTGGAAACCCCCTGATCATCAGTTTCTGGCGCGTTTTTATGGTTTAATGGCCGGGTACACAAACGACAGGGAACCCTAACCAAATGTCGAACCCGGCCGCTTCTGCCACGCCTCCGGTTACCGCGCCAGACCCATCGCCACCATCGTTTCGGCTTATCGAATTCATCACCCTGTTTGCGCTGCTGACCTCGCTTACGGCGCTCACCATCGACGCCATACTCCCGGCCTTTCCGGCCATGGCTGCCAGCTTCTCGGTAGCCGATGCAACCGACCTTCAAATGACCATTAGCCTGATGGTGCTGGGCATGGTGTTTGGCGAGCTGGCGTTTGGCCCGCTGGCCGACGCCTACGGCCGCAAATGGGCCATAGTGACAGGCTTGCTGGTATTTGGCACAGGGACACTGATCGCCCTCTTTGCCCAGTCAATGACGATGCTGTTACTGGGCAGACTGGTTCAGGGCTTGGGTGTAGCCGGCTCCAAAATTGGCACTCGGGCGCTCATTCGCGACCGGTTCCAGGGTGAAGCGATGGCGCGCATTATGTCCTTCGTGATGATGATTCTGATACTGGTGCCTATGCTGGCCCCGGCACTGGGGCAACTGGTGCTGTGGATAGCTGGCTGGCGTGCAATTTTTCTAATGTTGCTGGCGCTGGCCCTGATTGCCGGCGCCTGGCTGGTTGTGCGACAACCCGAAACACTGACCACCGAGCGGCGCCTTCCGATTCGGCCGCTTCCTCTTGCAAAAACCACCCTGCGCATTCTGAAACACCCACAAGTAATGGCCTATACCATTGTCGCTGGCCTGGTGTTTGGGTGCCAGGTGGTCTATTACAGCATCGCCCATTCGCTGTTTGAAGACCTGTACCAGGCAGGTGCCCGCTTTCCGCTCTACTTTGCAATACTGGCCGCCGGCATTGGCCTGGCATCGCTGACCAACGGCGCACTGGTCATGCGCCTGGGGATGTATCGTCAAACCCTGACGGCGCTGATCGGCATGATGGGGATCAGCGCATCGCTGGCTATCCTGGCATGGCTGGGAGAGGGCAAACCCTCATTGCCGGTGTTTTTATTGCTGGGGTTCTGGTTGTTTTTTGGCGTGGGCCTTTTGTTTGGCAACATCAACGCACTCGCCATGCAGTCACTGGGGCAGGTCGCCGGTCTTGGCTCCTCGATTATCGCCTCATTCTCCAGTCTGGTAGCCGTGGGGGTATCCTTTGCCGTTGGCCCGCTCTATAACCAGACGGTGTACCCTTTGGCGCTGGCCTTTTTTGGCGCAGCGGCCATCAGTCTGGTGCTGGTTATGAGTGTGTATGGGCGGGATTGCGGCGAAGTAGAGCCAGTGAGGCAAGGTTAGCGAGGCTGTATACTGCCTGCACTGGCTTCTTCGTGCCTGGTTTACGGTGCCATAGACTATCGATTGGCTCGCCAATAGGCACTCCAGCGATCAGACCTTAATTGGGACTGTTCGACATAATAGCCATGTTTGTAAAAGTCGCTCATCTCCCTAGCCGCTTCGGGAATTCCATTGCTGGCGGCGTATTGAATACGTTCGAATGCCTCCTGATAGCTCTGCTCGAAGCCTTGCCCGCTTTTATACAATAAACCAACCAGATAGCTTGCCCTTGGGTTACCTGCATTTGCCTGCTCCAAAAGGGTAGTGCGGCCAGCTGCCAACTGTTCATCACTGTCTGGTTCAAATGCATAGACTTCCCCAAGCTTTACGGTAGCTTCTATTACCCCGTCATCTGAAGCGGACTCGAGCAATGGGATTGCTTTGCTTCTATCGTACCCATCGCTATTCTGAGAGCCTGCCAGATAAGCTAACCCACGGACATAATTAACGTATTCAGTTGCATCGCTACTGGAGGAGGCTTGGTTTATCCAATAGGAAGCCTGAGCTGTGTCTTTTTCAACGCCGATTCCCAGCAGGTAGTACTCGGCCAACTTTGCCTGGGCAAGCTTGTGGCCATTTCTTGCTGCGAAATCCATAAATCTAAAGGCATTGTTATAGTCGAAATCAAGTCGTCCATCGACATCCCTTCGCCCCAGCCCGCGAAATGAGATTTCAGCACGCCAGTAACTGGCTCGCGGATCATCAGGGATGCGGGAGTAGTGAATAGACGCATTTCTGTAATCTTCGCTCTTTCGGTACATTTCAGCTATTTCAAAGTAGTGCGGTTCATCGCAACAACGATAGTATTGAAGTGCCATTTCTATGTCTTTCTCTACTCCAATACCATTCGCCCACATATCTGCCAGCTTTTTCGAGTACTCGCCAGCGATATCAGTGTCGTTGTTCCAAGCCAGTTTGGAATAGAAATAGTGAGCATCCGGGTAATTTTGCTCCACGCCGTCACCACTGAAATAACGGTTAGAAACGATGACCATCAGTTCCGTGGCAATGTCATCTGAGTACTCATCTTCCCCTGGCTCGAGAGCGCCAACCCTTGCTTCATAAGCTGCTTCATAGGCTTTAAACGCTCGTGCTCTGGATTCGGCATCCCCCGTGCTTTCATAGAGCACATCCTGTTTTCTGGCAAAATCACGCAATTCAACGTAACTAAGATAGGCAGGTGCCTCTTTAGTACCGCTTTCTAACCACTCCTCGATAGAAAGCTGGTCCGGCCTATTTGGTATTTGAACTACCAGGTAATAGAGTGTCGCAACGACAAGCCCCGCAACAACAGGAGCGATTGCAGGCCATACAATTCTTGATAGTGATGGTCTTTGGAGGCATTTATTCCGCTTTTCCAAGAAATAGGCAAGCAAGACGATGCCAATGCCGCAGAATGCTATCAGGTACGTGACTCTATAAAAACAAGCAATAGCATAAAGTGCAGAAGTAAGGGAGAGCCATGAAGTCACGGACTTATAGTTCATTGACATTCGTTTCAATGCGCTGGCGCCGATGAATACAGCCCCTAAAGACACCAGGCTCCAGCCGACTGAGGCATCTACATCACTCAGGCTATACCTGTTTATAGTTTGTATTAAAGCAAATAGGAATAGGAATAGAAGTGATGTGTATACTGCGGTCATTAATGGATACAAAATTCTTTTATCGATCATGGGAGTCTATCTTTACCTTAAAGTTTCAATATCAAAGTGCAGTGAATTTATCAGTTAGGTTAGCTTTCAGCTGACGCAGTGAGCGGAGTTGTGTCGTTGCTTGTGGCTACTAAGCGTCAGCTTATTTCTAGTGGTACATTTCGATGGCTTAAGCTAAGTCGGTGATATCCTGTCTATTTTTTCAATGAAATATGCCTAAACGTTTGATTGGTAGTTGACTCAAGTAAGCAGATCACCGGATTGCCTCCCGACGTTCTTTGTCAATTTTGAAAAAGAAATCTGCAAGCTTGTCCATTTCCGCCTCGTACTCTTTCATGGTGAAGAACTCTCTATAGGCCGGGTCCATCATACGATCTTCGCCTTTTAGAAACTTAACCCATCGCCGTAACTTTACTATGATAGTCCGTAAAACGTCTTCTCTGGCATAGATAGGGCAGGCTTCATAGAACTCAATCAGTCTATCGGCACTGAACTGATCGGGTTTTATCATTCGTCTTAGCCTTGTATCCAATGCCGCCATATCATTCTGGATTTCCTCGGCTACTTCGTTGAAATCTGCCTCGGTCATTTCGATTCCATCTTCTGTCAGATCTTCTATGGTATAGCCGTTTTTCTCGACAAAACGAACCTGATGGATCAGCCCTGGTACTTCGGGTATAGGTCGACTTTGGTCCATAAAGTCTGTCAGTACGCGCCAAAAGAACTGGGCTTGTTCGTATTGAGGTGCGAACCCAAAGTGTACCTTCCAGAGTCGATTTCGTTCGTTGAGTAGATTGACTTCAGGCATCAGGAAGAATGAACTGACAGGGCCGCCGCGCATGTATTTTGAGTTCCAGTAACACTTTACTTTTTCGAAAGGCACAGTAAGGGAGTGCTTTTTGTTTTTTTTCCAAAAGCAAACATTTCCGGTGGTTCTATCAAAAACCACCCAGATATCTTCCCCACTAGTTCTAGATTTATACATTGAAAACGAGACAAGTAAAAAGGTTAGCCCCGCCATGCTTAAAAAAAATGTAGTTCCGTCGTTTGGGAGCGGAACTAATCCGAAAAACAGGAATATCAGTAAGAAAAAAGTAGATATAAACCCTATTGTTCTTATCCAGCCAACAGAAGAGTCCGATTGTATAACCCATTGCTTTCCATCTGTTTTCGTATAGAAAGGCGTATGAAAACTATAGACTGATTGAGGTTTCACCAGATCTGGCCTCAGCCACTTGGCCCGACGAACCGGGCGGGTGTTCTTTGTCAATTCTTTAGTACAACTCCAGTCAGGGTAGCGGTACTTTATTTTTCCCATTAATAGTTCTTCAACCCTAAATATCATTGTTTTCTAACCTTATGTTGGGGTAATGACTACGCGAAAACTGTGGACAACTGATCCTTCGGCCACCAGCCAAGAATTTTCTTCGGCTGTTTTTTCATCCACTATGTTCTCTTTAACAACAGGTTGCCCAAGATTATTCCGCACTGGTGCGGGTAGTACGAAAGGAGTAATTGCACCCGGGAATAATCGACTTGCTTCGCCTTTAGGGTAAGTTTTTACTCTCACCCGAATCTTTGTCTCAGTGGAGGTATAACCAATGCCAAAGCTAGGGTTTACTCCAAAGCTTTTAATTAGGTCGCGATGAATTCGGATTTTGTGAGTGAAACCATCTGCCATTATCTGTATATTTCCGGGATGTGCATTAGCCTTCGCTTTTGGGTCGTTACTTAAAAGTGTGATGGTTACCCAGTGTTTATTCTCTGAATGCCATGCTTGAACTTCAATATGATAGGTTCCGTTAGCCATCAAGCCTGGAGTTTGTGTTATTAACTCGCAAAATTCATCATGTTCTACCCAGGTTTCCGAAAACTGGACTCTGGGTTGCAGAAAGAAACTGGCGCACTCATGGTAGGCAAGGTCGCGACGGCTATTCCAATGTTGGTAGCTTTCATCTTGCAAGAATCCACCACCTCCAAAACGTGATTTAACCTCTCTACCAAAAGGGCTATTTTTGAGGAGTGTTTCCGTTGGAGTATCTGTCCAGAAATAAACCAGGACAAAACCAATTGCGATTAGTGCGAATCCGGCAATGTTCATTGTAAACAGTGCAGCTGTAGATAAGCTCGATATTGCGGCCACTGCGGTAAATGCAAAACCAACGGCTGTCATTCCATATGCCAAGGCAGCATCTTTGTCTCCCAATACCCATCGGTTGTAAGCGTCGATAGATGAGAGTAATGAGCTTAGGGCGCCCGATACTACATTGAGCACTGTGACCATTCTGCTTAGTCTAATGCTCTTATACTTTACATTTTCATTAACTGGCCAGGAGCGCACAAACTCTTCTTTGGCTATATCTTTCAGTCGGCTACTAATCTGTTTGGTCGTCCCATACTTGCTCTCAAATACATATTGGTACGATGTTGCGATTGTTGCAGCGAAGTCAGTTAGAGCGCTTGCCATGTCAATCCTGGCTCTGGTATTTCCAAAATCGCTCATCAACCTATTCGCTACACTCGCCAAATTAAACGCCTCAAACGCTACCATGGCCCCGTTCAACAAGAACAATCGGTCCATTCGCTGGGCAAAATGCAGTTGAGGTTGGCCGCTGGTTAGAGATTTTTCGTAGCCTTCGATTGTGGTCTCCAGGCTTGTTATCTTGGTTTCAGCGTCCTTCATTATCTTAGCCAGTTCTACTGCTTCTGCACTGGTTTTGAAGGTTTTTTGTTCATACTCGTAGACATCTTGACTCGTGCGCTGAATGTATTGTTCGGCATCGTTAGCGGCTTGTTGAATCACGTCTGCCAACAGCAGGCGGTTAGCGTTGTCAATAACTTTCACCTCAGCTGCTGAGCGGGCCAGGCTGGTTGCTTCCTGAGTAAATACGATCTGGACGATTTTGTTCGCGTTGCGAACCTCAGCGGTATCGAGCGCGCTGTGCATGTAGGTTGAAAGGTACTGGTGCAACTGCTGAGTATTCTCCAGCGCTAGGTCGGCAGGTACTCGTACTTTTTTATCTGGCCCCAGTTCGAAGTTTACCCAGGGCCCCTGATGGTTTTTTATGTGTTTCGCTGTCGCCAGAGTGGTTTTCATGCGTTGCATTCGACCTGCGGCTGTCATAGCGACATGGCCTTCGGGAAGGCGGTCGTTCAGCAGGTCATCGTGGGTGACTTTCAGTGCTTGTAAGTGCTCCCCGGCCAACAACGAATACAGGTTCACGACTTTGGTGTTGTGTTTGAGCGTGCCGCCGCTTAGTACTGTGCCCGAGGCTCGCATTCCGTTAAGGTTGGTTTCAATGTTGGCCAACGCGTCTGTTACTTGGGTGCGTTGTAGCTGCAATTGGGCTCTTTCTTCTACAGCCTCCTCCATGTACTGTTCAAGGTCGGACAGTTCCACATCAATCTGGTCGATTCGAGATACCAGACCGAAGCTCTCCATCTGTTTTCCGAGTTCACTTTGGTTTTGCAGTATGTTCTGTTTTTCGAGCGTCAATTCCTGTTTTCTGGCTCGGGCTTCTTCCAGGAATTGTTCTTTTTGCTGCAGCGTTGATGTCTGCTCTGCCTGTTGGGTGCTCAGTTCATCCCGTCGGCCTCTGAGTTCATCATACTCTGCTCTTTCTGTAGCCAACTCACTTCTATGTTCGCCTTGACTTTGTTCCATTTGCTGTGTGGAGCGCACCCCTTCATGTGCATTTTCTGTAACCTTGGCGCCAAAGGCATGGGCAGTATGCCCGGAGAATCGCCAGGATTGAATCAGTGCAGAGGCATCCCCGTTGTCTTCTGTCTCTATTGGGGCAGGCAACATGGTCAAAGCCAGTGTGAAGGTGTGGATGGCTTGAGCGACGAACTCATGTATATCCACAGAGGTTCCATCTATTATAATAGGTGGCCAGTGGGCGTTGTCGTTGCTGTTCAATCCTTCAATGATGCGCCTTATTTTTACCGGGTTTAGAAGTCGGGCCTCAAGGCTAGGCTCGGTCTCGCTGATGCTGAGCGGGTTTTCCGGGTCTGGCCCGCTTTTTGGGAACAGGATGTCAGCCAGAGAGTGTTGGGCTTTGTATTGGTGACCACCGGTAAGGCGTAACAGGAAGTCCGCTCCCTGATCCCGATCCAGATAGAGAGCGTAGTCGTCCAAGTTGAAAAAGAGATCTTTGTAGGCGTTGGCCACTGGTTGATTGAAGCGAGCGATCAGTTGCCCCATGAGTTCGGGCAGTAGAAACCAGTGGGCGTTCTCCAGGGTATGGTAGTCATCCATGGCGGCTAGGAAGGCCGGTGTGTCCATCAGGTCTATGAGGTCTCTGCGGTAGTCCAGTGCGCTTTGGATAATCTGCTCACAGCCTTCTTTGTTGAGCTGCTCTTCCATGGCTTTCTGGTCCAGCTCTTCACGATCCTCCACCCTCTGTTCAAGCACTTCACGCTCTTTCTCGGTGAGATCTGGTTGTTTTAATTGCTGATCAATCGGGGCGAAAAACTGAGTGTTAAAGAGGGCAGCCAAGCGGCTGTCGGCCACGCTTTGTATGTGGTCCATCCGGTCTTCGGCGATGCGGTCGATTGTCCACTCTCTCGGGTATTGGTGGTCAGCCTGAAGCATGGTGGTAACTGTGGCATCAAGCAAGTCGATCATATCGGATTGGGTATTGGCAAAATACCGCGCATCACCAATCACATCTGGCAGAATCACGCTGGCAATGCCTTTGTCGAATTTGGTGTTGTAGTGCCGGCGTCTCGGGGCGAGTTCTTCGTTGGTTACCAGGCGGATGTTGCTGTCTTCTGGCATGTCTTCAAAGTTGGATTCGGCCGCGCTGAGATCAACGGGCATTAACCGGGCGGTGCGGGCCTTGGCTGTGTAGTCTGTGCTGTAGGCCGATTCTACGCGTTCGCCCAGCCATTGGCGTGGGTCTTCCGGGTCTACCCCACCGAGCTGGTCGATTCGCTCCCAGCTCCATTGTTCTTCGGAGAAGGCGATTTCGACGATGCTTTCGCTGCCGTTCATATTCCAGGGGAGTACCAGGGTGCTGTCTTTTTGCACGGTGGCGCGACGGCGATCCAGGCCTTTCTCATAACTCAGGTTTACGTCAATCAACATGTGGCAGTCAGTATCGTACCGGGCTTCCCGCCATAGGTAGCCGTTAACGTAGATGTATACCCAGCCTTCGCGTAAGGGGCCCAGGCCTTCATCGGGTATGTTCCTCAGAAAGGTCACAGGGACCAGTTTGAGCGCAGGCTTGCACATCTCCTGGTCAAAGGCGGTGGTTTCGTCGTAGCCGAGCGGAATTTTGTAGTAGTCGTGATGGTCGTCGGTCAGCATGAGCGACAGCCGCTTTCGCCCGGGGGTAAAGTTCTCAATAATCAGCTCCCGTTGGCGTTCTGCATTATTCGGGCCGTCGGGGTGGCCGGGTAGGGCGATGCTGGCTGCAGTCATGTGGTAACTCCTTGCGTGCGATGCCCCCGGCTTTTTGCCAGGGGTCACTCCTTACTGAGTGGTTCGGTTCAATGGCCTTCGGCCGATCAGTCGTCGCTTTCCCCAATCAGAACGCCCATGCCTTCGCCGGGGTCGCCCTGAATGATGGCGTTGATGCGGTCTGGCCCTTCGGGTTCCAGTTCATGCGGTGCCGTTGGGCGGGTTGGCAGGGGTGGCATGCCGACTGGCTGCATCAGCGGGGACGGTGGGGTGTTCTTATTGTTGGAGACCATCATGTCCAGCGCTCGGGTAACGGCCTGGCCTTCGGCAAAAACATTGGCCGAGGCAGAAACAAAAGACGCTTCGCCTTTGATTTTACCGGACACTACTCCCTTGCGTCGGCCGGGCTGATCACCGGTGCTTTTTTTAAAGACGGATTTGATATGGCACATGGGGTTGCCGTTTACATACACGCTGCCAGCGGTTTTGTCCGCATCGGCCGAACGCGCAACGTTTGGGTAGGGTATCGGTACCACGGAATTCCCGCTGGGGGTCAGGCAGACGTCGACGGTGTTGAGCGTTCCCTGGGAGCCTGCATGAACGGCGCTACGTCCATTGATCAATACGTTGTTAGCCACTGAGACCTCCTTGCTTCGGTTGGGCGGCGGGTGTTGCGGTGCTAGTAAGGGAATCGAGTTTCAGCAGGGTGTATCGCTGGTCCGGCGACTGGTGAAACAGCCATTGAGTGTCAACGGGTGGGCAGGGCATTTGCCGGCGCCCCAGCGCACACACCACGGCCAGGCCCGGGCCTGCGGCACCGACATAACCAAACCCAATTGAAAGTGAGATATGTTGCAGTCCGTCGAATTCGCTGGCCGGTTCAAAATCGCCCAGCCACTGGTGCCAGTGCGCCTGTTGATCGAGGCTTTGGTCGAGGTGAGTGACCAGCCCGTGGCGATAAGGTTGAACGGCGGCCAGCCTGGTGCCGCTCGCGGTCAGATTGGCCAGCGGTTCCGGGTACAGGGTTAGGCGGGCGGTGCCGCTGGAAGCATCACGGGTCAACCATAGGGCGGTGGCGGCTTCGCCCAGTATCAGGCCATCTGAAAAGTGTTTTATGGCCACCCGGTCGCCGAGCCGGTCGAGGGTGGCCTGGTTAATGAGCGAATCGGTACTGAGCCAGACCAGTGACGTCTCTGCCGCAATCTGCGCCCGGTCTTCCGGTTCGTCCATTTGATAGACGGTGCATAGGCTGCACCAGTCGACGAGGGCCGGGTCGCCCAACGCCATAAAATTATTGACCAGCAGATCCTGAAAAACGTCGGCTGGGTGTGAACCCCAGTCTTCCCGGTTTAGGCTGCACACCATGGCCGTTCTGGGGGGAATGGGACCATGCCGGTTCCAGAGCTCCGCCAGGGCTTTGGCGGCTAAACGGGCGCTACGTGCGCGACTGTCGATATCGTAGTCACCGTCGGCCGGGAGGGTGTAACAGGGCAAGTCGAGGTCGTCCATCCTAACCGTCAGGCTCTCGCTTTCATTCAGGCCAGGCTGGTGAATATCGCTCTGACGGGTTACCACCGTCGCGTAAATGGTGGCCGGTGTTTGGCCACCCTGGGTGTAGGCGCTGGCTGCTTTTACCGTCCATTGCAGTTCATCCATCGGTGGCCTCCGGGGTGGCAGAGGTTTCAGCCAGGTGAATTTCTGCCATTAAGCGTTTGGGCAACTGGGTGAAGGCCTTGCGGTACAAGAGGTGCAGGTGCCGCTTTTGAGTGTCGACGAGCAAGGTGTCGGCCTGCAGCGTGATGGGCTCTTCGGCCGTTCGCGTTTTCCAGCGCAGCGTTAGGCTGGGGATTGTCCAGTGAATAGACAGTGGGTGATGCTCGGGCAGGTCTTTGGTCAGACCGGTTAAGGTCAGGTGTGCCTTGCCGTGCAGGGGGCTGTCGAACCACTGGTCCCGGGGGGCGCTGTGGTAAGCGGTATCGGGCAGTGGGCCGCTGAACGGGTATTGGCGAGCGGCGGCCTTGCCTTCGTCGAGCGATTTGAACGCCTCGTTTCGGGGGTGCCAGTGTGAGGGAATCGGGCCATACCCCTGAGGTTCTTTTCGTTCCGACGGTTTTTTCATCGGGTGCCGGGGGTGTTCAATCTGGGGTAGGGGGGCACCGTCAATCTCGTTTTTTTTCAGGCCTTCCCCCAGGTAGCCGAGCCCTACCGGGTTGGCGGTATAGGCGTCGTTTTCTTGCTTTGCATTGCAGCCGCCATAGGCGTATTCGTAGCGAATGGGCAGTTCGGTGATGGGGGTCGGTTCGGTGAATGCCGTGCTGAACAAGGTGCTTTTCCAGGTTCTTGGCCCCACAACGGAAAGTTTTTTTCGCCAGTGAATGCCGTTTTCAGTGCTCAGACTGGCTTCTACGTTGAAGCCGGCTCGCGCAGTGCCGCAGTGGGCGGTGGCAAACAACAGGATTTCCGAGCCGTGCTTGAAGGGCACGGTCTCCCTACAACTCGAGGGCCCGTGCTGCTCGGGGTCGTCCCCCGGGTAGTCGTAAGACTGAGCCAGCGGCTCGCTTTCTGGCAGTGGTTCAACCTTCCCGTCCAGTTCGTACTGGTAACTGGCCTTGGCAATAAAGATGGTGGCTGGCTCGCCCTGGGCTGTCCAGCCGGAGGTCAGTTCCTGTTGGTAGAAGGGGTGGGGTTGAAGCTGGATCATGCTCGGACCTCTTGCAGGCGCTGCGCACGTTGCCAGTGACATTCGGTGGGGCTAAGCAGGGTGCTTCCCTGGGTATCCAGCCAGATTGCGGAGGTAACGGGTTCGGTATCGGCACCGAAAAAGCGCCCCAGTTGTGGCCTGAAGGGCCGGCCTGAATGGTTGTGGCCCAGGCAAAGGCGTCCCGTAGGCTGGTTTACATCCAGCCATTGGCGAGCTGTGTTGGCATCGGCCAGCCGGTCGCCTTTTTCTTTGGTACCCAGCGTAATGGCGGGCACCCGGGGAAGCCGTTCGCCCGTGAAACCGTACCAGGCCCGTTCGGCCAAAGGGTTGGTGTGGGGTTTGGCAAGCAGGTCAATGCAAAAGTCGAGGTGGGCGGCATCGCCGTGAACCACCAGCCAGAACGGGGGGATGTGTTCGTCCAGCACGGCTTGTTGCAAGGGCTGGATGAATTCGCTTGCTCCGCTGGCTGCCGCGGTGCGCCAGGCGTACCGGGAACCCGGACTGGCCGTGATCCACCGTTGAATCAAATCGATGGCTGCCGGCTGCTTGTCGGTGGCCAATAACCCGAGCGCCAGCCAGTGTAAGTCTTCCTGCCGGTCTTCGTTCTGAACGCTGTCCCGGGCTTCGGCGATCCAGGTATCGAATACGGTGTCGGACTGCCAGGCTCGACTTTTAACCAGGCAGGGAATTTGCCCCGGTATGGCCTGTGACCACGAAACATGAGAAACGTCGGAATCGACGGCCGGCGGCACGTCGTGCAGTCTGCTTTTTAGCCACCAGTGCGTGGGGTCGGTAAGATCGGTCTGCCCAATCAGCGTGTGCAACAGGGGTTGCCAGTTCTGAGCACCGGTAATGTCGATGGCGGTTTGCAAGTCTTCCAGCCAGGGTTCCACGCCGGTTTCCAGTAATTGAGCGGCCAGGTGATCGGGGGCTTCACGGAAATCGGGGCGGAACGCAAAAATGCAGAGATTGAGTGCCCGGTTCTCGTCGTCGCTCAGGTCTGGCTCGGTGATGGCTTCCTGAAGGTAACAGAGGTGGCCATAGAGTTTTTGCTCAATGCCAAGCAGCAGGTCATATTCGCAGTGTTTTCTCTGCGTTAACCACAACTCTCGGGTTTTAAGCTGTGCTTGTGCCCAGGCGAGGTGCGCAGTGTCCATGAAGTCGTATCCCTGACGGTTTAGTTAAGATGAATTTCTCTTCCCTGGACTACACAGAGTTCTTCTGCTTCGGTACGGATGTTCTTGCCGTTAAGCGCCAGTTGGGTTTCTGCGGTAACCGTGGCTCGCGGGGCTTTCACATCAACCCCTTGCTGGCCTATTTCCACGGTGCTGCCGCCAACTTCAGTCAGTAAACGGGCAATGTGTTCGGGCAATACCCACTGGGCCACATCACCCAGGGTACTGATATGAGGAATGAATTCGTTGTTACCGGTTGAGACGACGTAAGCGACTCTGGCGGTGCCGTCGTCCATCAGGTCGGCCATGACGAGGTCATCAACACGAACCAGGTTACGACCGGCTTTCTCGGGTGGAACCGCTACCGTTTGCCCGTTGATGGACAGCTGTGTGCACCGGCTTTCATGGGTTTCCAGTACGGTGGCTTCAAGCCGGTCTACGACTCGCGCAGAGTGCCCGGTGTGCAATGTGGGTGCAATGGAACGAGGTGCAGTCATAGTAGCTCCCTGTTGACTGAATCTGTTGGCCGAATGATGGGTCTGGTTTTGTGATGGCTGACGTACAAATGCTCCCGTTGTACAAACCATCGACCACAGTGACCAAGGAGGGCGAGGGTAGCCAACCTGAGGCGCATTGAGAATGCTTGGCGGGTGAATTAAGCGCCTTTTGCGGGGGTGAATACGAGATTTGTGACCGACATCTCTAATAACTGGGTGTCGTCAAACCACCAACGCGGGCGGTGTGGCTAGTGGATGCCCAGGGGAGTGAGTGACTTAATTTGTTTCATGATGTTGGGCGTCCCTGCCCGACTGCAGGTACCGAAGTGGCACCTGCATCCTAGAGTGTGTGATCAGTTAAAGGTAAACACCTGGAAGCCGGCGTCATCAAGTTCTCCGGTTTCCATGTTGTCACTCGCCAGTGCCTCGGCTTTGGGAGAGGTTTTGAACATTACCTCCGCGTCGCCCCAGCCGGCAAACTGCCAGTTGTCATCGGCTGAGGGGTTGAAGGTGCCCTGCGACAATAAATAGTTGGCGATTACATCGCGGTTTTTATCCGGTGCGTCGATGACGATGGTGCTGCCATCCAGGCCGGGGAAGCTGCCACCGCCTCCGGCGCGATAGTTGTTGGTGGCGATCAGGAACGCCTGATCCGGGTTGATGGGCTCGCCTTCGAACTGAACATCAACGATGCGGTGCTGGTCGTTTACCACTTCGCCATCGTTGTTGTAGCGCGGTGGCACGGTCACATCAATGCGGTAGCTGATGCCATCGATCACATCAAAGTTGTAGGTCGGGAAGCTGTCGTCGACCAGCGGTTGTGCATCGCGGGCATCCGGGTCGATGGTATTGAACTGGCCAGCAGACCGCTCCAGCCATTCGATGACCTGTTCTCCGGTCAGTTTCACCACTTTCAGGTCATTCGGGTAGATGTAGAGGTCCGCGACGTTTTTCAGCGCAATGTCACCGGCCGGTACATCGGTGTAGTAATCCGGGCCACCCCGGCCACCGGCTTTAAAAGGAGCCGCTGCTGACAGAATTGGTAGTTCTTCGAGTTCGGTTCCGCGAACAATATTTTCGACGTACCAGGTCTGGGCGTTGTTCACCACCTGAACCGAAGGGTCATCCTGTACCACGGCAAAGTAGCTGTTGATGCTGGCTGTGGTTTCGCCAACGCGCTGGGCCATGTAGTCGAGCGTGGCCTGGTGGTCGCTGTCGACCGCATCCAGAATGGATTGAACCGGTTCGACCAGTGCAACGGTCTCACCATCCTCACGGCTGAAAATGGGCCGTGCTTCACTGCGGCTGCCAGCGACGTGCCAGTTGCCGGCTTCGCCCTCGAGCGTCAGGTCGATGATGCCCAGATGGCTGCCCCAGAACCCGGGCATAACGGCCGGCACTCCGAAGATGGTTCCGGTCTCGTTGTCGACGTTGTCCATATTGTCGTAAGCCGGGCTGCCCGGAAACACCGAATGGGCGTGGCCGAACATAATGGCATCAATGCCCTCTACCTGGGCCAGGTGCCAGGTGGCGTTCTCGTCCATACCCTGGCGGGCCGCATCCGACAAGCCACTGTGGGGGATGGCGACGATGATGTCGGCGCCCTCGGCTTTCATCTGCGGGACAAAGCGTTCAGCCGTTTCGACCATGTCGTGGGCGACGACCAGGCCTTCGAGGTTGTCTTTATCCCAGTTCATGATTTGCGGTGGTACGAAACCGATGTAGCCAATGCTCAGTTCGTGCGGCTGGCCCGCGTTGTCGATGACGGTTTTTTCCTGAATCAGGTAGGGCTGGAAGTAGGGCTGATCACTACCGTCACCCAGGTCAACCATGACGTTCGATGAAATGTAGGGAAAATTGGCTCCGTTTAACGCCTTGATCAGGAAATCCAACCCAAAATTGAATTCGTGGTTGCCGATGTTGCCGACATCGTAATCCAACAGGTTCATAGCCTTGTAGGCGGGGTGGGTTTCGCCGAAGCGAAGCACGTCGCCTTTGGCGACGAAGTCGCCCAGTGGGTTGCCTTGAATCAGGTCGCCGTTATCGACCAGTACGCTGTTGCCACGTTCGTTGCGGGCGGCGTTGATCAGGGCGGCGGTTCGGGCAAGCCCGACGGTAACGTTCTGGCTGTCGGTGTAGTAATCGTAATCGACGATGTGCATGTGGAGGTCGGTGGTTTCCATCAGGCGCAATTCGACGGTGGCGGCTGAGGCTGTGGCCGCGGCCAGCGCCGTGGCGCCCAGGCCAACGGTTCCGAGGCCCAGTAGCAGTTTATTCATGGCATGAGTCCTTTTTTGCAGGTTCGACAGTAAAATCGAGCATCATCACTTTATTGTTGTAACACGGCGGTTTAATGACAGTTGAGCCATAAATTGACCGCCAAGTCAGTATAGGGGGGCCAGGCAAGCGGGCAACCTCCAATGAGTCAGGGTGGGATGCCGGTCAAACTCGGGACGCTCAGACAGCTGGGTTATTCTGGTAAAGTAGCGAGTGTGATTTTTTAACGGAAAGGATGGATTAATGCGCTGCATGGCTGAAACGCGGTGGGATGAACACCATGCGGGATGATACGGCGGCCACTGCTGACGAGCGTTTTGTCGGGGCGACGCTGGCACGCTGGGCGGTTGAGCAACCCACCGTCGTGGCACTGCAATGCCAGGCTCAGTGTCTGTGCTGGTCGGATTTGCACCGTCAGGTAGAACAGCTCGCTGGCAGGCTGCACACTGAGTTGGGCGTCAACCGGGCCATTGCACTGGATGTGTCAGACCCGCTGCTGCTCATTCTGGCGTTTCTGGCCGTAAGCCGCTCGGGCAACCGGGCCCTGGTGCTGGATACCGGCTGGCCCGATGCGCAACGTGCGGAAATCGACCGCCAGACCCGGCCAGTCCGGGTTCTGGATAATACCCAGCTGATGTTATTGCTGGAAAACTCCGAACAAAAGCCAGTTCCCACCCCGGAACCGACGCCGGACCAGGCCTTCTATGTGGGCTTCACCTCGGGTTCGACGGGCATTCCCAAGGGGTACCGCCGCAGCCACGCTTCCTGGCTGGCCAGTTTCGAGCTGAGCAATAGGTTGTTCGACTTGCAACCGGGCGACCGGGTAATGGCACCAGGCAGTCTGGCTACGTCGCTGCATCTCTATGGCGTTATTCAGGCATTGCAGGCCGGTATTGGGGTCGTTCTGGTGCCTCGCTTCCGGCCTCGAACCGTGCTTCAGGCGCTCGGCGAACAGGGTGTTACGGCACTCTATGGCACGCCGACGCAGATCAAATTGCTGCTGCAAACGGCTCAGCGAGATGCGCTGCCAGCCTTGCCGGAACTGCGTCATTTGATCATCAGCGGGGCAAAGTGGCCCGACGATACCCGCCAGGCCCTGCGTCAGCCGTTTCCGAATGCCGGGCTAACGGAATTTTACGGCACCTCAGAAATGAGCTTTATCGCCCTGCATAACGATGAGACCAGGGCTCCCGAGGGCTCGGTTGGCCGCCCGGTGCCCGGTGTTGAGGTACGCATTGGCCCTTCGGCCCAAACCCCGCTGACAACCGGAGAGCGCGGTCGGATCTGGGTGCGCAGTGCACTGGTGTTTGATGGCTATGAGTGCGGTGGCGGCGATGAAATTGCCCGCGAAGGCGACTGGTTAACGGTCGGTGATCATGGCTATCTGGATGAGCAGGGGTATCTCTATCTGGTTGGCCGCGAGAAACGCATGATCGTCAGCAGTGGCCTGAACCTCTATCCGGAAGAGGTAGAAGCCTGGCTTTTGCAGCACCCGGAGGTGACCCAAGCCGCCCTGCTGGGGTTGCCCGATGCCTTGCGCGGGCACAAGATCGCGGCGGTGGTTCAGGCTGATGATGCCAAAGCGTCGGCGGAGTCGTTGCGTCAGCATTGCCGGCAGCGTTTTCCCATCTCTCAGATACCGAAGGCCTGGTATTTTCTGGAGCAGTGGCCGATGACCCAAAGTGGCAAGACGGACTTCGTCGCACTGGAGCGCTGGCTAACGGTGGTACAGGCAGGTACCGGCCCGGACAAGGCGATACCCTCATGAACCCGGTGTATCTGGTTGCTGCCCGCCGAACGCCTGTCGCCCCGGTCAACGGGGCGTTTAAAACGCTGGGTGTCAGCGACCTGGCCGTGCCGGTTATTCAGGCAGTGTTGGCGCAATCGGGGCTGAGCCCGCAGCAGATCGATCAGGTGATACTTGGCAATGCGCTCTTCGGTGGCGGCAACCCGGCCCGGTTGATTGCGCTGGCCGCTGGCCTACCGGAATCGGTTCCGGGCCTGACCATCGATACCCAGTGCTGCTCGGGCCTCGACAGTCTGCGTCTGGGTGCCCAGGCCATCGCCAGCGGCCAGGCGGAGGTGGTACTCGCTGGAGGCGTGGAAAGCACCAGTCGCCGGGCTCTGCGTGCCCATCGCCCAATAAACAAAGACGATTCGCCCGATTTCTATGAACGCCCGGCCTTCACCCCCTGGCCAGACCGCGACCCGGATATGGCCGACAGCGCCGCCCGCCTGGCGCATGAATTCGGCATCAGCCTCGATCAGCAAAACGGCTGGGCCATCGATAGCCACGCCAAGGCGCTGGTGGCGCAAGACCGGCTAACCAACGAATGCTTACCGTTGTCTGGCTTGAGCGTAGATGCCGCCACCCGGCGGCTGTCGGAGCGTCTGGCCAACCGCACGCCCAAGGTCGCCCAATGGCAAACAAGTGCTGTCAACGTCGCAGGCACAGCCTTGCAGGCCGATGCAGCCGCCCTATGCCTGCTGGTCAGCGAACGCATGCTGGCAAAATTACCCGCCGGTACCCGCGCTATGCGCTGGGTAACCGACATCAGCGGCGGTGGCCCCGCAGACTCGCCACCCTGGGCTATTGTGCCCGTCGTACAGCGGTTGTTTGAACGCAACGGTCTAAGGGCCGACCACTTCCACCGCATTGAACTGATGGAAGCCTACGCCGTGCAAGCCCTCGTCAATGCCAACCAGCTGGGTTTGCCACTCGACAAACTAAATCAGGGCGGCGGTGCCCTTGCCCGTGGCCACCCCATCGGTGCCTCGGGCGCGATACTGGCGGTTCGTGCCTATCACGAGATGGCGCTGGCCCCCAAAGGTAGCCTGGCCTTGGCGGCCATTGCCGCTGCAGGTGGGTTGGCCAGTGCGATTGTCCTGGAGGCTTAGTTTGGATTTGTGGCAGTCGCTCGTGTTGGCCACTGGGTAAGCATATCTGGGTGGTGCGACACTCGCTCGGCGTAGAACCGCCCTGTAGCCCGAACTCATGCCACCTGTAAATTCAACCGTAGCCGAAAACGAAAACCCTCAGAACCCAAGAAACCGCGCATATTCGTCAAGCGGAGCGCGAGGCGTTTCGAATTGGTTCTCGGGTGCTGACGGGTCGCCATAGCCGAGGGCCATGCCGCAGACAACGACTTCGTTGTCGGGGAGGGCGAGTTGCTCGCGAATGATGTGTGGGTAGCTGGCCAGGGCACCGATGCCGCAGCTGTCGACGCCTTCGCCTTTGGCGGCGAGGAAGATTGACTGGATGAACATGCCGAGATCCATGTAGCAGCCTTTGCCCATGGCGCGCTCGATGGTGATGACCAGGCCGACCGGGGCGTCGAAGAAGTGAAAGTTGCGCCGGTGTTGGGCCAGGCGGCCGGGGATGTCGCGGCGGGCGATGCCCAGGCTATTGTAGAGGGCGTAACCGACTTCTCGCTGGCGGGCTTTCAGGTAGGCGGGCATGGGTTGGGGGAAGTAGTCGTATTCTTCCGGTCGGGTGTCGGACTGTTCGAAAGCCTCGCAGAGGCGGACACTGAGCTGGGTCAGTGGCTCGCCAGCGAGCAAATAGGCGAAGCCAGGTTGCAGGTTGGCGCCGCTGGGTGCACGCCGGGCGCTGGTCAGAATGCGTTCCAGGGTCGCTTTGTCGATGGGTCTGTCGAGGAAGCGGCGAGTGGAACGTCGGTTTTGCAGGGCATCGAACAGGGCGGTCATATCGAGTCGGCTTTGTTAAATTCAGTGGGTGAAGGCTTCGCGTTTGAGCCCGTATTTCTGCATTTTCTGGTTCAGGGTGCGGCGCGGCAGGTCGAGAACCTCCATCACTGCCTTGATGTTTCCCTGGTGGTGGCTCAGTTCGGCGCTGATCAGCGCTTTTTCGACCTGTTCGAGCCGGGCCGAGAGGGACCCTTCGCCGCTGTGCGCATTGCCCCGGTTACTGGAGCCCAATTGCAGCAGCTCGGATACCGATACCTGATTAAAGCTGCGCGTCAGCAGGTAGCGTTCGGCCGTGTGCCTCAGTTCGCGCACATTGCCGGGCCAGTCGTGCAGTTCCAGGGCGACCAGGTCGTCGTAGCTGAGTTCCGGCACGGGTATCTGGTTCTGTTCGCTGGCGTCTTGCATGAAGTGGCTGAACAACACGGGAATGTCGCGCGGGCGCTCGCGCAAGGGGGGCAGTTGTATCTCGGCGACCATCAGCCGGTAATACAGGTCTTCTCGAAAGCGGCCTTCGTTGGCCGCCTGGCGCAGGTCTTCCTTGGTGGCACTGAGGATGCGCACATTGAAGGGAATCGGTGTGTGTGAGCCAACGCGCACGACTTCGCGTTCCTGCAGTACGCGCAACAGCTTGATCTGGAACGCCATCGGCATGCTTTCAATTTCATCGAGAAACAGCGTGCCCTTATGGGCAGCTTCGAATATGCCCTTGCGCTGTTTCTGGGCACCGGTGAAGGCGCCGGCTTCGTGGCCAAAGAGTTCACTTTCGAGCAGGTTCTCGGGAATGGCCGCCACGTTGATGGCGACGAAGGGTGCTTGCTGGCGAATGCTGAGCCGGTGCAGGCTGCGCGCGACCAGTTCTTTGCCTGTGCCGGTTTCGCCGGAGATGATCACATCGGCGTTGACCCGGGCCAGCGCCTGAATGTGCTGACGCAGGGTGCGTATCGGGTCGGAATCACCAATGATGGTGTCGGCCAGTTCGTCGTTGTCGGCCTGGGTATGATGGGGCTGGGTCGCCAGGTGCACCCGGCGTTGCTCGCTGGCCCGCTGAATCATGTCGATCAACCGGTCTGGCTTGTAGGGTTTTTCAATAAAGTCGAAGGCACCGAGTTTCATCGCTTCCACCGCCTGGGCGATGCCACCATGGCCGGTAATCAGTATCACCGGGATCGACGGATCGACTGCCTTGAGCAGGCTCATGCCGTCCATGCCCGGCATACGGATGTCGCTGACCACGACTCCGCCGAAATCGGGAGTCAGCAGCGGCAGCGCAGCATCGGCACTGGCAAAGGTATGAACCTGCACGTCAGCCAGATCCAGCCATTGTTCCAGTGAGGCAAGAACCTCAGGGTCATCGTCGATGATGACGGCCGTAGTGTCGGAAATCATTTGGTTGCCTCGGATTGCAATACTGCGGGGCTAATGGAGTGCGCAAAGCTAAGATGGAAGACGGTACCGTGCCCTTGCTGACTGTCGACCGTCAGCTCCGCACCCAGATCGCTCGCCAGATTGTAACTGATCGCGAGGCCAAGCCCCATGCCATCGCCAACGGCTTTGGTGGTGTAGAAAGGTTCAAAGATATGCACCAGCTTGTCGGCAGGGATACCGGGGCCGGTATCGCGAATTGACAGCGTGAGCGGCGTTTCGTCACCAGATAGCGGTGAAGCCAGGGCGGCATGCTCCAGAGTAATGACAATGCGTCGTTGCCTGGCCTCAGCCAGTGCGTCGATCGCGTTGCTGATCAGGTTCACCACAATCTGCTCCAGCATCATGGTATTGGCCTGTACCAGACGATCAGACTGTATCGAGAGCTGGCAGTCAATGTCGGCGGCTAACAGTCGCGGCCTCAGCAGTTCCAGCGCGTAGCGTATCGGCCCTTCCAGGGTGACCGGTGTAGCCCCGGTGTTGCGCTTGCCGGAGAAGATGCGTAACTGGCGCGACAGATTCGATAACCGGGTGACCAGGTCTTCAATTTTGCCGAGGTTGGTGCCAACAGCCTCGAGTTTGCCGCGTTGCAGCAATAGATGGCTGCTGGCGGCGTAGTTCGACAGCGCCGTGATGGGTTGGTTCAGTTCGTGGGCAATGGCGGATGACATACGACCCAGGGCCGCCAACTTCTGGTTCTGGGCGAGCGCTGCCTGAGCCTGTTGCAAATCCCGAGTGCGTTCTTCCACGCGCTGCTCCAGCGCCATGTTGGCTTCTTCCAGGGCTTGCTGCGTGGCCGTCAGCTCCGTGATGTCTTGTACCGTGACGATGTATTCCCGCGCCGAACCTACCCGAATCGGGTTCAGGGTGTAGAGTACTGGAAAGCGGCTGCCGTCGGTACGCAGGCCCTCAGCGCGTACGGTTGCCTGACCGAATTGACCGGGTTGCCAGGGTGTCAATAACTGGCCTGGCCGGTGATTCAAATCGTTTTCCGACAAAGCGAACAGTCGGCGAGCTTGCTCATTGATGAACAAAGGACGGAACTGATCGTCCAGATTCAGCAGTCCGGCTTCGGTATTCTGAATAATGGCGCGCTGATGGTGCTCGCGCTCGGCCGTCAGCCGGCTTATGGCGCGCTGGGCCTCAGTGCGACGCCGACGCTCGCGGTAATAGAGCAGGGCACCGGCCAGAGTAGCGTAGCCGATCAGCACCAGGCTTTGGCGGGCACGAACCCGGGCCTGAGCCTCGGCCAGGGGCTCACGCAGGTGCATTTGCCAGGGGTAATCATCGATATTTGAGGCAAAAACCAGCTGGGTTCCATCGTTTCCAAGATCAAACGTAGACCAGCGCTCCGACTGCCATTCCGTAACCGGTTGCAATTGTTTCACCGGGTCTTGCCCGAATTGCCGGGTACGGGCGAGCTGATCCTGATGGACCTCGCTCAGCGGGCGGGTGGCGAAGTAATGCCAGCGCGGCGCCGACGACAGAAAAATGATGCCTTCCTGATCGGTCACCCAGACACTGTCGCCGGAGGCCTGCCAGCTCTGTTCCAGAGGTTGCAGATTGATCTTGACCACGATGACGCCCAGGATCGAATCGTCGCTGGCTCGCACCGGAGCCGATAAAAACAGACCCGGAATGCCCGAGGTAGCGCCTACCGCGAAATAGAAGCCTGGTTTGCCGTTAATCGCATCGCGAAAATAGGGTCTGAAGGCATAGTTGGAGCCCACAAAGCTGAATTCAGTCTCGAAATTGCTGGACCACTGAGTCATCCCATCGGGGTCCATCAGAAAGATCTCATCGGCGCCGGCCTGGCGCTTGATGGTGCGCAGTAAAATAGAGGTTTGTGTTGAATTCTCGATGGCCGGTTGCTGCGGGTCCCGTTGTGCCAGTGCATTAACAATACGCGGGTCGTTCGCCAGAATATGGGGCAGGTACAAATGCCGGTCGATAGACGCCGACAACGAGGTCTCAAAGGCGCCGAGCCGCTGCTGCGCGCGTTCTGAAGCCTGGGCAATGTCCAATTGCATTAGGCTACGCTGAGCCAATACCAGCACCACCAGAACCAATCCCAGCCCGACAATCAGCCAGAATGGCAGCGACTTAACCCAGCGACTAGGTTGGCTGCGTTTTCGTAACGCCTGAAGGGATGCAGTAAGCGGCATGGGGTTTTATCGTTGTTGTGCCTGAAGCCCAAGTGTACCGCAATGGCTGAATGGCGCGAACCTGTCGGTAATTGCGTTGGCCAGTGGGTATGACCAAGTATTGGGGTTTGTACCCAACAGAGTGTCAGGTACCGGGTGTGCCTCTCCGGGGGAGTCCGCAACATGGATGTTGCGGTCTAGGCCCCATAGATGGGTTTACGCCGACCCCGTAGAGGCACACCCGGTGCCTGACACGGACGATTGGCAAAATAGTAAAACCGAACTCCTAAACCTGGTTACACGGTTGGTGCCATAAAAAAACCGCGCCGGGGCGCGGTTTTTCAGTCGAACGTGGTCGATCAGTCGTCGAGGAAGCTGCGCAGGTGATCGCTGCGCGTTGGGTGGCGCAATTTGCGCAACGCCTTGGCCTCTATTTGACGAATCCGCTCGCGGGTCACGTCGAACTGTTTGCCGACCTCTTCGAGGGTGTGGTCGGTGTTCATGTCGATGCCAAAACGCATGCGCAGCACCTTGGCTTCGCGCGCGGTCAGCCCCGCCAGAACTTCACGGGTCGATTCGCGCAGGCCGGTGACGGTGGCCGAATCGATCGGCATTTCCATGGTGTTGTCTTCGATGAAATCGCCCAGCGAGCTGTCTTCGTCGTCGCCAATCGGCGTTTCCAGCGAAATCGGCTCTTTGGAGATCTTCAACACCTTGCGGATCTTGTCTTCCGGCATGTCCATCCGTTCCGCCAGTTCTTCCGGCGTCGGCTCGCGCCCCATTTCCTGCAGCATCTGGCGGGAAATACGGTTGAGCTTGTTGATGGTCTCTATCATGTGCACCGGAATCCGGATCGTGCGAGCCTGGTCGGCAATCGACCGGGTAATCGCCTGACGAATCCACCAGGTCGCGTAGGTCGAGAACTTGTAGCCACGACGGTACTCGAACTTGTCGACCGCCTTCATCAGGCCAATGTTGCCTTCCTGAATCAGATCGAGGAACTGGAGACCACGGTTGGTGTACTTCTTGGCGATCGAGATCACCAGGCGCAGGTTGGCTTCGACCATTTCTTTCTTGGCACGACGCGCACGAGCTTCACCGATGGAAATGCGGCGGTGAATGTCCTTGATCTCACCCAGAGCGATCTGGCTGTTTTTCTGCACATTGCGCAGCTTGCGCTGGGCGCGGCGCAATTCAACGTCAAAGCGGAAGGCTTCTTCGGCGAACCGGCTGTCTTCAAGCAGATTATTCAGCCACTCTTCTTCGGTCTCGTGACCGACGAACATCTTGATGAACTCTTTGCGCGGCATGTTCAAGTGGCGCACACAGATGTTCAGCAGCTTGCGTTCCTGGTTACGAATCTCATCGACGGTCTTCTTGATGATCACCAGCGACTCTTCAAACTGACGCGGAGCCAGCTTGAAGCAGGAGAACGTCATGCCCATGGCGTCGAGTGCGTCGGTCGCTTCTTTGCTGTAGCGACCTTTCTTCTCAATCACCTTGGTAGCGGTTTCGAGTTGCTCGGCCAGCAGCGTAAAACGCTCGCGGGCGAGTTCCGGATCCGGGCCGCCTTCATTCTCATCGTCGTCGGAATCGTCGTCATCGTCGTCGGAACTGTCGTCATCGTCGGCTTTCGCTTCAATGATGGCATCTGGCGAGTCGGCCGCGGGAGACGGGTCGGCTTCGTCCGGGTCCTGAAAGCTGGTCAGGATGTCGGACAGGCGACCGCCGTCTTCAGTCTGAGTATGGGCATAGGCTGCCAGAATGTTTTCGACAACACCCGGGAAATAGGCCATGGCCTGCATGACTTCACGGGTGCCTTCCTCGATGCGCTTGGCTATAACGATCTCGCCTTCGCGGGTCAGCAATTCGACCGTGCCCATTTCACGCATGTACATGCGCACAGGGTCGGTAGTGCGGCCCGTGTCGGTTTCGACCGCCGCCAGCGCCGCCGCGGCTTCCTCGGTGGCGTCATCGTCGTCGGTGCTGCTTTCATCGGTCATCATCAGCTGCTCGGCGTCCGGGGCCGATTCAAACACTTTGATGCCGATGTCGTTGATCATCGCAATGATGTCTTCCACCTGGTCCGGCGAGTTAATCTCTTCCGGAAGATGGTCGTTCACCTCGGCGTAGGTCAGATAGCCCTGCTCTTTACCGCGGGCGATCAATTCCTTGAGGCGCGACTGTTGCTGAGATTTTTCAGCCATAGAAACCCTGTAAGTTCAGTAGTGGATCATGCGAAGGCAAATAGCCCTTTAGTTTACCGTAAATCAAAGGGTTAGCCAATTTTTGATCAATGCGGCCTGTCATTGGCTGCATTGAAAGACCTGAGTCAGGTCGGGTTCGTACGCCCACCAGGGAGCGCCAGCAGGACAATGGGCTGTAGACCCTGGCCGAAGTCAGTTTCTGGTCACAGATTTGCCCTGTCACAGTTTGCGTTTCTTCTGCAGCTCTAAAAAGCGCCGCTTGTCTTCCGGGGTGATGGAAGGGTCTCTTTCGATGATGATGCGCCGCTTGAGTGTTTCATACTCGGCATCAGGTGCCCTCTTGGTTAGGGCGGTTACCAGTTTTTCAAGCTCTGCGCGGGCTAATGTCATCGGGTCGGTGTCGGATGTGTGTTCCTCCAGCCAAAGATAGTCGGATGCCGCAATGGGCGCCAGCGTGTCGCGCAAGCCGTGCTGACACAGGTAGTCGAAGGCGTGATAGATATCGGCCCTGGGCGCTTCCTGCAGCAGGCGTACCACGCGGCTGAGCAGCGCCTTGCCTTCCTGTTCGGGCAGATGCTCCAATTGCTCCAGGTTCAGTTCGTTGGCCAGATGCGGGTGGCGAATCAGCCAGGCCAGGCAGCGATGCACCAGACTGAACTGAACGCCCAGATTGGCCCGGCTGGCCGGTTTGTTTCGGCTGGAGCCTGCTTGGCCACCAGAGTAGTCACCAGAGCCATACTCGGAGTCATAATCGCCCATTGGCCCGTCATAACTGGGCATCCAGTCATCCGGCATCGCCAGATCAGGGCTTTGCTCTGCTGGCTCGGAGCGGGGTTTTACCGGTTCTGGAATCACCGGTTTTACCGGGGCATGAGTTGTCAGAATCTGCTCAACCGACAGACCAACCAGGTTCGACAGCTGCTGCATCAGCAATTGCCGCAAAATGCCCTCTGGCATCGGTTCTATCCAGCCGCGTGCCAGGCTGGCCAGACGGGCCTTGCCTTCCAGGGTGGTCATGTCGGTCTGGGTTTGCAGGTGCTGGAACAGAAAATCGGCCAGGCTTTGTGATTGCTTTACGCGTCGTTGAAAGCCTTCAAAGCCTTCATTGCGCACCAGGGTATCCGGGTCTTCGCCTTCAGGCAGAAACAGGAACTTGGCTTGCTGGCCGTCCCGCACTTCCGGCAGGGCGTTTTCCAGAGCGCGCAATGCGGCCCGGCGCCCGGCTTCGTCGCCGTCGAAACAGAAAATAATTTCCGGGGTCAGCTTGAACAGCCGTTGAATGTGGGTCGAGCTGGTTGCCGTACCCAGGGTCGCGACGGCGTTTTTAACCCCAAACTGAGCCAGGGCGACCACGTCCATGTAGCCTTCGACGATAATAATGTTGTCGAAGTTACGCAGCGCCTGGCGGGCTTCATAGAGGCCATAGAGCTCGTTGCCCTTGTGGAAGATGGGCGTTTCCGGGCTGTTCAGGTATTTGGGTTTGTCATCCGGCGTTAGTACCCGGCCACCGAAGGCAATGGTGCGGCCGCGAATATCGCGGATCGGGAACATCAGTCGCTGACGGAAGCGGTCGTATTCGCGGCCCTTGTCGTTACGCACCATCATGCCGGTGGCGAACAGCTGTTCGGCACTTTGTTCGGTGCCGGCAAAATGCTGCATCAGGTTTTGCCAGCCGGGCGGCGCGTAGCCAATCTGGTAGCGCTGAATGACCTCCTCGCTCAGGCCTCGCCCAAGAACGTATTGCTGGGCGATACTTGCTTCCGGATGATTGAACAGCTGATGCGCGAAATAGTCGGCGCTGCTGCCCATCAAATCGTAGAGCGTGCGGCGTTTGCGTTGCTGGGCTTGCTGAGCCGCGTTCTGTTCTTCGCGAGGCACCTCGACGCCAGCGGCGCGCGCCAGTTCTTCAACGGCTTCGGGAAAGCTGAGGCGTTCGTATTCCTGCAAAAAGCGCAGCGCCGTGCCAGAGGCACCACAGCCAAAACAGTAATAAAACTGTTTTACCGGGTTAACCGAGAAAGAGGGTGATTTTTCGTTATGGAAGGGGCAGCAGGCCCAGTGGTCCTTGCCTTTCTTCTTCAGCGGCACACGATGACCGATGATCTCGACGATGTCGGTGCGTTCGAGCAGGTCATCGATGAAATCGTTGGGTATCAGGCCAGCCATAGGTTCCTCAAAGGGATGAATGCGCGGCGTATTGAACCTTCACAACGGGCATTGCCGGTCGAGCGTAAGTGTGGCGGAGCCGGTGTCGGTTCTGCCTTGGCGTAGCGTTACAACCGTCTGTTTCGGTCGTTTTTGCTGTCTGACGGCTATCAGGCCCGGTTCAACAGGGACCTGGCTTGGTCAGTTAACGCCAATCAGGGTCGGGAAACCCCGGGATCAGCCCAGTCGGGCCTTGATCAGTTTGCTCACCGCGGCCATATCGGCGCGGCCCTGTAATTGAGGTTTCAAAACCCCCATTACCTTGCCCATGTCTTGCATACCCTCAGCGCCGGTATCGGCGATGGCGGTATCAATAAGGGCATTAATTTCATCTTCCGAGAGCGCCGCCGGGAGAAACGTGGCAATCACCTCCATTTCTTCTCGCTCGATTGCGGCCAGATCATCGCGTCCGGCAGTCTCGTACTGCGCAATGGAATCACGACGTTGTTTGTTCATCTTATCGAGGATCGCCAAAACCCGGGCGTCATCGACGTCTACTCGCTCGTCAACCTCTACGCGTTTGAGCTCAGACAGAATCAGCCGCACCGTGCCCAGCCGTACCTTGTCTCTGGCACGCATGGCGTCTTTCATGGCTTCGGTGATCTGTTGCTTGAGCTCA
Organism: Saccharospirillum sp.; assembly: GCF_039982735.1. Lineage (GTDB taxonomy): Bacteria > Pseudomonadota > Gammaproteobacteria > Pseudomonadales > Natronospirillaceae > Saccharospirillum. The sequence goes on along the minus strand of NZ_JBDWXV010000003.1, from coordinate 383,665 downwards.
GACATGTCAGGTCAACCCACTTTTAAAGCGATACTTCTATAGCGATTTTCAGCAACATCAGAACGGGCAAATTGTGTTATTTGCTCGTTAACCTTGTGCAGAAATCTTAGTACAACCGTACCAGACGCTTGTTTTCACGCTGCAGTTTCTTGGCGTGACGCTTAACCGCGGCGGCAGCTTTACGCTTGCGAACCCAGGTCGGCTTTTCGTAGTGCTCACGACGACGCACTTCAGACAAGACACCGGCTTTTTCACAGGAACGCTTGAAACGGCGCAGAGCGACGTCGAACGGCTCGTTTTCTCTTACTTTAACTGCTGGCATTAAAAAGACCTTTTCAGTGTGGGTTTGACATCTCGCAGCGGGTTCCGGTCGCAGAACCCCCAAATTCGAGGCGCGTGATTTTACGGCCTGCGGTCGTTGCTGTAAAGCCCTGGTTGGCCCGAAGCTGTCCGGGTGATTTCCTTTATGGCACGGCTTTCTTTAAACTCTCGCCTCTTCTACCACCTCCGGACCGGTTACGCTGCAGCCTGCGGGCCGGTTTTGCCCTTCGGGAGTCTGAATGCGCGTTCTGGGAATTGAAACCTCTTGCGATGAGACCGGCGTCGCCCTGTACGATTCTGAACAGGGTTTGTTGGCTCATACACTGTTCAGCCAGGTGAAAATGCACGCTGAATTTGGCGGTGTGGTGCCTGAACTGGCCTCGCGGGATCATATTCGCAAGCTGGTGCCGCTGATTCGGCATACCTTTGATCAGGCAGGATTGCCTTTGGGTGCTGTTGACGGCGTTGCCTATACCTCTGGGCCTGGCCTGGTTGGCGCCTTAATGGTTGGCGCCGCCCTCGCGCGTTCGCTGGCATGGACCTGGGAGGTGCCCGCATTGGGTGTGCACCACATGGAAGGGCATTTGCTGGCGCCGATGCTCGAACCCAACGCACCGCCGTTTCCGTTTGTCGCCCTGCTGGTCAGCGGCGGCCATACCTTGCTGGTGGATGTGCGGGGTGTGGGCGAATACCGCATTCTGGGCGAAACCCTGGACGATGCCGCCGGCGAAGCTTTCGACAAGACGGCCAAGATGATGGGCCTGCCATACCCGGGCGGACCGTTACTCAGCAAACTGGCAGACAGTGGCACGGCCGGTGTATTCGAGTTTCCGCGCCCCATGGTCGACCGCCCGGGAATGGATTTCAGCTTTTCGGGTCTGAAAACGGCGGTGCGCAACACTGTCGCGACCCATGCGGTTGAAGAAGCCGTGCCACCCCAGATTATGGCCGATATAGCCGCCGGCTTTCAGGAGGCCGTGGTTGATACGCTGTCCATAAAATGCCGCCGTGCTTTGAAAGAGACCGGTCACCGGTCACTGGTTATCGCCGGGGGCGTCAGCGCCAACCGGCGTCTGCGTGAAAAGCTGGAAGCCATGGCGACCGAACGCCGGTGCAAGCTTTACTACCCACGCCTTGAGTTTTGTACCGATAACGGCGCCATGATCGCTTATGCGGGCTGGCAGCGGCTCAAAGCAGGAGAAACAAGCCCGCTGGCATTGGATATCCGGGCGCGCTGGTCACTGGATGAGCTGGAGGCTGTGCATGGCTGAGAATAAGACGGTTGCAAACCCGGTATCGGACACCGTGTTTCTGGAAGGCTTACAGGTTGAAACGGTGATTGGCGCCTATGACTGGGAGCGCACAATACGCCAGACGCTCTGGCTCGACCTGACGCTTGCGTTCGATTGCCGGCCTGCTGGCACCAGCGACGACCTGGCCAAAGCGCTAGACTACGACGCCCTGAGCAAGCACATCCGCGCCTGGGCTGCGGAGCAATCCTTTGAGTTGATTGAGACCTTTGCAGAGCAGTTGTGCACTCTGATTTACGAATTCGCCGGCATCCGGGACATCCAGGTGCGCATCAATAAACGCGGTGCCGTGGCAGACTGTGCCGGAGTAGGCATTCATATCAGACGGACCTTTTAACGTGACTCTCTCCTCAAGCCCAAGCAGCGCCTCGCCCGTTCCAGTTGCCCTGAGCCTCGGCAGCAACATCAACCGTTACCGGCACATTACTCATGCGCTCGATGCCCTTGGCGATGCGTTCGGGGAGTTGCTGTGTTCTCCGGTCTATGAAAGCGAATCAGTCGGTTTCGATGGCAGCAATTTCCTGAATTCAGTGGTGTTGATAACAACGACGCTGGGGCTGGATGACATCGGGCCGATTCTCAAACAGATCGAAGACGACAATGGTCGCGATCGAAACGGCCCCAAGTTCGGCCCGCGAACCCTGGATATCGATGTGCTGACCTATGGCGACCTGGTGGGAGAGCACCACGGCATAGAGTTACCGCGACAGGAAACCGCCCGTAATGCCTTCGTGCTGAAACCCATGGCCGATATCCTCCCGGATACCCGGATGCCGGGCTCTGGCCTGACCTACGCGCAATTGTGGGAAAACTACCCGAAAGAGAAGCAAAAGCTCTGGGCTGTGCCGTTTGAATGGCGCGGGCGGGTGTTGTCCTGACTAGCCAGCGTCATGGGTCAGAAATTCGCGACATTTAGCCGACTTATCGTCCAAGGGCTGTCGTGTGCACCTGCGGGCTCCGAGCCTCCATGGATGGATTCACGGCATGCCTCCAGCAGGTGTGCCCGATAGCCCCCTTGGCAAACAAGTAACGTTAACCACCTAATGCAATTCGTCTTTGAATTTCTGACTCATGCCACGGAATTTGACCTCCCGCACCAAGTTCGCCTGAACTTCACTTGTAATCTTTACGTCAAGATGACGTCTGGCCCAGGGCTTCCTGCACCAGTGGCCATACATTATCCAGAATGATCGGTTGCGCTTCATCGGTAGGGTGCAAGCCGTCTTCCTGCATTAATTCGCGGTACTGGGCCACGCCTTCCAGCATAAAGGGCAGGTAAAGCACCTCGTGTTCGTCAGCCAGGGTGGCGTACTGTTCAAAAAACGGCTCGGTGTAGCGAGAACCGAAGTTGGGTGGCAAGCGTATCCCTAAGAGGATAACCGTGGCGCCGGATTGATGGGCCATATCGATCATCTCGCTCAGGTTGCGGCTGATTTGCGGAATCTGGAAGCCACGCAGGCCATCATTGGCGCCGAGCTCCAGGATCATGATGTCCGGCTCATACTGATCCAGCAGCGCGGGCAGGCGTTCCAGGCCTCCGCGAGAGGTTTCACCACTGATGCTGGCATTGATGACGCTGTAGCCTGCGTCATCCTGATTGAGCTGTTGCTCCAGCAGGGTTACCCAGGTGGCCTCCGGTGGCATGCCATAGCCAGCGCTGAGGCTGTCTCCCATGACCAGCAGGGTATTTGCCTGAACCGAAGCCAGAACACTGACCGCCGCTAGAGCCAGCAGTCGAGTCGCCTTATGGCGTAACCATTGAATACTCAGAAGAGACTCAAACAGCATGAATGATACGTCCACGATAATGATTGAGACCCGGAAGCTTAAACAGGAAGTCACCAGCGGGGAAGGGGCGCTGGTCATCCTGAAGGGGATCGACATGGCGATTCACGCGGGCGAGAGCGTTGCCATTGTCGGTGTATCGGGTTCCGGCAAGTCTACCCTGCTCGGCATGCTGGCGGGTCTCGACCGGCCCAGCAGCGGCGAAGTTTTCCTCGCAGGCACCGAGATCACGGCGCTGGACGAAGAACAGAGAGCCCTGTTGCGTGGCAAGCAAGTGGGATTTGTGTTCCAGAATTTTCAGCTGTTGCCAAGTTTGACCGCACTCGAAAACGTCATGCTGCCACTGGAAGTAAAGGGCGCGAAAGAACCTCAGGTTCGGGCCGCCCAGTGGCTGGAACGGGTTGGCCTGGCGGGCCGGGCAACGCATTACCCGCTGCAACTCAGTGGTGGTGAACAGCAACGAGTGGCGGTAGCGCGAGCCTTTGCCAGCGAAGCGCCCATCCTGTTTGCCGACGAACCCACCGGCAACCTCGACCGCCGCACCGGGGAAAAAGTAGCTGATCTGTTGTTTTCCCTGAACCGCGAAAGCGGCACCACTCTCGTGCTGGTCACCCACGATCCGAAACTGGCGGCCCGCTGTGACCGGCAGTTGGAAATGGAAGATGGCACCCTGCGCGAGGTGGCCCTGGCATGACGTTGTCTGTGAAATCCGCCGCACTTGAATCGGGTGCAAACCAGGGCCGATCGGCGCGATCACTGGCGCTCAAGTTATTGTGGCGTGACTGGCGCAGTGGTGAGCTGAATATTCTGATCGCTGCACTGATGGTGGCGGTAACTACGGTGACCAGTATTGGCCTGTTTTCTGACCGTATCCGCAATTCCATTCAGGACGAAGCGGGTTCATTGCTGGCAGCTGATGCTCAGATTCGCAGCCGCAATACCATTCCCATTTCGGCAGAATTACGGCAACAAGCCGAGTCTGCGGGGCTCGAGACTGCAGATATTGTCACCTTTCAGGCCATGTCGTTTGGCAACAATAATGCCTTGCAGCTGAGTGCCGTTAAGGCCGTATCGCCCGAGTATCCGTTGAAGGGCGAGTTAGTGATCGCTGACCAACCCTTTGGTGAGGGGCGTTCGGTGCAGGCAGGTCCGCCACCTGGCGAGGCCTGGATCATTTCTCGGTTGTTTCTGTCGCTGGGTGTTGAGATAGGCGACACCATTGGCGTCGGTGATGCCAATTTACAGGTAACGGCTGCGCTGATTACCGAGCCGGATGAAGCTGGCTCGTTTTTCGACTTTAACCCCCGGGTGATGATCAACACGGCCGATGTGGAACAAACCGGTGCTGTCCAACTGGGCAGTCGTGCCCGGTACCGGCTGTTGCTCGGCGGGGATGTCGAGCCATTTAAGGCTCAGGTTGAGGATAGCTTACGCCCGGATTACCGCTGGGCCGATGTGCGGGATGCCAACGAAGGGGTGACCTCGGCGCTGGACCGGGCGGAAAGTTTTCTGTTGCTGGCCGGTTCGCTCGGCGTGATGCTGGCCGGTGTAGCCCTGGCGCTGGCTTCACGGCGCTACGCCAGTCGTCAGTTGAGCCATGTCGCCCTGCTTAAAACCCTGGGGCTGACGCCCAATGTCATTGCCCGGTTGTATGCCGGTAATCTGCTGATTCTGGGTGTTATTACCGTGTTCGCCGGCCTGGTGCTGGGCTGGGTGCTGCACTGGGCTTTCCTTGAGCTGGCCTCTGGCCTGCTGCCACGAGAGCTGGAGCCAGCGGGCTGGCGCCCGCTCTGGATCGGCCTGCTGACGGGGCTTGTATGCCTGATGGCCTTTGCGTTTCCGCCGGTTTGGGTGTTGCGCCAGGTTCCTCCGGCCAAGGTGCTGCGTTCGGAACTCGAAGGCGGCACCCTGAGCCAGCGCGTGGTGGTGGCCATTGGCGCTGTTGCGGTGGTTGGGCTGGTCTGGTTTTACAGCGGCGATGTGCTGCTGACCGCGGCCCTGTTGGGCGGCGGGCTCATTGCCCTGGCGGGCGTTTCGCTGATGGCCGCCGTGCTGATTCGGGTGGTGCGGCGTTATGGCAGTCGGCTGGGCACGACCTGGCGGCTTGGCCTTTCCAACCTGCAGCGCCACAGTAGGCAGAATGCGTTTCAGATCATGGTGTTTTCGATCGCGCTGATGCTGTTGTTCATTCTGACCTTGCTGCGCTCTTCGCTGATCGGCGAGTGGCAGCAGCAATTGCCGGAAGGCGCCCCCAATCATTTTGCGTTCAATATCTTTGAAGACGAAATCGACGGCTTTCAGGGCATTCTGGATGCCAATAATGTACAGCGCGAGCCGCTGTATCCGATGATTAGGGGCCGGCTGACTGAGGTGAATGATGAAGCCCTCACTGACCGGCTGGACCGGTTGCAACCCAGTGGTGACGATTTCCGGCGCGAACTGAACCTTACCTGGTCCGACACCCTGGCAGACGATAATGCCGTCGTAGAAGGTGACTGGTGGGCGCCGGGTGATGCCGAGCGCAATCTGATCTCGGTAGAGCAGGAATTTGCCGAGCAACTGGAGATTGGGCTGGGCGATACGCTGACGTTCACCATCGGAGGGCAGCAGGTAGACGTCACGGTTAAGAGCATACGCTCCGTACAATGGGACAGCCTGGCACCGAATTTCTATGTGATATTCAGCGGCCCCATTTTGGACGGTGCCGGTGCGGCCTACATCACCAGCTTCTATCTGGATGCAGACCAAAAGCCCTTGTTGGCGGAACTGCTGCGCCAGCATCCGACCGTCAGCGTGATTGAGGTCGATGCCATCATCAGGCAGATTCAGGACATTGTTGGCCAGGTGACAGTGGCGGTGGAGTTCATTCTTGGGCTGGTGTTGGTGGCGGGTTTCATTGTGCTGCTGGCCAGTGTGCAGGCGACTCTCGATGTCCGCCTGGTCGAAAGCGCCATTCTGCGCACTCTGGGTGCCCGGGCGGCGCTGGTGCGGGGCGGGCTCTGGATCGAGTTTGCCTCGCTTGGCGCGCTGGCGGGCTTGCTGGGTGCGCTCGGTGCGGAACTTGCCCTGGCTTATTTCCAGACGGAAATGCTGAATCTCAGCTGGACACCGCATCCATTGCTCTGGGTCACAGGTCCGGTTCTAGGTGGCTTGGTCATCGGTGTGATCGGTGTTGTCTCGACCCGGCGGGTGATCAAGGTGCCGCCCATGGTCGTGCTCAGAAGCGTTTAAGTTTGGTTCTTGCGCACGGCGGGCCATTGAAATGGCTCGCTGTGCCCTAATCATACCCGCAAAGGCATTTGTTGAGCGGCCGGGTCTGTGTACTGGTGTCGCAAATCGAACATTCCCTGAACTGCAATGCATAACCATTAACTTGGTAGACTGTGGCGCCGCGACTTGTTGTTACCGGCGGTCCGGGCTCAGGGCAGTGGCGCCTGTTTTTTCATAACCCCTGTATTCATCAACCTACTCAAGGAGATTTCATGAGTGTATTACTGGGTCGCAAGGCCCCTGATTTCACCGCACCGGCGGTTAAAGGCAACGGCGAAATCGTTGACAACTTCAGCTTGAGCCAGTCCATCGAAGGACGCTATGCGCTGGTTTTCTTTTACCCGCTGGACTTCACCTTTGTCTGTCCTTCAGAGCTGATCGCTCTGGACAAGCGTGTTGAAAAGCTGAAAGAGATGGGTGTTGAAGTGATCTCTGTATCGATCGATTCGCACTTCACCCACAACGCCTGGCGCAATACGCCGGTCAATGAGGGCGGTATTGGCCCGGTACGTTACACCATGGTCGGCGATATGGACCACAGCATCACCAAGGCCTATGGCGTTGAGTCTGAAGGTGGCGACAGCTATTACCCGCCAGGCGTAGCCTTCCGTGCCTCGTTCGTGATCGACAAGCAGGGCGTGGTTCGTGCCCAGCACATGAATGATGAGCCGATTGGCCGCAACATCGACGAGCTGGTTCGCGTGGTTGAAGCACTGCAGTTCTTTGAAGAGAACGGTCACGTTTGCCCGGCCGGCTGGCAGAAAGGCGACGAAGGCATGGTTAACACGCCCGACGGCGTTGCTAACTACCTGGGTACCAACTCTGACAAGCTCTGATCTTTAGAGTTACCTGGGAACCCGGCTTATGCCGGGTTTTTTTTGCCATGAGTTGTCGTCAGGCGCCGGGTACCGTCCTTCGGGGTCGCTGTGAATACGTCCATGTACGCTTGACTTCGGGATATGAATCCCATCCATGGGATTTACCCTCCGGGTTCGCTGCGCTCATGCTAAAACGCTCCCGGCGTTTTAGTCCATGCCTCAGACATCCCCGAATGACGATACCCGGCACCCGCCGACTTAACTCCGGGTTTGTTAGTCTTCACAGAAGGCTATAAAGCCTCCCAATATGATTCTGAAAGTGGTCCAGAAACAGCTGGGTTTTCAGCGGAAGCTGGCGGCTGCGGTAGACTACGGTCAGTTGTTGAGCGACCGGTTTTCCCTCCAGTGTTACCTCCATCAATGCACCTCGCCGAACGGCGGGTTCGGCCTGGTAGCGGGCCAGGCGCGCGATGCCCAGGCCGCGAACGGCAGCCTGCAGTTGCATGTCCGGGCTGTTCAGCACGAGTCGGCCAAATACAGGTTGAACGGTGAGCGTTTGGCCGGTTCGAAATGCCCACTGGGTTTCACCGGTTTGCAGGATGCAGCGGCATTCGCCGAGTTCAAACAGGGTAGCTGGCCGTTTTTCGGCGCAGTGAGGGGCGATATAAAGACCCTGGGGAATGCTCATCAGGGAGCGTGCTATCCAGTCGCTGTCGGGCAGGGGGGCGTCGTGCAGGATGAACTGGAGGTCGTGGTCGGGCGAGGGTGAGGGGTATTGTCCGCTGTATTGGGTGCAGCTGAGGCTGATGTCCGGGTAGCGTTGCAGGAATTCGCTGATCAGTTCGCCCATCTGGGTGGTGAACAGTTCCTGGGGCATCTGGATCGATAGGGTGCCCTTGGGTTGGCGCTGGTAGGCCAGTACGGACGATTGAATCTCGGCCAGTTCATCGAGAAAGGGGGCGGCGTTGTTGTACAGGCTCTTGCCGGCCTCGGTCAGGTCCATGCGGCGGGTGGAACGCTCCAGCAGGGTGACGCCCAGCTTTTCTTCAAACTGCCGCAACTGGCGGCTGAGGGTCGATTTGGGCATGCCGCGCCGGGCTGCTGCAGCGGTGATGCTGCCCGCGTTGACGGTATCGACAAAAAGGGACAGGCCATCCAATTCCATGATTAGGGTTCTCTTACCAGGGTGATTGTTCCAAATATGGCATAAAGATGCTCAAAAATACTGTCTAGTATCAAAAATTAAAGCACTTATGATGGGGGGCATTAAAGTCATTGCCCTGAAGAGGAAAGCAGAATGTCGAATGTGAAATTGCTGAATGCAGACGAATTTAATGCCAATGTTGAAGGTGGCCAGGGTCTGACTCTGGTGGACTTCTACGCCGACTGGTGTGGCCCCTGTAAAATGATTGCTCCGGTACTTGAAGACCTGGCCAGCGAATACGAAGGCAAGGTCAACGTCGTGAAGCTGGATGCCGATGCCCACCCGGACGTGTTGTCCAAATACGGTGTTCGCGGCCTGCCCACCCTGATGATGTTTGAAAATGGCAAGCCAGTGGGTACCCGTGTCGGCGCTCAGCCTGCCAGTGCACTGAAAGCCTTTATCGGTGAGCATTCCGCTTAATCGATCTTGTTTTACCCAATACTCTCCTTTTTACCGGGCTCTGCCCGGTTTTTTCATTTCCCGCCCCTTATATGAAAGATTCGTTCCCCTCTGGCAAAAAAGCCCGGAAAGCGGTGCTTTCGATTGGCAACTTGATCAACAAGTCGCTAAGTTTCAAACATGTGTTTTATTATCGGCTCGTCCAGGCGGTTTAAGGTGTAGAGTCTGGTGTGAGGGCACGGGTATTTTTTACCGATCGGGAGATCATTATGAACCATTTATTGATTCTGGCGTTGGCGGTGGTCGTCAAGCTTGTGATTTTACGCCGCGAAATGGGCGCCATGGCCCTTGTGGTCGGCTTTGCCATCGTGGGCATCCTTGGCTTCATGTGGAGTAGCCCCTGGTTGGGCGCCCTGTTGATTCTGGCGGCCGCTGGTACGGCCATTGGCGGGTTGCCGGCGCTGCGCAGCAGCTGGCTGACGCCAAAACTGTTTTCGATTTTCAAGCAGGTGGCACCCAAGGTCTCGGATACCGAGCGGGTGGCGCTGGAAGCCGGTACCGTCGGCTGGGATGGTGAATTGTTTTCCGGTCGTCCCGACTGGCGGGTGCTGATGGACAACCGCAACAATGGCCTCACCGATGAAGAACAGGCCTTTGTTGATGATCAGTGTGGTGTGGTCTCTGGCATGTGCAATGCCTGGGACATCGCCAACGAACGCGCCGATTTGCCGGCCGATGCCTGGAATTACCTGAAGAAAGAAGGGTTTTTCGGGATGATCATCCCGAAAGAATACGGCGGATTGGGCTTTTCGGCCAAGGCGCAGTCGGCCGTGTTGCAGAAGTTGTCGGTCAATGAGTCGCTGATGGTGGTGGTTGGGGTACCCAATTCCCTCGGCCCGGGCGAGTTGCTGCTGAAATACGGGACTCAGGAACAGAAAGACCACTATCTGCCGCGCCTGGCCGATGGCCGTGAAATCCCCTGTTTTGGTCTGACTGGCCCACGCGCCGGGTCAGATGCGACCTCGATTCCCGATACCGGCATTGTCTGCAAAGGCATGCATGAGGGTAAGGAAGTTCTGGGCGTCCGACTGAACTTCGAGAAACGCTGGATTACCCTGGCGCCCATTGCCACCGTGGTCGGCCTGGCCTTCCGGATGTTTGACCCCGATAAACTGCTGGGCGATACCGACGACATTGGCATCACCTGTGCGCTGATCCCGCGGGATACCGAGGGCATGGAAATTGGCCGTCGTCATGCGCCCATCGGCAGCCCCTTTATGAACGGCCCGATCATCGGTAAAGATGTGTTTATTCCAATGGACTGGCTGATTGGCGGCACTGAGATGGCCGGTCAGGGCTGGCGAATGCTGGTGGAATGCCTCTCGGTAGGGCGCTGCATTACGCTGCCTTCCGGTGCCAGCGGCTCGGGCCGTTATATGGTTGGACTGGCCGGTGGCTTTACGCGCATTCGCCGTCAGTTCAATGTACCGGTGGCGGACATGGAAGGGGTGCAGGTGCCGTTGGCGCGCATCGCCTCCATGGCGTACATCGCTCGCGCCACGGTGCGGCACACCGCTAATATGATCGACAACGGTGAAAAACCGGCCGTACCCTCAGCTATTCTGAAAAGCCAGCTGACCGAGTTCCAGCGCCAGATGGTGACGGACGCCATGGATGTGCATGGCGGTAAAACCGTAACCCTCGGGCCGCGAAACTATCTGGGCATTGGTTATTCATCGACGGCGGTGTCGATCACCGTTGAGGGCGCGAACATCATGACCCGCAGCCTGATGATCTTTGGTCAGGGTGCGATTCGTTGCCACCCCTGGGTGCTGAAAGAGCTGGAAGCGAAAGACAACAACGATGCCAAAGCCTTCGATAAAGCCATTTTCGGGCATATTGGCATGGCTGCCGGTAATGTGGCGCGCTCGCTGACTGCGGCGCTGGGTATTCCAACGGGCGAGACGCCGTTTTACGGCGATGCCGGTCGCTATGCCCGGGCGGTCAACCGGTTCAGCGCCTCCTTCAGTTTGCTGGCCGATGTGGCCATGGGCACACTCGGTGGTGGGCTGAAACAGCGGGAAATGCTCTCGGCGCGGCTGGGGGATGTGCTGTCGAACCTCTATATGACTTCGATGGTGCTCAAAGAATGGCACGAGGGCACCAAGGTCGCCGGTGAGGAAGCGCTGATGCGCTACAGCTGTGAGTTCCTGCTGCACCGTGCTGAAATTGCCATCGACGAGATTCTCGACAACCTGCCGAACCGCCCAGTTGCCATTGCCGTGCGCCCGATTGTATTGCCGCTGGGTAAGCGCTGGCCAATGCCGTCCGATAAACTGGTGGCTCGCATCGCCCGGGATGTATCAACCGATACGCCCCTGCGCAGCCATCTGATTGAAGACACCTGGCAGACGCACGAAGAAGGCCAACAGGAGAATCCGCTGGCGCGTTACAACGCCCTGCTGAAAGACAATGATCGGGCAACCGAGTTGTACAAGGTGGTCAACAAGGCGTATGCCAAGGGTCAGTTGCCAGCGACGGCGCTGCACCCGGAGCAGCGTGCTGAAGAAGCGTTAAAGGCAGAACTGATCAGTGAGGCGGACTACACCTTCATGGTGGCTTATGAAGCCGATGTACTCGACATGCTGACCGTCGATGATTTTGCCTTCGATGAGCTGGCGCGGAACAAGAGCAAGATCGTCTGGCATAACGGACGTCCGAAGGCGAAAGCCAAGAGTAAGGCGGCTCCGAAGAAAACTGAGACGGCGACAGACGAGTAGGAAGGAACGCTGGCCGGGCTAACACCCGGCTAGAGGTTTAAGGCGCCAGGCGGTTGTTAACCGCCCCGATTTTGTCATCGAAGGTCTGGTCTTTGTCAGTACGGGTACCAACCTTGATGGTGGATGACAGGCGGGTGACACCGCCTTCGTGAAGCTCGGCGTGGCAGGCCTTGACGGCGGCGAAGACGTCGTCCCAGTCGCCATAGAGATTGGTGCCATAGGCATGCATTCGGGTTTCAATCGGGAAACGTTGCAGGATGCGCTGGCACCGGGCAATCTCGTCAGCAACCGAGACGCCCTCGCCAATAGGGATAACACACAGGTCAGCCATGCATTTCATCAGCTCTGCTCCTGCCGGTCCATAAATTCCTGCTGGGTTTCAAACTCCCCGACTTCTGGCACCAGTGGCCAGCCACCGAGCTGCTTCCAGCGGTTGACCATGTCGCAAAACAGCTCGGCGGTTTTGCGAGTGTCGTACTCGGCACTGTGGGCTTCGCGGTCGTTGAATTCAATACCGGCAGCTTCGCAGGCTTTCTTGAGCACGGTCTGGCCGTAAACCAAGCCGCCCAGCGCCGAGGTATCGAAGGTTGAGAACGGGTGAAAAGGGTTGCGCTTAATGTCGGCTCGTTCGACCGCGGCCATCAAAAACGAATGGTCGAAGGTCGCGTTGTGGCCGACCAGTATGGCCCGCTTGCACTCTTCATCCTTGACGCCGTGGCGTACCATTTTGAAGATGCTCTTCAGCGCATCGGCTTCATCGACGGCCTCGCGCAGAGGGTTATGCGGGTCGATCCCGGTGAATTCAAGCGCCGCCTTTTCCATATTGGCGCCTTCAAACGGCTGAACATTGAAAAACAGGGTTTTATCCGGTGATAGCCAGCCTTCTGAATCCATTTTCAGAGTAACGGCGGCAATTTCGAGCAGGGCATCGGTGCGGGCATTGAAGCCTGCTGTTTCGACGTCGATGACAACCGGGTAATAACCACGAAAACGCTGCGATAACAGCCAGTGAGCTTCGGGGTGCGACACGCGCGCTCCAGACCATGAATTTGACGATCATCTTAATGAACTGGTCAGTTATGGCAAGGCGTTTGCTGTGGTTTTATAAATAGGGCGTAAACAGGCCTCTTTTCGGTCAATATTCGGCCGATAACCGGCAAAACACGGGAGATACACAGATGACCGTTCGGCAACGATTGGCCCAAGCACCCCAGGCAGCGGTGATTTTTGGCCGCGATGGCCTGATCGCCCTGGTGCTGGGGTGTTGCCTGCCGGTGGCCTGGGCAGCGGACTACGGTACCGGCCTGTCCGACACCACCTGGCAACTGGAGGCCAACGAGTATTACTGCAAGTTTTATCAGCCGATTCCGCAATACGGCCTGGCCGTGTTCTTTCATGAGGCGGGTGAAGAGCTTGAATTCTATTTGCAGGCCACCCGCAACCAGATGGCCCTGGGCCAGGCGGCGCTGACCGTAGAGGCGCCAGACTGGCGCTCCAGCGCTCTGACTCACGAGCTGGGCTATGTGCGGGTGCAAGACCGGGACATTCCGCTGCGCGTGGAGCCCGACCGGGCCCGGCGCATCATGGGCGAGCTGGCCAATGGCATGGCACCGACCTTCACGCGGCAGGCGCGTTATGGCTCCGAGTCGATTCGCGTGCAGGTGTCGCCGGTTGAATTCAAAAGCTATTACAACGACTATCTGGCCTGTTCTGCCGGGTTGTTACCGGTCAATTTCAGCCAGGTCGAGCGCACGGTAGTCAATTACCCGAGTGGCGGCGAGCTGCTCGATAATACGGCGCAGTCTGTATTGGATGATCTGGTTGCCTACGTCGCAGCCGATGAGCGCATTCTGGCGCTGGAAGTGGTCGGCCACAGCGATAACGTAGGTACCCGCTACGATAACCGCCGGCTGTCCGAGCGCAGAGCCAACCGCGTGACCGATTATCTGGTGGAACAGGGTGTCGACCCGTCGATTATCCTGACCGACTATCAGGGCGACCGTTATCCCATTGCCTATAACAACACGGCCGCTGGGCGCTCTGCCAACCGGCGCACCACCATTTTGGTGGTTCGCGATTCCGGTGATGCAGACGACCCCTTGAACGGCTTGCCGGATTTTGATGCCCGATGATGTCTCCCTTCCGACGCCAACACCGAAGCGACGCCGGTTCAGGACCGGCCGTGGTACTGACCGACGATCATCTCGTCTATCGCCGTGCCAGCGGTGCTCTAACCGAGCTGGACCTGGCGGATCTGACCCGGGTATCGGTGTTTGCTGATGCCAGTGGCCAGTGTTTCTGGCACATTGAAGGCAAGGGCTGCACGGAAGCCATCGTACCGGTAGATGTTCCGGGCGAATCACTGATTCGCCAGTATCTTAGCCAGTGGCGCGGGTTTGACTACGACGGCCTGGTGCGATTTGTCAGTGAGGGGCAGCCGCAGGGACACAGGCAACTATGGCCCCTGACGGTCAGCACGGATCGTTAACGGAAGCCGTCCTGCTGGAACAACAGGGGCGAGCGCCCCTGGTACAGACCGAAATACAGGGTGCTGGGTGGCCCGGTCATACCCAGCCCGGTATCCCAATCCCATGTCAGCCAATTGGGCACATCAACCAGAACACCCACGATACCCGGTGTGGTCGATTCTGCCACCAGGGTGCCGGCACCCGCGTTCAAACCAACCAGAGTGCCATCGGCCGAGTTGGCTACGCCAGCACAATTGAGACCGCCGGGCTCACAAACCCCCTGGAAGCTGAGGCCGGGAATCTCGCCAGTGCCGGTTGCGTTGTCGCCCGTAAACGCAGCAAAACTGACGACGTTGGGGGTTATGCTGCTATCTACATCGTCGAGTACTTCAACCCATACTGGTAGTTCGGCCGTTTCCTGAGTACTGACCTGGCGTTCGGCGTTTAGCCGGGCGTAGTAGAGATCAACTGAATTAAGATTTAGGGTCAGACCCTCGCACGCAGCCCCGTCGCCGTGACACGCCTCGCCATCGCTGAGCTTGTTGGCCTCAACGATCAACTGATTCACCGCCTGCGGGGCATCGTCTACAGTTGGTACGCCAGCTGAGCGCGGCCAGGACAGTTCGGTTTGACTGAGAGTCAGGATCACCTCGCCGTCGTAATTTTCTGTGTCTGACAAGGCCCAAGTGACTTGATCGTACGTCAGATCACCGCCTGTGTTGTTCTGGCCGGCGGGCTTTTGATACAGGTCATCCGTGTTTAGCGCCAACTTGAAAAAGTCACCGTCGTAGTTGGAGATCGCGTTGTTGTTGACATCAAACGCCTCCACTACTAATGGAATCGACGACAGCGTCGCAGTCTGACCCTGATAATGGAAAGACGTCGAACCCCAGTTGGCCGGGTTGTTCTGAGTAATGCGCAAATAGGCGGGAATGAAACGACCTACCCGAACGGTATTGGATTCAACCTCCAAGTCTGGCGAACCCGTCCTGGCGAGGTAACTGTCAATTTTCCCCTTGAGGTCAATGACCCCCAGGTCGGAAAAGCTCAACCCCAGTCCCGTGGCCAGGGTCAGTGTACTGGTATCAAGGGTGCCATCGGGCTGTTCGTAAGCTGCCCAGGCACTGCCGGGTGTCGAGCTGCCATCTCCGCCACTCAGTTCGCCCTTTGCGTCCTCATCACCCGGAGCGGCAATGGTGGTCAAAGCGCCCCAGTTGATGTCTGGTAACGTTATCGTGCGGGCAAAGTTGGGAGTGGGGCTTCCAAGGGCATTGAGGGCTTGCACCTCTAGCCGGAAGGGCTCGCTGGCTTGGGTAAATACCGGGGCATTGGCGCTGGCGGTTACCGAACCGTCGGTTGCAAGCTCGTCACCGTCGCTGTTGCGAACCCTCAACAGGCGAAGCTCGGCAGGTTGAACTCGCAGGTTGACGCTTTGACTCAAGGTAATTGATGAGGGATTGCCGTCAACATCGGGCAGGGTGTATTCCAACGTTAATGGTTGAACGCCAACGTCAGGTGATAGCAGTGAAAACTCGGCCGTTGAGTCTGCCGTAAATGTCAGCGGCAGCGTGGTGGTGTCTTCACCGGCAACTTCGTTCTGTGGGTTAGGCAATACAGTTGTGGTGCCTGCGTTGGTCAGTTCGACCTGTTGGGAGGGGCTGCAACTGGTCGGGTCGCTGCAGTCAGTGCCCGCTGTAAAATCCAGTGTGCCACCGTCGCTGAACAGACTTTCACAAACACCGGTGGTATTGGTCCGCACTGCCTGCACCGAAAAAGGCCCTTCAGTCGCACCGGCGATCAGATCGAAGAACGCCGTGCTGTTGGTTGTATTCTCAGTCGGGAAGAAGCGCAAACCGACATCACTGAACGTCACCTGGCAATTGGCTTCAGCGGTTGTTGAACCAGCGATAAAGCACAAATTCTGAGTGAGTGGCACCGTCGAGGGTGTGCTGTTTGGCACGCCCAGGGTGTAGGTGCCAGCTGCGCCAGGTAAGTAGCCGATCGACTCTCCAGAGACGATATCGGTCACCACATTACCACCCTCCCAGCCATCAACAGGGCTCAGGGTAGCGCTGAACGGATCGGTGTATTCCAGTGTGCAGGCTTCATTGGCGCAAGCGCGAATGGTCACATCCAGGGGTTCGCAGGTGAGTCCGACGGCCTGGTTTCGAACCAGCTCAAAATGGTGAATGGGGGCATCGTAGGGCTCGATAATGTCGGCACACACCTGAAAGTTATCGATCTCATGATTGGCGCTGCTGCCGCCGGTCGAGCCGGTTAGGGTAAGTACAAGCTTTTCAGGAATGGCCGGCTGGCCGGCTTCGTTGAGTGCATCGAATTCACTCACCAGTGTTACGTACCCAGAGCCTGCGTTGCGCTCGATTTTTACCAGCGCCTGAGTGCCGTTGCTGTTATCAATAGTAATGCGATACCGGTGTGGTGTTGTGCTGGATGTCAGCACCGCCGGGGATATGTTGGCGGACGTACCTCGCAAGTATCGGTACCCGGTTGTGCCAGACCCGTAGCCACGGATGGCAATGGCATTGCTCCGGGCTCCGGGGCCCCCGACCCGACCCTCAGTCGGGTTCGAGAAATTGCCAAATTCGTCCAGACCAATGCCCAGCCAGCCGCCGTTGAAGCCCGGGTCGCCATTGTTTCGTTGTGCGTAGCCCAGTGAACCGCCAAAGCTGCCTGGAAAAGGAGTAATGTCGCGGTCAGAAAAAGTGACGGTCACGCCATCGGCGGCATTGGTGGCGCCGTTATTCTTGTAGGCGTAGAAATCAAACTCGACGACGACGCGGTTGTTTTCACTTGGGAACTGCCGCAAGAAGGTGGTAGCCGTTGCAATGTTGGTGCTATCGGGGGTCAGGCGCAGTCGTCCTCCAACGACCTGAGGTGTAAAGCTGCCACTGCTGCGCAGTGTTTGCCAGTCGGCGCTCAGGCTGCCGCTAAAGGTATCGGTGATGCAGGTGCCCGGTGTTGAGCAGGCAACGGTGTTGCCCATGTCGGCCAGAATCTGACTGCTGGACTGGGCATAGTCGTAGAGTCGCACTTCGTCGAACACACCGTTGGCGGAACGGCCGGGCTCGACATAATTGGAACGGTTGTCGCCGATGTACAGACTGTTGAGCTGGCTGAGTAGTCCGGTTGTATTCTGGTTGTTTAACGTGCCCACGGCTGTACCGTTGGCGTAGATACCGAAATCGCCATCGATCATGTCCCAGGTGATGGCTACATGTACCCATTCGTTTGCGTTAAAGTTTCGGGTGCTGTTGTTGGTTTGAAAGTTGTAGTCGCCGTCGTTTGAATCTTCAAACTCGAACCGCAGCCGCCCATCGTTGCGGAGCATGAGGTAAAAATAGCGGTTGTTCCCATTGTTGCCGTATTGATCACTGTTGGCAGAAAACAGAACCCGGTCCTGATTATCGCCATCCCAGTCGAGGTTGCTTTTATACCAGAAACTGAGTGTCCCGCGGGTTGGGGTAAGGTCACCCGGGTTTAAACCGGTATCGATCGCGGAGCGCAATGCACTGCTGTTGTTGGCCGGTACTAAAGCGCCTTCGCAGGTGTAACCCGCTGCCGGGGTAATATTGCCCGTGGTTGTGGCGTGATTGTTGTTACCACTGTAATCCAGAATTTCCCCTGCCGCACCGGAGAAACTGCTTTCATTGAGTGGGTAATAAGCGACAGGCGTCAGCGACGTGCAGTAGTAAAGTGCAGAGGCTGGAATAATTGTCAGGCCAGATTCACCCGGCGGCTCCCACCCCAGTTGAATGGTCGCACCACCGCCGTTCTCATAATATTCCAATACAACAGGAACCAGTTCACCCGCCTGCAAGGAGACCGTAGCAGTTACAATTCTCGGAGCGTGATCGGACCAGTCGTTGATGACCAGGTTACCATCGATATACAACCTTGCACCGTCGTCCGAGTTGGTAGCCAGAGTGTAAGTTCCGGTAGTTGGCGCATAGAGATAGCCAGTCCAGCGAATCGAGAAATTGTCGTTGCCTACCGCAGCGGTGCTGGGTGAGCCGGAGCCCCATGCGAAGTCGATGGTCGACACGGTGTCTTCATAGGCGGGCGTACCCGTTAAAAAGCGATTGTTGAAATACTCGCCTTGAAGGCCCGGGTTAAGTGCACAGTTTTCCGGAGGTTGGGGCGCTGCTGGCTGGCAATTGGGGCTGGTAGGAGTGCAGGTGCCGTAGACGTTGCTGTTGTTGGAAACATCGATTTCGGAATTAATGGGTGCCGTCAAATCGCCATGGACTGTGGAATTGCGCACTACAATTTCATTGGAATTACTGACTACATTGACCGGATTTGAGGGGCTACCAAAGGTGCTGTCTTCAATTCTTACTCTGCTGGCCCCGCTGACACTCCCTGCGATGAAGGTGACGTCCTCAAATTCAATGGGGTTGTTGGAAGTCATAACGAAGTCGCCACTGAGTGTGCCACCGTCAAACATCATACCGGATTGGGCCTGGGCGCCCCCGAGCAGGTTAGTGTCTTGGGCTTCAACGCGATTATTGAGGCTGGTCACTTTACCGGTAACGGTACCGCCATCGAGATCTATGTCACCATTGGCCGTCAGGGTGCCATTGACAATGCTGTCGGTTAATTCGATGCCGCTGCTGTTCGAAGTCAGATCACCGAATACGGAGCTTCCATCGGTAATGATTTGACCGTAACTATCGACCAGGTCAATGCGATTGGTATTGGACCCGACACTACCGTCTCCCAATCTGAAACCATTGTTGGCAACCAGGGTTACGTTGGTATTGGCAACGATGTCGTCGCCATTATTCAATGTGATGCGGCCGTCACCTGTACAGGTATAGGTTGTGCCCGAAACATTCCAGCTGGTCGAGCAGCCGGGAAACTGGCCCAGCGATAGGTTAAAAACCTCAGCCAGAGCAGGTAGGCTAACACTCAGTGTTGCACCGGCTACCAGTACACGGGTAATGCTTCGACGTAACTTAGAGTTCAACTGTGGCATTGCGATGGGTCCAGACGTAGTTGGCATCGTTCAGATTGCCAAAGGCCGCTTGGGCCGTCAGCCGATACAGATAGACGCGTTGCGCGACCGGGTTGGGGCGGTTATACCTCCCTTCGGTACACCGCACGGTGACTGTGTAATCAGAGTAGGCAGGGACCGTGACGGTTGTATTGGCTACACAGGCGCCGGACCCTTCTTCTACCAGCCGTTGAGTGGCCCATTCAAGCCCTGCTGAGGCGGCCTGTCGTGCCCGGCTTTGCAGCAGGTTTTGCGTGACCTGGGCGCTGGATGAAATCGACAACCGGGAGATGACCACCAGAGCAGCGCCGATGACAACGATCAGAAAAATAACTGCGACCAGTGCGACGCCTTGCTGTGGTTTGCGGTTCACAGGCCATTCCCCAGCACAAAGGTATCGGTGAGTTGAATGCCTTCCGAGCTATCCCCCAGGGCCAGTGTAATCGTGAGGGTAGGGGGGCGGTACAGAAAGCCTGGTGTCCAGTTGAAGCGGCATTGCGTGACATCGTCGGTAATGCGAGCCGGTGTGGCTGCGCCTATGCGGCTGGCCAGTGCCGTGTTGCTCAGGTCAGTATAGCCGGTAATGCGCTCCAGCCGCCCGCTGTCGCAACGGTAAGCGACGGGCCCATTGGTAAAGTAGGCCCTGAAAAAGGGACTGTCACTGGGGAAGCGGTGGTTGCTGTTGTCGAGTGTTATCTGGGTCACCGGGCACTGAGAGCAATCGCCACAGTCGCAGGTGGTTCGGTTAACAATCGAATTGACCTCTGCTATGTAGCCTTCCTGGTTGCCCGCCAGTTCATCGGCCCAATCGCTATAGAGTTGGCTAAAACCGGGTGAGGCGATTGAAACATAGGTTGACGTGCCTGCCGGCAAGCTGGACAGCACCCCAAAAACATCAAAAGACTCGTCGTTATTGAGGTTCAGTCGATCGTAGGTGGGTGCGTAGTTGCGATCACGGTATCGCAAGGCCGGTTGTGCCTGATCCGGAGACAGGGTGAAAAACTCCACAACCTGATCATTGCCAGCGGTTGCCTCTGAGGTGCGCACCGAATTGGGAACCGACCTGTCCAGATCTTGCCGCAGTTGAAAAAAGGCGGCTTCGCCCTGTTGCACCCAGGCCGCGCGTTGTTGGGTATCGACAATGGCGGAATAGCGATTGCCGATTAGAGGGCCGACGACCGCTACCAGAATGCCGATGATCACGATCACGATGATCAGTTCAACCAGCGTAAAGCCGGGCTGGTGAAAGCGTTTCGGGTGTATGGACGTCATCATATTAACAACCCTCATCCCAGTAGCTGGTTCGATAGCCGGTGAGCTGAACCGTTTGGCCGCGAGGGTCTGAGGCGGTAACGGTGATTCTTGCTATGCGGGGCGTGCAACCCGCCGTATTCGACAGCGTACCCAGTGCCAGGCCCGTGCTGGTGTCCACAGTAACCTGAACCCGGTAGCTCGACAAACCGGGCAGGGCGTTCCCCTGCCGGTCGCGAATACCGGGGGCGAGCCCGTCGTCACTGTTGGAATCGAAGCCGTTGTAGTCGCAAAGGTTATCCCATAGCCTGCGGTCGTAACTGGCGCCGGTTTCCGGTGTGGGGCATATATCGGGGTCGGTTATTGATTCGTCGATGCGTGGGTCGTCATCGCCATCAAAAAAAGACTGGCTCAAGACCTCATTCAACGTGCTCTGTGCCACCATATTGGCCTGGCTGCGTAACATCGGGTCAACATTATTGATCGTCAAAAACCCTAGGCTCTGCAGAATGGCAGCGGCAGCAATGCCAATGATTACAATGGAAATGACCAGCTCGATCAGCGTCACGCCGCGCTGCGAGTCGCGCTGATGTTCGTGAGCTGAGGCATGAGTGCGCATGCTACTGAATCGCCACATAGCCAGTGACTCCATCCAGTTGCAAGGTCGTAGCGGGTGTCAAGCCAACAATCTGAGTGCCACTGGGCACCGGGTTTGCGGGTAAATTGGTGCAATCACCTGCTGTGGTGCTGCGGTACAGACGACCCGTTGGGGTGAAAAACAAACGTT
Organism: Saccharospirillum sp.; assembly: GCF_039982735.1. GTDB lineage: Bacteria > Pseudomonadota > Gammaproteobacteria > Pseudomonadales > Natronospirillaceae > Saccharospirillum. The sequence goes on along the minus strand of NZ_JBDWXV010000003.1, from coordinate 362,258 downwards.
GCAGTGAGTTGCTTGTGAGTGTGCCTGTTAATTGGGTCGACTCACCAGGTGCGTTGACGGGCGTTATAAAATTCAGTGGAGCACTGCAGCCAGCACCACTGGAACCACTACTCTGGCAGTCGTCATCTTGCAATACGGACCAGCCGGTGGTGGTGAGGCGAATTTCTAGGGTGCATTGAGAAGTTGTGGCACGATTGTGTGCGTAAGTCAGAGTGGACTGAAGGTTGGTTCTTACACTGTTGTTCGAAAAAGGAGTTGAGTTGAAAAATCTAGGAGCGGCAACAGCGGATATGATGGATAGCAGTAGCAGTACCAGAACTAATTCGACTAGACTGAACCCAAAATAAGCTTTCCTCATTCAGATGTACCTATTCAATTGCACTTCTATGAGAAAGGTAAGTGAAATCGAGCCAATGTAGGTTTTGATTGAGTCTAAAAAAGTGCCCTGCAAACTTGCACAGACTAGATAGCAAGGCACTTTTTGTTCTTATCGTTACTCTTACAAACTGCCTACACACAATACTGAGTCGCCAACAGCTGTTGTTGCAGTAGCACAACTATCGTCTGTAAATGTTGGTACAACTTGTGTGCCACCACTGATCGTAACTTGAACCCCAGTCGCAACTGCTGATATCCCGTCACCATCAATGCCTGCCGCTAACTCAGTTACCGTTGGAAAAGCGGCGTTCCCATTTACGCGATTTTCCGCAACTAATATTCCCCATGTGCTTTTCACGGCACCAGTAAGGCCAGCTTCAGTGGCGTCCGTAGCCTGGGTAGAAAAATCAACAAACCGTGGCAAGGCAAAAGCAGACAAGATGCCCAGAATCACGATAACCATGATCAATTCAATCAATGTAAAACCTTTTTGCTGTTTCATAGTCAGTATCCCAATATTAGTATTAAAGCTTGTCTGGTGTAACTTTCACTTAGCCAGAACCGTGCCAAAGAATAAATTCCGGATCCTATTTCTACTTACTTGGCCATTCCATGGGGTCCAGAATGAGACTTGGCTCTCAATATTGGCGAGTTTATGCGGTTTTTTTGGCGTTGCAAGGGAGTAGGTCGTATTTCGGGCATTGTAATGACAAAGGATTGACGATTTGCACAAAAAATTGAGTGAGGTGGGTGTTGCAGGGTTTAAAAGTGACGCATGGCGTCAGCTTTATGGGGGCTATAGGCGAGGAACAGCGGGGGGTACTGAAAGCTAATGCTAGGGCAATCAGACTTACCGGTAAGCGTAATATTGCATGGCTAGTTTCAGTCAGTCATCCCTTACTGATTCTGGGCAATTCGCCACAGCACCCCGCCGGGGTCGGTCAGCGTGAATTCACGCATGCCCCAGGGCTGATTTTCCAGGTCAGATAATTGTACGCCGTAGGTCTTCGCCAACTGCTTTTGTGACAATATCGCGTGCCAGTCATCGACGCCTTCCACCAGGCAATGCATAACACAGTTCCGGGCATGGGCTTCGACATAGAAATTCTGCAAAAGAAAGCTGCAGTGCTGGTAACGCACATAAGCCAATTGTTCATCCCGCCAGGGGATCTCAAACCCCAGGTCCAGATAGAAACGACGCGACAGTTCAAAATCCCTGGCGGGTATAAAGGCTTTGATTTCCTGCATTTTCATGATCATTTCATCCGGCTATTTGAGGGTGTCAGCCAGCTCCGGCACCAACTCATCCAGTGCGTAGGTGAGGCTCAGTGGGCTGGAAAAAGACAGCGCAAAGCGCTGTTGAGGCGTTAAGATGACTTCGCGGCCATCCTGATGTGCCTGCAATGTTCTGCGCAGGGGCAGTATGTCATCGGATTCCAGCTCGCCCCAATACCAAACCAGGAGATCCACATCGAGCAGATCGAAACGTTCAAGACTGAAGGTGGTGTAAAAGGCATCGCCAGCCAGTTCGTCGTAGATCTCTGGAATAACAAACCCCAGTTCGGTAAAGAAGCGGCTTCTGGGTTCGCCGCTGGCAAAAGCACCGGCCTGGCCATTCGAGTAGTAAGCCGCCGCGACCGTATTGCCCTCAAACTCAGGGTGCTCCTTCCGGGCCTGTTCAAATCGTTTTTTGATGTCGGCTATCAGGGTATTCGCTTCGTCGACTTTGCCCACAGCGCGACCGATGATGCGCGTCTGTTCCTCCCAGGGCGTGGCATAGTCAACATAGTCTGCCGGTTGTAGAACGGTGGGGGCGATCAGCGACAACCGATCGTATTCTTCGCGAGTGGTTCCGGCGTAGATGCCGATGATCAGATCCGGCTCCAGCTGGGCAATGGTCTCAAAATCGAGTGGGCCACTGCCCAGAACGACCGGCTCTGCATCACCGGCAGCGGCCTCTGCCCAGGGCCAAATGCCATGGGGCACCGGTAAGGCCCAGGGTCGAACGGCGATGGGCACCTTGCCTAAAGCAAACAGATCATCCTGCTCGGTGTAGCCGACCGAAACGATGCGCTCGGGTTCGGCAGTCACCGTCGTTTCGCCAAACTTGTGTTCAATGGTTACCGGAAAGCCTTCCGCGGAGGCGACTCCCAACAATACAACATAGGTTATTGAAGCCAGCATGCTGTGTTTCATTGACTGCTCTCCTTGTTTCCAAACCGGTGACGAGCACCCAATCCAGAAAATGATTTATGCGAACAATATTGATAATTAGTATCATTAGCAAGTCTGAAGCTTGGTCTTTGAGTCATCGTCAGGAGAGTGGGGTATTAGAGCTAGTGTCCAGGCAGTAGAGCAGCGCAAAGTCGACAGCTCATGCAGGCCAGGCGATGGGCGGAAGATGCGGGTTCGGTTGGGGGCCGACCCGTTGAGGACGACCTCACCCGGCAGCCAGGTGAGGTCTGTTGCCATTTAGCGGTTTGCTTGTCTGAACCGTTCGATTAGCTGAGCAGTGGAGCTGTCGTAGCCATCCGTATTGCCTGACTCCAGGGCTTCAAACACACTGTTGCCCAGTACCTTGCCAAGCTCAACGCCCCATTGATCGAAGCTGTTGACGCCCCAGATAATGCCTTGCACATACACCTTGTGTTCATACAGGGCGATCAGCGCGCCCACCACCTGTGGCGTAACCTGTTCAAACACCAGGCTGTTGCAGGGGCGATTGCCCGGTACCACCTTGTGCGGTACCAGCTCGGCAACGGCGGCCGCATCAAGGCCTTTTGCCTTCAGCTCAGCGGTAACCTCGGCTTCGGTTTTTCCTTCCAGCAACGCCTGTTGCTGGCCAAGATAGTTGGCAAACAACCAGGGGTGATGATCGGCCACCGGGTTGTGGCTTTTCAGCGGCATCAGAAAATCGGCCGGGATCAGGCGGGTACCCTGATGCAACAGCTGGTGATAAGCGTGCTGGCCATTGGTCCCGGTACCGCCCCAGATCACCGGCCCGGTGCTCCAGCCAACCGGGTGGCCATCCTGAGTTACGGCCTTGCCGTTGGATTCCATATCGACTTGCTGCAGGTGGGCCGGCAGGTCCTTCAGGCTTTCGTCGTAACTGAGTACCGCATGGGATTCAGCCCCCATGAAGTTGTGGTACCAGACGCCGAGCATGCCCAGGATGACCGGAACATTGTGCTCAAGGCCGGTGGTGCGAAAATGCTCGTCCATGTCATGGGCGCCACTGAGCATCTGCTCGAAATTGTCGAAGCCGATCACAATGGCCTGGGCCAGACCAATGGCCGACCAGAGCGAGTAGCGTCCACCGACCCAATCCCACATCGGAAACATATTGGCTTCGTCGATGCCGAATTCAGTCGCGGCTTTGATGTTGGTGGAAACGGCGACAAAGTGGTGCTTTACCTGTTCCGGCTTGCCACCCTGCTGGAAGAACCATTCACGCGCGGCTTCAGCGTTTTTCAGGGTCTCCAGGGTGTTGAAACTTTTTGAAGCCACGACAAAGAGCGTTGTTTCCGGATCAAGATCCCGGCAGACGCTGGTGACGTCGGTGCCGTCGATGTTGGCAATGTATTTGAGGTTATAGCCGTCTTGCCAGTAGGGCTTCAACGCATCGGATACCACTTTCGGACCCAGGTAGGAGCCACCAATGCCGATGTTGACAATGGTGCGCAGCTTTTTACCGGTGTGGCCGGCAAAGGCACCACTGTGAACCGACTCCGCAAAGGCTTTCATTTTTTCCTGAGTGGCGTTAACCGTCTCATTGATGTCTTCGCCACCCACCTTAATAGGGCGCTGGCTACGGTTACGCAACGCAATGTGCAGGGCGGGGCGGTTTTCACTGTGGTTGATCACCTCACCGTTGAACATGGCCTCAATGGCTTCCGGCAACTTGGCCAACCGTGCCAACGCCATCAACTGGTTCATAGTCTCGTCGGTTACCCGGTTTTTGGAATAGTCGAGCTCGATACCGGCGGCATGCTCGGTCATGCGGGGGCCGCGCTGCGGGTCTTCGGCAAAGAGGTCGCGCATGTGCACATCGGCGATGGCAGACTGGTGTTCTTCGAGCTTTTTCCAGGTTGCCAGTTGGGTCGGATCGTAAGCCATAAGTCGGTTCCCGATTGTTTTTGTGGATTAGGATTACTAAGAATGCATGGAGGGTAGGTTGGGGTGTTTTGAGGCGATACCAACCAAACCGGAAAATAATTATGTAATTTAATTACAAAATGACGGGAAAAACCACCGATTGGTGAAATTTTCCGACAAAAAAGACGTAGGATATGAAGGGACGCGACACATCAAAGGACGTAGAACACAGAAAGACGCGGAACGTTAAGAAACGCAGGGCAGGAAAAGACGTTTCAGCCAACCGCAAAGCCCCTGCTTGTGCGTCTCTTTATGTGTTGCGTCCCTTAGTGTTCCACGTTCCTTCATGTCTCGCGTCTGTTAATGTGTTGCGTTACTCACGCAAGTTGAACAGGCAGAGCGTTGCTGGTGTGACTGACGGTATTATCGTCGTTCATGTAGAGCATGCGGGGTTTGAAGGTTTCGAGTTCGGCTTCGGAGAAGTTGGCGTAGGCGCAGATGATGACGGTATCGCCAACGCTGGCTTTGTGAGCGGCGGCGCCGTTGACCGAGATCATGCCGCTGTTGTCTTCACCGCGAATGGCGTAGGTGGTGAACCGCTCGCCGTTGGTCACGTTGTAAATCTGAATCTGCTCGAACTCGCGAATGCCGGCCATATCGAGCAAGTCGCCGCCAATGGCGCAGGAACCTTCGTAGTTCAGTACCGCATGTGTGACCTTGGCCTTATGCAATTTGGCCTTGAGCATGATTAATTCCATTGCGCACCTCGTATTGAACCCCCGGTCAGCATCAGGCGTGATCCGGAAGTGGGGTTTTATTGGAAACTGTGATTGGACGCAGTCTGCCTAACGATCCACCTGAACGTTGTCGATCAGCCGTGCCTTGCCGAGGAAGGCCGCCGCCAGGATGACCAGTTCATGGTCGTCGTCTGCGGCCGGTTCCAGATCGATGCGGCGGCTTATATTGAAATAATCAGGTGTGAAGCCGGCATTATGCAGGGCTTCCTTGGCCGTTCGGGTCACTTTGGCCAAGTCATGCTCGCCCTGCTCAATGGCCGCCTTGGCGTTGCACAGAATGCGGTAAAGAGCGGGTGCCTGTTCCCGCTCGCTGGCGGTCAGGTAGTTGTTGCGTGAGCTGTGGGCCAGACCGTCATCGGCGCGGCCGGTATCGACGCCGATCATCTTAATGGGCAGGAAGAGATTGCTGACCATGGTTTTCAGTACGGTGAACTGCTGAAAATCCTTAAGGCCGAAGACGGCGCAGTCCGGCTGTACCTGATTGAAAAACTTCAGCACGATGGTCGCCACACCAACGAAGTGTCCCGGGCGGCTGGCGCCACAGTGCAGTGTGGTGATCTTGTCGACACTGACTCGGGTCAGATCTGGCTCCGGGTACATGACCGCCTTGTTAGGGGTGTATAGCAGATGGCAGCCTTCGGCGATCAGCTTCTTGGTGTCTTCTTCCAGGGTGCGTGGGTAGCCGGAGAGATCTTCGTTTTCGCCAAACTGTGTCGGGTTGATGAAGATGGACGCAACAACGATATCGGCGTGCTCCCGGGCGCTCTTGATGAGCCGCATGTGGCCTTCGTGCAGGTTGCCCATGGTGGGCACCAGCGCCACGCGCTTGCCGTCTGCCCGCAGGTCGGCGAGGGCAGTGCGAAGGTCGTCGAGAGTAGCAACAATTTTCATAACAGAGTCACTCAGGGTCAGTTACAGAGCCGGGCAGTGGGGTGTCGGGCGACAGGCGCTTAGTCGAACGCGTGTTCCGGACCTGGAAAAGCGCCGGATTTCACGTCGTCAATGTAGCGGGTCACCGCATCGGCCAGGGTGTTGGGTTCGGCCATATAGTTCTTCACAAACTTTGGCAGGCGGTGCTGGGTGAAGCCCAGCATGTCGTAGCTGACCAGCACCTGAGCATCGGTCACGTTGCCGGCACCAATGCCGATTACCGGCACCGGCACGGCGTCGGTAATGGCGCGGGCCAGATCAGTCGGTACGCATTCAAGCAACACAAAATCAGCACCGGCCTCTACCAGGGCAATGGCATCGTTGATCATGGTCTGGGCGGCGGCTTCGTCGCGCCCCTGAACCTTGTAGCCCCCGAACTTGTTAACCGACTGGGGCGTCAAGCCAAGGTGCACGCAGGTTGGGATGCCGGCGCGACTGAGCGACACAATGCTGTCGGCAAGCCAGGCACCGCCCTCGAGTTTGACCATGTGTGCACCGGCCTGCATGAGCTGGCCCGCATTGGCCTGGCATTGATCAACACTTGAGTAGCTGTTGAACGGCAGATCGGCGATGACCAGGGCCCCCTGGTTGCCTCGGGCAACGGCAGTGGTGTGGTACACCATCTGCTCCAGGGTGACCGGCAAAGTAGAAGTGTGGCCCTGAACCACCATGCCCAGTGAATCACCCACCAGCAGGGATTCGACACCCAGGGTAGAGAACATCTGCGCAAAAGAAGCGTCATAGGCGGTGAGCATGCTGAATTTCTGGCCGTCGGCGACGAGCTGTTTCAGGGTGGCTACCGTGTGATTCTTCACCATCGGGGCTCTCTCGATCGGTTAGGTGGGGGCGAATGGTTGCGATTTGGGGGGGCTAAGTCAAGCCGGTGTGATGGTATGCCATGTATTGGTGCTGTTCAGCGGTTTTGCCGCCACGGTTTACCGGCTATTCGGGGTTTCGCGGTGTCATTGTTGAATGGTGGTTGGTAATGCGCTTACAGGCGGCTTATCGCCTGGTCCCGGGTGTGTTCCAGCCAGTGGTTCAAAGACTGATTCCCGAGCACCAGGTCAGGTGCAATGTCGGCTAGCGGGCGGATAACAAAAGCCCGTTCATGCGCTCTGGGGTGCGGCAGTGTCAGCTCGGGGTCTTCGGATGTAACGTTCTGATACCAGATGATGTCGAGATCGAGCGTGCGTGGCCCCCATCGCACCTGGCGTTCACGGCCGAAGTGATGTTCGATCTGATGCAGGGCATCGAGCAGCGGGAGGGGGTCGAGCCCGGTGGTGATTTCACAGACGGCATTCAGGTAGTCGGGCTGGTCGGCCGGGCCACCGATGGCAGCGCTGCGGTACCAGGGCGAGACCTGAAGCACCCGGGTTCCGGGCAGGTCACTGAGCTTCTCCAGTGCGCCATCAAGTGCCTCGGCGCTCACGCCCAGGTTACTGCCGAGCGCAATGTACACTCGATGTTCCAGTGATGCAGCAGGCATTCGTCAGAGCCTTGGGGCGTCGTTCAGGAGGCTGACTCGCCACGGTTTTGCGGTGGTCGACGGCGCCGGCGGCGACGCGGGCGGTCACTGGCCGCTTCGCTGGCCATATCGCGGCGAATATCCGGGTTTTCAGTCTGGTAGTCGGTCCACCACTGGCCCAGATTGCCCGTTTTCTCGCCAGCACTTTCTCGCAGCAGCAGGAAATCGTAGGCCGCACGGAAGCGGGGGTGGCTGGCGACTTGCTCAGCGCGTTTCGGCGTGCGTTTGGGCAAGCGCAACTGGAGCTCCCAGATCTCTTTCATCGGGATCGAAAACCGCTTTGGAATAGCGATGGATGAAATCTGATGCGCGACTATTTTACCCATAGCCTGCAACCAGGCGGGTTGTTCCGGTGTGCCCATGTTGATGCTGTGTTCGGCTTCTTCACGAACCGGAGGCCACAGCAGAGCCGCATATAGGAAGGCGGGAGTAACGGGCTTGCCACGATTGATGCGATCGTCGGTATTAACCAGAGCCTGTTCTATGAAGGCATCGTAATAGCCGTCGGATGAGGCTTTGAGTGCAGCGTGTGTCGCCGGTAACAAGGGCTCAACCAGGTTGTATTCACGCATCAGGCGCCAAGTGGCCAGGCCGTGGCCGGACATCAGCATTTTGATCACTTCGTCGAACAGACGCGCTGCGGCCACGTTGCTGAGCAGCGGTGCCAGCTCGGGAATCAGGTCGCCAGTGCGTGGTTCAATGCTGAAGCCAAGTTTGGCAGCAAAACGAACCGCGCGCATCATCCGTACCGGGTCTTCACGGTAGCGGGTTTCCGGGTCGCCGATAATGCGCAACACTTTGTTTTCCAGGTCATTCATGCCCGAGCCGTAGGCTTTCAGGGTGAAATCTTTGGGGGTGTAGTACAGAGCGTTGACGGTAAAGTCGCGACGTTCGGCGTCTTCTTCGAGTGAGCCGTAGACGTTATCGCGCAGCAACAGGCCTTCGTCGGACTGTTTCTGCAGATGGTTGTCGTTGTTGTCGTCTGTGCGCCCACGAAAGGTGGTCACTTCGATGATTTCGCGACCAAAGGTAACGTGGACAATGCGGAAGCGACGGCCAATCAGGCGGGAATTGCTGAACAGCTTGCGCACCTGTTCGGGCGTGGCGTCGGTGGCGACGTCGAAATCCTTGGGTTTCAGGCCGAGTTGCAGGTCGCGCACGCAACCGCCGACCAGGTACCCTTCGTAACCGGCATTTTGCAGGCGATACAGCACTTTCAAAGCGGTATGGTTGATGTCTTTCCGGGACACGCGGTGCTCGTCTCTCGGAATTGTATTCAACTCGATGCTGTTCGTTTTTTGCGGTAACCAGCGTTTGATCCAGTCCACTACCATGGTTTGCACATGATCTCGCATTGTTCAAAGAGCGCGCAGTTTAGCGGAAGCAGCCATCATTCTCTATGCCTTGCGCCCGTCAATATGTCCATTTGATGGCTAAAATCGGCCTGATGGCGCGAAATGTCTCATAGTAAGCATGTTACTGAGGTGCGATGGCAATGAATTGAACCCGGGGGTAGCAGCGTCGGCGTAACGGATAAGAGGAATCAGGTGAGGATGGATATAACTACGAGCGGCCGGCACGAGGCCGGCTCTAGCAGCGTGACGAAGCATCACGATCTGAACCTGCATACTGAAACAGGTGAGTGGGGCTTATTATTCTTGATGTCTGGGGATCTTGATGCCCCCATGACCTTACACTGTCATTTGTTTTCTTATTATTAGTGTCGTTTATTGTTTTTGTTGTTAGCAGCTGACAATGGTATTTGCCCGTTTGTTAATGCTACCCCCTTGTTATTGTTTTTGGGTGGGGGTTGCTTGTGGTTGGCCCGTTGTTGTTTTTGTTGATGGGCCGATCTTCTCTTGCCCCTTAGATATTGCAGGTGCTGTGCCAGCTTTAAAAAATCGTTATAAAACAATAAGTTAAAAAATACTGATCAAAATGTAAGCAATTTGTCAGTGGCCCGTCAGCGATGTTTGTTACCGTAAGTGTCAGAGTTGTTACGTGCGTAAGGCTATGTAACAACGCTGAGGCTCGAAAGCCAGGTTACTGGCGGATTGGCGGGGGGTTACTGGGTGGTCGTGCTGGCGGAAGAGGCGGTACTGCCTTTCTTGGGGCGGGGGATGCCCAGACGCTGGCGACGCTCCCAAAGGCACTTGCGGCTAATGCCGAGCTTTTGCGCCAGCTCGGTTTCCGACATGCCTTCCTGGTGTTCGAGCACGAAATGCTGGAAATAGTCTTCCAGTGACAAATCGTCTGCGTCCTGTGAGTGGCTGTTAATGCCGGATGAGGCGATGGGAGCTTCTTCGCTGACCAGGGTATCCGGTATTTTCCAGTCTTCCTGGTCTAAGCCCATTTCATCGAGGGTAATCTCGCCGCCTTCACTGAGAATAAGGGAGCGTTGTATGGCGTTTTCCAGTTCACGCACGTTGCCGGGCCAGTCGTAGTGCAACATGGCATCGCGGGCGTCTTTCGACAGCAGCACGGGCCCGTCGAGTTTGAGCCGGCGTGCGTGCTTGGCAATGAGGTGCTCAGCAATTTCAACGACATCCTGTCCGCGCTCGCGCAGCGGCGGCAGCGTTACTTCAATGACTTGCAGCCGGTAATACAAGTCTTCCCGGAACCGGCCTTCCTTGACCAGTTGCTTGAGATTGCGGTGGGTGGCCGCGATCAGCCGGACATCGACGGTGCGTGAGTTCACCGAGCCAACCCGGCGCACTTCGCTTTCCTGTATCACCCGCAGCAGCCGTGCCTGGGCTTCCATTGGCAACTCACCAATCTCGTCCAGAAACAGGGAACCGCCCTCGGCGGCTTCAACGAGGCCCTGACGGGCGGCCGTTGCGCCGGTGAATGCCCCTTTCTCGTGACCAAAAAGCTCCGACTCGATCAGGCTTTCGGGAATGGCCGCGCAGTTGACGCTGATCATCGGCTGGTCGTGGCGGGGGCTGTGCTGGTGGATGGCGCGTGCGGCCAGTTCTTTACCGGTACCGGACTCACCGTGAATCAGAACGGTAATATCGGCCGGTGCGACGCGGCGAATTCGATGGTAAAGACGTTGCATTGAGTCGCAGCTGCCGACCAGGTCGCCCAAAGTACTATGCGGCTGATGGTGGCTGGCTTGGGGTTGGCTGTCGCCCGATTCATGCTGCACCCGCTGCTGGCGGTGGGTGCTGACAATGCGCCCGACGGTACGCACCATTTCTTCGTGATCAAATGGCTTGGCTATGTAATCGACCGCCCCCATTTTCATCGCATCGACGGCGGAGCGCATGCTGGCATAGCTGGTCATGATCAGGACTGGCACGTCGCCGGCCATATCGATCAGGTCGGTACCCGGTGCGCCGGGCAGTCGCAAATCGGTAATGATCAGATCGAACCGTCCCAGGTCGTGCTGACTGGCTTCGGTGACCGATTCGGCTTCTATGACCTGGTATTGATGACGTTCCAACAGTCGTTTGAGGGCTGAGCGGATAATGCTCTCATCTTCAACTACCAGAATGTCACTCATGTCTGACCTCCGTCATGGCCCGGTTTGTTACCCGGACCATCGAATGTGTCTTACTGCGTTGTCTGCCAGGCAGACCGCGATGTGCAGTCAACCCCGACGCCCCGGGCCTGATTGCTACCATGAAGTCGATACAGGCAGGCTTCCAGGCCGTGGTTCGCTGTGTTCAGGGTGTTACCTGAGGTAACAGCCGATGTAAGGGTAACCGAATTGTGAACCGAGTGCCAATGCCCTCGGCGGCAAAGGCGGGGCTGTCCACGGCCATATGGCCGTAGTGTTCTTCGACAATGGTATAGGCCAGAAACAGGCCGAGCCCGGTGCCTTTGCCGACCTCCTTGGTGGTGAAGAAGGGGTCGAAAATGTGATCGACAACCTCGGCCGCAATGCCGGTTCCCCGGTCGATGACTTCTACCACGGCACTCTCTACTTCGGCTTCGGCCCGCACCCGGATCACCTCGCCATCCGGGCTGGCATCCCGGGCGTTGCCGAGCAGGTTGATGAATACCTGGCTCAGGCGCTGGGCCTCACACAGTACGGTCAGGTCGTCGGCGACCTCATTCACAAAGATCACCCGCTGCGCATCACGCGACAGGGAGAGCAGGTCGATGGCGTCCTGCACCACCTGGCGCAACGGATAAGGTTGGTGGTCGGCCTTGCCATCCCCCTGGCCGGCATGCGCGAAGTTGACCAGCGAGCGTACAATTTTGGTCACCCGGCCAGCCTGTTCCCGAATCTGATCGGCAATCACCTGTTGCTCGGCCGGGTCAGTCACGTATTTCAGATCCTGAGCCAGGCAGTCGATGCCGGTGATGGGGTTGCCAATTTCATGGGCCACGCCGGCAGCCAGGCGACCAATAGAGGCCAGGCGCTCGGAATGCACCAGTTCCGATTCCAGCAGCTTATGCTCGGTTTCGTCTTCAAGTAGAATGACGGTGCCTTCGAGCGGCTCGTCGCGGCGTTGCATTTGGGCGCTGCGATGCAAACTGAACCAGCGTTTGCCCCGGCCATCGGCATTGGGCTGTTCTACGGTGAGCTTGTTGGACTGGCCCTTGAGAAAGCTGTCGAGCAGGTCGTACCAGTTGGCGGGCAATGAATCGAGACGGGCGCCAATGGCTTCGGCCTCACTGATGCCGGTCATGTCGGCCATGACCCGGTTCCACAGCAGTATTTCGCCGTCACTGGCCAGTGAGCAGACGCCGATTGGCAAGTTATAGAGTGTTTCACGGTGGTGACGGCGTAACCGGTCGAGCTCGGCAGCCATGCCGGTGAGTTGATGGTGATAACCATCAAGTCGTTGTTCGAAAAAGTAGATGTCATCCCGTTCGGCACGACCGCCTTGCTCGTATGGCAGGTAGCGGGCGACCAGTGCCTGGGCGACACTCGGGCCCATCAACCCCGATAAATTGGCTTCAATGGTGTCGCGCAGGCGGCGCAGGGCGTAGGGGCGGTATTCGCCGAGCGGAAAACCCAGTGTTTTCAGTGCTCGCTTAACTTCACGTTCCGCCATGATGCGCCCCAGCGGGCGACTCAGCGTTTCGATAAACTCGGTAACGTTGCGCGCTTTCAGCGGTAGACGATGACGCCGGTCGACTGAAGTGATGACGCAGGTCTGGGCGGCATCTTTCTCTTCTTTGCTGGTGCGGGTGAGCAGCGAGACCAGCACAAAGGTCAGCGTATTGATACCCAGGGAAACCAGAGTGGTCAGCGACCAGTGATCAGCCTCCAGGGCGAAGCCCATGCGCAGCTGGGTGCCAAGCGACAGGCTCTCGGCAAGCATGGGTACGGCCAGACTGGCGGCCCAGACAAGTAAGCCCAGCGTTAGACCACTGACAAACCCCTGGCGGTTGGCTCCGGCCCAGAACAGCAGGCCAAGAATGCCCGGTAATAACTGCAGCAGTCCGGTAAAGGCAGTAATACCCAGGGAGGTGAGGTTCTGCACCTGGTTGAGCAACAGATAGAGCGCGTAGGACAGGCCAATGACCACGCCGATAAGCAGTCGCCGCACCCACAGCAGCCAGCGGTACACATCGGCACTGAAGCTCGGCTTGTAAAACGGCAAGACCAGATGGTTCATCGCCATGCTGGCCATGGAGATCGACGCCAGCACCGTGATGCCAGCGGCGGCGGACAATCCACCCAGGTAGGCCAGCCAGGTCACCCAGGGTTTGTCGAGCAGCAGCCCAATTGAGAGGGAAAAGTACTCCGGGCTGGCGGTCGAGCCGAGTGACTGGCCAGCCCAGAGAATGGGCATTACCGGCAGGGCCATCAGCAGCAGGTAAATGGGCATCGCCCAACTGGCCATCCGTAACCGCGACAGATTGGTGGTTTCCCTGAACAAAAGCTGGAACAGATGCGGTAATACCAGCGGCGCGGAAACGAACATCAGTAACAGGGAGAACCACTGTACCGGTTGCAAGGGAGACGTTTGAAATTGGGGTTCGAGCGCAATCTGTGACCACCGGGTTATGCCTGGCCAACTGCCAAACACTTCCAGCGCAGCAACGCCGCCAATCACCAGAAACGCGACCAGTTTGAACAGCGACTCAAACGCCAGCGCGAACATCAGCCCCCGGTGCTTCTCGGTCGGGGCGATGTCGCGGGCACCAAACAGAATGGAAAACGCCAGCAGAATCAGACAGATCAGCAGTGCCAGTGGCCAGGCCATGGTGTTCGGGTCGAGCAGAGTGATGGTGTCGGTAATGGCCTGAATCTGCAGCGCCAGCATGGGCAGCATGGCCAGCACCACGCCCAGGGTGGTCAGAAATCCAACCCAGCGGCTGCGGTAGCGGAAGGCGAACAGGTCGGCCAGAGAGGCCAGCTGATAGCTGCGCGACAGATCATGAATGGGCCGCAATATGATGGCCGAAAACACCAGGGCAATGGCGAGGCCGAGATACAGGGCGAGGTAACCGTAACCCAGATGGTAGGCAAGGCCGACACTGCCATAGTAGGCAAAGGCGCTGCAGTACACGCCCAATGCCAGCAGGTAGACCAGCGGGTGCCGGGCCAGGTTTTGCGGGATCCAGCCGCGCTCTGCGCAGTAAGCGGCCAGAAACAGCAGCATCAGGTAACCGAGAGTGACACTGATCAGGAGTTGCCAGCTAAAGCCCATCAGCGCCGACTCCGCAGGTATTCAGCCAATGCATTGACCGCAATCAGGCCTGTCCAGATCAGGAAGGGCAAATACCACAGCTGCACCGTCCCGGAGCCATCCAGTGAGAACGGCAGCAAGAGGTAGAAGGGTAAAATGAACAGCTTGAGTAATAACGACAGTGACATGGGTCGCCCGCCCGTGAATGCGGGCGATATCCTACCCTTACAGCGGCCAGAATTTAAGCAGCGACTGAAGAATTCCCGCCCGGGCGCGGTCGGGAATCAGTCGGGGTAGGTGTTTTTGATGGCAATGAGGTCATCGAAATGGGCCAGTACAATGTCGGTCAGGGCCGGATCGAACTGCTGGCCACGTTCTCGTTCAATCAGGGCCCGGGTCTCCTCGTAGGCCCAGGGATTCTTGTAGCAGCGAGCGCTGGTGAGCGCATCGAACACATCCGCCAGGGCCGTTATGCGGCCTTCAATGCTGATTGAGTCACCCTGTTTGCCATGAGGGTAGCCGGAACCATCCCAGCGTTCGTGGTGGTCCAGAGCGATCAGTGCACCGACTTTGAGAATGGATTTTTCCGACTGGTGAAGCAAGTCGTAACCGATCTGCGAGTGGGTTTTCATGATCTCCCATTCCTCGGCGTCCAGGGGGCCTGGCTTGTTCAGTACTTGGTCGGGTATGCCTATTTTGCCCAGATCGTGCAGGGGCGCTGCTTCCCGAATTAACTGCGCCTGTTGTTCGCTCAACCCGGCTTTCAGTGCGATCAGTTCACTGATGTGCGACACCCTGCGCAAGTGCTGGCCGGTCTCCCGGGATCGATGCTCTACCGCATCGCCCAGAATAAAAACGATTTCGCGCTGGCTGTCTTCGAGTTCGGTGCGCAGGGACAGATTTTCAAAAGCGGTCAGGGCGTTCTGGCAAAAAACTTCCAACAGATGGCGTTCAATGGGACTCTGGGGCGTCAGGCCCTTGAGGAACAACATGCTTAGATGCAGTTCGTTGGACCGGTAAAGGCACAGATAGCCATTATCCATGTAATGCGAGTGATACCCGAGTTCGGTACTGTCGATGAAGGTGCGAACGCTGTCGGGCAGCAGTTGGGTAACCGGGACGCCCACTTTGCTGTGATAGGCCCCGGTTCCGGCAACGACAGTCAGTTTGCCAGCCTGTTCATGGGCGGCGATGCCCTCGCACTGAGCGTAGAGCGCATCTTCGTCAGGCGATAGTATCGCGGAAATCTGTTCGAGAATGCCCAGGGCAAAGTCGGTGAGGAAGGTTTTCTGCTGCAGGTGAATGGAGGCACTGAGAATGCGTTCCAGGCCCTGCCGGCTGCGATCGAGCGCCAGGATGTCTCGGTAGCTGCGCAAACAGGAGTACAGCAGGGTGTGCAGTTTGCTGCGTGTGAGTTCGGTTTTTTCCTTGTAGTCGTTGATGTCGTAGTCGGCAATGATGGTTTCTTCCGGTGCCTGGCCTGGCTGGCCGGTGCGCAACACGATTCGGGTAAAGGTATTGTTCAGTTGGGTGCGAATGGTTTCTGCCAGATCCAAACCGGCGTGGTCGGTTTCCATAACCACATCGAGAAGGCACAGGGCCGTATCCGGGTTGTCTCTCATCATCGCTTCGCCTTCGACACCGCTGTGGCTGTGCAGGAAGGCCAGCGGCCGGCCATCGAACCGGAAGTTGCGCAGCGCCAGGGTAGTGATGGCGTGCACTTCTTCGTCGTCGTCAACGATCAGCACCTTCCACGGCAACAGGTGCTCCGGGTCTGAGATGGTCCGTTCGCTCGCAAAGGTCAGCTTCTCGTTCATGATGCAGTGTCCGGGGCTGGTGTTGGCTTCGGCGTGGCGTCTGCCGGTGAATAGGGGATGGTGATGATCAGTCGGCAACCCTTATGTGGCGGGCTGTCGAGCCGTATTTTTCCGTTCAGCTTACCGGTGACCAGATTAAAAACGATATTCATGCCCAGGCCACTGCCACCACTGGACCGGCGGGTCGTAAAAAATGGATCGAACATGCGTTTTTGGGTATCGGGGCCCATGCCCTCTCCGTCGTCTTCATAAATCAGCTCCAGCGTCTTTTTCTGTACGCGGTTATACAGTCGGATCTGACCCGGGCGGGTGCTGTCGTCGAACCCATGAAGCAACGAATTGATGATCAGGTTGGTGATGATCTGTGCCAGCGCCCCCGGTGTCAGTTGCAGGGCAATATCGGGGTCGATGTCATTCACGACCGTAATCGGGGTGTTTTTGTATTTTGGTTTCAGACTGGCCAGAATTTCATCGACATAAACCTGCAGGTTAATGTCGCGCTGTTCATCGCTGGTCTGATCCACAGCCACCTGTTTGAACGATCGAATCAGTTGCGCCGCCCGATCGAGGTTGCTCGACAGCAGCGTGCCGGTTTCCAGGCACTCATGAAAGAACCGTTCGAGATCCGACTTGGTGAGCGTTTCATTCTCCAGCTCCCGCTGTGTCTGGCGAGCCTCTGAGGTCAGGTGGCTGGCAGCGGTAATGGAGACACCCAGCGGCGTGTTGACTTCATGGGCGACGCCGCTGACCAGATTACCCAGGGAGGCCAGCTTCTCACTTTGCAACAGTTCATCCTGGGCTATCTGGAGTTTTTCGAGCGACTCGCTTAACTCGGTGTTGCTGCGTTGCAGTGCCTCGGTGCGCTCGCTTACGGTTGCCTCCAGCTCGGTTCGGTATTCCAGCAGTTCTTTCTCGTGTTCGATCAGGCGGTCGCGTTGATCATTGAACGATTGATACAAGCGACCGATTTCATCCGACCGGGCTTCGAGAGATGGTTCGCGCTGCACGACCCAGGTGGAGACATCACCCTTGGAGGTGCGTTCGACAAAATCGGTAAACGCCTTGATCGGAACCGCGACGATACGGTCAACCAGGGCGTAGAGCCCAATCAGCAACAGAACGATGGCCAGCACCGCGGAAATGATGACACCACCGAGCACCAGCCGAACCTGATTCTCGATCAGGCTATCGTCGCTGCGCAGATAGATCCAACCAATGACAGACTCAGAATTATTGAATTCATGCACTACGGGGGTGCTGATGAACAGGCTGTTGGCGTCATTCCATTCGGTACGGTCACCTCCCGGAGGCAGGTCAGTGAACGTCATGTTGTTCAGGTCACCAAGGTTCAGACTGATTTCACCCTCGGCGCTGCGAACGGCTACACCGGAGATATAAGGGTCGCGCAGCAGAGCATTGGCGGCGCGGGTGACGCCGCTATCGTCAAAGGCCCACATCGATTCCTGAATAATTGGCAGCATATTGCCGAGTGAGGCGTCCACGTTCTGATTACGCAATCCCTCCATGGTCCGGTTGAGCGCGGAGTATTGCATCAAAATGGTCACCAGAATGGCGATGGCCACCCCAAACGTGATGTAAAGCAGAAGACGGCGCGCCAGTGAAGCGTTTACAGTCATGAAACAGTGCAACCCGAAAGCAAAGTCTCTTTAGCGTAAACCCGCAGTCAGGTTCGCGCCAGCAAACAGGCGAGGAACGAATAAATGTCTGTTTTTTTCCGGGTTAAAATTGGTGGTTTGGATTAAAGCGGAATCTCAGCTAACCCATACAGGCGGGTGGGAGACCATTTCACAAGGGCCTCGGTAAGCATACGCTCCGGCGTGTCGGCTTGAACATCAAGGCCAAGCCAGGGCCAGAGCTGCATCAGGTTGGCCGTGGCCTGGCGGTCGTCTAGAGCAGGCGCACAATTCTGTTTGCTGAGCTTTTGACCAGCATGAACCAACACGGGGAAATGTGCATGGTTCGGGCACTCATGACCCAGTGCCCTGTACAGCGCCCGCTGCCAGAAGGTGGAGCTGAGCAAATCGATGCCGCGCACGATGTCGGTCATACCCTGGTCGGCGTCGTCCACTACCACGGCCAGCTGGTAGGCAAACAGACCGTCGCGCCGGCGAATCACGACATCGCCATAGTCGCGCGCCAGTGCCGTTTGCTGCGGCCCCTGGAACAAGTCGCTAAAGGCATCGTCGATGTCGGGTGTCTGAAAGCGGATGGCGGCATCGGCCCGGGGCTGGCGACAGGCGCGGCATGTGCCCGGATAAACCGGATTCCCGGCGAGCTGCTTGCGGCTGCAGCGGCACCAGAACACGTGATCCCGGTCAGCCAAAACCTCGAAGGCGTTTTGATAGGTATCATCGCGCTGGCTCTGGTGCATCACCGACGAATCCCACACCAGGCCATGAGCCTCCAGGCTACGCAGAATGGCATCGCTGGCACCCGGCTGGGTTCGCGGCGGGTCCAGATCCTCAATGCGTACCCACCATTCACCGCCATGCCGCCGGGCCTCGAGGTAGCTGACCAGCGCCGCCAGCAAAGAGCCAAGGTGCAGTGGTCCGGTGGGCGAGGGGGCGAAACGCCCGCGATAGCGTGGTGGCTGAGCCGTCATGCTGGTCAGGTTCTCCATTAAAGACAGTGAATAGCGCGCTGGTATTGGACTGGGCGTCACCGATTCTGCATTATGCCCACGGTTTTCAGTCTTTGCAGGTAGCAGTTATGTCCGCCAACCGGCTTGCCGATCGTACCCGACACATCGCGCCCTTTCACGTTATGGGCGTGCTCGCCAAAGCCCGGGCCATGGAAGCCGAAGGGCGTTCCGTGATAAGCCTGTTCGTGGGTGAGCCGGATTTTGGAACGCCAGAGGCTATCATAAAGGCAGGCCAGCAAGCATTGGCGGACGGGCACACGGGTTATACTGCGGCCATGGGCATACCGGCTCTGCGAGCCGCCATTGCCGACCGCTACCAGCGCTGGCATGGCATTACCGTCGACCCGGCGCGAATAGCGGTAACCCCGGGCGGTTCGAGCGCCCTGTTACTGGCATTTGCGGCCACCATCGACCCCGGCAAGCGAGTGTTATTGCCCGAACCCGGCTACCCCTGCAACCGGCATTTCCTGCAAGTGCTCAATGGTCAGGGTATCTCGGTTCCGCTGTCGACCGATGGCTTGCGACTGGATATTGATGCCCTCGAAGCCGCTGTGACTGAAAACACCACTGGCCTGTTGCTGGCGTCACCCTGCAATCCGACGGGTCAGGTTTTGTCCCGCGAAGAGTGGACCGCCGCTTCAAACTTTGCCCACCGTCATGATCTTGCCTTGTTTGCCGACGAAATCTATCACGGTCTGACCTTTACCGAATCATTGCCGCCGACAGCACTGGAAGTAAACGACGATGCCTGGGTCACCCAAAGCTTCTCGAAATTTTATGGCATGACCGGCTGGCGTCTGGGTTGGGTTGTTGTGCCCGAATACGCGGTTGAAGCAGCAGAACGCCTGGCGCAAAACCTGTTTCTGTCGGCCCCTGCGATGGCCCAGCAAGCTGCATTGACCGCTTTTACTCCCGAAGTAGAAAAAGAATGTTTCGCCCGGGCTGCCGAACTCAAGGCACGCCGGGATGCGTTGGCACCGGCCATTGAGGCTTTAGGCCTTCCGCTCCTCGCGCAACCGGATGGCGCTTTTTACCTTTATGTGGATGTGTCATCGGTTTGTGACGACGCCATGGACTGGTGTCAGCAATTGCTGGAAGAAACCGGCGTGGCCATTGCCCCGGGGCTCGACTTTGGCGGGACTACTGAGCACAGTGCGGTGCGTATTGCCTACACCGTTTCGATATCTCGCCTGGAAGAAGCGGTGAGTCGAATCAGAGACTATCTGGCGCGGCATCCTTATCTGGCTCAGGTCGCTGAGTGACAAAGTTCGGAGGTTGTTTCGGCTTAGGTGTCCATAATTCGTGTCGTCCACCGGGTAGGCCTATCCGGGGTCGGCGTAGATCCGTCCATGGAGCCTAGGCCGCAGCATCCATGCTGCGGACTACCCCGGATAGGCCTACCCGGTAGCCAACACTTGGTATGTAGGTCATTTTTACATGATTATTAACTAGGGTCCCCTTTCTCAGGAAACCAAGTACAGCAGGTCATCCTTGACCGTAAACTCAGCGGGTTTCAAATAATCCCCCTGGCAGGGGCCAGACAAGCAGTGGCCGGTTTCAATCTCGAACAGCGCACCGTGGGTGGAGCACTGGATCAGGGCACCGTCGAGGTCCAGAAAATCGTTTTCCTGAAATTCCAGCTCAACGCCCAGGTGCGGGCATTCGTTGTGGTAGACGAAAATCTCACCGTCTTTGCGCACCGCGAAAACCGGTTTGTCGGTGATATCGAAGCCGAGTGACTCACCTTCGTTCAGGTCGTGAACAGAGCAAAGTTCGATCATTGATACTCCTGGTTCGAATTCAATTATGGGTTAATCCGGAATGATCAGCGGACAATCGTGGCGCGGGTGGCGCTGAACGGTGACCGCCAGATCGAAATAGCGTTGCAGGGTATCGGCTTGGAAGACCTGGTCAGGTGTGCCCTGCGCAACGATGTGGCCCTGATGCATCAGCACCACCTGATCGGCATAACGAGCCGCCAGGTTCAAATCATGTACCACCAGCAAAATGCCCACTTCGCGTCGGGCAAAGTATTGTACAGCCTTGAACAGTGCCTGCTGATGACTCAGGTCCAACCCGGTCGTAGGCTCATCGAGCAGTAGGAAGCAGGGGCCTTCCGGCTGGGTTTCCCAGATTTGGGCCAGCACCCGGGCCAGGTGAACGCGCTGTCGTTCACCGCCGCTGATGTCGTCGATGCTGCGTTGACTGAACTGACTCAGATCGCACAACGCCAGGGCTTCCTTCACGATCTGTTTATCCCGTTGGTGACCAGTGCCATGCGGGTAGCGCCCGAGTGTGACCACTTCTTCGACCCGAAATTCGAAATTCAGTGCATGCTGCTGCGGCAGTACGGAGAGCAAACGGGCTCTGTCCTGCCCCTCCCAGTCGTGGATCGGTTTGTCATGCAGAGTAACCTTGCCCTGTTCTGGCGTGAGTTCGCCGCTCAGGGCTTTTAGCAAGGTGCTCTTGCCAGCGCCGTTTTGCCCGACCAGGGCGGTGACCTTGCCCGGCGTTACCCTAATCGACACATCCGTGAGTACGGGCTGGCCCGGAATCAGGCTCAGCGTCAGTTGATCGGCACGCAGCGTCATAACAACCGGCCCCGCTGGCGATGGATTAAATAGATGAAAAACGGTCCGCCGAGCAAGGAGGTAATGATACCCACCGGCAGTTCGGCCGGGCTCAAGACGGAGCGGGCCAACCAGTCAGCCCACAGGGTGAGCAGGGCACCCAGTGCCAGGCTGAGTGGCAGCAACCGACGGTGGTCGGCACCGGTCAGCATGCGCACGATGTGCGGCACGACCAGGCCAATGAAACCGATGATGCCGGTAAAGGCAACGGCGGCACCCACCCCGGCAGCACTGAGATAGACAATGCGTCGTTTCAGCACTGGCACATCAAAGCCCAGGTGGCGACATTCGGACTCACCCAGTAACAGGGCGTTGAGCGGTCGCCATAGCCGGTAAGCGAGCGGGGCGATGATGGCCAGCACCGCTGCGGTGATCGCCACGCCCGACCAGCTGGCCGCCGCAAAGCTACCCAGGCTCCAGAACGTCAGTGTGCGCAATTGCTCATTGGTGGCCAGATAGGCGCAGAGACCAATGCCGGCGGCGGCCACCATATTGAAGGCAACGCCGGCGAGAATCAGCCGCAGAGGTGAGTAGTGGTTACTTTGACCAATCAGCATGACCAGCCGTGTCGCGGCCAGGCCACCGCCAAAGGCGACCAGGGGTAGCAGAAAGGGTCGCAAAGCAGCGGGCAGGGCATTGGGCAGGCTACTGGCCAGAACCAGAACAACGACGACCATCAGCGTAGCGCCGCTGGATACCCCCATTAAACCGGGCTCGGCCAGGGGGTTGCGAAACAACCCTTGAATCAGAACTCCGCAGACCGCCAGCAGCGCGCCCACACAGAGTGCCAGTAGGGTTCTGGGAATGCGGATTTGCCAGAGAATCAGCCCCTGTAAATCGTCGCCAGGGCCGGTAAAGAGGTGTTTCAACAGAGCGGACCAGGGCAGATGCGTGGGGCCGGTCGCCAGACTGGCAAGCAGCGTGACCGCGAACACTCCGATCAGCCCAGCCCACAGCCAGGCTGCGGGCACTTGCTTCATTGCGCCTCCAGCAGCGTGCGTGCCTGCGAGCGCAGCAATTGATCCTGATTGCCACTGATGGCATCGAGTTCCCAGACTTCCAGCCGGGAACCGTCCGACAAAGTGATATCACGCACCAGCGATACTTCTACGCTGCGGTTCAGTTCAGCATCCTGCAACATGGGTTCGGCCAGGTAGAGCGTATCGCGGGGCTGCAGGGCGCTGACCTGTTGCAACCACTGGGAGGCATCGCCAGCAACCAGAGGCAGGGGGATGCCGTGCTTGGTGGTTCTGGAAACAAAAGCCGGGCCTGCGCTAAGCGAATAGCCAAAACTGGGCTGCTGCCGGTGCGATTGCTGGTGCAGCTGCTCGGCGGCCATTTGCAGTACCCGGGCCGCGCAGACGGCGTTCATGGCGTAATGGTCTTCGTCGCTTAGGCCAAAGACCAGCGTGAAGCCTTCGGGAAGCAGCACGCCACCATAGAGCTCGCCCACCTGGGTGATCAGGTGTTCATACCGTGCCCAAAGCCCCTGCAACTGGTGAGCATCGTAATGGCGGGTCAGGGCATCCCAGTTGTGACATTGGACATTGAGCAGAGCAACATCGCAGTAAGCCCCTTTTTCACCCACCAGATGGGTCTGCTCAAGCAGTCGTTCTGCCTCGGCGGAGTCGGTTGAGGTGGCCAGGGTACGCAGCACCTGGGCGTTGCGATCCAGCGAATTGCTCAGGCGTTGCACCAGCATGCGAATCTGGTGTTCGGGTGGGCCGCTGAACGCATCTCGCCATTCCGGAATCTGCTCGCTCAGTTGGGTGGCGAGCTTCTGGGTCGCCTGATCCTGCAGGCGGGTGCGCCAGCCAATCAGACCCCCTGCCAATGCCATGGCCAGCAGGTTGAATAGAAACCAGGCGCGGTAAGCACGTTCCTGCCAGGAACGCAGGGGCTGGTCATCAAGTTGTATTTCAACGTTGCCGAGCAAATCTGACTCAAAATAGACCGGATGGCTGAACCGGTCGATGGCATCAGGGTTGCGGCCACCGGGACGAGACGTCAGCGTAATGTCCTGGCTGGTTGAGTTCAGGCTGGCATTGAACACCAGTGGTTCTTCAGCGGTGCGATTCAGCAGCAGGCTGATGGCCAGCCGGTCGCCGCGTTGCAGGGGCGCGGCAATGTCGAACGCCAGAGTTCGGGACAGGCTCTCGCCGAGGCGCCGGCCAGCCTGCGTCAGTGCATCGCTGGCAGGCTGATACCAGAACAACCAGAGCATCAGGTTCACCATGACCAACAGCGCCAGCGTAAAGCCGGTTAGCGGTTGCCATAGCCAGCGTAGCCAGTGTCGGGACAACAGGCCTTTGGCCGCGTGGCGGGCGTCTGGTTGTGTCTGGGGAGTGCGCGTGTCTGCCGTCATACTGGGTGTTGGGGTGCTCTGGTGGTGAAATAAGTCCGGGCCCGATGTTCGGAACTTCCTTAATTGTTCCGCAGCGTCCCAGTCGATACAATACGGCGGCCTGTCACCATGGTGGCAGCCGCAGCCCGGTCAGAGGAGCCCCTGTTTGCCTGTGGGGAGCGCCTGCCGTGTTCAAGGCGGCTATGGTAGCGGTATTTCGGGCTATAAAGAACCCGCGGTTCAGTGAATCCGCACAGTCCACACCCTGTCCCAATCAATGAGGAAACAGCATGAGTAATTCGGTAGAGCAGTTGCACGCCCAACTGAGTCAGATCAAGAAGGGCCTGTTTATGATGGGTCCGGACCGGGTTCGCGCCATGTCCACCCACGAGACGGAAGACCTGATCGTTGAGTTGCAAACCGTTACCGACCAGGCGCTGGCTGAACTGGCCAATCTGAAGAGCGAGTAATTCCACCGACCGGAGCCGTGCCTGGTGAGTTCCATTTTAATGTTAAAGGTGAGTGGTCACGACCGCATGGGTCTGACCGCCGAGCTCACCACAACGCTGGCTGAATTCGGCGTCATCCTCCTCGACATGGGCCAGTCGGTCATTCACGACCAGGTCTCCCTGGGCATGTTGCTGCAATTGCCCGAGGGCGCCGACACTTCGGGCGTGCTCAAGGAAATACTGTTCAAGGCCCACGAGCTGGGCATTCATGCCCGTTTCACCCCGGTCGAAGAACCCGCCTACACCGACTGGGTTGGCCAGCAGGGCAAAGACCGTTATGTGCTCACCTTGCTGGCGCGCCGCATTACTGCCGAGCAGCTGGCCCGGGTATCTACCGTGGTCAGTGAGCAGGGACTGAACATTCAGGACATTACTCGCCTGACTGGCCGAATCCCGCTGGATGCACCGGCAGACAGTGGCAAAGCATGCATAGAACTGACACTGCGCGGGCAACCGAGCAGCCCGGATGCCCTGCGTCTGGCGTTTCTCGACATCAGCAGCCAGCTCGACATCGACGTCGCCTTTCAGCAAGACACCGTCTACCGGCGCAACCGCCGCCTGGTGTGCTTCGATATGGATTCAACGCTGATCGAAACCGAAGTGATAGACGAACTGGCCCGGGCGGCCGGGGTGGGCGAGCAGGTCGCGGCCATTACTGAACGAGCGATGTCTGGCGAGCTCGATTTTCAGCAAAGCTTCCGGCAGCGCATGGCGTTGTTGAAAGGGCTGGATGAATCGGTGCTGACCGGCATTGCCGCACAATTGCCAATTACCGAAGGCGCCGAGCGGCTGATTCGTACGTTGCGGGCCTATGGCTTCAAAACCGCGATTCTGTCGGGTGGCTTTACCTATTTTGGCCATTATCTGCAGCAGCGCCTTGGCATCGACTATGTGTACGCCAACGAACTCGAAATTGCCGATGGACGGGTAACCGGCGAAGTGAAAGGCGTTATTGTAGACGGTGCCCGCAAGGCTGAGCTGCTGCACGAACTGGCGCAACGAGAAGGCATTCAGCTGGAGCAGACCATTGCTGTGGGTGACGGTGCCAACGATTTACCAATGCTCAGCCAGGCCGGGCTCGGCATTGCTTTTCGCGCTAAACCCATCGTGCGGGAAAGCGCGCGACATGCGATTTCTACCCTGGGGTTGGATGCGGTGTTGTATCTGCTAGGTTTCAGGGATCAGGATATTCACTGACCTAAAGTCGATATTTTGCACCCAGGCGAGTGTCGGGTGCTGGGTGTACCTATCCGGGGAAGTCCGCAGCAGGGACTAAAACGTCGGGAGCGTTTTAGCATGAGCGAAGCGAGCCCGAAGGGTGAATCCCAGGGATGGGATTCGTATCCTGCGGTCTAGGCCCCATGGAAGGGTTGAGTGGGCGGCATCCCGCCCGACCCCGGATAGGTACATCCAGTGCCTGGCACGGATTAGCAGCAAAAGGTTTAGCCTCCGAAGCGTGACTTATCAGACCGCCTCTTCTTCATCGTTGGCATCGAACTCGTAGTCCATGCCGGTCAGCGGTGCCTGGACGTAGTAACCCTGAATGTAATTGACGCCCAGCTCCCACAGCGAGGCGAGGACTTCTGCGCTCTCGATTTGCGGGACAATTGAGTTGATGTCCTGCTTGTGGATCGCATTGACCAGAGTTTCCAGCGGGGCCATGGCTTTGTCGTCTGACGTCAGCGCTTCAATAAAACTGCCGTCGACGCGAATGTAGTCGATGTCGAGGTGACGCGTCACCGACAGGCCGCTTTCAATCAGACCGAAGTGGGTAAGCGCTAGCTTGCACTTGAGCAGTGCCAGGCCCTTGCTGAAAGCCTTGGCGACTTTCAGGTAGCTTTGGGCTTGTTCTTCGGTGACCTGGAAGGTCAGCGCATCGCCTGGAAGTTTGGAGGCCTTCAGTGCACTGTTCACCCAGGGCAGAAAGGTAGGATCCTGGATCGAGCTGGGCGTCAGATGAATGAATACCTGAGTGTTATGGCCGCGCTTGCGGTGCTCTGCCAACGTCTTGATGGTGTTCAGTACCACCCAGCGGTCAAGTTTTGCGCCCTGGTCCCGAGCTTCAATCAGCGGCAAAAACTCTTCCGGCAGGACATCGGTACCGTCTTTGTCGACCAGGCGCAGCAATACATCGTAATGTTCCCGGCTGTCGCCTCTGAGGCTGATGATCGGCTGGAACAGAATACGGAAACCATCGTTCTCAAGGGCGTGGTCGACTTTGCCGGCCAGGTTGTCGTCCGACAGATTGGCGATGTCGGATTTGTCGTAATATTGCACCCCGGTCTTTTCATGAACGGCGCGCGTGTAGGCCTGATGCGCATGGCTCAGCGCCTCCTGGCCGCTCTGGCAGCGCTCGTCGATGTGTGCAATGCCGAAGGCCACGTCAACGGGCAGCGTGCGACCATCAACCTCAAACAGATGATCGGCGATTTCCTTGCGCACCTTAAGGGCGTCGGCTTTGATGTTGTCGATATTGCCCTGGGCCAGCAGCAACGCAAAGCTGTCGTCACCGTAGCGCGCCAGCAATGAACCCGCTGGCTGGTGCTTGGCATACACCTCGGCCAGCTCTTTCAGAATAACGTCGGTACCGGCAATGCCAGCTTTGGTTTTCAGGTCACTGAAGTTGGCGATACCAATGTGCAGCACTATTTGGCTGGTGTTTGACTTCAGAACTTGCTGATAGGCTGTTTTCAAGGCATCGGTGAAATGCTGGCGGTTGTAGAGTCCGGTCACCAGATCCTGTGAGCTGATTTCCTTGATCTTGGCCTGCAGCTCTTCGTTGTCGGCATCGTTGCGTCGTATGACCAACTGGGTACAGGGTTCACCTTCATAGCTCGCCCCCGACAGCGTCATGCGAATGTTGAACGCCTCACCATTGACGTGTTCTGCGACGCACGTCAGTTCACCGGTTGAACCGTCGCGATAGGTCTTCAGCGAGCTTTTGAGTTTGTCGAGGTCTTTGCGGGCGATCAGATCCATGATCGGGGTGCTTTGCAGTTCTTCGAGGTCGTCGTAGCCGAACAGGGTCTGGTAGGCTTCGTTCGCGTAGATGTGCATGCCTTCGTGGACATAGGCAATGGCATCGACAGAGCTGTCGAGCAGTAACTGACAGCGCTTCTCGGTTTCCTGCAGGCTGGCTCGTGTCTCGCGCAGTTCACGGCGGGCTTTCAGCGCCGCTTTTTCCCGTTTAACCGCGCTGACCAGGTGTTGCTCTTCACCTTCAACCAACACGTCTGTCAGGCCGGTAGCAAGCGCCTCACCGATACGCTCGGCATCGTAAGTTTCTAGCAGCGCCAGAATGGGCAGGTCTTTGCCGGCTCGTTGAATGGTGGCCACAGCGGCTGTCGGGTCAACGGTCTGGGTATCCAGCTTGACCAGTAACATATCCCAATGTTGTTCCGACAGAACGGTTTCCAGTTCACTCAGGCTGGCAATAAAATGGGAGCGAACGGCCTGGCCCGCGTTGCGCAGGCTGCTTAGCAGCGGTTCTGCCTCACTTTGAGTGTCATGGATTACCAGAAGTCGGATGGCGCTTGCGTTACTTTCAGACATAAATCAACTGTCGCGACAAAGTTTTTAGATTAGGGGTCTGAGTATAGTGACGAACGGTCGATCTTGACAGCCACACCGTTGTTTTTTTGGAATTGGCGAGCTCAGGCTGAGAGCACCGTCTCGCTTTGTGGCACAAACAGTGCTCGGTCGCAGACCGGTGCCCAGGCTCAGCAGCGGCGGTCAGAGTTGCCGCCAGAGGCTTTCGAAGCTGTCGTCGGCACCAATGGCCTGGTTCCTTTCAGGCTCTGCTGGTTTGTGCGCCACCTTGCGTACCTGAAACTGGCTGAGAATGCCGGTGCTCAGAATGCGTTTGGTGAGCTGGTACTTGCCTTCATTGCCCGAGATATTAATGGTGACCTTGTTGCCCACCTGAAACGGCAGTCGCGGTGTCAGCACGGAGGCGTCCTGCCCGATCGCCCGGATTTCCGGTATGAACAGGCCGCGCAGGTAGTCGCCGTGTGCGCCGGTCTTGTGCAGTTGGCGTATGCCGCATGGCTGGCTGTTCGGTGCAATCAGTTCAACACCCATTTGGGTGCCGCTGTCCTTGCTCTGGCGCAGCCAGCGCACCACACCCAGGTTCCAGTGCTGCAGTTTCTCTTCTTTGACGGCGACGACTTCACCGGTTTTCAGGTTGCTGGCGGCTTTGTCGGTCCACTGAATGCAATAGCCGCGCGGGCTGACGTTGACCAGCAAGCCGGAGTAGCTGGGGTGATCTTCCTGAGCGTCTTGTGGGAAATCGATGGCATCCTCTTCGCTGCCGGGCATGCGCCGCTGGCCGGCATCGAACGAGTCTTCCCAAACGTCTTTCTGGGATTGGACGGCCTTGGTTTCAAACGCCGCAAAGCGTGAGCTTACGGCGCCAATAAAGGGGTTTTCGGCATTCGCAGACTGCCCATAAAGCTGGGAGTAGAAACCTACGCCACCGGACATGTGAAAGTGAGTCCCGGTCAGGCCGACGGTGAGGGATACCTTGCCGCTGGACTGGGTGCGCGAAAACGCACGCTGTTTCATGCCACCCCAGGACTGGACCAGATGCTCCAGCAAAGCCTGATTGAAATCCCTGGGCAAAATGCGGCTGGGGGCTTTGTCTTCGCCCCCCGCAGAGTCTTCAGCGCGCTTCAGTTCATCGTGCAGGGGTCTCACCAGTGGCAGGGTATTGATGCCCAGGTATTCCGAGAAATTGGCTTGCTTGATCAGGTAGCTGTACTGGGGTGGCTGGTCGGTTTCCGGGTTGATCACCAGAACGGATTTTTCATCGGCCACATCATCGATGTCTAGCAGCGGCGTCCAGCGGGGCAGAGCCGCGAATACATCGGTCAGTTCACGCTGCAGCAACTGGTTGGGCTGGCTGGTACCGAGCAGCACGGCTCTGAGGTACACCTCCTGAATGGTGGAGCGCTTGCCCTGTTCGTTTTCTTCGATTGGCGTGGTGTGCAGGTTGAATGCCGATGCTATCTGGTACAGCTGATGTATCTCGCGCCACAATCCGGTTGGCGTAGGGATGTACAGCTGGTAGGAACGTAGCAAGCTGGGGATCAGGTCGCTCAGCGTTCGATGAACGGCTTTGGCCATCAGTGCCTTTTGCTTGATGGTGCCCTGCGCCAGCATATGCTGAACAATGATCTTGTAGCCGGTGGCCAGGTGGGTTTGCAGCGCCTGGGCCAGGTTGGCAACTTTGCGTTGCTGGTCATCGAGCGCAACGCCCTGATTCAGGTACTTCTGGTTCAGCGAGCTGCATACGTAGTGTATTGGCTCGCGAACCATGTCCATCAATTCCAGGCGCGAGGCATCGCTGATGCGCAACTGATTGAATTCGATGACAGCATGGTAGAGCTGTCGTGACGTTTCCCCGATGTTGGCCATCGGCAAGCCCGTGACCCACGCCTTGAGCTGGCGGGCGTTGGGTTCACAGAATGACAGGGTCGTCAGGGTCTGCTGCGGAATATTGAGATAGTGTTTCGGCCTGTAATCCATTCAGTGCTCTACCCAGTGTCTTGCCGAAGTATAGTCGTGCTGCTGCGGTGTCAATGTCATTTGATGCTGCCACGGTACTTGTTGGCCTGTCTGGTGCGGGCTGGCTCACCCTGTATCGTCCAGTGTTTCAGACCCGATATGACGCTAGATTAACGGCCTATGGCGCCTATGGGAACCAGTAGCTAGCAGAAAAACGGCAATTTACGCCCTTTTTATGACAGCTAATTCTGTGATGGGCCTCACATTTTTAGGTCTGGCTGACCGCTCAAACCTCGTTTATCCACCGTTTGTGATCATCGCCGGGTACCTCCCGTACCAGTCGGGGTACCAGATAGCCTGGCAGTTTGGCCTGTATCTGTTGCCAAAGCTGCCGGGCATCCTCGTCCGCTGTATCAAAATGCGCCGCACCGGCGACTGGATCCAGCACGTGCAGGTAATAAGGCAGCACTCCCTGGCCAAACAAGGCGTGGCTGAGTTCAACCAGCGTGTCGACCTGGTCGTTGATGCCTTTCAGCAGGACCGTCTGATTCAGCAGTACCGTTCCAGTGGTACGCAATGCAGCCATAGCCGGATGCAGTTCCTCGTCCAGTTCCCGGGCATGATTGGCGTGTAGCACCAGAACCGTGTTCAGCCGGGTCGTTGCCAGAAGGTCGAGCAGCCCGGCGTCAATGCGGGCAGGCAGCACGATGGGCGTGCGACTGTGAAGCCGCAGCGTCTTCAGGTGGGGGATCTGCTCAAGCGCAGCGAACAGCTCGGCCAGCGCTTTGTTGTCGAGGCTGAGTGGGTCGCCCCCACTGAGAATGATCTCGTGAATGTCGGGTCGTTCGCGCACATAGTCGAGCGCCGGTTGCCATTGCCGGGCGGTGAGCCGGTTATCCGCATAGGGGAAGTGTTGCCGGAAGCAATAACGGCAATGAACAGCACAGGCTTGGGTGGTAATGAACAAGGCCCGGCCCTGGTATTTATGCACCAACCCGGGTACCGGGTTATGGTCTTGCTCTTGCAGGGGGTCGTCGACAAAGCCGGGGCTCGGTTGGCGCTCGATGCCCAGCGGCAGTACCTGCAACAGCAGGGGGTCGTTAGGGTCGCCTGGTGTCATACGGCGGACGTAAGATAGCGGCACTCTCAGCGGAAAGTGCGGCTCGGTATCGACTTGGCCAGCGATGGGATGATCGGTCAGATCCAGTCGTTGCAGCAACTCCGGCACCGAACGCACCGCTGCTTTCAGTTGCTGTTGCCAGTTTGTTGACCCTGGTTCGGAGTGGTCGGAGCTGGAAATGATCAGGGGGGAGTCCACACCGGAGCTAAACTCAGTTAACATAGCGCCTCTTTGAACAGTGCACTTAGCAGGAAAAGGTTAATGGCCACATATTCTACCAGTGAATTCAAAAGCGGTCTGAAGGTTCTTCTTGAAGGCGACCCTTGCGCGATTGTTGAGAACGAATTCGTTAAACCCGGTAAAGGTCAGGCCTTTAGTCGGGTCCGTTTGAGAAACCTGAAGACCGGCCGGGTCTGGGAGCGTACGTTCAAGTCCGGCGAATCCATCGAGGCTGCAGATGTCATGGACATCGATATGGAGTACCTCTACAGCGATGGCGAGTTCTGGCACTTCATGAAGACTGATGGCTCCTTTGAGCAACTTCCAGCCGATGAAGCGGCGGTTGGCGACACCAAAGACTGGCTGAAAGAGCAGGAACAGTATGTTGTCTGCCTGTTCAATGGCACGCCCATTTCAGTATCGCCACCGAACCACATTGAGCTGGAAATCGTTGAAACCGACCCGGGCCTCAAGGGCGATACCGCCACAGGCGGCTCCAAGCCCGCTACTTTGGCAACCGGTGCCGTTGTGAAGGTGCCTTTGTTCATCAACCAGGGTGAGATCATCCGGGTGGACACGCGGACCCGCGAGTACATTAGCCGCGCCAAGCAGTAATTCAGGGCTGTGTATGATCAAAAACCGCCTTCGTGGCGGTTTTTTTGGTTAGAGCCAGGACAAACAATGCGTTCACGGGGCGGGTCATGACTGAATGGGCACCAACGGCGGATATCGACACCCTGCATCGTCGCGCCATGCTAATGGCGGCGATTCGGCAGTTCTTCGCTGATCTTCAGGTGTTGGAAGTGGATACTCCGGTACTGTCTGCCGTGGGTGTGACGGACGTGCACGTTCACAATTTGCGCACGGCGGACGGTGGTTTCTTGCTGACGTCTCCCGAGTACCCGATGAAACGCCTGTTAGCGGCGGGCATGGGCGACTGTTATCAGCTGGGCCATGTGTTTCGGGCCGACGAGAGTGGTGCGCGCCACAACCGGGAATTCACGCTGCTGGAATGGTATCGGCTGGGGTGGGATCACCGTCAGCTGATGCAAGAGGTGGCGGCCTTGTGTGAGTGGGTACACCGGACAGCCGGTGGTTCAGCTTCACTGACATCGACAGTACTGAGTTATCAGGCCGTATTTGAGGGGGCTGGGCTGCCAGACCCGCATCGGGCGTCTCTGCAGGCGTTACAGCAAGTAGCCGCTCTTAAGTTGAGTGCGGATACGGCAGGCTGGGATCGGGATGCCTGTCTGGATGCCTTGATGGCCCTGGTGGTCGAGCCAGCCCTGCCGCCTGAGCAATTGACCTTTGTTACCGATTACCCGGCTAGTCAGGCCGCGCTGGCACGTACGCATACCCGTGAGGGTATCGAGTTGGGTCACCGGTTTGAGCTTTACTGGCAGGGTATGGAGCTGGCAAATGGCTATTGGGAGCTGACGGATCCGAAAGAGCAACGACGGCGTTTTGAGCAGGATGCGCTACTGAGACAGTCTCAGGGCTTGCCTGAACCCCAGGTCGATGAACGGTTGCTGGCGGCGATGCAGGCCGGTTTGCCGGAATGTGCGGGCGTGGCACTCGGTGTGGATCGGTTGTTGATGGTGGTGCTGGGGAATACCCATATTCGGCAGGTGTTGCCGTTTGATGCCGACCGGGCCTGAGCCCGGTTTCCTGAGCTGGGTCGGAAGCCGACCTCAGTTCTTGGTCTTATTGACCAGCATTTCCAGTTTCCGCTTCATCCGGTCTTCAGGCGGCAGGGAATCTTCAGGTTTGGCGGCTTCCGGAGCGGCTTGCGCCTTTGCCGGTGCAGCGCGATTGTCTTTGCGTGGCTTGTTCGGGCGCGCGCCACGGGGCTTGCGAGCCGTCTCGGGCTTGTCGCCGTCTGCACGTGGCTTGCGGTTTGCGGCCGGTGGCCGTTGCTTGGCGCGTTCGGCCCGGCGCTTTTCGATGGCGTCGAACTTCTCCTTGGCGTGGGCGGCGTCTTCGGCGCTCACCTGACCGGCCGGAGTACCGTCGATGGTGACGCGGTCGACCCCTTCTTGCATGCAGGCATAGTAGCTGCGC
Organism: Saccharospirillum sp.; assembly: GCF_039982735.1. Taxonomy (GTDB): domain Bacteria; phylum Pseudomonadota; class Gammaproteobacteria; order Pseudomonadales; family Natronospirillaceae; genus Saccharospirillum. The sequence continues at coordinate 329,073 of NZ_JBDWXV010000003.1, read as the reverse complement.
AACCGAACGTAGACATTCAAGGCGCGGCGAATGCGGGTCTTCGACAGCTTGCCGTCTTCAGCCAGGGCTTCGTGAATACCAATTTTCAGCGGCTTGGGCTTGCGTGGATTAAACGCGTCAGGATACAGCTCGCAGAGCTCATCCATGGCTTTCCGGTTGGCGTCGAATTCTTTCTTGCGCTGGGCATCGGTTTTGCGTTTGGCCGGCGCCTGAGCTGCTTCGGTGTCTGTCGCGTTCTGTTCGGTCATTATGGATCCGGCAAATTCGTTGAGCCGCGCAGGATACCCCGTTAAACCGGTTTTGAAAACCCGGATTTGGGCCGCTGTGACGTAAGTTCTCTTGATGAGTGTGGTTGTTTGGGTTGTTGCCAGAATTCGTGCCAGCTACCGGGTAGGCCTATCCGGGGTCGGCGTGAACCCATCCATGGGGCCTAGGCTTCGGCATCCATGCCTCAGACTACCCCGGATAGGCCAACCCGGCAGCTGACACTTGGCACGTCGCCAACACTGAATTTTCACGTTACCGCGCTCTCCAGTAACTGACCAAGCTGTATCGGCTCTCCCGGAGCAATTGAATCTGCCCAGGTAATGGCGTTGGGCTCAAACAACATAACAACCGTACTGCCGAGCCGGAAGCGGCCCATTTCTTCACCCCGCTTGAAGGTGAGCTGCGGATGGTTGTAGTTCAAATGCTGGATCTGGCGTCGCATCGGGGCGACAACGCCCCCCCAGGTGGTTTCGATGCTGGCCACGATCATGGCGCCGACCAGTACCATCACCATGCGGCCGCGTTCGGTGTCGAATTCGCAGACCAGGCGCTCGTTACGGGCAAAGAGGCGCGGAACGGCCTCGGCCGTGGTGCCGTTGACACTGAACAGGCGGCCCGGAACGAATGTTGTGCGCACCAGTGTGCCGTCGCAGGGCATGTGGATGCGGTGATAGTCTTTTGGAGACAGGTAGAGGGTGGCGAATTCGCCGTCTTTGTAGCGACGAGCCTGTTCGGCATCGCCGCCGAGCAATTCAGTGACGGTAAAACTCTGCTGTTTGGCCTGGATGATGCGGCCGTCGGTGATGGCGCCCGCCTGGCTGACACTGCCGTCCACCGGTGAACAGAGGGCGCGGGTGTCGGCCGGAAAGGTGCGCGCTTCTGCTGTTAGTGCGCGCGTGAAAAAGTCGTTGAAGTTGCGGTAGTCGACCAGGCTGGGGCGCTCGGCTTCCTCCATGTTCACCTGGTAGTGTTTGGCAAAGGTGCTGATAAAACGCCGCTTCAACGGGCCCCATTCCGATTCGGCCAAGGCTCCGACCAGGCGCGAAAGAGCGTGGTGGGGTGCCAGGTACTGGCTGGCTACAAACAGGCGGTCTTTCAAGCTTAAGGTCATTGACGTATCCGGTTCAGGGCGGTGTTCCAGTCGGCACAGAATTCGCGAAACAGGCGGTAATCGGACTCGCCCAGGGGTTCGGGATCACCTTTGGCATCGGCGTAGATCATCATCGTAACCTCGCGGCCTATGCTGAACGAACGTAGGAAAAAGTCCTGGTCGTCTGCGGCTTTGAACAGGGCGTCCGGCAGTTGCTTTCGAGCTCTGGTGCGGTTGTCTTTGCGCAACCAGGCGGCGGTGACCCGGCGGCTGAACTCCTGCAGAGCGCTGCTGCCGGTAATCGGCAGTTTAAGGTGCTTGAGCAGCAGGTAATGATCGCAGCCTTCGTGGTCAAAGGCCTGCCATTGCCCTTTTGTGTGCTCCATGACGACTATTCGGTGCAAGCCAAGGCTTTGTTGCAGGCAAAACAGGGCACTTTCCTGTATCTCGACCGGGGAATGCCAGGTTTTCTGATTGCGAAACTGACGGCGCACTTCGCGCAGGCTGTTCAGGTTGACGCTGTGCCTATAGGTGGTGTCGTCCGGCGCGTTACTTTCCGATTCCGTGCGGGTTTTTTTTGCCGGTTGCTTAGCAGCGACTGGCTTGGATGAAGGCTTTGCAGGGGATTCATTATGGGTATGCGGCGTCGCATAGGTCTTGCTGATTTCTTCAGCCCAGGCCCGGTCGGCCTCGCTGAAGCCTTCCCGCTGGGCGGCCCCCTGCGTGCTCACCGGCGGCTGATGCGCCAGCAGTCGCCTTGCCGCTGTGGCGGCCTGAGGCAACTGATACTCGCGGGCGGCTGAGGTGATCCAGGTTTTCAGCATGGGCCGGAATTCAGTCAGGCCCAGGGCAATTTCGCCGGTACGAAACAGGGTATCGAGTTGTTCGGATTCCCAGTTCTGGCGAACCTGGTAGGCCAGCTCATGGCTGAACGGCAGAAAGAACTTCAATGCTGACAGTTTGTGCGGCTGTATGCGGTTTTCGATGTGTTCATTTTCTTCGTTGGTGTTGGTTTCCGGTATCGCGGGCAGCTGGAAATGGCGACATAACTCATCGTTCCAGTCGCGCACGGACATGCCAATCATACCTTCGATCAGTTTGTTGCGGTTTTCGCCGCGTTCGGCCCGGAATTCAAACCCGTCCATCATCTGCGGTTCGAGCAGCCAGAGTGCCCAGAGGCCGACGTCGTAGAACAAGGTCATCCAGTAGTCGGCTTCGGTCCAGGGAATTTGCCGCATTTCGAACCATTGCCGCATCAGGCTGGCGGCAACCAGGCTGTCGCCCACGGTGCTTTGCAAACCAGAAAAAGCCGTGCTGGCGGGGTCTAGCCGGGGGATGCTTTCGGTCAGTTTTATCAGACGCTGAGAGCCAATCAGGGCGACGGCGTGTTCCAGCGTGCGCACCAGCACCTGCCGGTTCGACATCATTCGATTGGCGTAGCGAAAAATCAGCATCGCCAGCAACGGATCCTCGCTCACCACCTTGATCCAGTCCATCAGGGGGGCGGAAGGTCCGGGTAAGGAGGTTTGTGGCAACAAGGCCGGTAGGGTTACCGCCTTAATGCGTTCCAGCCATGGATCTTGTGGGTTCATGCGATGCGTGAGCAAAACCTTGGGGTTGCCAGTGAATGTTGGCCTGCATTGCCTTAACTGGCAATGCAAATCCTGTAACCCCCCGATTCTGACTTAAAACCGGCTATTTAACCAGTCGCCCAGCGCCTGACGTTGTTCATCTGTTATTTCCGTGCGGTTCATGAACGGCATGTCCTTCGTAACCACGGTACGGGCATGGATGCGGCTGGCCCAGCGTTCGACGTCATCGAGGTTGCTGAACACCACGCCTGCGGGCGCGGTCGGAAACATACTGTCTGATGGTTCCTGGCTGTGGCAGGTGGCGCATTTATCCATGACCAGTGCCAGGCCTTCTTCGTCGCTGAGCACCGGAGTCGCGGCATCGCCACTGCCAGTGACGGACGGCTGGGGTGTGCCCGGCCATGAGAGGGCGCCCGCCACCGCTACAAAGGCCAGTCCGGCGACGACCAGGATCAGGGGTTTGCGCACGCCCCGATGGGCCAGGTTGAAGTAGTGACGCACGACCACAGTAATCAGAATCAGCGCCATCAGAATCAGCCAGTTCAGGCTGTGCTGATAGGTCATCGGATAGTGGTTGCTGGTCATGATGAAGATAACCGGCAGCGTCAGGTAGTTGTTGTGAACGCTGCGTTGCTTGCCGACCAGACCGGGTTTGCTGTCGGGCTGTTCGCCCCGGGCGACAGCGGCGACCATTTTCTTCTGACCGGGAATGATTTTAACAAAGACATTGGCGGCCATGATGGTGCCGATTAACGCACCCATGTGAATGTAGGCGCCGCGGCCTGAGAAGGTCTCGGTCATCAGCCAGGCCATGCCAGTACCGAGGATGAACAACACGGCGCCAAAGGCCTTGTGTTCCACCAGGGGAGTACGGCACAGGCCTTCATAGATCAGCCAGCCTATTGCGGTGTACAGCAGGCCCAGGCCAACCGCCGCGCCGGTGCTGAGTTCGCGGACACCGGGGTCGATCAGGTAGGCCTGGGCGCCGAAATAATACACCCAGGTCAGCAGCAACATACCGGTGATCCAGGTGGTATAGGCTTCCCATTTAAACCAGTGCAGTTCTTTGGGCATTTCCGTGGGCCCGACCTTGTACTTGGCGACTTCGTAGAAGCCGCCGCCATGTATGGCCCAGAGGTCGCCGCCGATGCCCTTGTCTTTTTTCCACTGGGGTGGGTCGGTCAGGTGGTTGTCGAGCCAGATGAAATAGAACGACGCACCGATCCAGGCGATGCCGGCGATGACGTGAAACCAGCGCAACAGCAGGCTGACCCAGTCGGCAAAAAAGACATCCATCGATTAACTCCCGCGATAGGTTGAGTAGCTGAAGGGGCTGACCAGTAAAGGCACGTGAAAATGCGCATCGGCCCCGGCCAGTTCGAAACAGATGCTGGCTTTGGGGTAAAAGGCCTGGCCGTGCTGGCGAATCAGGTAGTCGCCGGTGTGAAAGGTCAGCTCGTAGACACCGCTTGCAAAGCCCTCAACTGGCCAGTCTTTGAAGCGGCCGTCCTCGTTGGTGAGGCCTTCGGCAATGATCTGGCCCTGGTCGTCTTTCAGTGTCAGCTTCAGCCCCTGTGCGGGTTGCCCGAGTGTTGTATCCAGTACATGGGTCGAGAGGGTATGACTCATGTGGTGCTCCTTGTTGTTAGGCGTCAGTAAGCTGGGTATCCAGCCTGAGCAAGGTGATTTTCAGTTGTTGGGCGGCGGCCAGTTTCAGTTCCTGTTCGGTCGAGTTATTGATGCGGGCGCGCAGCTGATCGAGCATCTGATCGGCACTTTTGCCGCTGGCAAAGACAATAAAAATGAAACCGTGCCGGTTCAGGTAAGCCTGGTTTTCGTCGGCGAGCGCCTGCAAGGTCTCGTCGCTGGCGCCGTCAACGCCCGACTGTTCCTGGCTGGAATGGCCGCGGCTGCTTTGGTATTTGGCACGCAAGGTATCCATATTGCCGATCATCGGGTGACCGTCGAAGGCTTCCCGCCAGTCGCGCTCGTTCATGGTAGCCCAGTGGTCTCTGGCGGCGCTCAGAACGGCCTCTTTGCTGGCAAACGGGGCACTCTGTGTCATCCGTTCCACCCAGCGCCGGGCAGCGCATTGGCTGTGGAAGAAGTCGGCTCGTTCCTGGCTGCTGGCGTTGTTCAGGTCATCCAATGTCATGCGTCCTGTCCCTTTTTGGCTGTCTCGATGGCCGGGTCTGTGTTTGCGCTCTGGCCCGGGCTACCCAGTGCCTGACCGGTCTTCCAGTTCAGTCCGGTGGTTTTCTTGCCAGAGTCTGCCGGGCGCTCTGCGTGCAAGCGATTCAGCAGTTGCGCTGCGATGGAAACAGCCACTTCAGCCGGTTGCTTGCCAGGTACCGCACTCAGACCCACAGGACAGATGACTCGTTTGATATCACTGTCGCTCCAGCCCCGGTGCGCCAGGCGCTGTTGAAAACGACGGGCTTTGGTGTCGGAACCGATCAACCCGATGTAGCCAAAGTCTGGCCGTTGCAGGGCGGCCTGCACCAGCTCGAAGTCCAGTTGGTGATTGTGGGTGATGATCAGTACCCAGGCGTTTTGAGGAGCATCGGCAATGGCGTCTGCCGGGTGTTCCAGTGCCTCGCGCTGGATGCGGGCGTCGGAGTTTTGTGCCAGCCAGTCCGGTCGCGGGTCGACCCAGTGCAGGTTGAGATCGAGCGGTGCCAGAATCGGCATCAGGTGCTGGGCAACATGGCCGGCGCCGAACACCAGTAGCGGCTGACCGACGGGGACCAGCACCTCATACAACAATTGGGTGGCACCGCCACAACATTGGCCCAGGCTGGCGCCGAGGCTGATGCTTTCGACTTCGGTCGTGTTTTTACCCGCCTTGAGCAGTTCGCGAGCCCGTTCTATGGCTTTGAATTCAAGATGGCCACCACCGATGGTGTCGAAATGCTCAGCGGCGGTGACGACCATTTTGGCAGCGGCGTCGCGCGGCGTGGAACCGGCCGTGCTCAGTACAGTAAGCAGTACCAGTGGCTCGCGGTTGTGCTGGCCCTGGTGCAAGGCGTCGTACCAGCGATGATGGTGCCTCATGATGCCTCCCGTACCTGATCGGCCAGCTGTTCCAGCGCGAACAGAACCTGCTCTGGCGTGGCCGGGGTGTTAAGTGCCGGGTTGATGCGATAGTCAGCGGTGCTGGCAATGGCATCGCGCAGCGCGCACCAGACCGAGATCGGCAGCATCAGCGGCGGTTCGCCCACGGCCTTCGATTTGAAGACGGTGTCTTCCCGGTTCGGCTGGTCAAACAGATCGACGTTGAAGATCGGCGGCGTATCGCCGATCGACGGAATTTTGTAGGTCGCCGGGCTGTTCGACAACAAACGGCCTTCATCATTCCACTTCAGCTCTTCAGTGGTCAGCCAGCCCATGCCCTGAATAAAGCCGCCTTCAATCTGGCCGATGTCGATGGCCGGGTTCAGGCTGTCGCCGACGTCGTGCAAGATATCGACCCGGTCGACGGCGTATTCGCCGGTCAGCGTATCGATGGTGACTTCCGAGCAGGAGGCACCGTAAGCGAAGTACAGGAAAGGTCGGCCTTTGCCGGTTGCGGCATCCCAGTGGAGTTTTGGGGTACGGTAGTAGCCGGTTGCCGACAGCGATATCCGGTTCATGTAAGCCGTTTGCACCAGATCGGCGAAGGTCAGGCGGTGTTCGCCGATCTGCACCTGGCCGTTATCAAATTCGATCTGATCGGGGCGCACTTTGTAATGGTCTGTCGCGAACTCGATCAGCCGCTGCTTAATGGTGCGAGCCGCATTCTGGGCTGCCGCACCATTCAGGTCAGTACCGCTCGATGCCGCCGTAGGCGAAGTGTTCGGTACTTTATCGGTACGGGTAGCCGACGATTGCACCGTGGCCAGCGGCACCGAAAATTCGGTGGCGACAATCTGCGCTACCTTGGTGAACAGACCCTGGCCCATCTCTGTACCACCGTGGTTCAGATAAATGCTGCCATCGGTGTACAGATGAATCAGCGCGCCGGCCTGGTTCAGGTGTTTGGCGGTGAAGGAAATGCCGAATTTTACCGGCGTCAGTGCCAGGCCTTTTTTGATGATGGGGCTGCGGGCGTTGAAGTCGCGAATGGCCTCGCGGCGCGCCCAGTAATCGGCACTGTGTTCGAGCCTGTCTATCAGCTCCGGCAAGATGTTGTCGGTGACCGTCATGTGGTAGGGCGTGACGTTGCGGCCTTCGTCACCGTATAGATTGCGCTTGCGAATGGTCAGCGGGTCTTCGCCCAGGTTGCGGGCGATTCCATCCATGGCCGCTTCAATGGTCATCATGCCCTGGGGGCCGCCAAAACCCCGAAAGGCGGTATTGGATGCGGTGTTGGTGCGACACCGGTAACCGGTGATATGGGCGTCATTCAGAAAATAGCCGTTGTCGGCATGAAACATGGCCCGGTCGACAATGGCGTTAGACAGATCCGGAGAGAAGCCGCACAGGCCGTTAACCTCGATATCGGCCGCCTGAATGAGGCCCGAATCGTCGTAGCCGAGTGTCCAGCGGTTTACAAAGGGGTGGCGCTTACCAGTGGTGGTCATGTCCTGACTGCGTGGCAGGCGCAGTTTGACCGCACGCCCGGTTTTGCGGGCCAGCAGTGCGGCGATGCAGGCCCATTGCGCCGCCTGGGTTTCCTTGCCACCAAAGCCTCCGCCCATGCGACGGACATCAACGGTCACCCGGCTAAACGGAATGCCCAGTACTTCGGCCACCAGCTTTTGCACTTCACTCGGGTGCTGGCTGGATGTGTACACCAGCATGCCGCCGTCTTCTTCGGGTATAACCAGGCTTACCTGGCCTTCCAGGTAAAAATGTTCTTGCCCGCCGATGTGGATTTCGCCACTGGTGGTGTGGGTGGAACTGGCCAGACCCGCCAAGGCATCGCCCCGGCGAAACTGAACGGTATCGCCGACATAGGTTTCCGCAGCCCGGGCTTGATCGACCGTTAAAATGGCGTCACCCGGAGTGATGTTCCACTCGGCCTGTAACGTGGCCTGTCGCGCCTGTTCAACGGTATCGGCGGCGACGGCAAAGAGCGGCTGACCATGAAACAGTATCTGACCATCGGCCAGAACCGGGTCGCCCGGGTAAACGGCGCCAATGTCGGTATGGCCAGGCACATCCGCCAGTGTCAGCGTTGCCACGACCCCGGGGGCTGTGGCGACCTGAGTGATGTCGAGAGAGTCCAGCGTGCCGGCAGCGACATCAGACAGAGCCACGGCCGCGTGCAGCAGGTTGGCCGGTTCTGGCAGGTCGTCCACATAACGAGCCTGGCCACTGACCTGGCGGGCGGCGCTTTCATGGGCGACGGCAGCACCGCGATGGCCCTGTGACACGGCTTCCGGCAAACGGGATTCAGTCAGCTTACGCATGGTCTAATCCTCCATGAGTGTGCACCCGGGTGCGGGTATCTGGCTGGGTCGTTTCGAGATGAAACCGCCTGAACAGATTGGCGGTAACCTGAACCCGGTAACGGGCGCTGGCGCGAACATCGTCGATGGGGGCCAGGGCGTCAGCGAGCGTCCGGCTGATGGTGTCAACGGCGACGGTTGGCCAGTGCTGCCCGATTAGCTGGTCTTGCCAGTCGGCGAGCACCAGGGGCGTTGCCGCCAGGCCACCGAAGCCGGCGCGCAGGCAGGTGACAGTGTCTTTCGAGTCGGTCTCAAGGTAGAACACCACGCAAACGGTTGAGATATCGTCTTCGAAGCGTTTCGATATTTTATAGGCTCGCAGCTGGCTGCCAGGCTGGCGGCGGGGAAGGTGAATGGTGTCGATCCATTCATCGTCGGCCAGAACAGTCTGGCGGTAGCCGGTAATCAGTTCGCTGACCGGCAGGGTTCGTTCGGTCTGGCCGTTACTCAGGGTGGCGGTTGCCCCCAGGGCTATCAGTAGCGGTGGCGTGTCGCCAATCGGCGACGCATTGCCCAGGTTGCCACCCAGGGTGCCCCGGTTCCGGATTGGCCGCGACCCGAGGCGCTCGAGCCATTCGCGAGCTTCGGGGTAGTCTGTCAGCAGTGCCGGTTCGAGATCGGTATAGCTGACGGCAGCGCCGATGTGCAGGCCTTTGTCGTCAACGCTGATGTGGTTCAACTCAGCCACCTGGCTCAGATCGATCAGAGCGTTCAGGTTGGCCAGACGCTGGGTCTTTTCCAGCGCCAGGTCGGTACTGCCAGCACTGTATCGGGCGCCCGGTGCCTGCGCCCGGGCTTTGGCCAGATCCTGACGGGTTCTGGGTTGCCAGAAGCCGACCACATGGTCAGTTTTTGTTTCTTCCGGTAACACGGGCGTTTCCAGACTTCTCAATTCAGCTTCAATATCGGCGATCTGAGCGCTGAAGGCATCGCCATGACGTTGTTCAAGCAAGGCCATGCCCGCATCGATAATTGGTCGGTAACCGGTGCAGCGGCAGAGGTTACCCGACAGGGCCGTTAAGACCGCCTCCCGGCTGGGTGCCACATCGCTGTGATAGAGCGCAAAGAGGCTCATCACAAAGCCCGGCGTACAGAACCCGCACTGGGAACCATGGTGCTCCACCAACGCCTGCTGTACCGGGTGCAGGGCACCTGCCTGTTCCAGATGTTCAACAGTGAGTAACTGCTTGCCATGGAGGCTGTGCACGAAGGTTATGCAGCTGTTCAGGCTGCGATAGCGCATGCCCTGATCGGTCAACTCGCCTACCACGACCGTACAGGCGCCACAGTCACCGGAGGCACAGCCTTCTTTGGTGCCGGTCAGGTGCGCCTGCTCACGCAGGTAATCCAGGACCGTGAGATCGGGGTCGGTCTTAGCCAGAGTCACGGGCTGGCGATTCAATAGAAAGTCGGTCATAGCGCCTCGCAAAGACAACCCGGCTGCATAATCCGGGCGCTCTTCGTTGTGATGTCGATTATTGCTTCTGCGAGCATGGCCTGCTCATTATGTAACGATTGTTATGGCCAAACTCATAGCAAGTTCAAGGCCATAATATGACCGACTGGTCAGGAAAGGTAAAGTCTCAGTTAACCGGCGGTTTTCCGCAGCTTGCTCAGCGATACTTTGGTCACGGGGTCTTTTTTAATGCACTGAATTGGTGCGAGCGCTCTAAAAACGCCGTCAGCCAGTGCGGATGCTCGCTTTCTATGAGTTGTACAAGTGATACCAGGCGTGCATTTGAAAGCTGCCGGTAGTCGAAGTAGGGCGTTACGATCACCGCCTGCTCCGGGTGTTGAGCAAAGGGGTGCTCTGCGGACAACATCTGGTCATCTGCCAGCCAGCCCAGGGAGCGCCCGTACGTTTGGCCCATCACTACGCAAAGCTGCCCGGGCTCGGGTATCCACTTTTGTTCAAACACCAATGCACAACCCGAGCCGGTTTGCAGTAGACGCTGTTCGCGGCAGGTTTGCCAGTCGGGTTCCAGTGGCGTCAGGCCGTGCAGTAGTTTTGCGTAGAGATTGAATATTTTGCGCCAGTGATTGCCGTTGGCCTGAACCAGTCGATTTAAGTCGTCACCTGTCACAGGGGAAAGCGGTTCTGGCTGATTTGGTTCCAGAGAAAGTGGCCTGTGTGGAGCGCAGACTATCAGCATTGGGGATGCGTCTCCCAGGCCGGTTGAGCTGAACATAGTGGGCAAACTCCCAGTTTCATGAGTTAGACATTCGCGTTTACCCCAACTTCTAAGTTGCCCAAGGGCTGTCGGGTGCGTCTACTGGAGGCCGTTAGACCACATGGATGTGGTCTCCGAGCCTGCAGGGCGGTCCGACGCTTCGGGGTATTCACGGCGTGCCTTCAGTAGGTGTACCCGATAGCCCGATTGCCACTCAAGTAAACGTTGATACTCAGACAAGTTACGCTGCGAATTTCTAACTCAGGGCACTGGCACAGTGCCAGTCTTGGGATATAAAAATTGTTTGGCGGTCTGATTCGTGCCTAAATATTTGCATGTTCTTAGCGTATGACTCAAGTAATCTAGGAGATGTGTGTGAATCACCCGACCTTTGATCCTTCCTACCCCAGAGACCTGATTGGTTATGGTGCCCACCCGCCGAAAGCAAACTGGCCCGGCAATGCCCGGGTAGCGGTTCAGTTTGTGATTAATTATGAGGAAGGCGGTGAGCAGTGCATTTTGCATGGTGACAGCGAATCCGAACGGTTCTTGTCTGAAATTGTTGGGGCCGAGTCGTATGCAGACAGGCACCTGAGCATGGAAAGCCTCTACGAATACGGAAGCCGGGCCGGGTTCTGGCGACTGCATCGTTTGTTCACCGAGCGAAACATTCCGGTGACAGTGTTTGGCGTGGCCATGGCCATGCAGCGCAACCCGGAGGCCGTAGAAGCCATGCTCAAAGCCGACTGGGAAATTGCCTCCCACGGTTATCGCTGGATTCACTATCAACATGTTCCTGAATCGGTCGAGCGCGAGCACCTGGAGCGGGCGCTGGATATTCATCGCGCCATGACCGGTTCCGCGCCAGCGGGCTGGTATCTCGGTCGAACGTCGCCCAATACCCTCAAGCTGATTGCCGAGCGTGACGATATTCTTTATTGCGCCGACAGCTATGCCGATGACCTGCCGTATTACGACCTGAACTACAGCCGCCCATTGCTGATGGTGCCCTACACCCTGGATACCAATGACATGCGCTTTGCAACGCCTCAGGGTTTCAATAGCGGGGATCAGTTCTTCAGTCACCTGCGTGATGCATTCGATGTGCTGTACGAGGAAGGCGAGACAGCCCCGAAGATGCTGAGCATCGGGCTGCATTGTCGATTGGTGGGCCGGCCGGCCCGGTTGGCTGCATTACGACGCTTTATCGATCATGTGCTGGCGCACGAGAAGGTATGGGTGACCACCCGGGAAGCCATTGCCCGGCATTGGCTGGATGAACATCCGCTGAGCTAAAACAGAAAAAGCCGACCCTGGGGTCGGCTTTTTTTGACTCTCTTGCTTGTCTGGTGTGTCAGACCGGCTGAGTCAGCCAGTCTGACACACAGAGTGCAAGTTATTAGACAGAGTAGTACATGTCGAACTCAACAGGGTGAGTCGTCATGTCCAGAGTGACGATGTCTTCACGCTTGAGCGCAATGTAGGCATCGATCATGTCGTCATCGAATACACCACCGGCTTTCAGGAAGTCGCGATCCTGGTCCAGCGCGTCCAGAGCCTGAGTCAGGCTGCTGCACACCGTTGGGTAATCGTTCTGCTCTTCCGGCGGCAGGTCGTACAGATCCTTGTCGGCAGAATCGCCAGGGTGGATCTTGTTCTTGATGCCGTCGAGGCCTGCCATCAGGAAGGCAGAGAACATCAGGTACGGGTTGGCTGTCGGGTCACCGAAACGCACTTCGATACGCTTGGCCTTCGGTGAAGAGACGTATGGCAAACGGATTGAGGCAGAGCGGTTACGGGCTGAGTAAGCCAGCATGACCGGTGCTTCAAAGCCTGGAACCAGACGCTTGTACGAGTTGGTAGAAGCGTTGGCGAAGGCGTTCAGGGCACGGGCGTGCTTGATGATGCCGCCAATGTAGAACAGGGCCAGTTCGCTCATGCCTGCGTATTCGTCACCGGCAAACTGGTTCACACCGTCTTTGGAGAACGACATGTGAACGTGCATGCCGCTGCCGTTGTCGCCAACCAGTGGCTTGGGCATGAACGTAGCGGTCTTGCCGTAGGCATGGGCGACGTTGTGTACGCAGTACTTCAATACCTGAACTTCGTCTGCTTTCTTGGTCAGGGTGTTGGCGCCAACACCGATCTCGCACTGACCGGCGGTGCCGACTTCGTGGTGGTGTACTTCAATTTCCAGGCCCATGGATTCCATGGCGTCGCACATGGCGGCACGCAGATCGTGCAGGCTGTCGACCGGAGGAACCGGGAAGTAACCGCCTTTGACTTTCGGGCGGTGACCGAGGTTACCGTCTTCGAAAACGCGCTCGGAAGACCAGGCCGCTTCTTCGGAATCGATTTTGTAGAAAGAACCGGAAATGTCAGAACCCCATTTTACGTCGTCAAAAACGAAGAACTCGGGTTCCGGGCCAAACAGGGCAGTGTCGCCCAGACCTGTTGAGGCCAGGTAAGCTTCAGCGCGCTTGGCAACTGAACGCGGATCACGGTTATAGCCTTCACCGGTTGACGGTTCAACGATGTCGCAGCGAACGATGACGGTGGGGTCTTCAAAGAACGGATCGATCATGGAGGCAGAGTCGTCAGGCAACAGAATCATGTCGGATTCGTTGATGCCCTTCCAGCCAGAAATAGAAGAACCGTCGAACATTTTGCCTTCGGTGAAGAAGGTGTCGTCGATTTCCGACGCAGGAATGGTAACGTGCTGTTCTTTACCCTTGGTGTCTGTGAAACGCAGGTCAACCCAGCGTGCTTCACATTCTGCAATCAGTTTCATCGTATGATCTGACATGGTACGTCTCCAAGTTAAACGGCCCTTGGGCCGGTGAGCTTTGATTCAGTGTGACAAGTTCAGGTGACGACAGCAGCATCGCACAATCGTCTGCTGTTTTCACCGGCTAACCACCTGGTTGATGCCAGGGCACCTGTTAGGCCAGGCTGGAAAGCCGTTGGAATCTGAGCACTAACTGTGTGCACTGGTTTAGCAAGGCCTGTGCCAGCCCAATTGAGGGCGAAGATATAGGGGTTTCCGGCGGGTCCGGGGCAGTATACAAGCCCTTATGTGCACCGATATAGTGCATCATTCTGATCGCCGCACTGTGCTGGGGCACTGATTTGGTGCGTTCCAGTCAAATCGTGCAGGAAAACAGGGCGGGGTGCGGTTATTCCCGCTTGAGGGGCTCTGCCGCTTATCCGCAACGGTTTGTAACCCGGCGTGAAAAACGACGGGCGGGCAGGTATAATCCCGCGCCCTTTCCTGCTGAGTGATCTTTGATCAGTTATGAAGTTTGTAACCAAGTTGTTTCCGGAAATCACCATTAAGACGCGGCCCGTACGCAAGCTGATGGTTAAAAGCCTGGCGCAGAACATGCGCAATGTCTTGCGTCGTATCTGCCCGGAGGTGGTGGTCCGTAACGACTGGGACAGCATCATAGTACGTACCCCTGAGACAACGACCGAAGCGGTCAATCAGGCGGTCGCAGCGGCGCTGGAATGCATTCCCGGTATCGCTCAGGTCAGCTCGGTGCTGCAATTTGAACTGGGTGATTTCGACCAGATTCTGGCCGACACCGAGTCCGTTTGGGGCCGAGAACTGGCGGGTAAGACCTTCTGCGTGCGGGTTAAGCGTAACGGTAATCACGACTTTACCTCGGTTGAGCTCGAGCGCTACGTAGGTGGCGGTCTGAACCAGCGCACCGAAGCCGCAGGTGTTCGCCTGAAAGGTCCGGACGTTGTGGTTAAGCTGGAAATCAAACACGACCGCCTCTTTGTGGTGCAACAACAGCGCCCCGGCCTGGGTGGCTATCCGCTGGGTACACAGGAAGAGGTGATGACGCTGATGTCCGGCGGGTTTGATTCTACCGTAGCGGCACACCAGATGATCCGGCGCGGCGTGAAAAGCCACTTTTTGTTTTTTAATCTGGGCGGCTCGGCGCACGAAAATGGCGTGAAAGAAGTCAGCTATTACCTTTGGAAAAAGTACGGCAGCTCGCACCGGGTATTGTTTGTATCGGTCCCGTTCGAGGCGGTGGTTGAGGCCATACTGACCCAGGTGCCGGATCGCTACATGGGTGTGGTGCTGAAACGCATGATGATGCGTGCAGCAGAGAACGTTGCAACCGATCTGGGCATTCCCGCCGTGGTAACCGGTGAAGCACTGGCACAGGTCTCCAGCCAGACGCTGCCGAACCTGAGTCACATCGATGAGGTAACGGACTTGTTGGTGCTGCGCCCGCTGATCGTGACCGGCAAGCCAGACATCATCGATCAGGCCCGCGCCATTGGCACGGCCACCTATGCGGAAAAGATGCCGGAGTTTTGCGGTGTCATTTCACGCAAACCCAACGCAGCCTGCAAGCGTGCCGATGTTCAGGCGGCAGAAGCCGATTTTGACTGGGCCGTGCTCGACGAGGCCATCGCCAACGCAACGCGCGAGAGCATTGAAACCCTGACCTGGAATTCTCAGGACGACCTGTCTATGGGCATTAACACGGTGTCGGACGCGAACCGGGCGGTCGTCATCGATGTGCGCCACCCGACGGAAGCCGACGATGCACCCCTGCCCACCACTGACGCGACCGTTGTGCAAATTCCCTTCTACAGCCTGAATCGCAAATTCGCCGAGCTGGATCAGGATCAGCAATACCTGCTGTATTGCGACAAGGGCGTCATGAGCAAACTGCACGCCATGCATTTGCAGGACGCCGGCTTCACCAACGTTGGGGTTTACTCTCCAGATCATTGAATGGGACTGGGTGGCCATGGTTTTTTGGGTGGTTGCTCTCGGTTCCCGTTGAATATCACTTAGTGTCATGAGCTCGGGGTACAGGCCGATGTCATTTCGCCCGCGTTCAGAGGCACGTCCCTGTGCCGCTGACCGAGACGCGGGCGTCCTGCCCGCTGCTGCATGACATCACCCTGCACCCCTTTTCTTTGGGTGGTCGACATTCCAGGCTAGTGCCGTGAGCTTGAAATTCGTGCTTATTCAACCTCGTGTATTCCAAGGAGCGTCAGGTACGTCTACTGGAGGTCGTTAGACCGGATGGATGCGGTCTTCGAGTCCCCATGGATGGGTTCACGACGTTCCTCCAGTAGACGTACCTGATGCTCCGAAAGGCACCATTACACTTGTAGCCACCAGAGTTCATTGAGCTGTGAATTTCAAGCTCATGGCACTAGCCGACCCGCGCCGGTTCCCTGGCCAATGCCTCTATCCAACCGCGCAGAACCTTGCCTGTGACATCGACGTCTTCGGCGGTGACGGCTTCGTCGGGGTGGTGGCTGATGCCTTTTTCGCAACGCATGAACAGCATGGCGACGGGGCAGAGGGCAGCCATGGCCATGGCGTCGTGGCCGGCGCCACTGACCAGGTAGCGGGGGCGAATGCCTTCGGCTTCGATGGCGCTGGCCAGGGCCAGTTGCAGGTGGTCGGCGCAGCTGACGGCTGGGGCAGCATGGGTTTCCTGCCATTGCATCTGGATGCCGCGCTCGTGACAGGCGACTTTGGCGGTGTCCCAGATCATGGTTAGGGCGGCGTCGCGTTCGCTGTCTTGCTCGCTGCGAATGTCGAGGCTGAAGCTGGCTTGCCCGGCGATAACGTTTACCGCTCCAGGCTGTGCACTCATGCGGCCTACGGTCGCCACCACACCATGCTCGCGCGCGACGCGTTCGACGATGAGGGTGATTTCTGCCGCGGCAACCAGCGCATCCTGGCGCAGGTGCATCGGCACCGTGCCGGCGTGGCCAGCCATGCCGGTCAGTTCGATGTTAAAGCGTCGGGCGCCGGCGATGGCTGTGACGATGCCGACGGGCAAGTCTTCCGATTCCAGTACCGGGCCCTGTTCGATGTGCATTTCCAGAAAGGCAATGGGCGGCGTGGCGGTGCGGGCCGCCTTGCTGACCTCGTTGTAGTTCAGGCCAAAGGTCTCAAAGGCTTCTGGCAGGCTTTGGCCATTGGCGTCTTTCAGCGTTTCCCAGTGTGCATCCCAGGTGCCGGCGATGGCTCGGCTGCCGAGCAGGGTGGCGCCGAAACGGGTGCCTTCTTCATCGCCAAAACCCACCAGGTCGAGATGGAAGGGCAGGGTGACGCCGTCTTTTTTCAGGGATTCAATAACCAGAAGCGGTAGCACAACACCCAGGATACCGTCGTAAATACCGCCGTTGGGAACGGTGTCAAGGTGCGAGCCAATGACGACCGTTGGTGCTTCGGGGTTGGCGGCGGGCAGTCGGCCCCATTGGTTGCCGGCTTCGTCCTGCCAGCTTTGTAGGCCTATGTCCTGCATCCAGCCAGCAACCTTGTCGTTGGCCAGGCGATGTTCTCGGGTCAGGTAGCGGCGATCCATCAGGCCGGGTGTTTGGGTCAGTTCGGCCAGCTCGTCGCACCATGATAGTGCGCGTTCGCCCAGGGTGCTCATGGTGTGATTCCTTGTTCTGCGTTTTGGTAGACCTGGTAGGCAGCGTCTGTGGCTGCTCCAGCGGTCAGGCTGTGTCCGGCGCGGCGCAGGGTGTTTTCCAGCGCGGCGAGGGTGACCAGAACGGCATCGGTACGGGCGTTGTAGCCCATGGTGCCCAAGCGCCAGACTTTGCCTTTCAACGGCCCGAAACTGGTGCCGATTTCGATGTTGTAATCGTTCAGCAGGGTGCTGCGCACGGCCTCGCCGTCGACACCCTCAGGTATGTAGACGGCGCAGACGTTGTTCATTTTATGGCGCAGGTCGCCAAAAGGCTTGAGGTTCATGGCGATGAGCCCGGCTAGCATGGCGTCGCCCTGTACCCGGTGCCGGGCAATACTGGCGTCGAGACCTTCTTCGAGCAACACCTGGCCGCATTCGCGTGCGCAATACAGCATGCTGGTGGCTTCGGTGTGGTGGTTGAGGCGTTTCTCGCTCCAGTAGTCGAGAATCATCGGCAGGTCGAAGTAGTTGGAGCGAATGCGCGGGCCCAGGGCGTCGGTATCGTCTTCGGTACGGATGCCCGCTTCGATGTGGTGACGACGCCTTATGGTTTTAACAAAGCGGTCGCTCAGGGTAATGGGCGCAATACCGGACGGGCCGCCCAGGCATTTCTGCAGGCCTACCGACACCGCATCGAGCCCCCAGTCGTCGACTTTCAGTGGGTTACCACCGATTGACGCGGTCGCATCGCAATAGAACAGGGTGTCGTATTTCCGGCACAGGTTGCCCAGGTGTTCCAGTGGCTGCAGCATGGTGGTGGAGGTATCACCCTGCACCGTAGCCAGCAGTTTGGGTCGGATTCGCGCCAGTGCTTCATCTATCACTTCCGGTTCGAACACTTCCCCCCAGGGTACTTCAAGGGTATGTACCTCGGCGCCAGCCCGCTCGGCAATTTCTGTAAGCAGGTGCCCGAAACGGCCGAAAATGGGCACCAGTACTTTGTCGCCGGGTTCGATCACCGAAACCATAACCGCTTCTATGCCTGCTCGTGCCGTGCCGTCGACCATCAATGTCCAATGGTTGCCGGTTTCAAACACCTCGCGGTACAGCGCCATTACGTCGTTCATATAGCCCGTCATTACCGGGTCGTACTGGCCAATCAGCTGCGTGGACAAAGCGTTGAGTACCCGCGGGTAGGCATTGATCGGGCCGGGGCCCATCAGCAGGCGGGGTGGGGGCGACAGTCGGGAATTGGCTGGCGATGGCATGGGGCGCGGCTCCGGAATTAATTGTCGACTTAATGTAACAGTTGTTTCTCTTAAATTAAAATGAAACATACGTTTCTATGGTGTTGTGCTTCGACTCATGTGCATTCTGAAGGTTACTGCCGATAAGTGCCGTCAGGGCTCCAGCTCGCCCAGGTCCTGATACTGCTGCTCAATCTGCTCTATGCGTTGGCGGGTGGCTTCCGGGAAATGCTGCATCATCCCATTGGAGGCATGGGCGATCCAGCTGACCGGGGCCGCATAGCTCGCAAAGGGGCCCTGGCTTTCAATCGACAATTGAATATGGGCGGTTAGCTGTGCCTGGGTCGGAAAATCGGGCTCGGTAATCAGTACCGTATGGGCATCGCTGCGTAGCAGGGCTTTAAGCAGCTGTTGAAAGCCCCGGTAGCGTCGCCGAAAGCCAAACACAACAATCACGTCTTTCGGGTCGAGCTGCACCAGGTGTTCAGACAGGGACTGACCTGGCTGGGGGATCAGGCGGGTGTCTGCGCGCAACTGTGTCCATTGGGTGTGGGCGTGAAGCGCCAGCGGAAAGTTGTTGCGCTGGCCAAGGCAGTAAAGCGTTCGTGCGGTAAACAGCAGGTCGATGATGTCGGTACTGTGTTGCAAGCTGGTTTCAGACAGCCAGCCCGTGAGGTTGCTGGTTTCCTGCTGCACGTGATGGTAGAGGTCATCGGCCTGCGTGATCGGCCGGGCCAATGGGCTGCCCGGGTTCGGTTGCTGGCGCATGGCTTCCCGCGCCTGGTTGAAATCATCGTACCCGAGGCGGCGAAACAACCGGCTGACAGTGGCTTTGCTGACGGCGTGAATCTGGCTGAGCTCGGTCAGGGAATAGGTAGCGGCCAGCCTGGCCTGGGCTGCGACAAACTGGGCAACCCGACGCTCGGCAGCGGGCAGTTCGTGCCAGTGGTGCTGGATGCGCTCGGCGAGCAATGCAGACTCGGTCACAGGCCTGTTCCGGAATGGTTAAAACACTATTGAAACATGCGTTTCATTCCGGTGCCAGTCTGGGGCATGAGAGGCGCTTGCTCGGGGTTTACTGATCGGAGACTTCCATGCGGTTTTTGCCGGTTGTCTTGGCTTTGTACATCGCCAGGTCGGCTGCCTGATATAGGGTGCTGAAGTCGTCACCCTGTTCCGGATAGAGCGCCACCCCCAGCGAACAACTGCAATGGAGCTGGGTGCCGTCCCAGGCGATGGGTTTTTGCAGTTGCTGATGGACCTTGCTGGCGACCAGTGACGCCTCTTCGGCGTCGTCCAGAGCGGCGAGAATAATGAATTCATCGCCACCTAGCCGGGCCACAGTATCGCTCTGGCGAACGGTCTGGGTGAGCCGACTGGCTATGGCACGCAACAGGGCGTCGCCAGCCGGGTGGCCGTGGCGGTCGTTGATGTCTTTGAAGTCATCGAGGTCGATGACAATTACGGCAACACGGCCATTGCTCCGGTTGGCCTGAAAATTCAGTTGGCGGAAACGGTCTTCCAGTAGCAGTCGATTGGGCAATTGCGTCAGGGAGTCGTGAAAGGCCATGCGCTGAAACTCGTCCCGGTCTTGCTCCAGGCTTTGCTGGCGGTTTTTAAACTCGGTAATGTCCTGCACGGCGCCGACCACATAGGTTACGCCCTGACTATCGATGGCCGGCTGGGCGGTAATGCGCAGCCAGCGGGGCGGTTCGAACCCATCAAGCGGGATTTCCAGGTCGGAGGCAAGGCCGCCGTCCAGTGTATGCCCGATCTGCTCGAATAATTGCTGTTGCGACTCTTCGCTGAATAATTTCTGAATGTTGGTCAGGCTGGTGTTGAAGGTGCGGGGGATCGCCAGTATCCGGAACGACTCGTCTGTGAGGGTGAACTGATACGTCTGGGCATTGTATTCCCAGCCGCCGACACGCGCCATGCGGTTGGTTTGCTCAAGCATGTTCTGGCTGTGTTCCAGCGCATTCAGCACGCGCTTGTAAGCGCGAATATCGCGGATAATAACCCAGCTGCCCGAAATGCTGCCGTCCCGGTCGCGAACAGCTGTCGCTCTGATGGATACGGGAATGATGGTGCCATCCCGGTGCAGCAGCTCTTTTTCGAACACATCGGAATAGCCGCGTTCCTCCACCTGTTGCGCAATCTCTGTGTCGATGTCTTCCCAGCCCGGTGGCGTCATTTCATGGAAAGTCAGTTGGCTAAGCTCACTCTGGGTGTAACCGGTCATGGTCAGGTAGGCGTTATTGGCAAACTGCAGCTGATGATCGGGTGTCCACAGGCCGATGGCGTCCATGCTGGTGCGAAACAACGATCTGAAACGACGCTCGCTGTTGGCCAGGCTTTCGATCAGCTGGTTGCGCATGGAGACATCGCGACTGACCGACCAGACCCCGAGCGGTTCGCCCTGATCGTCGCGCACCATGGCCAGCCGTATGGACATGTCGACCGGGGTGCCATCCGGTCGCAAAAACCGTTTGTCGTACACTTCGCTGACGTTGTTGCTCAGCAATTGCTCGCGGATGCGACTTTCCTCGAGGCTGACAAAATTTTCCGGGGTGAATTCACGATAATTGTGGCCGATAACGTCCATTACACTGCGGTCAAGCATCGACAGAAAGGCAGGGTTGGCCAGCAGAATGGTACCGTCGAGCAGGCTGTAGGCAATGCTGTCCTGGCTGCTGTCGAACAGGGTTTGCAGGGGTAAATCCGGATCCCGGGTATCGGTGGCAGGCAGCAGGCTAACCCAGAAGTGCCGGGTTGAATCGGCTTTGATGGGTTGAAAGGTTGCCTTTACCGGGGTGGTCTTGTCGTCGGGGAGAAACAGCGTGAGTGAGCGCACGGTCCGGTTGCTCATCTGGCTCAGGTGAGCCGGCAGAACATCGGGTAACCAGGATGACAGGGTGGTTTCAGTCAGGCGAGACGAATCAGTCGCCAGCCAGTCGATCATGGCCTGGTTGGACTTGAGAATAAGACCCTGACTGTCACAAAGCCATTGAGCAGTACTGCTTTGCTCAAAAGCCGAGGCCAACAGCGACGCTACCAGATCCTGATCCACAGGATGCCCCCACCGTCATAAACCATGATGTCAGACTGGCACCTTACTAGAGCCGGATGTTGATCGCCAGTGCTTAAGAGGGCAGAGCCGGATTCTGTGGTTGAATTCGACCCTGCCTAACCGGGTGTGCTCAGTTGGTTGCCGGTTGCTCGGCGGTCTCGTCTTTACCTTTCTTGTTTTGCAGGTAAAGCGCGTCAAAATTGACCGGTGCCAGCATCAATGCCGGGAAGCTGCCTTTGGTGACGGCAGTGTCAACTGCTTCGCGGGCGTACGGGAACAGCACAGACGGGCAATAGGCGCCAATCATCTGGTCGCGGGTTTCATCCGGGAAACCGGAGACGGTAAATACACCGGCTTGTTGAACTTCAGTCAAAAAGGCAGTTTTTTCGCCAATCTTGGCTTCAACTGTGATTATCAGTACAACTTCGACGACATTTTCGTCCAGTGTGCGCGTGCGGGTGTTCAGGTCCAGTTTGATCTGAGGTTTCCATTCTTCGCGAAAAATGGCAGGCGCATTGGGCGATTCAAACGAAACGTCGCGGGTGTAAATGCGCTGAATGGCAAACTGGGGTTTTTGTTGTTCGGTCATGGGGACTCCAAAAAAATCCGTTTTTCATTAATAGTAGGGGTGAAAATTGGCGCGGGTGGTGGATTGGTAACCTCGCATCACCCGGCCTGGCTGGCCTGTGCTAACCCTGGCTGGCCTCTGCTAACAGTGCATCGAGCCGACCCGCACGTTCCAGGGCATACAACTCATCGCAACCACCGATGTGGTGCTCGCCTACCCATATCTGTGGCACGGTGCGCTGGCCACTGCGTTGCATCATTTCCTGACGCAGCTCCTGCTGACCATCAACGCTTATCTCGTGATAGGCGCTGCCCTTGTGATCCAGCAATTGCTTGGCGCGCACGCAAAACGGGCACCAGGCGGTGGTATAGAGCGTTACAGGCGAAACACTGGACATGGTCAGAAGACTCCGTATTCAGGACTTAACCAGCGGCATGCTGCTGTTTTGCCATTCCATAATGCCGCCCCGTAATTTATGCAACTGGGTAAAGCCGGCTTTGGCCAACAGGGCACCACTGGCGCCAGATGACGTACCGGTTTTGCATACGACGATGATGGGGGTGTCTTTATAGGCTTCAAGTTCGGAAAGCCGACGCTCCACATCGCGGGCCGGGATGTTGATGGCATTGGGCAGGTGGCCCTTGCGAAAATCGTCTTTCGAGCGCACATCCAGTACTTTCGCATCCTGGGTGTTGATCAGCAGGGTGGCCTGTTGCGGTGAGACCGCCGAACCACCCTTGCTCCCTTCGGTCACAATCAGCAGGACCAGCAGGGCAACCCAGATGGACGCCAGGATCCAGTGATTGATAACGAATTCAAAAATTTGCTCCAACATGATTCGGGCTCTGCAGTTCGATGAAAAAGTGAGCGCGGCAGTATACACCAGCGCCCGGACATGCCTATAGAGGAGGCCGGTTTTTTCATGGCAACGGATTATCAGCCCGATTCACCAAAATATTCGCCAGACGCCTGGTGAGCCAGTACACTTAACGAATTGTAATTTTCCTACATTTTAATCGGGAGGTTGAATCATGGCACCTGCTAAACCGGCAGTCCTGTTGATCCTGGATGGTTTCGGGTACAGCGAAACATCCGCATCGAATGCGATTGAAAAGGCCAACGCGCCGACCTGGAAGCGGTTGTGGAATGACTACCCCCACAGTCTGATTCACACCTCGGGCATGGATGTTGGCCTGCCGGACGGGCAAATGGGTAACTCTGAAGTCGGCCACATGAACCTGGGCAGCGGGCGCATTGTGTACCAGCAACTGACCCGGGTAACCAAGGCCATTGAAGACGGTGATTTCTTTGAGAATCCGGCTCTGACCAGCGCCGTTGACAGCGCGGTTCAGGAAGGGAAAGCGGTTCATTTACTGGGGCTGTTGTCGCCCGGTGGCGTTCATGCCCATGAAGACCATTTTCACGCCATGGTCGACCTGGCCGTCAAGCGCGGTGCCAGGCAGGTGTATGTGCATGCGTTTCTGGATGGTCGGGATACCCCGCCTCGCTCGGCTCTGGCTTCGATTGAAGCGTTGGAAGCCAAGCTGGAAAAACTGGGCGTAGGTGGCATTGTTTCGATGATCGGCCGGTATTACGCGATGGATCGTGATAACCGCTGGGAGCGGGTCCAGGCGGCTTACGACCTGTTGACCCGGGGCAGCGCCGATATTGTCGCTTCTACGCCAATGGATGCGCTGCATGCGGCTTACGAGCAGGATAAGGACGACGAATTTTGTCCCGCCACCTCGATCAGGGCTGATGACACCTCTCCGGTAACCTTGCAGGATGGCGATGCCGTCATCTTCATGAACTTTCGTCCGGACCGGGCGCGCGAACTGACCCGCGCGTTCACTGACGACAACCTCGACAGCACGCTCGACCGATCGGTACGTCCGGCGCTGGCCACCTTTACCACCCTGACCGAATACGCCGGTGACATCGATGCACCGGTGGCCTATCCACCGGAGAACCTGGTGAATACCCTGGGCGAGGTCATGGAGCAGCAGGGCAAGAACCAGTTGCGCATCGCCGAGACTGAAAAATACGCGCACGTGACCTTTTTCTTCAGCGGCGGTCGTGAAGATGAGTACCGGGGCGAAGACCGGATTCTGGTGCCGTCGCCGAAGGTGGCCACTTACGATTTGCAACCTGAAATGAGTGCGCCAGAGGTGACCGACCGACTGGTAGATGCGATTGAATCGGGCAAATACGACCTGGTGATCTGTAACTACGCCAATGGCGATATGGTAGGCCATACCGGCAAGATGGAGGCGGCCATCAAGGCGGTCGAGGCGTTGGATGTCGCGCTCGAGCGGGTTACGGCGGCTGCTCTCAAAGTGGGCGGCGAATGCCTTATTACCGCTGATCACGGTAATGTTGAACTGATGGTCGACCCCCAAACCGGGGGCGCGGTCACCAGCCACACCATTTTCCCGGTTCCCCTGGTGTTTGTCAGTAGTCAGACCGACGGGGTGAGCCTGAAAGAAGGCCGCCTGGCCGATATTGCACCAACGCTGCTGACCATGATGCAGCTGGACATTCCGGCAGAAATGACCGGTGCCAGTCTGATTCAGCGCGGTTGAAACCTTACATTGTTAGCAGCCAGGCCCTTCCAGGCTGGCTGCTAACAGGCGTAAAGACAACGAAATGAGTGGGTCGCGCCTGCGGCGCCACTTTAAACGGGCCACCGCATGCGGTAGCCTGCCTCTCAGACATCGCCCCCGGTATGGATGGGGCCCCCCAACCTGAATGAGTTCGCCGAATCTGTGTTTCAACTGACTGCGTTTCAACGCACCTTGCTCTGGCTTTTACTCTGCAGTCTCGTGGGCTTTTCGGTTGCCGAAGATGATCTCAGTTTGCGCGAGCAAGATTTGGAACAACTGCAATCCCAGATTGGTGATTTGCAGCAGCAACTCAGTCGAAACCGTGAAGAGGTATCGGAGCAGCGCCAGGCACTGGAGCAAACAGAGCGGCGTATTGGTGAGTTGAACCGGCAATTGAATGATCTGGCCGGGCGTTTGAGCCAGGCGGTCAGCCGGCGCACCGAGTTGGAGGCCGAGCAGAGCCAGCTGGAACAACAGCTGGATGATCAACGGGACGCCATGGCTGAGATTTTACGTCTCGCCTACAAGCAGAATAACCAGCCGCTGATCAAACTGCTCCTGTCTGGTGAGCGGCCCGAAGATCTGGCCCGGCAGATGCAATATTTTGCGATTCTGAACCGGCAACAGAACGCGCAATTGCAACAGTGGATTGAACAGTCCAATCGATTGAGCGTGGTCATTCAGGAGCAGACCCGGCTGGCAGAACAGCTACGCCGCGACCGGGATGAATTGGCGCAAGCCCAGGCAGAAGCGGCAACGCAAAAGAACCGGCGGGCGCAAATCCTGGTTAATTTGCAGGCTGAAGCGGAGCAAACGGAGCAATCGCTGGAAAGCAAGCAGGAAGAGCAGACTCAGCTGACGCAATTAATAGAGCGGATGCAGGCGGAACTGACGGATATGAATCTGGAGTTTCCGGCCGATATCGACATGGGCGATGTCAGAGGCAGTCTGCCCTGGCCGCTGGAGGGCACACTGCGGGCCCGGTACGATACAGCGCAAGATAACTCGGGTTTGAAATGGCAGGGCTGGTGGCTGGCAGCAGACACCGGTACCGATGTAAATGCGGTGCATCATGGACGCGTGGTGTTTTCCGACTGGTTGAACGGCTTTGGTCTGCTGGTCATTCTCGACCACGGCGATGGTCTGATGACCTTGTATGGTCGGAACCAGACGTTACTGCGTACCGTAGGCGAGTGGGTGGAAGCCGGAGACACACTGGCCGAAGCCGGAGCCTCGGGTGGATTTGACGAAAGTGGCCTGTATTTTGAAGTGCGTCGCAATGGCCGACCTGAAAATCCGGCCAATTGGCTGGAAAAACGCTAGACTTACGGCTTGGGTCCCAGGGCATTAATGAGATAGACCAGTGTTCATGACCAGGCAAACCAATAGAGTACAACCCAACACAGATGTGAAAGGAACCGTTATGAAGTTGATCCGCAGTCCCTGGTTGAGCGCGATTACCGCCCTGGTCGTTGGCGTTTCCATCGGTATCGCGAGCAGCGTTCATGCCGAGCGGGTGGAAACACGCCTCCCGGTCGACGACGTTCGAATGTTCTCGCAGGTTCTGGAGCGCATCAAACAAGCTTACGTTGAAGACGTTGAAGACAGCGAGTTGATCGAAAATGCCATCGAAGGCATGTTGTCGGGCCTCGATCCGCATTCCGACTACCTGACCCCGGAAGACTTTGAAGATTTGCGTGAAAGCACTCGCGGCGAGTTTGGCGGTCTGGGTATTGAGATCTCGCTCGACGAGACGGGCTTTGTGCGTGTTGTGGCCCCCATTGACGATACGCCAGCCTACCGTGCTGGCATGCAATCCGGCGACCTGATCACTCTGATTGATGACACACCGGTTAAAGGCATGACCATTAGCGATGCCGTTAACCTGATGCGCGGACGCCCGGGCACCGATGTCACCCTCACCGTCGCCCGTGAAGGCGAGAACCAGCCGCTGGAATTCGAAATTACCCGCGACATCATTCAAGTCACCAGCATTCGCAACCGGATGATCGAACCGGGCGTTGGTTATGTCCGGATATCCCAGTTCCAGGAACGTACCGGTCGCGATTTTGTCGAAGCCATGGAGTCCCTGCGTGACGAAAACGAAGGCGCGCTCGACGGTCTGGTACTCGATTTACGCAATAACCCGGGTGGCGTTTTGCAGGCGTCAGTCGATGTCGTTGATGCCCTGATCAGCCAGGGCCTGATTGTCTACACCGAAGGCCGTCTGCCTAATTCGGCCAGCGAATTTGAAGCCAATTCAGACGACCCGAGCGATGGCGTGAACCTGGTGGTGTTAATTAACGGTGGGTCTGCATCGGCCTCGGAAATTGTAGCCGGTGCCGTACAGGATCATCGCCGCGGTGTGATCATGGGTACCCGCAGCTTTGGCAAAGGGTCGGTTCAAACGATTTTACCGCTGAATGACAACCATGCGATCAAACTGACGACGGCCCGGTATTTCACACCCAATGGCCGCTCCATTCAGGCGCAGGGCATTGAGCCGGATATTATCGTCAACCCCGGTAAACTGACGCAGGAAAACGGTAATCCCTATTACTCTGAAGCCAATCTTGCCGGTCATTTACTCGGTGAAAATGAAGAGGCTGGCGAGGAAGAGGCCGAAGAAGCAACAGAGGCGGATAGTGGGGCAGACAATGACCTCATTAACGACTACCAGTTGTACCAGGCCGTGACGTTATTGAAAGGCATGCGCGTCCTGAATGCCTCGCGTTAACTCGATGGGGCGCCAGACTCTGCGTTTGAGTCTGTGCGCCTTGCTCACGCTTGTCACAGGCATCGCTTCCGCCACGGACCGCAGCAAAGTGGCCGTGGTGGTCGATGACCTGGGTAACCAGTGGCAGTCAGGTCTGGCTGCCATTCAGATTCCCTTTATTCAAACCATCGCCATTATGCCGGGGTTGCCCTATACCATTCCCCTGGCAGAGTCGACGGTGGACGCCGGGAAAACGGTGATTGTGCATGCTCCCATGTCCAATGAGAGCAATTTTCCGCTGGGCCCCCTGGGGCTGACCCGGGACGATGGCGACCAGCAGTTGCTGGCCAATCTCTCGATGGGCATGGACGCTGTGCCCTTCGCGGAGGGGCTCAGCAACCACATGGGCAGCCGGTTAACGCGGGATGCCGAGGCCATGGGCTGGGTGATGACCGAATTGCTGGCGCGTGACTGGTTCTATTTCGACAGTGTAACGGTCTCCAACACCCAGGGCTGGCGTATGGCAGAGCAGATGGGCGTACCCTGGAACCGGCGCCAGGTATTTCTGGACCACGAACCCACACCCGCATTTATTGAACAACAGTGGCAACTGGCTCTTGATATGGCGCGTCTGAACGGGTCGGTCACGGTCATTTGTCACCCCTATCCGGAAACGCTGGCCTTTTTTGAAAGCTTAGACCCGGGCGACTATCCGGATATTGACTGGGTATCGATCAAAGACTTACTGCACCAACCCAGGCGTCACCGACCAGACTGGCGTCCCCACAGTATTCCGAAAGGGGCCTATTCAAGGCGCCACGCCGGATAACACCCGACGAACAGTGTGCTGTTCATGACGGATTCAGCTAACTGTGCGAAACTATTACATACGCTTTACACGGTTAGCACTCAGCGCTAGCGATTGTAGAAACCTTGGTTTGACCAGGATTACCATCCTGTTGGTCGGCTCTCTGCTTAGGAAACAGATATGAAATATTGGGGTGTAGTGGTTCTTGTTGCGGTGACGGTCTTATCCGGATGTGCCACGCTCAGTGAAGACGAATGTTTGACCGCTGACTGGTATTCCATCGGTTATGAAGACGGGGCGAACGGGCAACCTGAGACTCGCATAGGGGCGCACCGTGAAGCGTGTGCCAAGCATGGCATAACGCCAGACCTGCGCGATTATCAGGATGGACACGACGAAGGCCTCTTGGTTTTCTGCACACCCAGAAACGGGTTTAACCGCGCGCGCAGTGGCTACCAGTACAACGGCATCTGCCCGCCGTCACTGGAGCCTGAGTTCCTGGATGGCTACGAAGCCGGCCGGCAGATTTATCAGGTTGCCAGCGAAGTCAGCAATCTGGAGGGTAAGCAACGCAGCAATGAGGCAGAGCAGGCTCGCATAGAGCAACAGCTACTGGAAAAAGAAGCTGCGCTGTTTGGATCGGGCACGCCAGAAGAGCAACGTCGGGTCATTTACGAAGAAATCGCTTTGTTGAAAGAACGTCAGGGTACGCTTGAGCAGCAGCGTGACGATGTTATCCGGGACTTGGCCGGCGCCGAAGCGCGGTTGCGAGAGTTGCGGGATCGCTACAGCTATTACTGACCGATAAGGTGAAGGCATGGCCGGGTTTGACAGTCACTGTCATTTGGATTTTCTGGATGACCCCGGCCACTGCATGGCCAGTGCGCAATCGGCGGGCCTGGACCACTGGTTAGTGCCGGGTACCGGCCCCGACCAGTGGCAACAGGCTCACCGGCAATTTAGCGAGGACCCCCGGGTGTCACTGGCAGCCGGGCATCACCCCTGGTTTTTACCGGAAAAACCTGCCGACACCCGCACCCTGGTATCCTGGCTGGATCGGCATAGCGACTGTGTTGCCATTGGAGAAATCGGCCTCGATTTTTTCAAGCACCATCCTGAATCACCCTCTGCACAACATCAGTTCGACTGGTTTCTGGCCCAGTTGGCCATCGCCCGTGACCGAACCCTGCCTGTGATCATCCATTCTGTTAAAGCCCATGACCGGATACTGCAAGGTTTGAAACGCTTCCCGTCGGTAGTTGGCGTGGTGCACGGCTTTGTCGGGCCTTACGTTCAGGCTATGGCCTATGTGGACCGGGGGTTTTATCTGGGTGCGGGCAGTGTGATTTTTCAGTCGGCCAAAACATTGGACGCTTTGGCTCGTATACCCGCCGAGCGGGTATTGGTGGAAACCGACGCCCCGGATCAGCGTATAGCGGTGCAGCACCTGTCCGGCAGCCATTCATTTCAACCAGAGGGGTTGGATAACCCCTTGCTGGACTGGCCTTCGACACTCAGTCGACTGGCTGAAGCCCGTGACTTGAAGCCCGAGGTGTTTCAGGAGCAAGTCAGCCAGAATGCGACAGTGCTCTTTGGCGGCTGATGCTGGAGCAGGGCCTTCAGTTTTCTTAATCAACTAGCTCGAATTCTTTAGATATACCTGAACCGGGGGCTGACCTACAGTAGCGTCATCTCGTGGCCAGTGGTCACAGGACACTCACCTAGACCCAATCAGGAGCAACACTATGAATGCATTATCTCCTCTGGCCATGCTCGGCGGCCGCGTTCTTATCTCGTTCATGTTCATCATGAGTGGTTTTCAGAAACTCGTCGGAATCGAAGGTACTCAAGGTTACATGGAGATGATGGGCGTGCCCGGCATTCTCATTTACCCGACCATTCTGGTTGAAATACTGGGCGGTCTGGCCGTACTGGTTGGCTTTCAGGCACGCATCGGTGCCTTGTTACTGGCTGGCTTCTGTGTGGTCTCCGGTGTGATCTTCCATTTTGATCCATCTGATCAGATGCAGATGATCTCTCTGTTCAAGAACTTTGCCATCGCAGGCGGCTTCCTGTTCATCGTCGCCATGGGCCCGGGAAAACTGAGCATTGAAGGCCGTAAAGGCTGAGTATCATCCGGTTATGCGAAAAGGGCGCTTCGGCGCCCTTTTTTAATGCACAGCTGTTTCCACCTTGTTCTAAACGGGTTACACAATTGCTGCTGGCTCCCCCTGCCTATTGACGCATGAAAACTGTACAATGCTCGCCCATTTCGCGCAGGCCTGTTGCCATGCGCCACTGTCGATAGGTTTTCGCTTTGATCTCTACCGCTAACATCACCATGCAGTTCGGGGCCAAACCCCTGTTCGAAAATGTCTCTGTCAAATTCGGCAACGGCAACCGCTACGGCCTGATTGGTGCCAATGGCTGCGGTAAGTCGACGTTCATGAAAATTCTGGGCGGCGATTTGGAGCCAACCAACGGACAGGTGATGCTCGCACCCAATACC
The DNA here is from genome assembly GCF_039982735.1 of Saccharospirillum sp. Taxonomy (GTDB): domain Bacteria; phylum Pseudomonadota; class Gammaproteobacteria; order Pseudomonadales; family Natronospirillaceae; genus Saccharospirillum. Next base: position 298,593 of record NZ_JBDWXV010000003.1, on the reverse strand, counting down.
CGTTTGGGTAAGTTGCGGCAGGATCAGTTCGCCTTTGAAGATCAGACCGTCATCGACACCGTCATCATGGGGCATACCGAACTGTCTCGCGTGAAAGCCGAGCGTGAGCGTATTTACTCATTGCCGGAAATGAGCGAAGACGATGGCATGGCCGTAGCCGAGCTTGAAGTCGCTTTCGCTGAAATGGATGGTTACACCGCCGATTCCCGTGCCGGGGAACTGTTGCTCGGGTTGGATATACCGCTGGAACAGCACAACGGCCCGATGAGTGCCCTGGCACCCGGCTGGAAATTACGTGTCTTACTGGCACAGGCACTGTTCTCCGACCCTGACGTCCTGCTGCTCGATGAACCGACCAACCACCTGGACATCAACACCATCCGCTGGCTGGAAAGCATTCTGGTGGCGCGTAACAGCACCATGATCATCATCTCGCACGACCGTCACTTCCTGAACAGTGTGTGCACGCACATGGCCGATCTGGATTACGGTGAGCTGCGCCTGTTCCCGGGCAATTACGATGAATACATGACGGCCGCCACTCAATCTCGTGAGCAGTTGCTGTCCGACAACGCGAAGAAGAAAGCGCAAATTGCTGAATTGCAAACCTTCGTCAGCCGTTTCTCAGCCAACGCTTCCAAGGCCAAGCAGGCGACCTCGCGCGCCAAACAGATCGATAAGATCCAGCTGGCTGAAGTGAAGCCTTCAAGCCGAGTCAGCCCGTTCATTCGCTTTGATCAGGAAAAGAAACTGCATCGCCAGGCCGTTACCCTGACTGACCTGACCTTCGGTTATGAAGCGGACGCTCCGTTGTTCAAGAAGCTGAGCGTTAAAGTCGAAGCCGGTGAACGCATTGCCATCATCGGCCCGAACGGCATCGGCAAAACAACACTGCTTAACGTGATGGCGGGCAAACTGACGCCCCAGGCCGGTGAGGTTAAATGGACCGACAGTGCTGACGTGGGCTACTTTGCCCAGGATCACACCGAAGATTTTGCCCGCGACGCGACCTTGTTTGAATGGATGTCGCAGTGGACCAACCAGGGTGAACAAGCCGTGCGCGGTGCCCTGGGTCGTATGTTGTTCTCAGGCGATGAGATCGGCAAGTCAGTCAAGGTTGTATCCGGTGGTGAGCAGGGCCGCATGCTGTTCGGCAAGCTAACACTGACCAAACCGAATGTGATGCTGATGGATGAGCCGACCAACCACCTCGATATGGAATCCATCGAGGCATTGAACCTGGCGCTCGAAAATTACCCGGGCACACTGGTCTTCGTCAGCCACGACCGTGAATTTGTGTCGTCACTGGCGACGCGCATTCTGGATATGCAGCCGTCTGGCATTACCGACTTTACCGGTAATTACGAAGAGTATTTGCGCAGCATGGGTGTGCAGTAACGAGAAGAGCGTGCCCTCTCCCGCAAGCGGGAGAGGGAGCCGTTCGGGTAATTAGCGCGCTTATCACTCACCGCGCTGTACAGTCCTCTCTCCCTATGAGAGAGAGCTAGAAAGAGGGGGACGGCGTAGCCGTCAGGTTTGAGGTTCTCGGACAATCGGTAACCCAACCGAAATAAGCGCCGCCAAAGCAACAAACCCCGCAGATACCCACAGACACATCTCCAGCCCGTAAGCCTGATACAGCCACCCCGACAGAACCGTGCCTATCAAGCGACCGGCCGCGTTGGCCATGTAATAAAAACCCACATCCAATGACACGCCGTCGGCATCGGCGAAGCTGACAATCAGGTAGCTGTGCAACGAAGAGTTCACGGCGAACAGCACGCCGAACACCAGCAAACCACCAACAAGAACGGTCGTTACGTTGTCCATTGTCATCAGCCCAATGGCAATGCCCGCGGGAATAATCGCCAGGAACAAAGCCCAGGCAATGACTGAATTGCGCCCCGGCATTCGCCCCGAACGCTTACCGGTAATATGCGGTGCCTGCGACTGAACCACGCCGTAGCCGATGACCCACAAGGCCATAAAGCTACCGACCTGCACGTGGGGCCAGCCAAGAACCTGACTTAGAAAAACCGGCAGTGCCACCACAAACCAGACATCGCGCGCACCGAACAGAAACAGGCGGGCGGCGGACAACACATTGATTGACGGGCTTTTTGAAAACAGGCGGCTGAATTTGGGTTTGTTCTTTGCCTTGCCCAGATCCTGGGTGAGCAGACGCAAGCTCAGTGCAAACACCAGCGCCAGCGCGATGGCCATGGCACCGGCCGCGCCGCGAAAGCCCAGCCAGGCGAGCAAGGCACCACCCACAAAAAAGCCAACGCCTTTCAACGCGTTTTTTGAGCCCGTGAGCAGTGCTACCCAGTGATACAACTGACTTTGCTGATCATTCGGGACCAGCAGTTTTATCGAGCTCTTGGCGCTCATCTTGTTCAGGTCTTTGGCGATGCCAGACAGTGCCTGAGCCGCCATCACCCACGGCACGGTTAACCATACGTCTGGTACCAGCAGCATGGTCAACGCAATGATCTGTAAGCCGAGCCCCAGGTTCATGGTGGTATTTAACCCAAGCCGGGCACCGAGCCAGCCGCCGACCAGATTGGTGACAATGCCGAAAAACTCGTAAAACACAAACAGCAGCGCGATCTGCAGAGGTGAGTAACCCAGGCTGTGAAAGTGCAGCACCACCAGCATGCGCAGAGCGCCGTCGGTCAGAGTGAACGCCCAGTAATTGCCGGTGACGACCAGGTACTGGCGCACGCCGGCCGACAGATGGCGCAGCCGTATCATTGATCGCTCAATCCAACCTTGCGGGCCAGTTCAACCGTGCGGTTGGCGTAGCCCCACTCGTTGTCGTACCAGGCGTAGAGTTTTACCTGGGTGTCGTTGACGACCAGGGTCGACAGTGCATCAATGATGCTGGAGCGTGGGTCTGTCTTGTAGTCGACCGAGACGAGTGGGCGTTCCTCGTAGCCGAGAATGTCTTTAAGCTCGCCAGCGGCAGCCGCTTTAAGCAAGCCATTGACTTCGTCAGCTGTGGTTGCACGTTCAACTTCAAACACACAGTCGGTCAGTGAAGCGTTTGCAAGCGGCACTCGGACAGCGTGACCGTTTAACCGGCCCTTGAGTTCGGGAAAAATCTCGATAATAGCAGTGGCTGAACCCGTCGTGGTCGGAATTAAGCTGCTGCCGCACGCCCGTGCCCGACGCAGATCTTTGTGCGGGGTGTCGAGAATGCTCTGGGTATTGGTCAGGTCGTGAATGGTGGTGATTGAACCGTGCTTTATGCCCAGGTTTTCGTGAATCACTTTGACCACCGGGGCCAGGCAATTGGTTGTACAGGAGGCAGCGGTCACAATGCGATGGCGGGTCGCGTCGTAACGGTCGTCGTTAACGCCCATGACGACGTTCAACACATCGGGGTGTTTTACCGGCGCCGTTACAACAACGCGCCTGACACCCTGTTCAAGGTAGCCGTTCAGCAAGTCGGTGTCGCGCATCTTGCCAGATGCTTCGATGACCACATCGCAACCCGACCAGTCGGTATCGGTGATGGTTTTGGACTGGCACACTTCAATAGGCTGACCACCCACGTACAGGCGTTCGCCATCGGAAGTGGCGGTGTGTTGCCAGATTCCATGAACCGAATCGAAATTCAACAGGTGCGCATGGGTAGCGGCGTCACCTGCCGGATCGTTGATTTTCACAAAGGACACTTCGGGCCAGTCGAACGCCGCCCGCAATGCCAGGCGGCCAATACGGCCGAACCCATTGATACCGATCTTAAGTGTCATGCCGTGTCTCCAGAATAAACAAACCGGGAAAGGTCAGGATGTTGCGGGTCGTGCTGCCGCGCGACGGTCCATCCAGGGTTGGGTGCGGTTGGCAATGGCAACCAGTGACAACATGACGGGCACTTCTACCAATACGCCCACCACCGTCGCCAGGGCCGCACCGGAATGCAGGCCGAAGAGGGAAATGGCCACCGCAACGGCCAACTCGAAGAAATTGGACGACCCGATCAGGCAAGCCGGGGCTGCAATGGCGTGCGGCAACCGCAGCCAACAGGCACCGATAAACGCGATGATAAAGATGCCGTATGTCTGAAGTGTTAACGGGATGGCAATCATGCCAATGGCCAATGGCTGCTCAAGCAGCGTTTGCGCCTGTAAACCAAATAACAGGGTGACTGTGGCCAGCAAACCGAGAATGGACCAGGGTTTTATGGCCGCCAGGAACGACGCCAGATGGTTGGCGTCTCCGCGCCGGTTCAGCCAGTGACGGGTCATGACACCGGCCAGAAGCGGCAGCACAACATAGAGCACGACCGACAACAGCAGTGTCGGCCAGGGCACCTGTATGTCGGTAACACCCAATAAAAAAGCCGCCAGTGGAGCAAACGCAACGACCATGATGACATCGTTGACCGACACTTGAACCAGGGTGTAGTTGGGGTTACCGCGAGTCAGCTGACTCCAGACAAACACCATGGCGGTGCAGGGTGCCACGCCCAGCAGCACCATGCCGGCGATGTATTCAGTGGCGGTGGCCGGATCAACCCAGGGTGCGAAGATCACCCGGAAAAATAGCCAGCCCATGCCCAGCATGGTGAACGGTTTTATCAGCCAGTTGACCACCAGTGTCAGCGCCAGCCCCTTGGGCTGGTCGGACACCTGTCGCAGCGATGAAAAATCGATCTGCACCATCATCGGGTAGATCATCAGCCAGATGAAAACGGCAATGACGAGGTTAACGTGTGCGAATTCGATTTGGGCGATGCTGGTAAAAGCGCCGGGCAACAACCAACCAAGTGCGGCACCCGCCAGAATGGCCAGCGCTACCCAGAGCGACATGAAGCGTTCAAAAATGCCCATTAGTGTTTGGTTTCCTTAGCGTCAATGGGTGTTGCCGAAGCAGGCGCACAGCATTTGGCCGTGCGTTCGGGCCGGTCGCCCATGTTGTTTAAACGCTGGGTGTCTTCCTCGATCCAGCCCGCATTAGCAGCCTGAGTTTCGTCGAGCACGGTCAGGCACCAGTCGGGCACATTCGGGTTGATGGAATAGAACACCCACTGGCTGTCGCGACGGTCTTGAAGCAGGCCGCTTTTGCGCAGTTGCGCCAGATGGCGCGAAATTTTCGGCTGGCTTTCCTGCAGGGCTTCGGTCAGTTCGCAGACGCACAGTTCCTGTTGGCTGTGAATCAGCAGCAGGGCGCGCAAGCGGGTGTCTTCGGCCAGGTTTTTGTAAAACGCAAGCGGCGTCAGGCTGTGCTGGCGGGCACGAAAAGGCTTGCCCTGAATCAGCAGGAACATCTTGAGGCGCTCGCTCAGTTCAGTCAGGGTGGTTTCAAACGGGCGCAGCCCAGCCCGTGTCACCGGGTCTTCAAAGTCCCAGGCCAGGGTTTGCCGGGTGCCTTGTACCGACTGGCATTCCTGGGTGGCTTTGTTGCACAGGGTAATGACGATGTCGAACGGGTCATTGAGCACATCCCCCAAGGCTTTGGAGCGCAGCCCTGCTGTCGAAATACCCGAGCCCTTCAGGGCTCGCAGCGCCCGCAAGTCCGCCTGGCTGGGTTCGAGCCCGGCGCTGAACACCTGGTAGCGGTCGCCGGCCATATCCCGCATTAGGGCTTCGGCCATTAATGAGCGGGCTGAGTTGGCGGTGCAAATAAAGAGAACGCGTTGTTTCTGGCTCATGGTCGGGGCTCAGCAAACGTTAAGTGCGGCAAATCATATATATGAAAAATCATATGTCAATGCGGGGTCTGTATCGGGACTGAATGCACAAACGAACCGTCGTTGGCCGAAACGCCGTGTTGCTCGCGGCTGGCGGAGGGTCTGCGTATGATGAACGCCTCTATGAATTCAACGCTGTCAGGCCCCCATGATTACAGACCCGATTTTCTATTTGCTCGCCATTCCCGCAACACTGTTGTACGGCATTTCCAAAGGGGGAATGGGGGGTGGCCTGGGCATTGTCGCGGTACCGATGATGGCGCTGGTCATCTCACCCAGCCAGGCTGCAGCCATCATGCTGCCCATCCTGTGTGTGATGGATCTGTTCGCGGTCTGGGGGTTCCGGGGTGTTTACGACAAGCCCAACCTGCGCATCATTCTGCCAGCATCGCTGGTCGGGATCGGTGTGGGGGCAGCGACCTATCAGTATTTGTCTGATGATCACATCAAGCTGGTTGTTGGGGTGATCGCCCTGGTGTTTGCGCTGAACTGGGTGCTGCAGCAGCTGCGCGGCAAGGTGCAGCAAGCCAAGCCTGCCAGCAAAATCGCTGGCTGGATCTATGGTGCAATCGCCGGTCTGACCAGTTTCAGCGTTCACGCTGGTGGCCCACCCATTAACATGTATTTGCTGCCCCAGCAGATGAACAAGACGTTATTCGTTGGTACCACAGTGATCTTTTTTACTGTTGTGAACTACGTGAAACTGGTGCCTTACGCCTGGATCGGCTTGCTCGACAGCAGTAACCTGATGACATCTCTGGCACTGGTGATACTGGCACCCATCGGCGTTCGTCTGGGTATGTACATGCATCACCGGATCAATGAGGGCTGGTTTTACTGGATATGCTATGTGCTGTTGGTCGCGGCAGGTGGCAAACTGATGTACGACGGATTGGCAGGGCTCATGCAGTAAGCAGGCGTGCCCGCAGGTTGGCGGGTTCTGCAAAGCGCCTTGATATCTGGTGCCAACCGCCTACCTTAACAGTCTACTCAACAAGCGGAGCGGTGCATTATGGCCAGTGGCTGGGCGGGAGACGGCGCGGTAAACGAACAGATCGAATCCACCGTGAACGATGCCATTGAGCGCGTGCGCAATCAAATGCCGACAGGCGACAGTGCCGAGTTCTGTGACGAGTGCGACGCGCCCATCCCCGAGGCCCGGCGCAAAGCCGTGCCTGGCGTGCGTTTTTGCGTGAATTGCCAGGCCGAACAGGATGAGGAGAGCGCCGGGCACAGCCTGTATAACCGCCGGGGCAGTAAAGACAGCCAGTTACGGTAGACCCCTCGGGCCGTCATTATTTCAGGTACAGCACTTTGATGACATGGTAGCCAAACTTGGTTTTAACCGGCCCAAGCAGCTCGCCGGGCTGACCATTAAACACCGCCTTATCGAAGGCGGGAACCATGGCCCCGCGCTTGAACTCGCCCAGGTCGCCACCGCGTTTGCCCGACGGGCACGTCGAATGCTGCCGCGCCAGTTTGTCGAAGTCGGCTCCCTTCTTCAGTTTACTGAGCACTTCCTGAGCCTTTTTCTCATCACGCACCAGAATGTGTAACGCGCTGGCATGGCTCGCGCGGGGCTTGCCCCGGGCCGGGGTTGTTAGGGCGTCTTTAATACGGGTTTTCATGAGGTTTCCTCTCACAGTGCCGAAGACCTGCAGTTTACCGTACCTGGACAGCGCTGGCTGTTACTGTGACCAACACAGAGGTTGAAAAAGCACGTTTTCACTATATTATGAGATTCTAATGTAATAAGCCGCAGATGAAGGAGCTTTTATGATTTTCAGACAGCTTTATGACGCGACCTCTTCGACCTATACCTATTTGCTGGGCGATGAAACCTCCCGCGAAGCCATGCTGATCGACCCCGTATTCGAGCAAGTACAGCGCGATCTGGCGCTGGTTCGGGAATTAAAGCTCAACTTGAAGCTGGTGGTCGATACCCATGCCCATGCCGACCACATTACCGCTGCCTGGGTGTTGAAACAAAAGTCGGGTTGCCTGATTGCCTCGGGAGAAGCTGTACAAGCTGAGAACGTAGACATCCCGATTAAGGACGGCCAGTCCTTCGGCGTGGCCAACCTATCGTTACAGGCTCGCTCGACACCCGGCCATACCAGCGGTTGCATGACGTTTGTGCTGGCAGACAAGAGCAAAGCCTTTACCGGCGATGCGCTGTTGATTCGCGGCTGCGGTCGCAGTGATTTTCAGCAGGGCGACCCGGCCAGACTGTACAAGTCGATCAACGAGCAGATTTTCACGTTGCCCGACGACTGCACCATTTACCCGGCACACGACTACAACGGCCGTACCTGTACATCGGTCGCCGAAGAGAAAGAGTTTAACGCTCGCGTCGGCGGCGCCTCCAATGAGCATGACTTTGTCGGGTACATGAACGCGATGCAGCTGCCACATCCGAAAAAGATCGACGAGGCCTTGCCGAACAACTTGCGTTCCGGCAAACCGGAAGATGGCAAGCTCCCGGAAGAACAGGACTGGGCTGATCTGCGCATGACCCTCGCGGGCTTTCCGGAAGTGGAGCCTGAGTGGGTAATTCAGAACCAGCCCTCCGTCATGATTCTGGACGTACGAGACGAGAACGAATCGGTCGAGCCGGAGTTGAAGGCGCTGGATAATCTACTGCATATTCCGCTCGATCAGTTGCGCGACCGCGTTGGTGAAGTACCGACTGACAAACCTGTCGTCACTCTGTGCCGCTCCGGTAAACGGTCGTCTCTGGCGATCGGCATTTTAAAAGAAGCGGGTCACGACAAAGTGGCCAATGTTCGAGGGGGAATGTTGCAGTGGCCTACCGCTCAGTAGGTGCAACTCGGGTGATACCGGCGCCTGTGACTGGGCGCTGGGTGGCGCATCCGTTTGGTGAAACCTTTGTCGATGTACCACGGCTCGCTCAGAATAAGTGGTTATCCCACGCCCAGGCAGAGGTGCCCCGGGAACCGATCGAGTAGTCCTCGCCCGGGTCCAACCACACCCAGTCACCGGTGCCGCTGCTGACCAGGAACCCGCCGTCGTCGGTGGGTTTAACGCCGGCCGCATCGTACAGATCAATCCCTCGAATAACGTTCCCGCTGCGGCCATCCAAGACCACCACCAAACCACCGCGTGGTGCGGTGACCACAACGATGTCAGAGGCGGGTTGCACGGCGATACTGGCGAGATAATGGTTCAGCCTGGATTGCAGCGCGGCTGGCAACGTCATCTCTGTCCATTGGCCGTTGTGGTGTTTGCCGATCAACGGTGGCTGCTGCCATTCAGGCCCGTGGTACTGGCACGCTACGTAGGTGACCGCATCATTTGATACAGCCAGATGTCGACAGCTCAGTTGTGAATCGGAAGGGCGGTGGCGCGACTGTTCTTGCCCGGTGAGCCGGTCGAGAAACAGCAACGCCGGGTCCATCTTGTCGAGATTCAATTTAACGCGATCGTAATCCGGATGGGTTTGTATGCCTCCGAGGGCGACGATCAGTTGAGTACCATCGGGGCTGAGTTCAAGTTGGTGAGGCCCGATACCGTCAAGTGCCCAGGTAGCTGACCGTCGGTAACCCTCACGGGCATCAAACACGGCGATCCGGCCCTGGCCTGATTCGTAGTGACTGGCCGTTGCATACAGGAATCGGCCATCGGGGCTGAACACGCCATGGCCGTAAAAATGTTCTTCGGCTTCCGGTAGACGCGACTGCTGAATCTCACCGGTCGCACCGTTGAGTACCTGAAAAGACCACCCCGGTCGTCTTTCAAACAACACCACGTCATTGCCGTCCGGTGAGGTACAGCCACCGTGGCAGCGGGCAGCAAAAGGTGTCGTCCAGAGGGTTTCCGCCTGGTGATTCACTGCCGCTAACGCATAGCCGCCGTCAGGCAGACGAACTGCACCCAGAGCAGCAATGGCGTCGGGTAAAGCAGTGGCCCAGCTCAGTGGCATCAGGCCAGATGCAAGCAGGCAATGAACGCTGCCTGCCAGCAACGCTCGTCGACTTATAGGTGCCGGTGAGGTCTTTTCCATTAGGCCATTAATCGCCATCGCTTGAATTGAAACCCTGGCGAATGCCCAGGGCAACCGCAGCTTGAAGAGCCAGCGTTTGTTCGAGTTGCTGCACGGAAATGTAGAGATTTTGCAGCTGGGCATAGCGTTGATCGTCTTCAAGGACAGACGCCAGGTCATCGGGCAGGGCATCAAACCGCGCCAGTGTTGCTTGAAACTGATCAGTCAGGTCGTTGGCGATGCCGCGCTGATCCGCGTGTTCCAGTTCCCGGATCAGGCCCGGTAAAAAGTAGCGTTGCAAGCCCGACAGTGAAGCTTCTGCCGCGGCCAGCGACTGACCACTGCGCCAGGCATCACCCGCGTAAACCAATCGGCGTTGTGAGGAGCCCAACCCCATGGGTTCGCCGAGCCGCTTCTCAACCAGAATATCCAGAGCGGTCATGGCCGAACGGACGGTCGTGGCCGTGTAGCTGTCGGTTGCCTGGTAGTGTTCAGCCAGCGCCTGCCAGTCTGCAGACAGGTCAGTTGCGTTGTCGTTTACCACCGTTGCCGTGGCTTTTAGCAGAGCACAACTACGATCACCGGGCAGTGCCTGTTCTGTCTGATTGAAGGGGGCATCAAACAGCAGGTACTCAAGCATCGGGAACCCTTCGGCGGCGACGCCAGAATCGGTAACGCGCTGGCGATTTATCGGTGCATCGGCTGAAAGCAATTGACGGGCTTTGGTGCCTACCAGGTTTTTTGGGTCTGGCCAGAATTGCAATTGCCAGGCTCGGCTGTCGAGTTCAATGGGCCCGAAGTCGACAAAGCGAACCGCTTGCCAGTTGGAAAAAGCCTCGCGCCAGTGAGATTCAAGCGATTGTCTGGTGTGCTCGCTTGGTGCGTTGCAATAGAGAGTGGCCGTATCACTCAACGCTTGTGCCGATGTCGCTAAAGCCTGGTAGCCAGTGGTAATGTTCTCATGCCAGAGCGCGCGAGCGTTTTGCTCTGCAGGCGAATCCTGTGGCTCGGCGATGGCGACCGATAGGGTCTGTGTGCCCAGCAGGGCGCTGAGAAAGACTGCCCGACATAATGAGTGCCGCATTAGAGTGACTCCAGGAACCGAATGAGATCAGACCGGTCAGAAGACGGCCACGACGAATACGCGTTACGAGCCGATTCGGCCTCGCCGCCATGCCATAAAATGGCTTCCTCCAAGGTACGGGCGCGGCCATCGTGCAGGAACCCGGCCAAAGGATTAACGTGCTGTGCCAGGCCAATGCCCCACAAAGGTGGCGTGCGCCATTCCTGGCCCGTGGCGAGAAACTCAGGCCGGTTATCGGCCAATTCGGGGCCCAGGTCGTGCAGCAGTAAATCCGAGTAGGGCCAGATAGACTGATGGCTTAACTCAGGGCGCTGCTCAACCTGTGCCGTTTGATGATTGGGCGTATGACAGGCGGCACAGCCGGCGTCGTTAAAGCGTTGTGCCCCGCGCTGAACGGCCGGGTCGTCCATGGACCGTCGTTTGGGAACGGCCAGGCTGCTGGCATAGAACTCGATGAAGCGAGCAATGTCATCCGAGACCTCGGGCGAGCCTCCGTCAATAAAGCCCAGGCACCCCTGGGAAGGCGTGCAGTCAGTGTTGGGAAACAAAGTGGATGTCAGGCCCATATCACCCGCGAACGCCCCCATGCTTTGCTGAAGCACAGTGGGCTCGCCGGCTTTCCAGCCGAAGCGGCCAACCTGGGTGCTTTGGCTGGCCCGATCCCACACCTGGTTGAAGCGCCCGGAAATTCCGTTTTGATCGCGGTCGTCCGGGTCTGCCAGTGCGCGCAGCCGGGCTTCCGGTATGGCCGCCAGTAAACCCAGGCCGATCATCGGCGGGGCGACTCGTGGTGATGTCATCAGGTTGTTGGGCAAGTCACCGTAGGCCAAATTGTCAATGTGATAGTACGGCTGCATCAGCGTAACGCGAGTGCCATCCTGCAGGGTGACTGTTTTTTCCGAATAGGTGATGCGCAGATCGGCCTCCGGGGTCAGGCCGGGCAGCGAAGCGGTTTGAAGCTGGCCGCCATAGACCGGGTCTGGAATGTGCCCCTGAATGATCAGTCGATCCTGATCGGTTGCCGGGTCGGCGGGAATCGACAATCGCAAAAACAAGGATACCGGAGTATCGCCGGGGGGTGGAGGGTGGCCGCGCCCGTCTTTGATGTGACAGCCCTGGCAGCTGTTGGTGTTGAACAATGGCCCCAGCCCGTCCCGGGCATCGGTGCTGGCCGGGGCCTGAACCCAGGGGTTGCGGAAGAAACTGTTGCCGACGCTGAAATCCAGACGACGCGTCATTGACATGGCGGCATTGGGCAACGAAAACGCATTGTGGTCGGTCTGCGCAACACTGCCGCTCCCACCTGAATCTGCGTTGGTTTGTATCGGTGAATCACTGGCCACTGCAGGCACGGAGAGCAGGCTTGAAAGGAGCAGGCTGGTCAGGGTCTTGAATTGGAAGGTCACTGGAAAATCCCGGTTATTACAAAACCACAAAAGGCCGGGGGTGGTGACACCCCCGGCCTAACTCTTACTACGGCTGTTTTTTAGAAAGCGTGACCCGCATCATCGGGTTGCAGATCATTCACGCCGACCGACAGCGCGACTTGCTCGATGGAATAGGTTTGCGCAACCAACCCCTGAATGGCGGTATTGATCAGCCTGCTTCCAACCTGGTTGCCGGGCTCAATCATCTGATCGAAGGCCATCGGATTCGATGGGGCTTCAGCGGCCGATTTAATGGCACCCAATGCCGTCATGGACGTTTCAAGTTGTTGGCGCAAAGTCGCATCCAGCTCAGGTTGATCGGCGGCGACCAGGTCCGACAATGACGGGCCTTCAACGAGTTTGCCGTCAATGGTCTGATAAGTGCCGGTATAGACATTGACGACGCCCAGACCGTTGTAATAATGCGAGTTATGGGTGTTGTCGCTGAAACAATCGTGCTCGTCTTCCGGTGAGTTCGCTTCGAGTGCTACCTTCATGCGCTCGCCCGCCAATTCACCCAGAGACAGCGAGCCCATACCGAACAGCATTTTTTGCAAGCCGGTGGTTGCCTCGTCGGCGACCAGTGAGGCGCGATAATTGCCTGCTATGTTCGGTGACCACTGGTCTGTCATCCATTCCAGGTCGTCGACCAGCAAGTCTGTTGCGGCATCGAGATAGGCCCGACGGCGGTCGCAATGGCCGTTCGTGCACTCGGTGCCGGTAGCATAATCGGTGGCCGGGCGGTTGCCGTTACCGGCGTCGAACCCGTTAAGGTCCTGGCCCCAGAGCAAAAACTCGATGGCGTGGTAACCCGTGGCAACGTTCGCTTCAGAGCCGCCAATTTCGTTCAGGTCGGCCAGTACCTGAGGGGTAAAAGTATTGACCGTCAGCGCCTCGCCACCGACCGTTAACCCGCTGTTCGCGACCAGGTTGGCGGACGCCCCTTCGTTGCCCAGTTCATATTGGTAATTAGTGGTTTCGACGTAGTCGATCAGGCCTTCGTCCAGCGGCCAGGCATTGAGTTGGCCTTCCCAGTCATCGACAACCGCATTGCCGAAACGGAACACTTCACTTTGCTGGTAGGGTACCCGTGCGGCAAGCCAGGCTTGTTTCGCGCTGGCCAGGGTTTGTTCGGTCGGGTTGTCGAGCAGGGCATCGACCGCTACATCCAACCGCTGTGCGGTGGTGAGCGCATCCTGATAGGTTGCCAGGGCAAGGTCTGAATAATGGTTGACGACCGTTTCGGGGGTTGCAGGTGTGTGTGCTGTCCCTGTGAGAGTGCTGCATCCCGCCAGATACAGGCTGGCAAGTGCCGTGGCGATTGCCAGAGGCTGAGTGGGGCTCATGCTGGGTTCCTTGTGTGGTTGTATCGTATCAATGATGCTATTAGTAATGATAATAATTATCAAGTTTATGTTAATAGCGTACCACCGTGCAAGTTGGATGGCCGTGTTATTGAGACAGGGTTGGGTGTTGCGGGCGGGAAATCGTTATCGAGCTGGTGAATTCAGTGGGTTGACCAAATACCCAGAGGTTAAGGGCGGGGGAGGTCTAGTGGCTCAGGTGTTGTCTGATTTCAGGTAGCCAGTACGCATCGATCATGGTGACAAAGGCATCGCTCATGTCTGTGTTCTTCAACGCGATTATTCTAACGGAAGGGTCGGCCAGTCGATTGATGGCAAGGGCTGCATCGGCATTCTGGTAAATAATGGATTGCACCAGTCCAATCTCGTAGGCCGACTGCAGGATGAACTCCAGTTGTTCTTTCAATTCCGGTTTGCAGGGGTTCACATACAACACCGTTGCCAGCGGGTACAGCATAACGACCGTGTTCAACAACTGGAGTTCATTGCTTCGTTGTCGAATTTCAAGCTGGGCTTCCTGGAGCCCGCGTTGAAATACATCAAACCGGCCCTGTTCGAGCATTGCCCACAGGTTTTGGTAATTGGCCTGCGTTACCCGAAACTGGTTTTCCAGCATGATGCGGGTATCGGGCCAGCCTCGGCCAGAGCCAATCAGCCAGGTTTCTGCCTGCTGTACATCGGCTTCAAGGGCTTCGGCGCGATCAGCGGTGGTGACAAAGCCGCGCAACCCCAATAGCCCCATGGTCAACGGGAAGTTGACCTGCAACAGCCGCTGCTCACGCCCGGTATCATAACCACTGAAATAGACATCAAAATCGGCCGAGCAGGATTCCAGCATGCGCAGCGCGCGAGGCTGGTTCATCTCGGTGGTATCTACCCATTGCAGCCGGCTATTCTCGCCGTACCGGGCAATCGATTGCTCCAGTATGGAAATCACCAGTTCAAATGGTTCAGTATCCGAATGCTCCTGAGCGACGCGAATATCCTGAGCGCGCGTGGTAGCTGCTATAAACAGAACACCGATTATAACCAGTGCAACGAGTGAGACTGGAGTATTGCGCACTTGAGCGAAAGGGGTGGCCATTGATGTGGGGTTCCGGTGTGTGCTTCCGAACCTAAGAGTAGTGGATAAAAGGGACAGTGGTAAAGTGTGTTGAGAACGCATCAGAACTGATGGCGACCAGCTGCTGGACGTGGTCAATTGAATCTACAGTAGCCTTTTTTAGTATCTCTTTCTCCCGCTCGACCCTGCGCAATTGGGCTGCCAGCTCCTGGATTCGCTGTTGTTCAGGTGTAGTAGCTTTGCCACTGAGGGGTGTCTGGCCTCCTCGTTCGAGCCGTAATTGATCAACCCAGCGGAGCATAACCGATACGTTGACATCCATCGCCTTGCCAGCCTCTGCCATGCTGCACCTTTGGCCGACTGAATTCTATACCTCTTTCGCGATATAGATATCGAGGTCTTTACTCTTAGCTTCATACATTGCAGCATCGCTCGCACTCAAGAGTTGCTCTATCGAACTTCCATGGTCAGGGTATATTGCAATACCAACACTAGCGCCTACATATAAGAGGCAGCTACCTATATCAATAGGTATTGATATCTCTCTGACGAGACGCTCTGCTAGATTAATGTACTCTTCAACGGTGTCTAGTCCTTGGATTATTAGAATGAATTCATCACCTCCAATCCTGGTGGCTGTGTCGATAGATCGAACTATGGACTCCATTCGGTGAGCAATGATCTGCAGCACTCTGTCTCCAACAGCATGTCCGTAAAGGTCATTTACCGGTTTAAATTTGTCCAGGTCGAGGAAAAAGCAACCAAATCTCTGATTGTTCCTACTGGCAGTATTTATCGCAACTTTAAATCGATCAGCTAATAGTAGCCGGTTTGGCAAGCCTGTTAACGCATCATGACCTGCGTTGTGTCGTAGTAGCTCTTCCTGTGTTTTTCGCTCATTGAAATCACTCATGCTCAGAATGAAGTGATTGGTAGTAATTTCACTTTGGTCGACGCGGGTAACAGATGCCCAGGTTGTTTGTATTGCACCTTTTTTATCCCTAAGCCAAAACTCTCCCGTCCATTGCCCAGACTCTTCAAGCTCTGGCCAAATCTCAGATCTAAAAATAGTCTCAGATGGGCTGTTTGCGGTAATAGTTTCTGCAGATTTTCCGATCCAAGTGGATTGATCACTTTTTGTTAGAAGCTCAAATGACTTGTTCAGGTCTATGATGACACCAAGTTCATTGATGATTACTATTGACTCACTGCTATACTGAAAGACAGTTGACCACAGCTTAAGCAGGTCTTCGCGTTCAATTCGATCGGTGACATCCGAGCAAGAAATAATAACAGCAGGAGCCTCGGGTGTTGGCGGTATTTCACTCAAAACTGGTCGCGAGTTAAACGAAATCCATTGCGTCTTTTGGTTCTGTGCGGATGGGATACCTAATAGAACCTGAGTATAGCTTTTCCCGGTCTTTAGCGTTAGTGAGCTCGGAAATTCTGCCGGAGGGCATCGATCACCGCTTGGGTAGATAAATTTGTCTATCAATCCTTCAAGTGATTCTTGACAGTTTTTTGCATCTAAAAAGGGTAGTATAACGGTTGCTTGTGAGTTTATCGTGACAATTTCACCGGAAGCATTAAGTACAACAATGCCTTCCACCAAACTCTCCAATGAGGTCCTGTATACTGCTTCGTTCCGACTTAGTACTTCTTCCAGGTCTTGTTGCTCAGTTACATCTCTTGATGTGGTGTGTAGCTCAACAACCAGGCCATCTTCGTTTTTGATCGGCTGCGTTAATGTTTCAAACCATATGTAATGCCCATCAGCATGGCGGATCCGATATCGGATTAATATGTTTCCATCGCCTTTTAGTGCTTTAACGTGTGTATCATTACGAATTGAGAATTGATCGTCAGGATGAAATAAAAGGTATGGGTCCGTACCAATCAGTTCTTCAGGTGAATATCCCAGGGTTCTTGTAGAAGATGGGCTGACCCACTTATAACGACCATCTGGAGAATGTAGCGCAACTAAGTCGCTCATGTTTTCTGCAAGTCTGCGGTAAAACTCTTCGCTCGGGTTCATAGAGCACTACCTCTAACCGCATTTTATTGTTGTATTGTAGCCAAGCTTAGATTAATTGTACTCATTAAGCCATTGCCTAGGACGATTGCGACTTGTGCGAATACAGTGCTTGCCACTATTTGAACAGGGTCGCTTTTTTCCCATCCAGATGATCTTGCGTTATACGTAATATAATAATGTGCTAATATATTACTATTATAAGATGACTTAGTGCCTTCACTTTTTCGGTGGAAAATAACAAAGCGATTGTATTGAGAATAATTAGTCCTGGCTTTCGGCTTGCCCCAGGTAATCCGCCGGACACCCAACGCAGCCTGGTTAATTGTGCGAGGTCAATAGCCTCATTATTGGCCCGTATCTTCTTCCCAGTCCCATGCGGCTGGCACAGTTCCGCATACCATTCATCCCAGAACCAGGTGACCAACCAGTGCGGAAAGTGGAGGCGTGAAGTACCTTCGTCGGCCCGGTGGGGGCTCTAGTTAAGTTGTCTTTCAGTAGGTAGGGGTTGCACTCTGGCAGTGGTACATCGGATTTGGCGCCTTTGTAGAGATGTCAGACGTTTGCGGGCGCAGCGTTACCACCACTCGCAGGCGTTGTCGGTCACACCGTCTTCCCACGGGTGTCGACGATGGTCATCCGGGTGCTCAGTTCCTTGCCTTCCACACTGGTAGGGCCTATGGAGACTCACATGATGTGGCTATCAAAAGTCAGTTTTTGATAGTTTTTCATGATGAGCTGGGGTAGGTGCCAGGGAAGGCTGTTTAGGGCTGCGAAGGTACTCAAAAGGTGAATTACAGGAAAGGGTGTCTTTATAACGAACACGCAGTTCGAATCATTTATTACCACGCACAAAAAAGCCCGGCGTAAGCCAGGCTCTTCTGCTGAATCTTGATGGTGCCCAGAGGCGGAATCGAACCACCGACACGGGGATTTTCAGTCCCCTGCTCTACCGACTGAGCTATCTGGGCATGTTCGCGGTGCTCGGCGTGCCGTGCGTCTCGAACGAGGCGTATTAAACGAATTTTCCGTTTTGGCGTCAACCTTTTTTGGTTTAAATCTTTGATTTTTTTAAAGATTCCCGGGTTTTGGCTAGATTATGAACAGCGCGGTGCAAGCTGGCTGCGGGTCACTCCGGTACGTAGCCTTCGGCCTGGTCATAGTCTTGCCCGCTGAGGAATCGGTCCATCTGCTCCATCAGGTATTTGCGCGCGGCCGGGTCGGTCATGGTGAGGTGCTTTTCGTTGATCAGGCGCGTTTGGTGGGCTTGCCACTCTTCCCAGGCTTGTTTGGACACGTTGTCGTAGATGTCCTGGCCTTTGGGGCCGGGGTAGGGGGCTTTCTCCAGGCCTTCGAGTTCCTGATCGTATTTGCGGCAATGTACGGTACGGGGCATTGGGTGTCCTTCGTTCGAGTTTCGACGCTGAGTGTTGCTGGTTCAGAACAACCGACCCAGCAAGGCTTTCACCGGGGCGCTGAGGCCAACCTGGCTGGCGATGCCAGGATGGTACCAGAGGCCAGCATTACTCGCAGCCTCGTGTACGCTGCCCGGGATGCTGGACAGAGGTACGAACAGTGGGTAAATGTTGAGGTGGTAGTGGCTGAAGGTGTGCCGAAACGGTGCCCAGTCTTCGATTTCCGGCTGCAGGCCAGCCAGCGCCAGGTGTTGCTCGGCCTGATCCCGGCTCTCGAACTGAGGGAAACTGTGCAAACCGCCCCAGATGCCACTTTGGGGGCGTTTTTCCAGGTAGATCTCACCGTTGGGTGCGCTTAGGATCAACAGCCAGGTGTCTCGGGTGGGTTTGTCTTTCTTCGGCTTTTTGGCGGGCAGCTCGGCGGTGCGGCCTTGCTGGTAGGCTTTGCATTGCGTTTGCAGCGGGCAGGTTTCACAGGCCGGTTTGCTGCGGGTGCAAACCATGGCACCCAGGTCCATCATCACCTGGTTGAAGTCGGTGACGCGTGCTTCCGGGGTCAGGTGTTCGGCCCATTCCCACAGCTGTTTCAGGTTGGCGGTGGTGGCGGGCCAGCCTTCAAGGGCAAAGAAGCGGCTGAGTACCCGTTTGACGTTGCCATCGAGTATGGGGGCATAGGTGCCCCGGCTCAGGCTTAGAATCGCCCCGGCGGTGGATCGGCCAATGCCCGGCAGTTCGCTGACGCTCTCTACCGTTTCGGGAAACTGGCCATTGTGCCGGTTAACCAATGTGTGTGCGGCTTTGTGCAGGTTGCGGGCGCGGGCGTAGTAGCCGAGGCCGGTCCAGTGATGCAGGACTTCGTCTTGTGGGGCATCGGCCAGGGCTTCTACGGTCGGAAACCGTTCCATGAAGCGTTCAAAGTACGGGATGACGGTGGCCACCTGCGTTTGCTGCAGCATGATCTCGGAAATCCACACCCGATACGGCGTTTTGGCCTGTTGCCACGGCAGTGTTTTACGACCGTGGTGGTCATACCAGTCAAGAACCTGGTGTTGAAACCAGCTCGCGTCGCAATGCATCTATCCACTCCAGGTTACGGCGTAAAAGGGTCAGGTCGTCGTTCAGTGGGGTTGTCCAGTCGGGCGCGCCAATGAGCCCCAGGCCTGGCCAGGCACCGGTGAGTGCGCCAAAGCCGTATGTCTGTTCGGGCGCGTTCGCGGTTTGGATGACCCAGTCGCCATCGGTCAGCGTCCACCGCTGGTTGGCCGGTGTCAGCGCCAGGCTTGCGGCACTGAGGTTGTGGCTGCGTTGCTGGTTGTCTTGGGTGATGCCCAGTAACAGTTTGGGTGCCTGCCAGTGCCAGTCATTATCGCTCACTGTTGCGTCACCCTGAAGGGTGGCGGTGAGGTCGGAAGGCGTTGCTCCAAGGGTTTCGGAGCGCATTGAAATCGCCCATGAGCCGGACAATTGCCCGTTGTTGAGCGTTAGGTCCTGCCCCTGGGTGCCCAGCCGGTAAGTGGTATCGGGGTCGCGAACCATGAACGCCAGTGCTGAATCCAGACCGGAAAATGCCCAGCCGTCGGTCGTGTGACGAACTGCGTCCAAACCACCCGCCCATTCAAGCCCATTCGGGAATTCGGTGCCAAGCGGCTGGCGGGTACTGTGCCAGGATAGGAAGTCGATCGCCAGTTGGGCATCACTGATGCGGGCCTCGCGCCACTGACCGGTCGTGGATCCGGGCCAGGGGCCAGAGGTGAGCTCGGAACTGACGCTGGCCTCACTGATGCGCACGGCGGAGTCACGCCATTGCACGACGGCTTCAGCGGTCGCCCGGGCGCGGATGGCGTTGTAGGCCCATTGGGTGGTGACCTGTGCATTGTAGCGGTTGCTGCTTCCCCGGCGTTCGAACACGGCGGCCAGTTGTGTGATTTCCAGATTGCCACGGACCAGGTTGCTGCCGTTCAGGACAAGCCGTTGTGGGGCGAGGGCATCAAGCAGGCGGGTAAAGCCGGTGAGTGCGTCGGCATTGCCCGGGCTGCGGCTGAACCAGAACCCATCGGTAATGTGCAGGGTCTCAATCTGAGGTTGGCCGATTAACACCGACATCGGGTTGAGGTTGACCTGAATCGCTGACGCTACCCAGTCGTTGTCGGCGTTGCTGTAGGCGACGTCGTACCATGTGCGGCTGAAGCCCTGGTGCTCCCCCGTTCTGAAAGTATCGGCTTGCAGGTTGAACCCGGCGTCGTTGAGTTGCTCTATGAGCCAGGGCTCGGGCGCCCAGCTGAGTGCCCGCGCCCCAATGGCGATCAGTATCAACACAAAAACGCCGGCCAGACCAAGGCCCAGCCGGCGTGAGAAGGGAGTTCTCATTCCGTTATCAGTCTTCCAGCATGTCCAGATTGCGCACCGCGCCTTTGTCGGCACTGGTCGCCAGCAGGGCATAGGCTTTCAATGCGCCGGTTACCTTGCGCTTGCGCGGCTCTGCGGGCTTCCAGGCCTGGGTGCCCCGGTTGGCCATGTCGGCTCGGCGTTCGGCCAAGACGGCATCGGACACGTCGACGTTAATGGACCGGTTGGGAATGTCGATGACAATGTCGTCGCCGTCCTGAATCAGCGCAATGGCCCCTCCAGCGGCGGCTTCGGGCGAAGCGTGGCCAATTGACAGGCCGCTGGTGCCACCCGAGAAACGACCGTCGGTTAGCAGGGCGCAGTCTTTGCCCAGCCCTTTGGATTTTAGATAGCTGGTCGGATACAGCATTTCCTGCATGCCCGGGCCACCTTTGGGGCCTTCGTATCGGATGATCACTACGTCACCGGCCTTGATCTGGTCGTCAAGAATGCCGGCGACGGCTGAATCCTGGCTTTCGAAAATGCGGGCTTTGCCGGTGAAGGTCAGAATGCTCTCATCGACGCCTGCGGTTTTAACCACGCAACCATCTTCGGCGATGTTGCCGTACAACACGGCAAGGCCGCCTTCCTGGCTGTAA
Organism: Saccharospirillum sp.; assembly: GCF_039982735.1. Classification (GTDB taxonomy): domain Bacteria; phylum Pseudomonadota; class Gammaproteobacteria; order Pseudomonadales; family Natronospirillaceae; genus Saccharospirillum. Next base: position 277,523 of record NZ_JBDWXV010000003.1, on the reverse strand, counting down.
GCGTTTTCAGCACTGCGAATGCAGCCCTTCTGGCGGTCGCCATCGAGCGTTGGCCAGCGGGTTGATTGGCTGAAGGCTTCCTGGGTGGGGATGCCCGCAGGGCCCGCGCGGAAGAACTGCTTAACCGCCGAGTCGTCGGTGCGCATGATGTCCCACTGGTTCAGGGCATCGGCCATGGTTTTGGAATGGATGGTCGGCAACTGCGAGTGCAGTAAACCGGCACGGTCCAGCTCGCCGAGAATGCCGTAGACGCCGCCCGCCCGGTGTACGTCTTCCATGTGGTAGTTCGGGTTGTTTGGCGCCACTTTGCACAGCTGTGGAATCTGACGCGAGAGCCGGTCGATGTCTTTGAGCGAGAAGTCGATTTCGCCTTCCTGCGCGGCCGCCAGCAGGTGCAAAATGGTGTTGGTTGAACCCCCCATGGCAATGTCGAGTGCCATGGCATTTTCGAACGCCTGAAAGTTAGCGATGTTGCGAGGCAATACCGACTCGTCTTCGCCTTCGTAGTAGCGCTTCGCTATCTCGACGATGCGGTGGCCTGCCTCTTCAAACAGGCGGCGACGGTCGGAATGCGTGGCCAGGGTGCTGCCATTACCGGGCAGTGAAAGGCCAATGGCCTCGGTCAGGCAGTTCATCGAGTTGGCGGTGAACATACCGGAGCAGGAGCCGCAGGTCGGGCAGGCGCTGCGTTCGTATTCGGCGACGGTTTCGTCGTCGGCGCTGTCGTCAGCGGCGATCACCATGGCGTCGACCAGATCCAGACCGTGATCGGCCAGTTTGGTCTTTCCGGCTTCCATTGGGCCGCCCGAGACGAAGATGACCGGAATGTTCAGGCGCATGGCCGCGTTCAGCATTCCCGGGGTGATTTTGTCGCAGTTGGAGATGCACACCAGGGCGTCGGCACAGTGGGCGTTGACCATGTACTCCACCGAATCGGCGATGATCTCGCGCGAGGGCAGGCTGTACAGCATGCCGTCGTGGCCCATAGCGATGCCGTCATCGACCGCGATGGTGTTGAATTCTTTGGCAACACCGCCGGCTTTTTCGATTTCCCGCGCGACCAGCTGACCCATGTCTTTCAGGTGAACGTGGCCCGGTACGAACTGGGTGAAGCTGTTGGCAACGGCGATGATGGGCTTCTGAAAGTCGTCGTCTTTCATACCGGTGGCGCGCCAGAGGGCGCGTGCGCCTGCCATGTTGCGGCCGGCGGTGGTGGTTCTGGAGCGATACTCTGGCATGGGTGAGTCCTTTGGTTCGTGGTGGCCACCGGGTGCGCTCATCCGGGGTCGGCGTGAACCCGTCCATGGGGCCTAGACCGCAGCATCCCTGCTGCGGACTTCCCCGGATGAGCACACCCGGCAGCCACCACTGGTTATGTGGCGGAATACGATTGTCAGGATTGTAACCAAAGGATTGGTTGTGGTCAGTGCAATATTGCCAATGGATTGTTGCGAAAGCGGCACCCGGCCGGAGCCGGGTGTTTTATCACGGGTCAGTCGTGATAGTGGCAGGCCACCTGATGCGTGCCTTTAGAGTACACCAGCTCTGGCTTGTGCTCGGCGCATTTGGCATCGGCTTTCGGGCAACGCGTGCGAAAAACGCAGCCTGAAGGCGGGTTGATCGGGCTGGGCAAGTCGCCCTCGATCAGAATCACTTCTTTGTTGCGCTCGATTTTCGGGTCCGGAATCGGGACCGCTGAAATCAGTGCCTGGGTGTAGGGGTGGCGTGGCTGCCGGTAAATATCGGCGGCGTCTGCTACTTCCATCACGTTGCCCAGATACAGAACCATGATGCGGGTCGAGATGTGTTTGACAACGCTCAGGTCGTGCGCGATGAAAATCAGCGACAAGCCCATTTTCTTCTGCAGCGACATCAGCAAGTTGATGACCTGCGCCTGAATGGACACATCCAGAGCAGACACCGGTTCGTCGCAGATGATCAGCTTCGGTTTCAGAATCAACGCCCGTGCAATGCCAATGCGTTGGCACTGGCCGCCGGAGAATTCATGCGGGTACCGATTGATCTGGTTGGGCAACAAGCCGACGGTTTTCATCATCTCGGCGACGCGTTCTTTCACCTCCGCTTTGCCCAGTTCCGGGTAGTGGGTTTGCAGAGGCTCGGCGATGATCTGGCCGATGGTCATGCGCGGGTTCAATGACGCCAGAGGATCCTGAAAGATCATCTGGATGTCTTTGCGATGGTTGCGCATGGCTTTGTCTTTGAGCGGCGCCAGGTCCTGCCCCAGCCAGACGACTTCACCGCCTTCAACCGGCAGCATGCGGATGACCGCCCGCGCCAGGGTCGATTTGCCACAACCAGACTCGCCAACCACGCCCAGCGTTTCGCCTTCGTACAGATCAAAACTGACGCCGTTGACGGCTTTCAGTTTGCGGGGCTTGGTCCACGGCATCGCCCCTTTGGGGAAGATGTCGAAATAGACTTTGAGGTCACGCACCGACAACAACTTTTTGCGCGAATCGTCTGTGGCATTGGTGTTTGGGTGGTCAGCTTGGATGTGCTCGGTCATACCAGGGCCTCCGGATCGGCATGGCAGGCGCGTTCACGCTGCAGGCTGTTGTTGGTGGTGAGGGCCGGTTCCTCGGTAATGCAGCGATCATGGGCGTAACTGCATCGTGGCTGGAACGGACAGCCTTGCGGCAACTTGAGCATGTTGGGCGGGTTGCCGGGGATGGTCAGCAACTCCTCGCCGTCCTGGTCGAGCCTCGGGATAGCGCGCAACAGACCCTTGGTGTACGGATGGCTCGGGTTTTCGAACAGGGCTTCGGTGCTGCCGTATTCCATGACCCGACCGCCATACATGACCAAGGTGTTTTCACAGGCACCGGCGACTACACCCAGGTCGTGGGTGATCAGAATAATGGCGGTGTTGAACTCGCCTTGCAGGTCTTTGAGCAATTTCATGATCTGTGCCTGAACGGTGACGTCCAGGGCCGTGGTCGGTTCATCGGCAATCAGTAATTGCGGGCGCAGCAGCAGCGACATGGCGATCATGACACGCTGGCGCATGCCGCCGGAGAATTCATGCGGGTACATGTGAATGCGGTTGCGGGCCTCTGGAATGCGCACCGCATCGAGCATTTTAACGGATTCTTCGAGGGCATCTTTGCGGGACATGCCTTTATGATGCATCAGCACTTCGGTCATCTGGTTGCTGACTTTCATAAAGGGGTTCAGTGAGGTCATCGGGTCCTGAAAGATCATGCCGATTTTATCGGCACGAATGCGATTCATGCCCTGTTCGGGCAGGTTAAGGATCTCAATGCCATCGAATTTGACGCTGCCGCTGGCGTGGCCGTTGCGGGCCAGCAGGCCCATGATGGAAAACGCGGTTTGGCTTTTGCCGGAACCGGACTCCCCGACAATGGCCAGGGTTTCGCCCTTGGCCAAATCGAAACTGACGCCGTTGACGGCGTTCACCTGGCCGTCGAGCGTATCGAAGCTGACGCCCAGGTCATTGACTGATAATAAACTCATGATTCAGTGGCTCCTGTGTCTCAACGGTCTTTCGGATCTAGCGCGTCGCGCAGGCCGTCACCGACAAAGAAAAAGCTTAAGAGGGTGGCGATGAAGAAACCGAGTGGGAACATCAGTTGCCATAGAGTGCCATAACGCATCGTACCGGCACCGTCATTGATCAGCGCGCCCCAGGAGGTTTGTGGTTCTTGCACACCCAGGCCGAGGAAGGAGATGAACGATTCGGTCAGAATCATCTGTGGAACCAGCAGCGTCGCGTAGACAATGACCACGCCCAGCAAGTTGGGTACAACGTGGCGCAGAACGATCTTGAAGGGTCTTACCCCGGACGCAACGGCGGCTTCAATGTATTCCTTGTTTTTGATCGACAAAGTCTGGCCGCGAACGATTCGAGCCATCTCCAGCCAGGAAATGGCGCCAATGCCAATAAAGATCAGCAGTATGGAACGACCGAACATCACCAGTAGCAATATCAGGAAGAGCATGTAAGGAATCGACATCAGAATGTCGACCGTGCGCATCATGATGCTGTCGATCCGGCCGCCGAAGTAGCCGGCTGTGGCGCCGTAAAGCGTTCCAATAACCACGGCAATCAGTGCACCGATGGTGCCAACCAGCAGGGAGATCTGGCTACCCTGGACGGTTCGGGCAAACAAGTCCCGGCCCAGATCGTCTACACCGAAATAATGGCCGTTTTCAATGGAGGGCTGGCCAGCGCTGGCGGCGTTGCCCATCAAGCCCCAGTCGATGTCCGAATAATGCCAGGCGGCGACAAACGGGCCGATGGCGGCGAACAGTACAATCAGCAGCATGACAACAAGGCCGGCCATAGCGGCTTTGTTCCGGGAAAAACGGTGCATGGCATCGCGCCAGAGGCTGCGCCCCACGGGGGTCTCATTGCCGAGGTTTTCGGCCAGTTCTTCTACGTTGGTTTTCTTGTGCGTCAGCATGATGGTGAACCTTAGTAACGAATCTTGGGGTCAATCCAGGCGTAAAGAATGTCGACCAACATGTTAAAAACGATGGTCAGGGTGCCAAGCAGAATGGTGAACCCCATGATGACGGCGTAATCCCGGTTGAGGGCGCCGTTGATGAAATGCACGCCGATGCCACCGGTGGTGAAGTAGGAATCGATGATGACAGAGCCTGTGATCATGCCCACGAAAGCCGGGCCGAGATAGGACACGACGGGCAACATGGCAGGCTTCAGAGCATGACGCCAGACGATGTAACGGAACGGCAGGCCTTTGGCGCGGGCGGTGCGAATGTAGTTGGAGTTCAGTACCTCGAGCATGCTGGACCGGGTGATCCGGGCAATGCTGGCCAGGAAGCTGGTGCCCAATGCAATGGCGGGCAAAATGATGTACTCGATCTGGCCACCCTGCCAACCGCCGCCCGGCAACCAACCGAGCCAGAGAACGAAGATAAGCACCAGTATCGGCGCCATAACAAAGTTAGGCAGTACCTGGCCGACAATGGCAACGCTGACGGCCGTGTAGTCAGCAGCGGTGTTGTGCTTAAGGGCAGCGATGACGCCGAGCCCCACACCGATGGTGACGGCGAAGACAAAGGCCCAGAAACCGTAAGTCAGGGTGACCGGGAAGCCACTCTCAATCAGATCGAGTACGGTTCTGTCCTGGTACCGGAATGAGGGCCCAAAATCGAAATCGGTCACGATGTTCCAGATGTAGATCCCCAATTGCTGGTAGACCGGTTTGTCGAGATTGTATTTGGCTTCAATGTTTTCCATGACGGCCTGAGGAATGGGTCGTTCAGAAGTGAACGGGCCACCTGGGGCAGAAAACATCAGAAAGAATGAAATAGAGACCAGAATGAGCAGGGTCGGTATCGCCACAGCGATCCGGCGGAGCACGAAATTGAACATAGTGAAGATGCCTGCAAAATGATGACCGGCGATTCTACCCAACCTGAAGGACAAGCCGGAACAGAAACCCGACTTTATTCGGTAACAATCCGTAAACCTTTGAAAACAAAAGAGAAGCAGCGGAATGTTTCAGTGAACAGGAGGGTGTTCTCAATAGTCAGCGGCCCGAAGGCCGCTGTTTTTTCTGTACGTTACGCGCCGATTATTGCTCGACTTTGTACAGGTTGCGGCTGTAGATGTTCTGCTGAACATCTTCATAAGGCCAGCCTTTCAGGTCAGGTTTGACCATGATAATGCCGGTGTAGTGGTAAACCGGTGCATTAGGCATGTCTTCTGCGGCCAATTCTTCCATCTTGGTGTAGTTGGCGCTCGGGTCAGACATGGTCTGGGCTTCGGCAGCCAGGCGATCGTACTCGGCCGAGTCGTAGTTGGCATCGTTGTAGCCAGAGCCAGACTGCATCAGGTCGAGGAAGGTGGAGGCTTCGTTGTAGTCACCACACCAGGCGCCACGGGCAATCTCGAAATCCCCTTCACCACGAGTGGTCAGGAAGGTTGTCCATTCCTGGTTTTCCAGTGTGGCTTCTACGCCAAGCTTTTGCTTCCACATGGCGGTGACCGCAATGGCGACTTTACGGTGAGCTTCATCGGTGTTGTACAGCAGGGTGGTGCGCAGTGGGTTGTCTGGGCCGTAACCCGCTTCAGCCAGCAGTTCCCGGGCGCGCTCGTCACGCTGAGCCTGAGTCCACTGTCCCCAATCGACGTCGGGCGTGGTGAAGCCTGCGGTCAGGGCCGGGGTAAAGGTGTAAGCCGGGAACTGGCCACCTTGCAGTACGTTGTCGACAACGACGTTGCGGTCGATCGCGTAGGACAGCGCCTTACGAACACGGGCATCGTCGAACGGAGCTACTTCGTTGTTGAACGAGTAATAGTAGTTACACAGACGCGGGAAAACGTGGGCTTCATCCGGACGTTCGGCTTCCTGAGCCGGGTACTGGCCTGCAGGGATGTCGGTCTTGTCCAGCTCGCCGGCGTCGTAGCGATTCAGTGCCTGGTTTTCATCGTTAATAACCAGAGTGACCACTTTGTCCATCAGGTTGTTTTCGTTGTCCCAGTACATCTCATTACGCTCACGCACCAAGCGTTCGTTAATGACGTGCTCGGTCAGCACGAAAGCACCGTTACCGACCAGGTTGCCGGGTTTGGTCCAGTCATCACCGTGCTCTTCAATCACCCACTGGGGTGACGGGAAGGTGGTGGCGTGGGTGACCATCTGGTCAAAGTAGGGCATGGGGCGGGTCAGGCTGACTTTCAGGGTATGTTCATCAATGGCTTCGACACCCAGAGTAGTGTCTTCCATCTCGCCTTCGAGCACGGCATCGACGTTTTCCAGCGCCATCAGGCTCATGTACCAGGCGTAAGGTGACGCCAGTTCCGGATCAACAGCACGACGCCAGGCGTAAACGAAGTCGTTCGCAGTGACCGGCTCGCCGTCAGACCATTTGGCGTCATCACGCAGGTAGAACGTCCAGGTCTGGTTGTCATCGGTTTCCCATCGCTCTGCGACGCCCGGTACGATGTTGCCTTCAGGGTCGGAGTTCAGCAGGCCTTCAAAGAGGTCGCGAACAATGTAAGAGCCATCGACGTCTTCAACGACCTGCGGGTCCAGGGAGGAGGACTCGTCCAGTGCACGGTAAGTGAATACCTGCTCATCGGCCAATTGTTCACCGGTAACCGGGTGGGTGTCTTCAGCAAGTACAGGAGTGCCTGCCAGCGAAGCTGAAACCAGCGCCGCTGCCAGCGTTTTGTGCAGAGTTTTCATGATTAACCCTCTTTTGAATCGTTCTATTTTTTAGTAGATGACATATGACAAGCCAGTGCCCGGGTAGGGATAGCTCACAACAGTGTCTGTTTCCAGGTCTTAGCCTGATGCGAAACAAGGCATGTAAACTTTCACATCCTGCAACAAACATCAATCAGTGCGCCAAAAAAAATGACTGTATGGTTCACTTTACTGGCGAATCTGTGACACAGCCTTGGGAATGGGCGTTGTGAAGGGGGTTTATCGACGCTGGGTTATGCAATTCCAGGTCGTTGAACGGAGTTAGAAGCAGAGTTTGAAAAGGTGAAAAGCCGGGGCTGGGCCCCGGCGGGGAGCAAGTCAGCGCTTTACGACTTAGTTGGCAACTTTATAGAGGTTGCGGCTGTAGATGTTTTGCTGAATATCGTCGAAGGGCCAGCCTTTGACATCCGGCTTCAGCATAATCACCTCGGTGTAATGGTAGACCGGTGCGTTGGGCATATCCGCGGCAATCAGTTCTTCCATGGCGGTATATTGGGTGCCCGGGTCCAGTTCTGTCTGGGCTTCGGCCGCTAACCGGTCGTATTCTTCCGATGCATAGCCCGCATCGTTGTAACCCGAGTCAGATTGCATCAGGTCCAGGAAGGTGGATGCTTCGTTGTAATCGCCACACCAGGCGCCACGGGCAATGTCGAAGTCGCCTTCGCTGCGTGTGGTCAGGAAGGTGGTCCATTCCTGGTTTTCCAGAGTGGCGGTTACGCCCAGCTTTTCCTGCCACATGCTGCTTACGGCGATGGCCACTTTACGGTGGGCTTCATCGGTGTTGTACAGCAAGCTGGTTTCCAGCGGGTTTTCCGGGCCGTAGCCGGCTTCTGCCAGCAACTCAACGGCACGGGCATCCCGCTCTGCCTGAGTCCACTGGCCCCATTCCACATCGGGCGTGGTAAAGCCAGCTGTCAGTGCCGGGGTAAAGGTGTAGGCCGGGTATTGGCCGCCCTGCAATACATTGTTAACAATGACATTACGGTCGATGGCGTAAGACAGAGCCTGGCGCACGCGCGGATCATCGAACGGTTCAACTTCGTTATTGAAGATGTAGTAATAGTTGCACAGTTGCGGGAAGACGTGGGCTTCATCCGGGAGCTCGGACTCAAGACGCGGATACTGGCCCGCCGGAACGTCGGTTTTATCGAGCTCGCCTGCATCGTAGCGGTTCAGAGCCTGGTTTTCATCGTTGATGACCAGGGTGACGACGCGGTCCATCAGGTTGTTTTCGTTGTCCCAGTAGCGTTCGTTGCGTTCGCGCACCAACCGCTCATTGACCACATGTTCAGTCAGTACAAAGGCACCATTGCCGACCAGGTTGCCGGGCTTGGTCCAGTCTTCACCGTGTTCCTCGATGACCCATTGCGGGGCGGGAAAAGTCGTGCCGTGAACGACCATTTGTGCGAAATAGGGCAGAGGCCGGCTGAGACTGACACGCAAGGTGGATTCGTCAATCGCTTCTACGCCCAGCTCAGAAGGGGGTAACTCGCCTTCGAGAATGGCTTCAACGTTTTCCAGCGCCATCAGGCTCATGTACCAGGCATAGGGTGATGCCAGGTCCGGGTCGACAGCGCGACGCCAGGCGTAGACGAAGTCGTTCGCGGTGACTGGCTCGCCGTCGGACCACTGGGCGTTATCGCGCAGGTGGAAAGTCCAGGTCTGGTTGTCTTCGGTCTCGTAGCGTTCGGCAACACCCGGAATCAAGTCGCCTTGCTCATTGGAGTTAAGCAGGCCTTCGAACAAATCCCGTACGATGTAGGAGCCATCCACATCTTCGACCAACTGAGGGTCCAGAGACGATGATTCATCGAGCGCGCGGTAAGTAAACACTTGCTCCTCGGCCAGTGTTTCACCGGTAACCGGGTGTGCCATACCGGAGGATGCCTGGCTTTGCGACGATTCGGCCGGTTCACTGGATGACGATTGCGAGGCCGTGTCTTCCGGGCCCTGTGAACAACCGGCCAGCGTGACGCCAGTGATGAGAGTGGCGGCCAGAGTCAGGCGCCAGTCCATTGCGATGGGTTTTATCATGGGTATTCTCCCTGTGTGAGTAATGCCGTCTACATCTGATCGAACCACAGGTACCCTGCCAGCCAGGTTGGGCGGCAGGTTAATTAACCTGGCGTATTGGGATCAGACAGCGAGCGGCGCAGAAATTGTCACAGAGGCGAGCAAACTTCAACGAACGAAACGATAAAACGCTATACATTACGCAATGCTGTCAGTAGCGGGGCCAAAAACAGGGATCAGTTCACACTGTCAGCCGTGTTCGGCTTCCATTACTTCAATCAGATTGCTCAGTTCCCGTTGCAGGGCTGCATCGTCGCCGAGGTTGACTTCTACCAGCCGGCGCAGATGGGAAGCGGTGTCGACATCCATGGACAGTATGTTCAGGCCACAGGCATGGCGTTCAGCGTGGTAATAGGAAACTTCGACTTCCATGGTCAGCACGACGTCGCTCTGGTCTAGCTGGACTACAAGCTGCCCGGTGCCGTTAACCCCGGGAATATGGCCGGTATCGCCGAGCACCACCAGAGCCCCTTTCAGACTGATGTCGCGTAAGATACCGGGGTAGAGGTCGGGTTGGGCCGGGTCACCCAGGCGCAATTCGATGCGGGCATTGAATTCAATGCGTTGAAAGCGTCTATGGTTGTCAGACATCAAAGTCTCCAGATGACAGGACCTTTCCGGTTATCGGCTGAGGCAGCTAAAAGTAAATGGGTGATCAGCCCCCATTGAATTCACTATAGTTGGCGCTCATTTAGGGTGCAATCATTAAGGAGAGCTCCATGGCCAGATCCACTGAACTGCCCGCTGACAGCGCTGCGCTGCCCGGACGGGAAACACCGTTGCCGGTCGACTTTCAACATGCGGTATTCGATATTGACATGCGTGACACACCCGAAGGTTGCGAGGAAATCATACTCGCCATGGGGTGCTTCTGGGGGGCTGAACGCCATTTCTGGACCTTGCCTGGCGTTCGTAACACGGCCGTAGGTTACGCTGGCGGCCTGACGCCTAACCCAACCTATGAAGAAGTCTGCTCGGGCCTGACCGGTCATACCGAGGCGGTGCGGGTAGTGTACGACCCGGGCCAGGTATCGTTGGCTGCTTTGCTGAAGTCGTTCTGGGAAGCGCACGATCCAACGCAGGGCATGCGCCAGGGCAACGATATCGGCACCCAGTACCGCTCAGCAATTTACGGCTCGAACGAGCAGCTCGCGGTGGCTGAACAGACACGCAACGTCTTTGAACAGGCGCTGCAAGCCCAGGGTAAAGGCGCTATTACCACCGAGATCGGCCCAAAACCAACGTTCTATTTTGCCGAGACATACCACCAGCAGTACTTGCTGAAAAACCCGAACGGCTACTGTGGCCTCAAGGGCACCGGCGCAGTCTGCCCGCTGTAAAGGCGGGTCGGACGAAACCCTCAGAGCTGACTCAGCCTGACACAAGCCTCCGTCAGTTGTGCTTCATCGTAAAAGGCGAAGCACAACCGCATGGCACTGGCTTGGTCGGGCGAGTCTGAAAATTTGCTCCCGGGCTGATAGCCCACCCCCGCTTTATGGGCCCGGGGCAGCATGGCGTCGGTATTGGCTCCATTGCGCCAGTGCGCCCAGACAAAATACCCCCCTTCAGGCGCCTTCCAGGCCAGCCGATCTCCCAGATTGTCCTCAAGCCCCCGCAACAGTGTTGCCAGTCGCTTTCGATAAATCCCGGTTAGCCGCGTCAGGTGTTGATCAAAACGACCGTCTTCCAGCAAGGGCCTGACCAGGCTGGACGTCACCGGCGCCAGGCCGCCGCCGCTCGACAGCAGTGCGCTGCCAATCAGGCGAGTCAGCATCTCCGGTTGCCCCTGAATCCAGCCTAGGCGCAGGCCCGGCGCCAGCAGTTTGGAAAAGGAGCCAATCGACAAAACCGGCGCCCGCTCGTCGAGGCTTGCCAGTGGGTCGGGCGGTGGCTTGGCGTAATACAAATACTGATAAACCTCATCGGCGACCACCGGGCAAGCGGTATCCCGCGCGAGCGCGACCAGTTGCGCTCTGCGCTCAGCGCTTTGGGTAATTCCGGTCGGGTTGTGAAAGGTCGGAACCGTGTAAAAGAAGGCGGGCCTGTGCTGTTCGATCAGTGCCGCCAGCTCCAGAATATCGACTCCGTCATCATCCATCGGTACCGCAACAGCAGTGAGCCCATGCTCGGCCAGTTGTTTGCGGGCGATGAAATAGGTTGGGTCTTCCACCAGAACCGTATCGCCGGGTTGGCTGAAGCGGGTGCAGATCATGTCGAGCGCGTTGGAAGAGCCGGTGGTCACCATGAGGTTATCGGGGCTCGCAGGCTGACTCTGGCGCTGGTTTAGCCAGTTTGCCAGTGCGTAGCGAAACCGTTCGTCGCCCGCTTCGGCTCCATAGGCAAGAACAGATGCATCAACGCTCGTCTGCTTAAACAGGTCGGCTGGTAACAGGACTGGATCGGGTTGGCCAATGCCAAGATCAATGCGATCGCCAGGAGGCGTCAGTTGTGTGGTTTGCCAGGTCATGAAGCGAACTCATCTGATTGCCAGGGGTGCTTCCAGTCTGACGGCATTAGGCGAGGGCTTCAAATGGGTTTTAACCCCAGTTCCGCGGTTGATTTAGTCAGTGGCTATGGTCCGCAGCGGATGCCGGTGGTATCTCTGCGGGGTCGGGCGGAATGCCGCCCACTCAATCCGTCCGTGGAGCCTAGACCGCAGCATCCTTGCTGCGGACTACCCCGCAGAGACACCACCGGCATCCACCGCTCGCTTTGTGCAAGTTCATGGATTTGAAAATTTAAGTAGCTTCTGAGTCTTCTGAATGGGCCGGGTGGTTGGCCAGCGACAAACCACTCAGGGTCGCCAGCAGGGAGCAGACAAACATGGCCAGGGCAATGCGCTGAATAGAGCCATCGACGATCCATGTAGAGGCAGTACTGACGGTGCCGGCCACAATGAACTGGGAGGCGCCGATCAACGCGCTGGCGGTGCCGCTGAGCCGGCCAAAGTGTTCGAGATAGGCCGATTGGTTATTGGGGGCAATGGCGCCGATGGTGCCGCCGACCAGTATCATCATCGGCAGGAAAGCCCAGAGGCTCTGGCTGTTGATGCCCAGAAACAGATTCATCACCAACAAGGCACCGGCCTGAGTGATCAGCGCAATTTTCAACAGCAGCACCGGCGAATAGCTAAGCAGCAGGCGCCGGTTCAGCGTACCCAGTACGCCCATACAGACCACGCCCGAGGCGAACGCAATGGAAAATTGCGCATTGTTCAGCCCAAACCAGGTCTGATACATAAAGGAGGCGTGGGTCACGAACAGCATGACGGTGCTGAACGCCAGAGATTGAATCACAACATGCCGCCACGCCATAGGGTGGCGCAACACAGCCAGGTAATTGGTCAGCAATTTCGACACCGGTTCTTTGGCCCCGGTCTTGCGCGGTTGATGGCGCAGCAGGCGGAACCACATCAGCACCCCAACCCCCACGGCATAGACCGACAAAAAATAGAAAATCAGCGGCCAACTGCCGATCCACAGCAAGATAGAACCAAGCGATGGGGCAATGGCCGGGGCAATGAACATGATCAGCGCAATCAGCGAAAACAGCCGGGCTGCATCACGCCCACGAGCGGTATCCCGCACCAGCGCGGGTACGCTGACGGCAATCCAGCCGCCACCGAAGGCCTGAATCAGCCGCCAGACGATCATCCATTGCACGTCGGTACTTTGGCCAATGGCAATGGCGCTGATGGCATAGATACCAAGCCCGGTCAGTAACACCGGCGCCCGGCCGTAACGGTCCGATAGCGGCCCGCCGATGATCAGGCCCAGCGCCAGGCCAAACACATACAGGCTCAGTGTCAGTGACACCTGGTTCTGGCTAACACCCAGGTCATTGGCGATCACCGGAAACGCCGGCAAATAGGCATCAATGGCTAGCGGGCCCAGAGCCATGGTGGCCGCCAGAAGAATGGAAAATTGAAGAGTGGATTTCATGCGAACCTGTCTGTTGGGGCTGTGCTGCAAGCAAAGCGTTTGGCTAGCCTGCCGATAAAGATGACCGATCATACAGAATTTGCCGGGTCATCGCCGGGGTTCTGAGGCATTCGATGTGGGCCGCAGTGTCCAGAACACGCTACAAGGATTCGTTTGGGCGGCAGGCTCCCTGGCTTGCCAGGAAGTAAACCGGTAATCTCCCGGGCACTCAAACAGGGTTAGTTGAATCTGAATGTCGACGTCCAGCAACGCAAAGCCAATTGCCCCGGTCACGCCCAAAACCGGCCTTGCTCTGTTGGGAGGCCTGGCCGTGATTGCCATCTGGTCCGGCTGGCTGGTGCTGTCGCGGCTGGGCGTGCAAACCGTACTGACCCCGGCCGACATTACCCTGTTGCGTTATGTAACGGCAGCGCTGTGCACTTTGCCCTGGGCGCTGACTTACCCGTGGCGCAGCGTTCGCTGGGGGCGGGCTCTGGTAGTGGCACTGGGCTGTGGTTTTCCCTATACCCTGCTCAGCTTTTATGGCCTGCAACTGAGCCCGGCGGCTCAGGCGGGTGTGCTGGTGAATGGCAGTTTGCCGGTCATCAGTGGTTTGCTGGCCATCCTGTTGTTAAAACAGCGTTTTCGGGCCGGTGCCTGGCTGGGTGTAGCCTTGGTTGTCGTTGCCAATGGCCTGATGGTGGGGCCGACACTGCTGCATCACTCGGTTCCGGTCAGGGGGTTGTTATTGTTGTTTGCTGCTGCCTGGGTCATGTCAATTTACATGACCGCTATAAAGGCCTGGCAGGTCAGCACTCGTGATATTCTGGTTTGGGTGCCCTGGATCAACGGTCTGATGTTTATTCCCATCTGGTGGCTGATGCCGCATGTTCTTCCCGAAGCGCCCTTGAACGATGTGCTGTTACAGGTCGTTTACCAGGGCATCATTGTCAGTGTGTTGGCCCTGTTTCTGCTCGGTTTCGTGATTCGCGAATTGGGGTCGATGACCAGTTCGTTGTTTATGGCCTATGTACCGGCCAGTGCAGCATTATTGGCGATCCCTGTTTTGAGTGAATGGCCCGGGACTCTGCAGTGGGCTGCCATTGCACTCTGTACTCTGGGCTTGATGGTGTATGGCCGCAGCCAACAGCAACAAAATAAAGTGTCAAAAAAATAATTCCCTCCTAGTTTGTTCGAGCGTTTCTTTGCCGGTTTTCTAACGATTGTTTTACGCCCAATGTCTAATGGGCCAAAAGGGTTTATCAGCGCATAGTTTTCGTACAAAGGTTCGGTGGTGAAAACGCGATGTGTCTGGCCTGGTGGATAGGCCTACCCGGTGGTCCGCATGACTTCCCGTCAACACAAAACCTGAACGCCTAAACAATACGGTGATCACATGTCCCAGACGCCCGCTGTTCTCGATTATTTTACTGAATACCAGGCCAGTGTGGCCGACCCGGATGCCTTCTGGCTGACGCAAAGCAAACGCGTCGCCTGGTATAAAGAACCAACACAGGGTTCCAGCCTCGATAAAGAGGGGTTGTATCGCTGGTTTGCCGATGGCGAACTCAATACTGCCTATCTCGCACTGGATGCGCAGATCGAAGCGGGCCGGGGTGAGCAGTTGGCCCTGGTTTATGATTCACCGGTAACCGGGAGCGTTAAACGCTTTACCTACCTGGAATTGCGCGATGCCACGGCCCGGGTAGCCGGGGTATTGCGTGGGTTGGGCGTGGGAAAGGGCGATCGCGTTGTGATTTATATGCCCATGGTGCCTGAAACGGTTATGGCCATGCTGGCCTGCGCCCGGCTTGGGGCTGTGCATTCTGTCGTATTCGGTGGTTTTGCCGCCCATGAACTGGCCGTGCGCATCGATGACGCCGAACCGACGGTGGTGATTTCCGCCTCGTGTGGCATTGAGGTCAACCGGGTGATCGAATACAAGCCGATTCTGGATGCCGCCCTCTCTGAGGCACACCACAAACCAGCAGCAACGCTGATTCTGCAGCGTCCGCAAGCCGTCGCACAGATGCAAACCGGGCGCGACCTCGACTGGGATGAAGCCCTGTCGATGGCCGAACCGGCGGACCCGGTGCCGGTAAAAGCCACCGACCCGCTCTACGTACTGTACACCTCCGGAACCACCGGCAAGCCAAAGGGCGTAGTGCGCGATAACGGCGGTCATGCCGTGGCCATGCATTACAGCATGGAAGTGGTCTATGGCATGACGCCGGGTGATGTTTTTTGGGCGGCTTCCGATGTTGGCTGGGTAGTCGGGCACTCCTACATCGTCTACGCGCCGCTGATATTCGGCTGCACCACGGTGCTGTATGAGGGCAAACCGGTTAAGACGCCGGATGCCGGAGCGTTCTGGCGGGTGGTCGCGGAGCATAAAGTGGCGGCTCTGTTTACCGCACCGACAGCCTTTAGGGCGGTCAGAAAAGAAGACCCCGAAGCCGCGTTGATGGCCCAGTACGACACCTCCAGTTTGCAAAAACTCTTTCTCGCGGGCGAACGTCTCGACCCGCCTACCTATGACTGGCTGGTTGAGAAAACCGGCCTGCCGGTACTCGACCACTGGTGGCAAACCGAAACGGGCTGGGCAATTGCCTGCAACCCGGTGGGTATTGAGCAGATGCCGGTCAAAGCCGGTTCGGCGACTTTGCCAACACCGGGCTTTCAAGTCGAAATACTCGATGCCTATGGCGAGCCGTGCGGTGCCAACCAGCAAGGAGCGGTGGCGATACGGTTGCCGATGCCGCCCGGCTGCCTGCCGACCATCTGGCGCGACAGCGACCGTTTTATTTCAGGCTACCTGGCCCAATACCCGGGTTACTACCTTTCAGGAGACGGAGGTTACCGCGACGAAGAGGGTTATCTGTTCGTGATGGGGCGACTGGACGATGTGATCAACGTCGCCGGGCACCGGCTTTCCACCGGCGAGATGGAAGAGATTGTCGCCGCGCACCCGGCGGTTGCCGAATGCGCGGTCTTTGGTGTCTATGATGAACTGAAAGGCGAATTGCCGCTGGCCATGGTGGTGCTCAAAGATGGCTTTGTTGGCGATGAAGATGCCCTGAAGGCGGAACTGGTCGCTTCTGTTCGCCAGCAGATTGGGGCGCTGGCCTGTTTTAACCAGTCGCTGATCGTTGAACGATTGCCGAAAACCCGCTCCGGAAAAATTCTGCGCAAGACCCTGCGTCAGATGGTCAATGGCGAAGAGCTGCAAGTGCCATCCACCATAGATGACCCGGCGATTCTGGAAGAGATCAGGGGTCGGTTGGCCGACTGAGTCAGTGCTTGTTGGCGAAGCATAAAATTCAGGCGCGTCCCAAATTTATTTGCCTATACTGAAATAGAAAGCCCGATCCCAGTGGTTGGATAGGGCTGATGTATCAGAGGACACGCCGTTGCATACCTGGTCTCTTCGCTGGAAACTCACTCTGGGCACCGCCCTGGCAATTACCCTGGCTCTCTTAGCGGTTATCGGTACTGGCTGGTATGCCATGCAGACCAACGGTGACCGGGCTGTCGCGGACGCCAGTGAATCAATCGAAACCCTGGTAGAGCAGGATCTGGCTAACACCGCAGAACTGATCGCCGGTGATGTGGAAACGTTCCTGAATCGTAGCTTTGATTTGGCTCGTGTGCTTGGAACCGCGCTGAGTAATACCGCTGAAGGTAATGACACAGGCCGGGAACCGTTCGAACGAGAGGCGGTATATGATCTGGTCCAAGCAGTTTTGCTCGAGGGCCCCAGTCTGGGCTCGGCTTATGCCCATTTCGAACCGGACGGATATGACGGGGCCGATTCATTCTATCGCGACGGCTCCGAGGCGCACAGCGCACCTGCGGGTAATCTGGATGTCTATTGGGTACGCGATGGTGATGAGGTTGTCTATTACCGCACGGACGAAGATCAATCCTTTAAATACCTGACGGAAGAGGACGAGTTCGGTAATCGCGAATCTGAGTGGTATCTGTGCAGCCGGGATACGCTTGAACCCTGCATCATGGAACCGTATCTGTATGAAATTGAAGAGGGTTATGAAGTCTTATTGACGTCACTGGTACACCCGATTGTCGTTAACAATGAGTTCCGGGGAGTCGCCGGGGTCGATATTAACATGCCCCAGGTTCAGGATCAGGTGCTGGCCTATCAGCGAGACCTGTTTGATGGCGCTGCGAACATTGCTTTACTCAGTGATTTGGGATTGCTAGTCGCCAGTTCAGCATACCCCGATCAGCTGGGTGAATTGAACGAGCGGGTTGATGGATCTATGGCACAGGCCCTTGCCTCCATGACCGAGCCTGTGATGACGGATGCCAACACGATTCTGGTCCGGGCTCCTGTCGTCATCGAAGATGCGGGGGTCGAGTGGACCGTGGCGATATCTATCCCCCGGAATATCGCTTTTGCGGCCAGCCAGGCGCTTGAACAAAGTCTGCGTGAGGGTTACCAGTCAACGGCCGCCAGCATGGTTGGTATCGGGCTGGTGCTGGTGGTCATTGCCATTGTGCTGATCAGTTTGTGGTTGCGCAGTAGCACGCAACCGATGCGCGAGATGCAAAGCCTGGTGGATGAGCTGGCCGGTGCGGAAGGTGATCTGACCAAGCAACTGACGGTTTCCAGCCATGCCGAACTGATTGCGATTGCCGACGGGTTCAATCGCTTTACCGGCAAATTGCGCGACATGATTCAGGTGTTGAAGCATTCGGCGGCAGAGCTTCGTGATCAGAGCCATATTCTGGTGAAAACCTCCAGCGACACCACCGAAGCAACGTCGGCGCAGCAGGAAGAAATGCAGAGTGTTGCGGCGGCCATGAACGAGATGTCGGCAACCGCCAATGAAGTTGCCCGGCTTGCTAGTGGCACGGCAGGCGATGCCGAGCAATCGAACCAGTCGCTGCAGCAGGCACGTGAAGCCTTTGCGCATACGGTGTCGGAGATCCGGGCGGTGGCGAAAGCGATGACAGAATCCAGCGAGCGAGTTGCTTTGGTTGCTAAGAGCAGTGACAACATCAACGGCATTACCCAGGTTATTGAAGGGATCGCCGAGCAGACCAATTTGCTGGCGCTCAACGCCGCCATCGAAGCGGCCCGGGCTGGAGAGCAGGGCCGGGGTTTTGCTGTGGTTGCCGATGAAGTGCGAAGCCTGGCCGGGCGTACCCAGTCCTCAACCGTTGAGATTAGAGCCCTGATCCAGACACTGCAGCAGGAAGTCGACGCCGCTGTCGGTCAGATCAAGAACAGCACCGAGCGCATCAATATCACCGTCAGTGAGGCCGACAACGCCTATCAGCAAATGGAGACAGCGGCCAGCGGCATTGCATCGATCACCGATAATGCCGCCCAGGTGGCGACCGCCGCCGAAGAGCAAAACCAGGTGAACGAAGAAATTAACCGGAACATCAACCGGGTTGAAGTGGCCAGTGTTCGCCTGGCAGAACTGGCACAGGATGCCCAGGGTGTCAGCGATTCGATGCGTACCATTACCGATGACCTGGACCGGCAGCTTAGCCAGCTTAAAGTGCAATGATCGGGATAACGCCCCGGTGGCCGCAGAGCCGGCTGGCAGTTGCTTGACCTGAGTCAGTCGGCAGTTAACAGGCCTCTGCTATAGTGGGTGCTCTGCTATTCAAGGAGCAACAATGCGCTGGTTCAAATCCGGAGACGGGATTCTGCTGATACTGGGGCTTACCCCTGTCTCGATTTTTCTACTGAATCATTGGCCTGCACCCTCAGCCGACCCTCTGTACTGGTTTCGCTGGTGTGGTCGGTTAGTGGGAGTTACAGGGCTTACGCTACTGTTATTGGCGGCACTGATGAGCCTGCGGTTGCCTCGGCTCGATATCTACTTTGGTGGTCTTCCCCGGCTGTGGACCCTTCATCGACTGGTTGGCTTTCTCGGATTTGTGGGCATTCTGCTTCATGCCTGGTTGCTTGGTTTTGCAACGGTTACCCAGGGACGTGCTTTGAGTCTGGCTGGCTTATTTCCTGAGGCATCGAACTGGCCAATTTGGGCTGGTTGGCTCGCCCTGGCGTTGATGGTGGTGTTTCTGGCACCGACATTTCAGTTTTTTGGTCGGCTCAACTACCAGCGCTGGAAGCGGCTGCATTTGTTATCAGCGCCGGCGCTGATTCTGGCGCTGGTTCATACCCTGCCATTGGCTGCTCAGCCTCTGGTCTGGTGGCTGATGGGCGCATTGTCCATCGGGGCCATTGTTTGGCGCAAAGTCCTTTCACCTCATCTGGGCCGGTCGGCCTGGGAGGTCACCGAGGTGCATCAGCTGAAACACGACGTCGTGGAAATTTGCCTGAAACCACTTGGCAAACCATTGCGCTACATGGCCGGTCAATTTGTTTACCTGACACCGAAAGTGTCTGGTTTGAGTGCCGGTAATCGGGAGGAACACCCTTACACCCTTGCCTCGGCGCCGTCTGATCCGTTGCTGCGTCTGGGCATCAAAGACCTGGGTGATGCCAGCCATGCCTTGCAGCGAGTGCCGCCGGGCAGTCGTATCGAAATTGAAGGCCCCTATGGCGATTTCTACCAGCGACATTACCCGGCGCGCAATCAGCTCTGGCTGGGGGGTGGCATCGGCATTACGCCCTTTGTCAGTGGTGCCCGCGCCATGCTGGATGACAACACGGACACCTCGGTGCATTTGTTCTACCTGTCTCAGGATGAGTACCGCTCCTACTACCTGGACGAGCTTCAGGACATTGCCGGCAAGCAGCCTCGGTTTGATATCACGGCGCATCATTTTTCCGTACAGGGGGCCGTAACCGAAGCCTTTCTGGAAACACACTGCCCGGATTTCCGCGAGCGCGAAGTCTACCTGTGCGGGCCGCCGGGCATGATGAGACATCTGATTCCCCTGTTAAAACAAGCCGGTCTATCTGGCGACGCCATTCACAGCGAGGTCTTTGATTTCCTATGAACAAATTTGCATATTCAGCGCTGGTCGCCTTTGTCAGCAGTCTGCTGACCCTGATCACCATCGTTTGGGTGGCCCCGACCGTAGCGGAAACCGAAGGGACGGTGCGAGAAATCAGTCTGGATGAGCTGGCCAGTCACAACACCTCCGACAGTTGCTGGAAAGAGATAGAAGGCCTGGTTTATGACGTTACCGACTTCATCGACCGGCATCCAACGCCAGAGTCGGTGATGACCGAATGGTGTGGTCGACCCTCTACCGAAGGTTGGGTCGACAAAGGCAATGGCCGGCCTCACAGCGCCGGAGCTGAAGCCTTGCTGGATGATTTTCTGGTGGGGTATCTGGCTGGTGCCGATGTTGATCTGGACGCTCTGAATCAGCCTGCAACCGGGTCAGACACTGCTTCTGCTGAGCGGTCTGCCGCTGTTGCCGATGCCGGAACTGGACGATATCGCGATGGTAGCTATTATGCAGAAGCCGAACCTGGCAGCCGTGGAACCTTCGGCATCATTGAAATCACCGTCAAGGGCAACCGTATTGTTGGAGTGTATTTTGATGAGCTGTCGCGCGATGACGATGGCACCGTTAATTACCGCAAATCGGCCGACTTGAATTATGCCGAACGCTGGCGCCGTGTCAGTGGTGGCGTAACGCAACTGTCTGCTTACCCCGCCTATGAACAGATGTTGATTGAGCAGGGTGTACCAGAAGGGGTTGATGCTATCAGCGGAGCCACTGGCGCTTATGATGCTTTTGTAGGGCTGGCAACAGAAGCCCTATCAGCAGCCCGCTGAGCAGAGTTGCCCGCTGCGAGGCGGGCGACTGGTTTTGCAAGCCGTTAGAGTTTAACGATCAGCTTGCCATCGTTGCCACCAGTAAAGAATAAGTTCAATCCGGTCATCGCTGATTCGAGGCCTTCTAGGGTGTGTGCCCGGTATTTGATCTTGCCCTGCTGAACGTAGGGTGTCAGTTTTTCCAGCAACTGTGGCGCCTGGTGCAGGTGATCCGGCATGGTGAAACCCTGAATCAGCAGGCGCTTCTTAATGATGTTCATCCAGTTCGGGCCGGGGCTGGGTTCGCGCGCGGTGTAATCGGCGATCATGCCGCACACCATGATGCGCCCGTGTGCATTCATGCGTTCGAATACCCGGTGCTGAATAGGGCCACCGGTATTTTCGAAATAGAGATCGATGCCCTCTGGCGCCAGTTCATCGAGTTTTGCACCCAGGTCATCCGTCTTGTAATTGACCGCGCCGTCGAACCCCAGGTCGTTGATGATCCAGCTGGCTTTGTCTTCACTGCCCACCACCCCGATCACCCTCAGGCCATCGGCTTTGGCCAACTGGCCGACGATCGACCCGACCGAACCGGCTGCACCGGATACAACGATGGTTTCACCGGCCTTTGGCTTGCCAATTCCGTACAGGCCCTGAGTGGCCGTCAAACCGGGCAAGGCAAACACCGACAGCAGCATGTCAGCCGGCAGGGATGCATCAACCTTGTTGACGCCTTTGCCCGTGCTGATGGCCATTTCCTGCCAGCCAAACATGCCCATGACCCGGTCGCCCACTGAGAAATCCGGGTGATTCGATTCGATGACCTCACCCAGGCCGGAAGAACGCATCACACTGCCGAGTTCAACCGGGGGGATGTAGCTTTCGGTGTCGGGCGACATCCAGCCCAGCATGGCCGGGTCCAGGGACATGTGGGTCTGACGAACCAGAAATTCGCCATCACCGGCGGTTGGAACGGGTTTTTCAACCACCTCGAACAAATCGGGGCCAATGGGGCCAGAGGGACGTTTGATCAGGTTTATTGCGGTATAGGTGCTCATGGTGTTAGCTCACTGTGTTGATTGAACAAAATCGACTGATTCTTGGGTCTGATGTCTATTATTGCGACGGCTGAGATGACAAAAAGGGCCATTTGAGCGAATATTTGTTGTCTTAAAAGCAATAGTAAGGGCTTTTCGAAACCGTGGACCAGTTGAGAGCCATCAAATACTTTGTGAAAGTAGCTGAAACCCGCAGTTTTTCGCGCGCAGCCGAGCACTTTCAGGTACCGCCGTCGTCGCTGTCGCGGCGCGTGGCAGACCTTGAGGCGCATCTCGGTGCGACGCTGCTGACTCGCTCAACCCGGGTGGTGCGGCTGACTGAAATCGGTCAGCGCTACTACCGGGACATTGTCGATGTGCTGGCGCAACTGGATGCAACCCACGAGGCCGTTAGCCTTTACCAGGCCGAGCCAATGGGTCGGTTGCGCATCAGTGCCATGGTTGGCTTCGGAGAGCGCATTCTGTTGCCGCTGATGGACCGGTTCAACCAGCGTTACCCGGACGTGCAGCTGGACATTACGCTCAGTGACGAACTCAGTGTGCTGGACCGGGATGAGGTGGACATCGCCATTCGTGGTGGCTATGCGCCCGACGCCCGGGTCGTCGCCATCAAGTTGATGAACAACGATTTCATCGCCGTCGCGTCACCAGAGTACCTGGCCCGATACGGCACCCCCAGGCACCCGCTGGAGCTGAAACACCACAAGGGTCTGTATTTTCGCACCCCGCAGGGGCCAACTCGCTGGATATGCGAGCTGGATGACCGCTGGCAGGATGTATCGGCCCCGGGTGTCGGCTACTCCAATGCTGGCTCCTGGTTGCTGGATCGGGCCATTCGCGGCGATGGCATTCTGATGCTGCCGGGCTGGGTGCTGAAACCCTATCTGGACAGCGGTGAGCTGGTGCCGGTTCTGGTGTCTCCGGGCTTGCAGGTGACGACACAGCCGGGTATGGCGATTTATCTGCTGTATCAAAAGACCCGGTATCAGGTTCCCAAAATACGGGCTGCCGTTGATTTTCTGGTGGCCGAAATTCCGATGGTTTGACGCCAGGCTGCCGCCTGCAGGGTTGCTGTGTTGGCCTCCCCTGTGGTTTGATCGGCGTGTCTCAGTGTTTCGCCCTCTATTTCAAGGTAATCATGCTACAACTATCCAACGCGGTGTCACTGGCCGACTGGGAGATCGACATTGTCCAGATTCGGGCGCAGGGAGCCGGAGGCCAGAACGTCAATAAAGTCGCTTCTGCGGTGCATCTGCGCTGCGATGTGCCCAAAACCGCCCTGCCGGATTTTTACAAGGAGCGGCTGCTGGCGTTGTCGGACCACCGGATTACCAAAGATGGCGTGATCGTCATCAAGGCGCAGCGGTTTCGAACGTTCGAAAAAAACAAGGACGATGCCCTGCAGCGCCTGGCCGAGCTGATTCGCGGTGCGGTCAAACAGGAAAAAGCCCGGCGGCCTACCAAGCCCACCCGGGGTTCGCAGCGTCGCCGGGTAGAGAAGAAAGTTCAGCGCGGCAAGACCAAGGCCATGCGAGGTAAGGTTGAGCCCTGAGGCAAGCGCAATTGGTTTTGCGACCTGCCTGGGAAACGATCATACTGTGAGCTAGTTCCCACATTGGCCATGCCAGGAAACCTGCCCAGAGTGATGCCAGATGACATCCACCACCCCCATCGCTGACTCACCGAAGAGCCGTGTGCTGGCAGATCGTCGCCGTCGCCTGGGCCTGCGTCGTATAGTGCGCTGGCTGTTAGGCCCCGATACCGATACGCTCAAGCAACAGCAATTGATGCTGATCGTGTCCGGCATAATTTTTTTGTGGGTATCTGCGCTCTTCAATGGTCTGTTTGGTGTCACCCCTCTCTTGCTGGTTGGTATTTATCTGGCGGTTATACCGGTGCTGATCTGGTTGTGGTGGCAGGGTCGCTGGCGGGACATGACCCGGAGAGCTACGACCACTTCGCTGGTGATAATGGCGTTAATCGTCTCCCCGGCCACCTGGTTTCTTAATGCCGGCTCCCAGGGACCAACGCTGATTCTCTACCTGATTCTGGTGAGCTATGCCGTCGGCATGCAAAGTGCCGAGAATCGCTGGCGGCTGGGCTTACTGGCGTTATTGCTGGTATCGCCGGTCGTCTGGATGACAGCAGAATTGAGGGCACCTCACTGGATAGTGGCCTATCCCGATAACACGACACGCCTTATTGATCTGAGTTTTAGCTACTCCGCCGGTGCTCTGCTGCTGAGCATTATTATTCTGGGTCATGTACGGCGTTTCAGTCAGGAGCTGTACAAGGCCAGTGTGTTGTCAAAACGCCTGACGGATATGGCGCGTAAAGACAGCCTGACCGGGTTGTTGAATCACAAGGTCATTCACCAGGGGGTGATGGCGGCGCTGGCGTTGCAACGACCCTTCTCACTGGTCATGCTCGATTTGGATCACTTCAAAAAAGTGAACGACCGGCACGGCCACTTGTACGGGGATACCGTGCTGGTGCAATTCGCTCTGGTATTGCGCGCCTGCTGTGAACCGTCCAAAGGCCAGGTTGGCCGGGCCGGAGGCGAAGAGTTTCTGGCGATCATTCCCGGCGATGACAATGCCGCGCATGCCTTTCTTGCCCGTCTGCGCTCCGAATGGGCTATTTGTTTTCTAGAACACGGCGCCGTCACTTTCAGCGCCGGAGCAGCGAGCTGGGTTCCGGGCGACAGCCTCAACAGCCTGATTCAACGGGCCGATGATGCACTCTACGGTGCCAAGGATGCAGGCAGAGACCGCTGGGTGGTGGCGGCCGCATCCTCTGCTACAGGGCTGTGATACACTCTGTGCCAACCAACCTTCAGACTCGACGGGAACCCCATTTCTGATATGCAGCAGTACGATGGACTGATTATCGGTGGCGGTGCCGCCGGCCTGATGTGCGCTGCTGTGGCGGGTCAGCGTGGCAAGCGTATGCTGGTGCTTGAGCATACCAAAAAGGTCGGCAAGAAAATTCTAATGTCGGGTGGTGGACGCTGCAATTTCACCAACTACCAGGTAGAGCCTTCCCATTTTATTTCAAAGAACCCGCATTTCTGCGTATCGGCGCTGAAGCGCTATACGCCCTATGACTTTTTATCGCTGGTGCAGAAACACGACCTGGCGTTCCATGAAAAGACACTGGGGCAGTTGTTCTGTGACCGGTCGTCCAAGGATATCCTGTCGATATTGCTGGCCGAGTGCGAGGCCGCCGGCGTTGACATTCGCACCCAATGCGACGTCGAGTCCATTGAGTATCAGGCCGAGCAGCAAGATACCCGCTTTCAGCTGAGCACTTCAACAGGCCGGGTAGCGGCACCCTCACTGGTGGTGGCCACCGGTGGCCTGTCGATCCCGACCATGGGGGCGACGGGGTTTGGTTATCAGGTAGCCGGGCAATTTGGTTTGAAAGTGGAGCGGCGGGAAGCCTCGCTGGTGCCTTTCACGCTCTCAGGCGACTTGCTGGAATTGGCGCAGTCGCTGGCAGGTGTTGCCGTGCCGGTCAGTGTCTCCTGTGGTGATGCACGCTTTCGCGAAGCCATGCTGTTCACCCATAAGGGCCTGAGTGGGCCGGCGATGCTGCAGATCTCCAATTATTGGCAGCCGGGCGAGTCGATCGAAGTCGACTTTCTGCCGGATGTTGCCATTGCCGATTGTCTGGCACAGTGGCGGACAGAGGGTCGCAAGGGCGAGCTTAAAAACGCCCTGGCGCAGTTGCTGCCCAAGCGCTTTGTGCAGGCCTGGTTGGAGCATCATAGTTCGGTCAGGTCGCTGGGAAGCACCACCCTGGCCAATCTGAGTAAAGCCGACACCGAAGCACTCGGCCAGGTGCTGCACCGCTGGACGCTGGTGCCGGCGGGCACAGAAGGCTACCGTACGGCGGAAGTGACCCGGGGTGGCGTCAGTACTGACGAAGTATCGTCAAAGACATTTGAAGCAAAGTCGGTGCCTGGGCTCTACTTTATTGGAGAGGTGCTGGACGTAACCGGCTGGCTCGGCGGCTACAATTTTCAGTGGGCCTGGGCCAGCGGACATTGCGCGGCGCAGTATCTGTGACCGCACAATGCACACGAGCCCGGACTATCCATACCGGATTGGAAGAGGAACGTAACTGAATGAAAGCCCCTGCACGCCTACAACCTCTGATTGAGGATGGCGTCATCGATGAAGTGATCAGTGCCCTGATGAGTGGCAAGGAAGCGGCTGTGTTTGTGGTCCGCTGTGGCGAGGAAATTCGCTGTGCCAAGGTGTACAAAGACGCCAAAAAACGCAGTTTTAAACAGGCTGCCACCTATACCGAAGGCCGTAAGGTTCGCAGCACCCGTCGCGCCCGTGCCATGGAAAAAGGCTCGCGCTTTGGCCGCAAGCAACAGGAAGAAACCTGGCAGAACGCCGAAGTCGATGCGTTGTACCGGTTGGCTGCGGCAGGTGTTCGGGTACCGGAACCCTTTGGTTGCATCGACGGTGTCATGATCATGGAGCTGGTAACCGACGATGACGGCGGTGTCGCCCCGCGTCTGGACGACGTTGTGCTGACGCCGGAGCAGGCGCGGGAAGATCATGCGTTGATGATGCATTACGTCAAACTGATGCTGGTCGAAGGCCTGATTCACGGTGACCTGTCCGAATTCAACGTGCTGGTCGACGCCTACGGGCCAGTGATTATCGACTTGCCACAAGCGGTCGATGCGGCAGCCAACAATAACGCCCAGGCCATGCTGAAGCGTGATGTCGATAACATGACCCGCTACTACGGTCAGTTTGCGCCCGAGCTGAATAAAACCCACTACGCCGAAGAACTCTGGGCGCTTTATGAAGCCGGCGATCTAACGGACGAGACCGAACTGACCGGACACTTTGACGTCGATGAAACAGCCGCCGATGTCGATGGCGTACTGGGCGAAATTGCCGCCATTCTGGCCGAAGAGGAAGAGCGCAAAGGCTGGGAAAATGCCGAGGATCTGGACGACTAGGGTGGCATTGGTCCGCAACGGCTACCGGAGTTGCCCCTGTGGGGTCGGCGTGAATCCGTCAATGGCGGTCCGACGTCTCGGGCCTAGGCCGCAGCATCCATGCTGCGGACTCCCCCACAGGGGCAACTCCGGCACCCGCTGCTTTCCACTGTGCGAACCCCAAGACTTCAACGCGGCCGCTTAAACAAGCGAGTCCGCTCATACAACCCTTCTATTCGTTTCAGTCGTGCGCTGGTCTCTTCCCAGCGCCGTCCCTGAACGCCTGCCAGTAATGCTTCAACCAGTGCCATCAGTGGCGTCAGTGAATCCCAGGCTGAAGGGGCTTCAATGTGGCAGGGCATGGTGTGGCGTGCGTGAACCGCGGCGGGTGATACCCAGCGGTCGGTGATCAGTACGATTTCGACGCCCTGTTCCCGCGCCAGCTCCACCAGTTGCACAACAGCCGGTTCATAGCGGCGTACATCGAAGGCGATCAGTACGTCGCCCTCGGTCATATCCAGCAAGGCGGTCGGCCAGGTATTGGGCATGGAAGATAGAACAACCACATCACCGCGCATCACCTTGAGGGCGGTGGCGAAATAGTCCGCGATGGAATGCGTCAGGCGTCCGCCCAGCGTATAAATGCGTCGCTCCGGGTCAGAGAGCAGACCGGTGGTGGCATCGAAACTGGCCTGATCGATCTGACTCAGAGTGGCGTTCAGGTTATCGACCAGCTTGTCGGCAAAGTGGTTCAGTATGTGAGCGCTTGGGTACGCATCGGCCCATTTGTCGTGTTTGGCCAGGGGGGAGGCCAGTGTATCGCTAAGTTCCTCATGCAACCCCGCCTGAAAATCCGGATAGCCCTTGTACCCCAGTTTTTGCACCAGCCGCACCACGGTTGGGCTTGAAACTCCGGCTGCCCGGGCGACCGAAGCCACCGAACCGAGAACCGTCACCGGAAAGTTCCCCAGCATGTAAGTTGCCACCTGGCGTTCTGCCCGGGTCAGTTTGGGCAAGGTATTGCGCAGTTGGGTCTCAATGGTATGGGATTGCAGGTTCATGAAATCAGGTCTCAGCAGGCGAGTAAAAACAGGGGCGCAGACTGTCTCAAACCAGTGCATCTTTGACCAGAACAACCCAAGTCAGTGCGTTTTTTCCCTGTATGAAGTTTAGTCATTTTGTTTGATTTGTAACAGTCGATGTAAATCTGAAAAGATATTGACAAGATGCAGAGAGCGTCAGAGACTGGTTTTATCGTTGAGTAGGAAAGGACTGTCCAATGCTGACCGCCGATGCCTGTACCGCGACCGGCACAGCCGGGGCCCCCGGGGCTCCCACCGCAACGACCGCCTCATATGACCTGGGAGTTCGGTCATGCCCCGTTTCCTGATTGTCTATGTGCGTTGGGTTGAACGCCTGAACTATGGCGTCGGTCGGGTAGCCATGTTCTCGTTATTCGCGCTGATGGGCATTCTGCTGTGGGGCGCCATCGCGCGGGCTGGCTGGCAACCCCAGATCTGGACTGATGAAATGGCCCAGTTTCTGTTAATGGGTTACTTCATGCTGGGTGGTGCCTACGCTTTGCAGCTGGGCTCGGCTGTGCGGATGGATCTGCTGTACAGCCGCTGGTCCGATCGCACCAAGGCCGCCGTTGATGCCGTCACTATTTTAATGCTGGTGGTTTACCTCGGCATTCTGCTGTGGGGTGGCATCGAAAGTACCCTTTACGCCCTTGAGTATTCCGAACGACGACGTGGCCTGTGGCGCCCCTACATGGCCCCCATAAAAATAGTCATGGTCATCGGTATCGTGCTGATGATACTGCAATGCACTGCCTTTTTTATTCGTGATATCGCCCGGCTGAGAAAGGTGGAGCTCTGATGTCCTACGATCTGATTGCCGCGCTGATGTTCGGGTCCATGCTGGTGATGATGCTGACCGGTCAGCGCATGTTTGGCGTGATCGGGTTTGTGGCAGTGGTTGCATCGGTGTTCTTGTGGGGTGACCGGGGCGGCTATGACCTCGCTTTTGCCCAAACCATCAAAGTGATGAACTGGTACCCGTTGCTGACGTTGCCGATGTTTATTTTCATGGGCTATGTCATGTCAGAATCCCGCCTGGCAGATGACCTGTACCGAATGTTCCATGTTTGGTTCGGCCCCGTGCCCGGCGGCCTGGCCATTGGCACCATTTTGCTGATGGTGCTTATTTCTGCGATGAACGGGTTGTCAGTGGCGGGTATGGCCATTGGCGCGACCATCGCATTACCTGAATTGCTGAAACGGTCTTACGATAAACGCATGGTCACCGGCGTTATACAGGCCGGTGCGAGTCTGGGAATTTTGGTTCCGCCCTCGGTGGTGATGGTGCTGTACGCCATGATCGCCCGCCAGCCCGTTGGCCAGCTCTGGCTAGCAGGGGTCTTGCCCGGGTTGTTGTTGGCGTCGCTGTTTATTATCTACATCTGGTTGCGTTGCAAGTTGAACCCGGAGCTGGGTCCGCCCATTTCCGATGAAGACCGAAAGAGCATCAGTCGGGGCGAGAAATACCGGTTACTGTTGGCTGGTCTGATGCCACTGGGCATTTTCGCCGTCATGATGGTGCCCTTTGTGATGGGCTATACCCGTTTGGTGGAAAGCTCGGTTATTGGTGCCCTGGCGGCGACCGCAGTGTCTGTTTTCAAAGGCCGGATGAGCTGGCGGGTTCTGGAGGTCTGCAGCCGTAACACACTCGCCATCAGTTGCATGTTCCTGTGGATTATTCTGGCCGCACTTGCCTTTGGTGCGGTTTTCGATGGGCTTAGAGCCGTCGATTTTGTGCGCAATCTGTTTATGGACAACCTGGGCTTGGGGCGCTGGGAAATTCTGATATTAATGCAACTCAGCTTTATTCTGATGGGCACCTTTCTCGACGATACTGCCATGCTGGTGATCGTTGCACCGCTCTATGTACCCATCGTCAGCATGCTGGAATTCAACCTCATCTGGTACGGCGTGCTGTACACCATTACCTGCCAGATTGCCTATATGACACCGCCCTTTGGCTATAACCTGTTTTTAATGCGTGCCATGGCACCGAACGACGTAACGCTGAGTGACATCTATCGATCCATAATTCCGTTTGTGGGTGTAATGATTCTCGGATTAATCATAGTGATGGTGTTTCCCCAAATCGCACTCTGGTTACCCGAGACCCTTTACAACCGCTGATAAAAGGCTGCGCTGGTGCAACCTTTGTTTCAACTGGAAAGAGGGAAATACCATGACATCAAGACGTACGTTCATTAAGGCCGGTGCAATGGCTGGCGCAGCTGCCATAACAGCCCCCAGGGTACTGGCAGAATCGACCATCCGCTGGCGTTTGCAAACCTATGCCGGGTCTTCACTGGGTGCTCAGGTGATCAAACCTGCTGTTGATATGTTCAACGCCATAGCGGGCGATGAAATGCAGATCGATCTGTTTTATGCCGACCAGCTGGTACCAACGTCCGAACTGTTTCAGGCGATGCAGCGCGGTACCATCGACGCGGTGCAGTCTGACGACGATTCAATGATGTCACCCACCGACGTGACCGTGTTTGGCGGTTATTTTCCCTTTGCCAGTCGTTACTCCCTGGATGTACCGGCGCTGTTCAATGACTGGGGTTTGAATGAAATCTGGGCCGAGCAATACGCCTCTGTGGGTGTGAAGCACATCTCCGCCGGTTCCTGGGATCCCTGTCACTTTATTACCACGTCACCCATTACCAGTCTGTCGCAACTGGAAGGTAAGCGGGTGTTTACCTTTCCGACTGCAGGCCGCTTCCTGAACCAGTTCGGTGTCGTGCCGGTTACGGTGCCCTGGGAAGACGTCGAAATCGCGTTGCAGACCGGTGAAATCGACGGCGTTGCCTGGTGCGGTATTACCGAAGCCTATGAGGTGGGCTGGGCTGATATCTGTTCACATTTTCTGACCAACAACATTTCCGGTGCCTGGATTGGCCATTTCTTTGCCAACATGGAACGCTGGAACGAATTGCCCGCGCATTTGCAAACCCTGATGGCTGCTTGCTTCGAGCAATCGCATTATTATCGCCAGCACTGGTACTGGGCCGGCGAAGCCCGGTTGCGCACCCAGGGCACCAAGCTGGAACTGACGTCGATTCCGGATGCAGAGTGGGCGCAGGTCGAGCAGGCAGCGCGGGTTTTCTGGGACGACATCGCCGAAGAATCGGAAACCGCTGCGCGCGTTGTGCAGATTTTCAAAGATTACAACGCAGCGATGGACCGGGCCGGACGCCCCTACCGTTACAGTTGATGGTTGTTCGCCCAGCGACGAACGGTCAAGTAATCCTGCAGTAGCCGGTCGGGCTCGAAATGAAGCCGACCGGTCAGGGTTCGGGTCGGTTCAAGCACGGCCTGCAACCGGCCGTCGTTGTTGATAAGAAACAGTGTTAACCCGTGTGTGACCTGCACTGAGCCCTGTTCATCCCGAGTCACGCTGGCATGGATGCCCAATGCGGATTCAAATGCTTCGGCATCCTGACTTGAAGCTGCACGCCAACCGCTGAACTGGTCATGAAACCAGGGCAGGTAGTCGGCCAGTTGCGCCAGTGAATCCCGACCCGGATCGACCGTATAAAAATGCAGTCTCAGATCGGTGAACTGTGATTGCCGGTCGAGCGCGCGTTTGAACCGGGCCATTTCCACCAGGGTTGTCGGGCAAATATCAGGGCAATGTGTGAACCCATAACTGATCAGGTGCCAGTCGCCGGGCAAGGTGTCTGGTGTAACCACGGGTCCGTTGTGTTGCTCCAGCCTGAATGCCGGAAGCGGCTGGGCGGGCATCAGCCAGGCACCCTGTATCGCGGGAAGCGAGGGCACCGCCGGTGCTATTACCCACAGGGCTAAGCCAACAAGCAACATGAGAATAGCCGGCGGGGCAATGAGCGGGATCAGTCTGGCACCTTGCACAATAGCCGCTACCCCGCCAGGAACATCAGTCGGCTGGTCATGGTGTAATTGCCTTCAATGGCCATAAAGGCAATAAAGATGGGAATGGCCAGAGTAGGTACCAGTAAGGCCACACGCAGGGTGATGGGTTCCCAGGCGAAGTGCATGAACACACTGAGAATCAGGCCGGCCTTGAGGAACATGAAAATCAGGATCAGGCTCCAGCGTAGCAGGCCCTGAAACTGTAGATAATCGACCATATACGACAGGGTGCTGAGGACAAACAATAACCCCCAGACTTTAAAATACAGGCTTAACGGGTGCTGTTGACCCTGAGTGCTCGCGCTCATTCATCCTCCTGAAACCGGCGGTTTGTACCGGCTTACCATAAATAGAAAAAGGCAAAAATAAACACCCAGACGAGATCGACAAAGTGCCAGTACAAGCCGGTGATCTCGACAATCTGGAACCCCTTTTTATCGTAGTGACCCAGTTTCACCTTGATCGCAACGATGGTTAGATAAATCACCCCACCGGTAACGTGAAGGCCATGAAAGCCGGTAATCATAAAGAAGGTGGAGCCAAACTGGGCGGCACCTAGCGGGTTACCCCAGGGGCGAATGCCTTCTTCGACAATCAGTTTGCTCCACTCGTAAGCCTGCATGCCAACAAAGCTGAAACCCAGTACCGCCGTGGTAATCATTAACCAGAATGTGGCGTTCTTGTTGCCCTGATAGGCCGTGTTGACCGCCATCGCCATGGTGCCGCTGCTGGTAATCAGAATAAACGTCATAATGGCGATGAGCAGCAACGGAATGTGTTCACCGCCGACCACCAGGGCAAAGACCTCGCTGGTCAGTGGCCAGGCTTCCGTCGCCGAGATGCGCACGTTCATGTAGCCAATCAGAAACAGGCTGAAAATAAAGGTGTCGCTAACCAGAAACACCCACATCATGACCTTGCCCCAGTTGACCTTGAAGGCCTCTTTGTCGGCCGACCAGTCGACAACCAGGTGTTGCCAGTAACCCTGGGGCTTGCTGTTCATTTCCGTCATGGTGGTTACCCCAGGCCGCAAGCGGCGGCAATTAAGGCGTAAGTTTCAGGCGTACGGGTGAGCAGAAAAAACAGCAGTAACCACAACGCCAGTAAATAATGCCAGTAGGTGGTACAGGCTTTTACGGCAACGGCGACCTGCTCAATGCTGCACCCCTGACCAATGCGAATAAAAACCCGCACAACCGCGAGCACACCACCAAACAGATGCAGGGCATGCAAACCGGTAAACAGATAGAAGTAGGCATTGGCCGGGTTTTCGCTGACGCCGTAGCCCAGGTTGGCAAGATAATTCCAGGTGGTCCATTGCGCCATAATGAACACCAGGGCCAGGAAACCGCCGACGCTGATACCCAGCATAACGCCATCGGGCCGTTGTGTTTTTACCGAATGCCAGGCCCAGTGCATGGCGGCACTGGCTGCAACAAGAACGGCCGTGGTTGCCCAAAGCCTGGGGCTCTGGTTGAACGGCAACCACGGCTCGCCGGCCAGTGCCTGAAAGTCCGGGTACTGGGACCGGGTCAGAAAGGTCACAAAAATCAGCACAAAG
The DNA here is from genome assembly GCF_039982735.1 of Saccharospirillum sp. GTDB lineage: Bacteria > Pseudomonadota > Gammaproteobacteria > Pseudomonadales > Natronospirillaceae > Saccharospirillum. The sequence continues at coordinate 244,034 of NZ_JBDWXV010000003.1, read as the reverse complement.
GCAATGCTGATCACCATCAGTAAAAACCGCAGGGCAATCTGAGCCGGGGGTGTACCGCCCGGGGCATCATACGCGATTGAACCATCGGGCATGGCCAGCCAGGGTTTTTCAGTCAGAGCGCTGAAGCCTTTCATGTGGATTCCCTCCCGGTTGTGGTGCGGTCATAGCCAGGTTCGTAGGTCACGTCGCTGTCGGGTACATGCTGGGGTATGAAGTCGTCCACGACACCCGGTACGCTGTAATCGTAAGCCCAGCGATATACGGTAGGCAGTTCCTTGCCCCAGTTGCCATGGTGTGGCGGTACATCCGGCGTGTGCCATTCAAGCGAGGCGGCATCCCAGGGGTTGATGCGGGATTTGGGTTCCCGCTTAATCGTCCAGAACAGATTGAAGATAAAAATCAGCTGGAACAATGCCACAATGATGACCGCGATGGTGATGTTCGCATTGAGTGCATGGGCCGAGTCGGGAATAAAGCTGGTGTCACCCAGAGCGTAGTAGCGTCTTGGGACCCCGAGGAACCCGATGTAGTGCATCGGCAGATAAATGGCGTAGGTGCCGAGGAAGGTACCCCAGAAGTGAATCATGCCCAAACGGGTATTGAGTTGTTTGCCGGTCACCAGCGGGAACCAGTGATAAATGGCGGCGAACAGCACCATGATCGGTGAGACCCCCATCACCATGTGAAAGTGGGCAACCACAAAGAAGGTATCGGACAGCGGCAGGTCAATGACAACATTGCCCAGAAAAAGGCCGCTTAAGCCGCCATGGGTAAAGGTGAAAATAAATCCGATGGCAAACAGCATAGGCACGGTCAGGTGAATGTTGCCCTGCCAGAGCGTGAGCACCCAGTTATAGACCTTGATCGCCGTGGGTACCGCAATGATTAGCGTGGTGGTGGCGAAGAAAAACCCGAAATAGGGGTTCATGCCACTGACATACATGTGGTGCGCCCAGACCACAAAGCTGAGCCCGCCAATAATAACGATGGCCCAGACCATCATCCGGTAGCCAAAAATGTTCTTGCGCGCATGCACGCTGAGTACATCGCTTACCATGCCAAACGCAGGAAGCGCCACGATGTACACTTCCGGGTGCCCGAAAAACCAGAACAAATGCTGAAACAGGATTGGGCTGCCGCCTTCATAGTCGGTTGCCTCACCCAGCGATACGATGGCCGGCATAAAAAAGCTGGTGCCGAGCAGGGAATCAAACAGCATCATAATGGCGCTGACCAGCAGGGCCGGGAAGGCAAACAGACCTAGAATGGTGGCCGTGAAAATGCCCCAGATAGTCAGTGGCATGCGCATCAGCGTCATGCCACGCGTGCGCGCCTGAAGAATGGTCGACACATAATTCAGGCCACCCATGGTAAAGGCGATGATGAAAATAGCCAGAGAGGCGAGCATCAGCACAATGCCCCAGCCCGAGCCCGGCGTTCCTTCAAGAATTGACTGTGGTGGATAGAGTGTCCAGCCAGCACCGGTTGGCCCACCAGGCACAAAAAAGCTGGCGAGCAGCACCAGTACCGATAAAAAATAAAACCAGAAGCTGAGCATGTTCAGGTAGGGGAAAACCATGTCGCGGGTGCCAACCATCAGCGGAATCAGGTAATTACCGAAACCGCCCAGCAACAGTGCCGTTAGCAAATAAATCACCATGATCATGCCGTGCATGGTTACGAATTGCAGGTACATGTTGGGGTTGATGAAGTCGAACTGGTCGGGGAAACCCAGTTGCAGGCGCATCACCACCGACAGCAACAGGGCAACCAGCCCGACAAAGATCGCGGTGCAGGCATATTGAACGGCGATGACCTTGTGATCCTGACTCCAGATGTATTTGCCGATAAAGGTTCGGGGGTGATGCAGCTCGGGTTCCTGATCGGCAATGGCAATGTGTGTCATGGTAGATCCCTGTGCAAAGGTTCTTGTTAGTCTTTGTGATTCCGGTTAAAGCATTGCAATGTAGGCCAGCAAGTCACGCAAACGTTCGGGGCTGTGAATGGTGCGTGTCATCAGCCGCATCTGTGTACCAAACTGATCTTCGGGGTGTTTGCCCCGCCAGCCCATGCTGAAATGCTCCAGCTGGCGTTTCAGGTAGAGGTCGCTCTGGCCAGCCAGTGCCGGTGCGCTGAGCAGCACCTTGCCCTCACCGCCGGCACCGTGACAGGCTACGCAGGCGCCATAGAGGCGCTGGCCGTTGGCAATATCGCCGACCAGCGTGCCGTCGACATCAACCGCGTTGAGCGATTCGATGTAGGCCAGCAAGTCGGCTTCGGTGTCGGGCTCAATACCCCGGGCAATGGCTACCATGGTCTGGCCCGGGGAGTCCTCCCGCTCAGTCCCGCGTATGTCGTTCCGGTAATGCCGCAGCTGTCGCGCCATATAGCGGCTGTCTAGTCGAGTAAGATTGGGTGCATTCAGCGCCGGGTTGCCCTGGCCATTGGCGCCGTGGCAGCCAGCACAGCTCTGATAGGCGGCCTCGCCTGCTGCCAGGTCAATTCCGTCGCCTGACTGAACGTCGTCAAAGGTCGGGTAGGTGGCCAGCCAGGTTTCGAAATCCTGTTCGGGTTCCACCTGTACCTGGCCTTTCATGGTGTAGTGAGCCAGGCCGCATAGTTCTTCGCACAAGACATCGAAGGTACCTTCGCGGGTCGGCGTAAACCACTGGTAGGTTTGAGTACCCGGCACCAAATCCATCTTGACCCGGAACTGAGGTACCGCAAAGTTGTGCAAGACATCGTTGGAGCGCAAGACCAGCTTGACCGGCTGATCTAAAGGCAGGTGCAGACGATGGTGCTCTACCAGAATGTCGTCGGCACCATTGGGGTCACTCGGGTCGAGGCCAAAACGGTTGCGATTGCTGACGAAACGCGCATTGGCGGCACCGAGTACACCGTCTTCACCGGGAAAACGAAACGTCCATTGCCATTGCTGGCCAATGGCTTCAACTTCCATGGCATCGTCCGGTACATTCACGACCTTGGCCCAGACGATCAGCCCGGGTGTGAGCATGGCGATAACCCCTATCGTCGTCAGTGCGGTTAACCAGATTTCGAGTTTCTTGTTTTCGGGCTCGTAATGGGAGCGCCGGTTTTTATTGTGGCGATAGCGCCAGACAGTCCAGGCGAGAAAGAGGTTAACGGCAATGAACACGGCGCCGGTGATCCAGAACGATATCTCAATGGTGGTATCGATGGACGACCAGTTTGACGCCAGGGGTGTCAGCCACCATGGGCTGGCAAAATGGAGTATGAGCGTAATCGCAACCAGACCGACAATGACGATGGCTATATACACAGTATCCCTCCTGAACACTACCGGCTCGAACCGGTTGTTCGCGACCGATGTGCAGCGACGCAGCACAGTACTAGACTGCGCGTTGCGCCAGGTAGCATGGTGTTGTTATAGGGTGCCACCGGGTCCTGCCGGTGGTTGCTCAGCGATTCTGCTGAAGACCTGACAAGGTCTCTCTATGTTCAGATATCTGAGTCGGTTATACGCGTTTCAGCTTTGAAAAAGGCGAGATAAAATGTCGGTCGACTGCTGCGAACTGAGCGTCAGCATGACGTTCTTCCATCACCTTTCTGACAGCGGCCTCCTGTTCTTTGGGCGTGTATATCAGGATCAGATATTTGCCAGCTTCGATATCATCGTGAAAGGGTTGCAGTTTCTTGTTTTCAGTATCAACACCCCAGAGGCCGCCTTCCCAGATACCAAATAACGTGGTTACCGCGATGAAGACGGCGTTTACCCACCAGGGCAGGTTATCGCTGAAGATACCGGTTAAATGAAAGAGAATGATGAGTAGCATACCGGCACAGAAACCGATGAGACCACCGAGTATGGAGCTGTGGTAGAGATCCAGTGTTTCGATGTAGTTGGCCGATTGAATATGCTTTTGAGTGAGTCCGCTTTCATCTTTGCTGATGACGTGAATGTACCAGTCAGATATACCAACTTCGTGCAAATCTTCCGCGATATCGGCGCTCTCTTTCAGTGTCGGCGATAAATAGTATAAGCACTTCATTGGCGTTCCTCTTTTTGTAACAGACCATTTCAAATAGTAGGGTTGAGTAGTCTGTCATGGGCTTGGTTTTTATTATTTGGCTTAACGTTAATTCAAGGTTGCGTTTTTTCAACCGGCTGAATCACACAAGGAAACATTAACGACTGGTAAATAGAAATCGAAAGCGGTCTTTAAAAAAAGATGAATCTCTTAAAACAGTTGGAATATCAGTCGGTTAATGCAATGAAAGTAATATTGTTGGCGAATGAAACCTGGCATAACATGATTTATCGCTATTAACAGATATTTTTTAACCCTAAATCAGTATAAAAAACCAGCCTGGTTCTCATTGTGGGTCGGCGAGTTCAGGCAATAGTAATTCCAATTGCCGGATCAGCGCCGGGTCGGTCCAGTCTGCATAGCCATCGAGCTGGTAACGAACCTCACCATTGGCGTCGGCCAGAAAGGTTGCGGGTAATCCTTTAAGCGGTAGTTGCGCCGTGAATCGGGTAGTGAGATCCAGCAACACCGGTAATTCGATCTCGGTGTTATTCATGAATTCCCTAACCGTTGAGAGGCTGTCACCGTAGTTCAATGCCACCCATTGAATGTCGGCATGCGGATAGCGCGATTTGAGCTCATTGAGCGCAGGAAGTTCATCAATGCAGGGCTTGCACCAGCTGGCCCAGATATTGATAAACAAAGGTCCTTCGGGCAGATCGCTTACCCGATTGTTGAGGGTCAGCAAGGCGGGTGCCTCTGGCAGGTTGACTTCAGTGACTGGTTTGAATGACTCGGCCAGAGTAACCGGGGCGATGACCAGGCAGACCAGAACAAGTGTCATCGGACGACGAGCAGGCAAGGGCCGCTTGAACATGGAACTGACCTCCTGGTGTCGATGGGCGTGATTGGTGCGAACGCAGACCTCAAAAGCACAGTATGGCGCAAAGTGGTGCATTTGGCTGGTCAATCCGAGAGCCGCTAGTCGTGACCTTTACATGAGATCCACGATGTCTGCACATTTTGTCGATTATCATAAGCCCATGATTTTTTATTCTTAAATGAACTGAACAGGAAGCTTTTAATGACGTTAAAAAAACTGGGCGCAATCGCGATGTTGTCGATGGGAATATCAGCCGCTGCCTATGCTGAAACTTGCCAGGATACCGCCCTCTATGAGGATATGCGCACTCTTGCACAAAATATGCGACCGATGACCCAGGCAATTCGCAGCAATGACATGGACACGGCCCGGGAACTGTTGCCGGCGATGAAAGCCGCTGCCGAGTCTGCCAGCCAGGAAATGCCCTACCTGTTTCGTGACGGTGCGGCCGACAGTGATGTCGCTGCCTATGAAGCGGTTATGGCAGATTTTACCGCCGAATTTGCGGCCCTGGAGACGGCCCTGGCATCCGGTAATCAGAGCGCTGCGGCCCGGGCAATGCAAGCCTTGGGTGACGTGCGCCGTACCGGCCACGGTGACTTTAAAGACAGCAGCTGCGAAGACTGACACAGATGACAACGGTTAATCAAAACAGGCAGTTTCAGTCAGCAACGTCCGTCGAAAGTGATGTTTGGGACCTGCCTGTCCGGCTGGTGCACTGGTTGCTGGTGCTGTGTCTGGTGACGTTGTTTGTCAGTGTCAACATTGGCTGGATGAGTCTGCATTTTTACGCCGGTTATGCCTTGTCGGCTTTGCTGGTGTTTCGGCTGCTGTGGGCGCTGGTCGGTACGACCTATGCCCGGTTCTCTGGTTTTGATTTGTCACTGAGGCGAGTTGTGCCAACCCTGCGAGATCTGGTTGCCGGTCGGCACCAGAGTCCTGCCGGTCATAATGCGGCGGGTTCCTGGATGGTGTTGCTGTTGCTGTTGGTGCTTGCCGTCCAGGTTGTCAGTGGCCTGGTGTATTCCGACGATGTGTTCTGGTACGGCCCCTGGTTTTTTGCTGCGCCTGAATGGGCCCAGGCGCTTGCGGCGCGGCTACACCCGAGGTTGCCTGCGTTGATTCTGGCGCTGGCGGGCACTCACATAGTCGCGGTCCTGTACCATCGTTTACGGCTGAAAGAACCGCTGATCGGTGCCATGGTTCACGGCCGTAAACCCCTGGCGGGAGCGGACCGCAGCGCCATCAGCCGTGTGTGGCTTGTGTTGAGCTTGCTGGTGACCGCCGTGTGGAGCCTCTGGCTAGTAAGTCTGCCCATCTGAAGGCACTGGAAGACGAGGCGGAAATCTTTCAGGGCAGGGCGCCAGCATCGCTCAGTAAGGCTGACACGGCCTCGGCAAATTGCTGGTAGCCCGCAGCGTTCAGATGCACCCGGTCCGACTTCAGACTCGCGTTGCCTTGTAAGTCAGCCATGGTGTCGTTGTCGATCGGAATGTCGTACTGATCGGCCAGCTCAGCGTACAACTTGGCTGAAGACAGAAAGATGCCTGGCTCCGGCACGCCTATCAACACAACCTGAATGCCCCGCGATTGCATCAGTTCTATCATGGCCGCCAGATTGGCTTTGGTGGCCGAGGTATCCTGGCGACGCAGAAAATCGTTACCGCCATGGCACAGTATCACCAGGTCTGGCCGGTATTCGTCGAGCACAGCCGGTAGCCGCTGTCGGCCCTCGGTGCTGGTTTCTCCGGATACGCCGGCGTTAATCACCTCGATGCTGGTCATCCGTTGCAGAACAGCCGGATAGGCGTTGTCGCGGCCGCTACCCACACCTAGGGTCAGGCTGTCGCCAAACGCCAGTATGCGGTCACCCGGGGCAATGGGGTCGAGCCGGGCGCCACCGCACGCCGACAACAGCAGTAGGCTGGCGATTGTCGCGCTTGCCAGCCGGTGCCACCGGTTGGTATTCGGGTGTCGCAGCAGCGCCCTCATGGTGTCGACTCTCTGGCTGTTTCAACTCTGGCGAGAACGTCCTTGCCGTGGTCATAGCCCTGACGCACTGCCTGATCAAACCGGCGCCAGTCGAGCAAGCCAATCCGTTTCAGTGGCGGGTTAAAATACAGGTCGGTCAGTTGTTCCGACTGGGTGCGGCGCGAGGTGCTGTAGAGAATGCTGACGTTCATTAGATAGGACGCCAGAGAGGGCAATTTGTACTTTCGTTTGTGACGCTTGCGCAACCGGTCGCGCAGCAACGTCCAGGGGCCGGGCACTTCATCGAATGTCAGTGGTCGCCGGGCAGCGATGCTCAGGTCGATGCCAATCACCGTACCTACGCCGCGCGCCTTGCGCATAATGTCGACCGGAAAGTTGTTCAGGGTGGCACCGTCACACAACAGGTCGCCCTTGTGCAGGATAGGTGGCAATGCGCCCGGTATCGCCGTACTGGCGCGCAGGGCCTTGGCCAGCGAGCCGTGGCGCATAACGTGTTCCTCTGCCCGGGAATAGTTGGTAGCCACGCAATAAAAGGGTTTCCACAGATCGTCCAGATTGGCCTTGTGGCCCAGTAAATCCTGAAACGCCTGAACGATGATGCGGGCCAGGCGTTGTCCGCGAATCAGCGACACTATGGGTAACCAGTTGAAGTCGCCTGTCGGGTTGAGTTTGAACGACCGACGGCAAATATCGAGCGTTTGATCCAGCGGCTGGTCGGCGGCTATCAGAGCTGCCATTACGGCGCCCATGCTGGTTCCGCCCACGTAATCGACTTCAATGCCTGCTTCCTGCAATGCCTTGAACACGCCCAGGTGCGCGAAGCCACGCGCACCGCCACCGGCCAGAACGAGCCCGGTGGCGGTGCGGGTTTCAATGCGTGCCAGCCGGGCCATGTCGCGTTCGAGATCCGGTCTTATGTGAACATGATCCGTCACCGGTCGCCGGTTCAGCCAGGCCCGGGTGTTGCGCGGGCATTGGGTGTCGGCTGCGTGCAGCAACACCAGCACCTCGGCCGCTTCGGTACGCATCGAGTCGCTGCCGAGGCATTCGGTTTCAATCGTATGCAGGGCCGGTGGTTGCGTTGCATCGGCCAGCAACAATATTTCGTCGCTGTGGCGGCAGCATCGCCGGGTCCAGTCAGAAGGGGAATCGTCGGTGACCAGCAATACAAAATCGGATTCAGATTCAATCTGGTCCAGATAAAGTGTGGTGCGCTGCTGCCGGTCGCGCGGGTCGGCTTGGGTGCCCGTGTCGGTCTGTGCCAGGTGGGCTTCCAGCCGCTTGGCGTCGATCAGGGTGACCGAACCCTGTTGCTCCAGTTGTGCAGCGAGGCGGTTTGCAAAGTCGCCGGGGTCTACGCCCGGTGATATCGGCGCCAGCGTTATAGTAACCGGCAATGGCATGGGGTTGACGGTATGCTGGGTTTGCAGGCGTTGAATGATCTGCCGGGTCAGTGCCATCGACAGCCGGTGGCTACTGGCCAGCAGTTCATTGAAATGGGCCTTGTCGAGCCGCACCAGAACCGAATCGCGAATCGCTATTACCGTGGCTGAGCGGGGTTCGCCCGTGTACAGGCTCATCTCGCCAAAGACCTGCCCCCGGCCCATCTCGCGAACCGGCTTTGGCGTTCCCGACTCGTCGTTGATGTAAGTGCGCAAACGGCCACTGACGGACAGATAGAGGGCATCGCCGGGGTCTCCTTGCTCCATCAGCGTCTCGCCCCCGGCTATTTCCACCCAGCGCAGGCGTTTACGCAACAACGCCAGGGCTTCGGGCTCGATAGCGCCCAGAAACTCAGCGAGGTGCTGGTCCAGCAAGGCCTGGTGGTGCGTCTGTATATCCGGAGTGTGCTCGTTCAACGATAAACCTCCCTGTAAGTCGCGTTTTTCTGTATCCGTCAGGTCGGACAGTGAAAGTTCAGAATTACAGAGAAGTCACAGCCAGTAAAGCAAGAATCCGCACTATCCGGGTCCGGCGGTGTGGCCCTGTGCACCGTTCAAAAGAATGTGCTAGGTTAAGGCCCGGTCCCGGCAAGGCAAGCCGACAGGGAACGCAATAGCATAGCGCACAGGATGGTGTGACACATGGATTCCGGGCAGTGAAGACAGCCTTGCCCGTGCAGTCAGGACTCGACGATGAAAGAACATCAACTCAACGCCATTCTCTTCAGCGATATCGTAGGCTATTCCAGCCAAATGGCCGCCGATGAGGCGTCCACACTCGAGGTATTGCAACGTAACCGCTTACGGCATCAGCGCATCGTGACGCACTATCACGGACGCATTGTCGATACCATAGGCGACGGACATCTGTGTCTGTTTTCCAGCAGTCTCGACGCGGTATATGCCGGTTTGGCGTTGCAGCATGATCTGCAAGCCAACCAGGATGACACCCAACTGAGGGTTGGCATTCACGTTGGCGATACGGTGGTAGAGCGCGATGGTCTTAGGGGCATGCGCGTGATCGGCGATGCCGTCAATACTGCTTCCCGGATAGAAAGCAATGCACCGGCGCCCGGGGTCTGGGTCTCGGCCAGAGTGGCGACCGATCTGCGCAGCAACGCGCAACTGACGTTTGAATCGGCCGGCCTGTTTACACTAAAGAATTTGCCAGAGGCGATGGAGCTTTTTGAGGTTCGGTCGGTATCCGGTAGGGTGCCGGCCGCCTCACCCAGAGCGCGTTTTTCATACCGCCATCAACAGATCAGCCGCACCCGCGTCGTGGCACTGGCGACTGTGCTGTGTTTTAGCCTGGCGGCTGCCTTTGTTGCCTCACAGGTTTTCGACACCCCGGATTCACTGGCCGTTTTGCCACTTGAGTATGTCGGAGCCGATGCCGATTACCAGTACCTGGCCTCGGCGCTTACCAGCCGATTGCAATCCCACCTTGCTCCCTTTGAGAACATCAACCTGGCGTCACAGGCCAATGCCCGGCGATTAACCGATGCCAGTGGGTATCTGGGCGATGAGGAGGTCGACTTTTTCATGGAGGGCAGCCTGTTATTGGTCGGGCAGCAGGTGACGATTGAAATCAGCGTCGTGGAAGCCGACGAAGACAGCATATTGTTCAGTGAACAGTGGCAGGGTGATCTGGATCAGCTGGAAGCTCTTGAAACGTCGGTGCTCGACTCGGTGGCTGATTATGTAGCGACGTCACTGTGAGCGTTGCTGGAGTAACAGACTGTGGACCAGGGCAAGGTAATGGCTGAGACGGTATCCATTCTGGAAGCCCTGACGACCCAGTCCCGCGAGCAACTGATGCGTCATGCCCGACCGCGTCACTTTACAGCGGGATCTGCCTTGTTTTACAAGGGCGATGATGGCACCTGGCTGTACCTGATCGAGCAGGGCCTGGTCGAGATCAGCCTGATGTCGTTGCAGGGTAAAAAAGCCACGCTGAACCACCTGGGCCCGGGCGAGGTGATCGGCGAACTGTCGGCACTGGATCAGCTGCCGCGCAGTGCTGATGCGCTGGCGCTGACCGATACCGGGGGTCTGGTGATTCCCAAGCAGCGGCTCGCCGAGGTATTGCGCGATGACAGCGATGCCTGCCTGGAAGTCATTCGGTTACTGTGCAGCCGGGTTCGTAACGCATCGGATATGTTTGAGAACCGGGCCGTTGCGCCCGCGTCAGTGCGGCTGGCGCATTGTGTAATGACGCTGATACGCAAATGGGGCGAAACGGACGAGCAAGGCCTACTGCACCTGTCACAACAGCTAAGCCAGGCAGAGCTGGGCGAATTTGCCGGGCTGGCCAGAGAAAACGTCAATCGGCTGTTGAAAGAATGGCAGGCGCTGGGGTGGCTGCAGTTTCATCGTGGTCAGCTGACCGTGCTGGATGCACCAGCGCTGCAGGCGATACTGGATCAGAGCGAGTGATGTACATCACTGCGCCTGGTTAAGGCACTTCGTAGCATGGGCTTGTCACTCAACCGGAGACAGGCTCATGACTACGACGTTAACGCACAAAACAACCGCTACTCCAAACCAAGCCGATACCGCTTCAGCGCAAGCGGCCATTCCCACACTGGCTTTGGATGAATTCATACTGCATACCAGCAAACGCCATCCGGCGGTTTGGGTTGCCCTGGGTGTCGCGTCACTGGTCAGCCTAATGGCCTCTGCCTGGCTGTTGCTGCCCCTGCTGGTACTGGCGGTACAGCAACTGAGTTACTCGTTTTCCGTAACCAGCCGTCAGATTATCGAACAAAAAGGCATTTTTTGGCGCAGAGCCCGCTGTATACCGCTGATCGAACTGGCCAGTATGGATCTGGTGAACCGGGATTTCGGGCTGCTCTTTCAGGTTGGCAAACTGACGGTGACTACGCGTACAGGCAAGTCGGAGTCGTTCCGCTGGGTCGCTCAGCCAGAGCGACTGGTTCGGCTTCTGGATCATCAGCACGGTGGTTGCGATCTGGATACGACCTCAGAACCTGTCCGTCAGGTACGGCGCCTGCGCAACAGTCTGAGTCATCTTGTGTAATTACTCAGAGCAGGCTGAGTTCCTGTTTTACGGCCGTGTTGATATCGACGCCGGCCGTGCCATTCAGCACTTCACTGCGGATGGTCACACTCTGATTGGTAGGATCGGCCAGGTCCAGTTCATGAGGGGTCTGCAAGGGTTGTTGCCGGGCATTGGTTAGCACCCGGATGCGAGGCCGGGCAAAATCGTCCGGGTTGGGTTCCAGCACCATGGCGACTTGTCCTCCGCTCAGTTGAACCAGGCTGCCTGTCGGGTAAAACCCGATACAGGTGATAAAGGCTTTCGACAAGTCTGAGTCGAAGTGCGTACCCCGCTCGCGCAAGATGCTTTTCAGTGCCTGTTCGGAAGTTTTGACCGTGCCATAGCAGCGCTCACTGGTCATGGCGTCATAGGCATCGGCCAGGGCCACAATTTTGGCGTAGTAGGAAATTTGTTGCTGGCGCAAGCCGCGCGGATACCCCTTGCCATCGATGCGCTCATGGTGGGAATGCGCAACATCAATGGCATGTTTGAATTCGGTCGAGGCGGACATCAGAATATTGCGGCCGTGTGTTGGGTGTTCGGCCATGATGTAGGCTTCTTCCCGTGTAAACCGGCCGGGTTTGTTCAGTATGTCGGCGGGAATTCGACTCTTGCCCACATCGTGCAGCAATCCACAGAGTGCAACGTCCCGGATTTCAGCTTCCATCAGCCCCAGGTGGCGAGCAAAGGTGGCGCTGAGTATGCATACATTCATGCTGTGTTCGGCGGTGTAACTGTCTTTGTGTTTGATCATCGACAGAAACCGCAGAGCATCTTTGTTGGCCAGAATGCTATCGACCACCTTATCGACGACGTCGCGGCATTCAGTCACTTCCAGGCTGCGCCCGACACGCAAACCATCCATGATCGACGTGGCCATTGAACGCGCCGAATCAAAGGTCAGCCGGGAGGCTTCAACCGCCCGCTCAAAGCCAACCTGATTGATGTAGTTGACCCGTCGGGCACTGGCCGGCCCGGTTTTGGTTGGCTTGGGCGTCGTTAGGTCATGGCTGGGGGTTGTTCGTTGTCCCGAGGCGGGAGATGCGTCAATTCTGACTTGAACGGTTACGGTCTGGCACTGACTCTGTAGTTCCCGTATCTCATCGGTGGAAGCGATGACAAAGCCTTGCAACAGGAAGGTAGTTTCCTCCCAGGGCCGGTCCAGCGCCACCACGCGCATGCCGATTTCCAGATCCTGGACGGAAACAGACAAATCCTGGTAATCGGCATGGCGCATAGTAGCTGGATTTCCGAGATACAACGTGTGAATCTCAGTGTAGCCCGAATGTTGATCTCGGGTCGACTTCGTTGCTCTGGCTTGTCACCTTGGATGACCGGTGAACGCTCGTGCTAATTGCTCTGCAAGGCTTTGGCGTGAAAGCGCAGGTGATCATCCATAAAGCTGGCAATAAAATAATAGCTGTGGTCATAACCCGGCTGAGTGCGGCTTTCAAACGGATGAGCACTGCGTTCAGCGGCGTTGCTCAATGCCTGCGGATGCAATTGCGCTTCCAGAAAGTTATCCGCATCGCCCTGATCCACCAGAATCGGAAACTGAGCGTCGCTGCTGGCCAGAAGCAGGCTGGCATCATAGTCACGCCATGTCGTCTGGTCGTCGCCGAGATAGGCGGAAAACGCCTTGTGACCCCAGGGTACCGCCGTTGGGTTGCAAATGGGTGCAAAGGCCGAGACCGAGCTGTAACGATCGGGGTTGCGCAAACCAATCACCAGCGCACCGTGGCCACCCATGGAGTGACCGCTGATCGATCGTTGTTCTGTTACTGGAAAATGAGCCTCAATCAGGCTGGGCAATTCCGACACGATGTAGTCGTACATCCGGTAGTGCCGGTTCCAGGGTGCTTCAGTGGCATTGACGTAAAAGCCAGCGCCCAGGCCCAGATCATAGGCTCCCTCCGGGTCGTCCGCGACGCCGTCACCACGCGGGCTGGTGTCGGGAGCGACGATGGCAATACCGAGCTCAGCCGCCATGCGCTGGGCGCCGGCCTTGTGCACAAAATTTTCGTCGGTACAGGTGAGGCCCGAGAGCCAGTAAAGCACCGGTACCGGGTGCTGGGCATCGGCACCGGGCGGCAGGTAGACGCTAAAACGCATGGTACAGTTGAGTGTGGCGGAAGCGTGTTCATATTGCTTCTGCCAACCGTTGAAACACTTGTTGCTGTTCAGATGATTCAAACTCATGGAATCCCCAATGTCTATCGGTGGGCGATCCACTTTAGGATCACCCATCAGGCTGGTATTCAGTAATGCACAACGCTGCGAATGCTCTTGCCTTCATGCATTAGATCAAAGGCTTCGTTGATTTGTTCGAGCGACATAGTGTGGGTGATGAACTCTTTCAGTGGAATCTCACCTGCCAGATACTGCTCAACATAGCCAGGCAATTCAGTGCGTCCTTTAACGCCACCGAAAGCGCTGCCCCGCCAGACCCGGCCGGTCACCAGCTGGAACGGGCGGGTGCTGATCTCCTGGCCAGCCCCTGCAACGCCAATGATGACCGACTCACCCCAGCCCTTATGGCAGCATTCCAGCGCCGAGCGCATAACGTCTACATTGCCAATGCATTCGAACGAGTAATCGACGCCGCCATCGGTCAGCTCGACGATCACTTCCTGAATTGGTTTGTCGTAATCTTTGGGGTTGATGCAATCGGTCGCCCCTAGCTTGCGCGCAAGATCGAACTTGCTGGTGTTGATGTCGATGGCAATGATGCGGCTGGCTTTGGCCATTACCGCGCCGATGACCGCCGACAGGCCGATGCCGCCGATGCCGAAAATAGCGACGGTTGATCCTTCCTCGACCTTGGCCGTGTTCATCACAGCGCCAATACCTGTGGTCACGCCACAGCCCAGTAAACAGACTTCTTCCAGTGACGCTTCCGGGTTCACCTTGGCCAGAGAGATTTCCGGCAGCACGGTGTATTCGGAGAAGGTTGAACAGCCCATGTAGTGAAAAATCGGCTTGCCGTCCTTGTAGAAACGGCTGGTGCCGTCCGGCATCAGGCCCTGGCCCTGAGTTGCGCGGATTTTCTGGCACAGGTTGGTCTTGCCCGAGAGGCAGAATTTGCACTCGCCGCATTCCGGTGTGTACAGCGGAATGACATGGTCGCCGACCTTAACGCTGGTGACCCCTTCACCCACCTGCTCAACGATGCCACCGCCTTCATGGCCGAGAATGGCCGGGAAGTTACCTTCGGGGTCGTCACCCGAAAGGGTAAAGGCATCGGTATGGCAGACGCCGGTGGCGACGATGCGCACCAGCACTTCGCCCGCTTTGGGTGGCATGACGTCGATTTCTTCAATGCTCAGCGGCTGGCCGGGGCCCCAGGCGATGGCGGCTTTGGATTTGATCATGGTCGAACCTCGTTGGTCAGATGAGTTGGAACAGTAAAGTCGATTGTATTAGGGTTCGCCAAGTTAATAATGGTGCCGCTTAGTAAATCATTTTTACCATGGTGCAATAATAGAGTGAGAGAGAGGCCGATGGCGCGTTGGGATGGTATTGAAGAGTGTGTAGCAGTCGCCGAGACTCGCAGTTTTACCCGGGCTGCCGAGCGACTGGGCAGTTCTGTTGCCAACATCAGTCGGCAGATCAGCCGGCTGGAAGACCGGTTGGATGTTCAGTTGTTTCAGCGCACCACCCGCTCGGTCACGCTCACTGACGATGGCCGGATCTACTACAACCACTGCCGCGCCTTGCTCGATGGCCTGGTTGAGGCCGAACAGGCCATCGGCGAGCGGCTGTCTGAGCCAACCGGGCGGCTGCGGATTACCGCACCGCTGTCTTATGGCGAGCGCTACATAGCCCCGTTGATTGCCGGGTTCACAATGCACTACCCACGTCTCGAAATTGACCTGCAACTGACCAATCAGCGCCTTGATCTGATCGAATCCGGCATCGATTTGGCGATTCGGGTCGGCGTTCTGGAAGACGAACGCCTGGTCGCCAGGCCGCTGGCGCACAGGGCCCAATTCGTCTGTGCCTCACCGGATTATCTGGCCCGGTTCGGGCAGCCACACACTCTGGCTGAGTTGAAAAACCATTCCTGTTTGCTGGGTACCCTGGATCACTGGCGCTTTACCGACCAGGGCGAGCGACGAGATATCCGGGTAACCGGTCGGCTACGATGTAATAGCGGGCCTGCGCTGCGGGATGCGGCTTTGAAAGGTCTTGGCATTGTTCAATTGCCGGACTACTACGTTAAAGAGGACATTCAGGCCGGGCGGCTGGTGACTGTTCTGGATGCCTTTGCACCGGCGGAAGAGGGTGTCTGGGCGTTGTACCCACCGAATCGGCATTTGTCGCCGAAGGTTCGGGCTTGTATTGAGTGGTTGGGGCGGGGGTTAAAGGATGGCGTAGCCTGGAATCAATATTGAGCCACTGTGGCATGCGTTAGAGATTCAAGTTTCGGAGTTTGCACTACAGACTAGCCCTTGGTACTGGCAGTGTCACTGCAGGGCGTCTGCCGCATGGATGCGGCAGTCGAGCCCCCATGGATGGGTTTACGGCGTCCCGGCAGGGGCACTGCCAGTGCCGAGGGCGAGTTATTGCCACAGACTCTGCTTTGGCGAATACCGAAACTTGAATGTCTAACGCAGGGTTTTACCGCGCAATTGGGTGAGCCCAGAGATCATATTCATCGGCATCTTCGACGTGGACCCAGAGGCGATCGCCGGGTTTCAGGTGGGTCTGGTTGTCGAGAAAGACCTGGCCGTCGATATCCGGTGCGTCGGCTTTGGAGCGGGCGACGGCGCCTTCAGCGACCACTTCATCGACGATGACTTCGATGTCGGTGCCGACCTTCGCTTGCAGGCGGGCGGTGCTGATGCGTTGCTGCACTTCCATGAAGCGGTCGTAGCGTTCCTGCTTAACGGCTTCGTCTACGTGGTTGGGCAGGACGGCAGAGGCAGCACCATCGACGTTGGAATACTGAAACGCGCCGACGCGGTCCAGCTGGGCTTCTTCCAGAAAATCGAGCAGCATCTGGAAGTCGGCTTCGGTTTCACCGGGGAAGCCGACAATAAAGGTTGAGCGCAGAGTGATGTCCGGGCAGATTTCCCGCCACTTATGAATGCGGTTTAACACTTTCTCAGCGTGTGCCGGGCGTTTCATCGCCTTGAGTACAGTCGGGCTGGCGTGCTGAAAGGGAATATCCAGATACGGCAGAATGCGGTTTTCGGCCATCAGCGGAATGATGTCGTCGACGTGCGGGTAAGGGTACACATAGTGCAACCGCACCCAGGCATCCAGCTGACCCAGCTCTTCACACAGTTCCTTCATCCGGGTTTTCACCGGCTTGCCGTTCCAGAAATCGGTGCGGTATTTCATATCGACACCATAGGCGCTGGTGTCCTGGGAAATCACCAGCAGTTCTTTGGTGCCGTTGTTCACCAGGCGCTCGGCCTCGCTCAGCACCTGTCCGACCGGGCGGCTGACCAGATCACCCCGGAACGACGGAATGATGCAGAACGTACAGCGATGGTTGCAGCCCTCGGAAATCTTCAAATAGGCATAATGCTTCGGCGTTAGCTTGACGCCAGTGTCCGGTATCAGGGAAATAAAGGGGTCGTGACGCGGCGGCACCACATCATGCACCTGGCGGACCACTTCTTCGTAGGCATGCGGTCCGGTAACTGCCAGCACGTTCGGGTGGACTTCCCGAATGTCGTTTTCCTTGGCGCCCAGACAGCCAGTGACGAGCACTTTGCCGTTCTCGCGCAGCGCTTCACCGATGGTGTCGAGTGACTCTTTCACCGCTGAGTCAATAAAGCCGCAGGTATTCACAATCACCACATCGGCATCGTGGTAGGACGGCACCACATCGTACCCTTCAGCCCGCAGCTGGGTCAGGATGCGTTCAGAGTCGACGGTGTTCTTCGGGCAGCCCAGGCTGACAAAACCGACACGCCCCTGCTCGGTAACGGGCTTGCCTTCGCGGGGAGTGACGATATGGGTGGTCATGAAAACCTCAGGGCTGGTCAAAAAAGGAGCGGTATTGTAGCGCCTTCCAATCTGGCTTCAAGCGCCACGCACCTTATTCGCCGTGTTTCTTTGTAGTCTGGAGGTAATGGCCCGCTACGGGTACCGGGCAAACCCCTGTGGGGTCGGCGTAGATCCGTCCATGGAGCCTAGACCGCAGCGTCCCAGCTGCGGACTACCCCACAGGGGCTTACCCGATACCCGCAGCTAGTCTCCTTGTCCGCCTCTCCTACCAAAGCAGGAGCCTCGCCAGAGCCCGATTTCAGGTGGTCTGTAGCACCCTCCTACTAACGAACGAAAGCCACGCCCGAAGTCCCGGCCTAGCATGCCATCACTGGCTAACACCCATGGGTCAGTCCAGCCTCTTTTTTGAAGTCGGCTTTGCCGGCATCAGGAGGCTCAGAGTCAGACCGTAGAGTTGGTAGAAAGCACTAAGACTCACTCCACAATTACAAAAACAGAGAGACAATGATTATGAAAAAAGCATTGCCCCTGGCCGTACTGGCCACGACCCTCGCTGCTGCGCCCTTTACCGCTCAGGCTGAATTCAACCGGGTTCGCTGGCAGGTTCCGATGGCGTTTTCTTCGTCGCTGACGGCCCTGGGCGACACCATGCCTGTTGTTGCCGATATGGTTTCAACCATCAGTGATGGTCGCGTTACCCTGCAGACCGTTGAACCCGGCGCGTTGATTCCGGCTTTGTCGGTTTTCGACAACGTCAGTTCCGGGAATATTTCCGCCGGTTACTCCTGGATGGGGTATGAATGGGGCCAGGTACCAGGTTCAGCCCTGTACGGCGCCACGCCATTCGGTCTGGAATCCCAGGAATTTCTGGCCTGGATGTATCACCACGGTGGTGATGATCTGCTGAAAGAAATGTTTGAGCCTTACAACGTTTACCCGATTCTGTGCGGCACCATCAGCCCTGAATCAGCTGGCTGGTATACTGAAGAAATGAATTCGGTTGAAGATCTGCGTGGCCTGAAATTCCGCGCTGCGGGTCTTGGTGGCGAAATCATGGGCGAGTTTGGCATGTCCATTAACGTGTTGCCCGGTGGCGAGTTGTATCAGGCACTGGAAACCGGTGTATTGGATGCCACCGAATTCTCGTTGCCGACCGTCGACAAGCAATTGGGCTTCTCTCAGGTGGCCAAATACTACTACCTGCCAGGCTGGCACCAGCCGTCAACGAACCAGTTCCTGTACATCAACCTCGATGAGTGGAATAAGCTGAATGGTCAGACACAAAGCCTGATCGAAACATCCTGCATGGCTGGCAATGCGGTAGCACTGGCGAAAGCCGAAGCACTGCAGGGCGCTGTATTGAACGAGTTCGCCGAAGAAGGTGTGAACCTGCGTCAGTACGATGCCGAGATGCTGGGTGCTTTTGAAGAAGCCACGGCGTCTGTCATGGCCAAGTATTCCGAGCAGGACGAGATGTTCGATCGAATCTACAGCTCCATGAAGGAGTTCCAGGCTGAGCACGCGACCTGGAAGAAGTATGGCTACCTGTCACGTGACTGGCATGCACAGGATTGATCCATGTCTGACATAAAGCTCGATCTGGACAAGGTGGAGCAAGCGGTGGGGCATGGCCCCACCGCCGTTCCGTATCCGCCCACCTGGTTATCCGACAAACTCGATGCCTTTCTTGAAGTCGTCGGGCGTTTTTTCTCGTGGAGCTGGCTGCTGCTGATGGTGCTGGTGGTGTTGAATGTCGTGCTGCGCTATTTCTTCAGTAACTCCTACGTTGCCCTTGAAGAGCTGCAGTGGCACATCTATTCCATCGGTTTCATGGTGGGCCTGTCTTATTGCGTATTGCACGACGGCCATGTTCGGGTAGATGTATTGGCTGAAAAACTGTCGCATCGCAAGCGGGCGTGGCTCGAATTGTTGGGGCTGGCCCTGTTTTTAATGCCGTTTTGCCTGTTTGTACTGTATTACGCCTATCCCTTTGTTGAACGGTCTTATTTGATGGGCGAAATCTCCGGATCTCCGGGTGGCTTGCCCATGCGCTGGTTGATCAAGTCTGTGATTCTGATCGGATTCGGACTCCTGTTGATCGCTGCCTTCAGCCGGTTTGTTCGGGCGCTGTCGTTTTTAACCGGCTTTCCCCGGGCACGGGTTACGGCTGGTCGTTGAGCCAATGCCCGTTGTTATTGTGTTGTAACGGTTGAATAGCCGTGGAGACTTGTTGTGTTTGAAACCTACGAACTCATCGTCATGGCCATGCTGGGCAGTTTTATTCTGCTTATTTTTACCGGTTTTCCGGTGGCGTGGGTCCTGGCGGGCGTATCCGTCTTTTTCAGTATTGGCGCGGTGCTGGCCTATAACTATCTGGATGCAGATACCTACTTTTTAACCGACTGGAATATATTCGGCATCGTCGTTCAGCGAATTTATGATCAGATGACCAAGTGGATCATGGTTGCCTTGCCCATGTTCATATTTATGGGGCTGATGTTAGAGCGCTCCGGCGTTGCCGAGCGGCTGATGGTCAATTTCGTTAATCTGTTCGGGCGCTTCAACGGTGGCCTGGGCGTGGCTGTTATTCTGATTGGTATTCTGCTGGCGGCGTCCACCGGTATTGTCGGCGCGTCGGTGGTTTTGCTGGCGATGTTGTCGCTACCGGTGATGCTGGATCAGAAATATTCGCCGGCTTTTGCCAGTGGTATTGTCGCCTCGTCGGGTACGCTCGGTATTATGATTCCTCCGAGTATCATGCTGATCATCATGGCCGATCAGTTGTCGCTCTCAGTCGGTGATCTGTTTATGGGGGCGCTGATTCCGGGAGTAATGCTGGGCATGTTGTACATTGCCTTTGTTGTGATCGCGGCCTGGCTCAAACCGTCGCTGGCGCCGCCAAAGGCTGACTTGCCACCCATAACCCGGGCAGTCGTCATTGAAACGCTGCGCTCGGTGTTGCCTCCGCTGTCGCTGATTCTGGCGGTGTTGGGCTCCATTTTCTTTGGCATCGCCACGCCGACGGAAGCCTCCGGTGTCGGTGCTCTGGGAGCGACCATTCTGGCGGCCATGAACGGACGCCTGAGCTGGGATGTGCTGCGCGATGTATCGCGTAAAACAACCATCACTACAGCCTTTGTGTTCGGTATCTTTCTGGGTGCAACGGCCTTTGCTGTAGTGCTTCGGTCGCTCGGTGGTGATGAATTCATTGCCGGTCTGTTAACCGGTATTCCGCTGTCGCCGGGTGGCATTATTCTGGTGATTCTGTTCATCGCCTTTCTGGCCGGTTTTTTCCTGGACTGGCTGGAAATCAGTTTGATTTTGCTGCCGCTGGTTGGGCCGGTGGTGGTGCAGTTGGGGTTTGATTTAACCTGGTTTGTGGTGTTGTTTGCGCTGACGTTGCAAACGTCCTTCCTGACGCCACCGGTCGGGTTCTCACTCTTCTATTTGAAAGGCGTGGCGCCGCCGGAGATAAAAACAACGGATATCTACAAGGGCGTTATGCCGTTTATTGCATTGCAGGTACTGGCGGTGACACTGGTCTTTTTCTGGGAACCGCTGGTGTTGTGGTTGCCCGAGGTGCGCTACGGCTAACGTAGCGTTCGCGGTCATTCAGGGGCTGATGATTCAGCCCCCTTTTACTTTCTCAGGTTGTTGAAAAAGGCATCCTGCCTTTTCCAAAACACGAGAATCAAAAAATGGCGATTTTTGCTTCTCTCTCAAAATCAATGACTTAATAGTCATCGATTTTGCCGGAACATCCATGTTCCGGTAGCAGTCCGCCGAAATTCTGCGAATTTCAACAGCCTGCCAGGTTTCAGGTTACGGCGTGACGCTCGTGGTACTTGGGCTGATCCCAGGTGCGGTTGTCCATAATGTCTTTCAGGCAGTCGACGCTGTCCCATACATCGGTAAAACGCACATACAGTGGCGCAAAGCCAAAGCGCAGAATATCCGGCGCTCTAAAGTCTCCGATCACACCGCGGTCAATCAGTGCCTGCATAATGGCGTAACCTTCCGGGTGTGCAAAGGCTACCTGGCTGCCGCGCTCGTCTGCCTTGCGCGGTGAGACCAGTTCGAAGCTCGCGTCGGGCAGCCGGGTTTCGACCAGCTCGATGAACAACTGGGTCAGTGCGACTGATTTGGCGCGCAATTCCGCCATGGTGGTATCGGCAAAGGTATCCAGGCCAACGCTGAGCAATTGCGTGGCCACCACCGAAGGTGTGCCGGTCAGAGCACGGCGAATATCACCGGCCGGAGCAAAGTCGTCACGCATGGCAAACGGAGCTTCATGGCCGAACCAGCCACTGAGTGGCTGTTCAAAGGCCGCCAGATGCCGCTCTGCAACGAAGATGTACCCTGGTGCGCCAGGGCCGCCGTTCAGGTATTTATAGCCACAACCGATGGCGAAATCGGCATTGACGCCATTGAGGTCTACCTCAACCGCGCCGCCGCTGTGGCTCAGGTCCCAAACCACCAGGGCACCCTGCTCGTGGGCACGTTGGGTAATGGCCGCCATGTCATGCAGCTTGCCGGTTTTATAGTGAACGTGGGTCAATACAACCACCGCCACATCGGAGTCGATACGCTCGAGCAGTGAATCGGCCGGCTGCGTTTCCAGAACCGGGCCACCGGTCATGAATTGGCTGAGGCCTTGCAGCATGTACAAATCGGTGGGGAAGTTGCCGGGCTCAGAGAGGATGACGCGCCGTGACGGGTCTGTCGCCAGTTGCTGTTTCAGTGCCGCAGCGGCGACCTTGAACAGGTTGACTGAGGTGGAGTCGGTGACCACCACTTCTTCAGGTTTGGCACCGATCAGTGCAGCGATCTGGCTGCCGACCTGGCGTGGCAGATCAATCCAGCCAGCCTGGTTCCAGCTGCGAATCAGGCCCTGGCCCCATTCCTGTTCGATCACCTGGCGCGCGCGTTCCGAAGCGGCTTTTGGGCGGGCACCCAGAGAGTTGCCGTCGAGATACAGAACATCGTTGGGAATCTCGAACTGGTCGCGCAGAGGGGCGAGAGGGTCTTGTGTATCCAGGGACAGGCAATGACTACGATCTAAAGACATTAGGCGGGGCTCCGTTGTTTTGCGGTTACCCTACTGTTTTGTTATCCGTAGTGGAAGATTCACCTGAGCAAAAGCACCGTTTCAGAGCGTTGATCAGGCGTTACGGAGGCTGGTGCGGCGAACGCCCAGCCTCCGCTGGCGGGGTTACAGACGTACGCGCATAACGACTTTAACGCTGTTGTTCAGGGCCTCTGAATCGGCATAGCCAATGGCCGATGGGTCGGATGCGACGGCATTGATTACCGCTGCGGAACTGCTCAGTTCCTGTGGCGGTTGCTGACCGGTAGTGAACAACGCCTTGGACCAGTGGCGCCGGTATTTTACCGGTGTCTGGTCAATGGCCGTGTTCAGAAAGGTCTCGCGAATGGCGTCACCTGCTGGCAGATCGAGTGGTTCGGCACGAACGCCGGTGCTGAATTGGCGGGTGTTGCCGAGGTACAGGTTTTTCAGAAAACTCTGATCGATCACCGCCGTGTTGCTGGGGTGAACCACGATCACGAGATCAGCCAGTGCGGCTGCAGACATCATCAGGGTGGTCAGCATCAGGCCGGCGAGGGTTCGTAGTGCAAAGTGCTTCATAAGTCAGTATCCAGCCTTAAAATACAACGTCGATGGCGAAGGAGAGCAGGTCAGCATCACCGACTGCACGTAGGGAATCCGGGTTGGTGTCTTCCCGGCGGGTGTATTCCACTTTCAGGGCGGCGGCGATGTCGAAATCCCAGCGCATGCCCAGAGTGGCAGACTGATATTCCCGTGGGTTCTGGTTGTAACCCGGATCGATGGAGTTGGTTTCCTCCTCGTACCGGGCAACGGTGACGTGAGGCGTCAGGGTGCCAATGCGATAACCCAGCGAGGCGTAACTGTTATAGCGGTTGTTGATCAGGTTGGTATCGTTCAGCGTGCTGGTGTATTCGGCGATGCTGAACAGGGTGCCGTTATCGTACATGGCAGCACCGGATATAAAGGTGATGGGGAAGTCAAACGCCGGGCTCGCACCGCGCGTCAGGGTGGCGTTGTCGGCCGTGTTGTATGAACCGCGGAATGACAAGTTGTTGATCGCCAGGTCCAGTGAACCTCCCGCCAGGGTGTTGAAGTCTACCTCTGAACCGGATTCCGGGTCTGTGCCCTGGGTAGAGCCGGCATAGGCAGAGGCTTTCGCAGAAAAATCGCCGATGTAGAAGTTGTAGTCGGCACTGATGCCTTCCAGTGTCGTCACAAAAATATTGTAGGTCTCAACCGGTGGTCGCACCCACTGGTAGCCATAGCCCAGTTCCAGGAAGTTGGAGTAATAGAACAGCGGCATGCGCAGGCGGCCGGCTTTAACATCCAGGCTGTCGGTTGCTTCATAGGTCAGGTAGGCCCACTCGAACTGGGTGTTGAAGTCTTCACCGCCGCGGCCAACCATTTGTGCGGTAGCGGTCATGCGGTCGTTGACTTCAGCAATGGCCTGAATGGCCACCAGGCTGTCGGTCGCGAAGTTGAGGTCGTTGTCATAGGCGGCCAGGTTGACCGGGTCGATGACCAGCGTCTGGTTGTCGCCGAGGGTCATGCCGCCGGCAATGGACATAAAGCCGTTCAGTCGCATGTCAAAGGCAGAGGCGCCCAGGGGCATTGCCAGGGCGCCAATCAGGGCCCAGAGGGTTGGTTTCATAGGGTTCTCCAGCAGTGGTAATTGGGCGCGGCCCCGTGTTGGGCCGGGCCAAAGGTCAGTTAATAGCGAATTCGTGTTGAATGGTCAGATCGGTTTCCGGCAGATCCAGTTCCGGCGGTATGGATTCGAACGGAGAGGCCCGGCTGATGGCATCTTCGAGGGCTTTGTTCAGAACGGCATGGCGGGAACGTTCGGTAAACTCCATGCGTCCCACCTGGCCATCGGCGGTGATGTTCAGGCGCATCGCAACCAGGCCTTCCTGGCCCAGGTTTTCCGCCCAGTAAGGGTATTCAACCTGGCTCAGAATCTGTTCTTGCAACCGGGTCTGGTAAGCAATAAGTCGGTTCTGCCGATCTTCTTCAGACAACGCACCCAGCAGTTCCCGGTAATCTTCGGGTGGCACTGGCCGAGGTGGCAGGGCGGCCTGGGGCTGGTTCAGCTGAAAGTGGTAGTCGAGGGTGGCGCGAAAGCGGTCGCTGTCGCCATTGCCTTCGTAAGCGTCTGGCACCGGTGGAAAGGGAGCGGCGTTCTCAATGGCGGTGCGAAACGCCTGGCCTAGCAGACCGGCATCGGCAGGGCGGATCGAGGCAATTTCGACCAGTTCGCCGCCCCGGGTAATCACAACTTCAGCCTGAACCCGACCCTCCTGGGATAGCTGCTGTGCCCAGTCCGGGTAGCTAACCCGAGGGTAAATGGTACGCAACAACTCCCAGCGATATTGATCCTGGTGATACTCGGCAACCTGCTGTTGCAAGCGAGCCTGACGCTCGGCCTCTGCCTCGGCTTCAGCCGCCGCTTGTGCTCGGGCCAGTTCTTCGGCCCTGCGCTCGGCATCCGCCTGGGCTCTGGCCTGTTCCAGCGCCTGCGCTTCGGCACTGGCCCGCGCTCTGGCACGCGCCAATTCCGCCGCTTCAGCCTCAGCCAGTGCCCGCGCTTCAGCCAGTTGCCGGGCTTGTTCCCGGGCCTCGGCCAAGCGAGCCGCATCGCGCTGGCGTTGCGCCTCCTGTTCGGCCTGAGCGGCCCGTTCAGCTGCTTCGGCAGCGCGCTGTTCAGCCTGGCGGCGCGCAACAACGGATTCACCACTGAACGATGCGAGCAATTGCCGGCGGTTGGCCGTGTAGGTCAGGTCATTGTTCTCGCTTACCCATTGCGCATGAGAGCGATGGTCTGAAAAAGCGCCGCCGGCTAACATGGCTTCCTGAAACCGTAGCGAGGTTGGAATCTCGCCAAGCCAGGCATTCGCCAGGGTGCGAAACAGTGTGTCATCGCCGGACCGTAGCCAATCGGCATCGTTTAGCGTAATGCGGGTTCCCTGGCCGGGTGCATAGTCGACCACGATGGTATCGCCCCGGGTAAAGTCGTCACTCGGCGTTTCAGTAAAGGCGGTGATCAGGTCAATAACCTCCGGATTCGCCCGTAGGTTGTTGTTAATCGCAATGTCCTGCTTCCACATCTGATTGAACTGACGGGGCGACCATTTATCGGTGCTGACTTTGATCACCATGCGTTTGGCACCGGTGTCCGCCGCAAACTGTGCGGTCGACGTGATCGGTTGCTCAGCGTAAAAGCTGGCTAGATAGAAGGTTTTACTGAGGTATTGATAGGGAGCCAGGCCATTTAACATCAATTCGTTGGCCAGGGTTTGGCTGCTGCATGCCAGACTGAGGGCGGCAGCGACCAGAATACGGTACCACATAGGATTTTCCTGTTTTACACCGGTTATCAGGCGCGTCCCGGTACCGTCGGATAGCGATAATAGCCGGACAGTCCGAAGAATTATTACGGGTTTTTTTCGTTCACCTGAGCGGGTTCGGATAGTAAAGCAGCGAGATTTAAAGGCGACTGTTTGTGTGTTTTTTGTCCGTACACTGTCATTTATGGCAAAAATGTTACTGAATCCCTGGCTGAACCATCGAGTTTTTCAATAATGCCGTCCGTCAAGTCAGGTCTGTGTGACGCCAGTGCGAATCGTCAGTGGGGCGTTCCGGTTAGTGCGTGTCGCACGTTCGTGAACGCCCCGGCAGGTGTGCTACTGATTCAAGGTATCGAACACATTGGCCGAGAGGCTCTTGTCGGACCCGTTGCGCACCAGTCGCAGGGTGTCCCAATGCCACCAGCTCCAGTACTGGTCAATGGCAAAGTCGACGCCCAGTCCACCGACCGTGAAGTTGTTGATCACGGGCGCGTAGTCGCCCGAGGTGGCCGAACCGATCACTTCAAAGTGATCGGTGCTGTCGCCCATCAGAACCGGGAAGTTGTTATAGCGCAGGCCGGTAGGTGACTTCGCCACCGCATCCAGTTCGCCGTTGGTCTTGATGCTCGCTGAGCAGGATTCAAGGTTCTCCTGACGGATGGAACCACAGGCGCTGTGCAACGGCACAACACTGTCGTCGTACCCCAGTATGAAGGGCTTGCTGGCACGCAGGAAGGCATCGCCACTGCCGACAAAACGAAGCCTGGGTACTGCATTGTTTTGGGTTGCCAGAGAGCGGGCTGCAGCCGGCTGCAAATCACGCACGACCCCCAGTTCGTCTGGACCGACATTGGTGCCCAGAAACCAGTTCACGACCGAGGTGGCGGCGCCGGCGAAGATGTTATCGCTGTCGATCACCGAGACGGCAAGGTCGGCCAGTTCAGTCCCGCCACCGGCACCGGCCATATCCAGAGACACCAGGAAATTAACCCGGCTGGATGGATAACCCCATTCCCATAACCAGCCATTGAGATTGCGCAGCATCTGTCTTGCGACCAGATCGCCCGTCGAATGGGTGAGCAACACACAGCCGGACTGGCAGGTGCCATTGTCGGCCAGAGTTTTTACCTGCCGCTTGATCTGATCACTGATGCCCTGGCTGATGCGTTCACTGGCGGACCAGTACAGCACGACTTCGGAGCGTTGCAGCCAGTATTCCTGCCAGTAATCGATGGCTTCAGCCTGCAGACTGGCATCCGTCGGCTGGGTGCCCAGTTGCTGGTACTGAAAGCCGTGTATCAGCACGACCGGTTTGCCGTTCAGGCTTGCCTGGGCTTGCCAGCTCAGCAACGCAAAGCCGAGCAGAAGTAGAAGGCGCGTGGTGGCGCGGGTGATGGGTCGTATCATAGTGAACCTACCTTATTGTTGTTGTGGTGTTGCGGCGCAGTACGACGGGCTCTGCGCCCGGACTTTTTTCCCGGCACTCGTTATTGCCAGGTCACTACGTCCCTGTAGGTCCTGTACCGGAGCGGAGAATGTGATCCGCCGATTACAGGTTGTTGCTCAGTTCATCGAGAAATTCCTGGCGTTGCTGTGCCAGCGGGTCACTCCAGGTGCTGTCGGCATAGCCTTCCAGATCAAAGGCCGGAATCGGAAATTCATCCTGAGGTGCCTGGCCTTGCAAGTCGGGTATGCCATTGCCGCCCATGCGGGTCAGGTGCACGTCACGCAGTACATAGGGGCCTGGCGCCTCCAGGTCGATTAAGGCAGGGCCCGAGGCACGCAACCTGAGGCCTGGTTCAGTGGCCGTTAGCGGGCCTTCGGTTTCCAGGTGCAGCAGCGGGTCGCCGCCGCTGCTGTAGAGGTTGGCCTGCACGAAATAGTAGCCGCTGCGGTCGTAATCCAGTGACAGGGGTAGCACCAGAAACTCGCCGTCGATGTGCGGGTCGGTAATGCCGGTCAGCGTTACAACCGGTACTTCGTAAGTGAAGGGCGCCGCGACCGATAACCGTTGCTGGCCCACACTGGCTTGCAACCGCCATTGCAGCTCCCGCGGCCAGGCACTGGCGTGGTCGCTGAGATCGACCGTCAGGTGGTGACGAATGGATGAATCCGCGTGCAACGCCAGCGATTGGCGATGCAGTACAGTACCGGCATGGTCGGTTACGCTGAGGGAGACGTCTCGTACCAGGCTGTCATCGCTGGTTGTCAGCGACAAGGTGAGTCGCTGTTCGTCGCCGATAAAATAGTGGTAGCGGTCCAGCGTCAGTCTGGCATCAAAGGTGGCGCCGTTGGCCAGCGGAAAGGGAATGCTGACCTGCTGCGGCTGATTAAACCGATAGCGCAGTGCTTCCTGTTCAGAGCCAATGGGCTGTGAAAATGGCGGATACCGGTTCTGTTCCCGGTAGACATCGGCGACCTGGGTCAGCGACTGGCGCAGGTTGGCGGGTAAGCTGACTTCATCGTCCAGAGAGTCTGCACCCGTTTCTGTATCGGGTATTTTCCCGGGAGACATCAGCCGGGGCGCGGCTGGTAATTGTGCAACACCGGTCTGGGTTGTGTTATTCGCAGCGCCGGACGCAGGCGTATCGGTTTCCGCCGCAGGGTTGGTCGATGCCCGGGAAACCTTTGTATGTGCTGGATCCGACACGGGTTTCAGTGCCGCCAGGCCACTCACAGTAGCCAGGGTGACCAGTGTCAGCCCGGCCAGTACCCATCGTTGTTTCATCTGTTCGCCTTTCTTGTTTTTATTAGGCTGTTTTACTGCGTGCTTCAAAGTAGGAGGTGCCGGGCAAGGGGTCTAGTATCGGAGGATGATTTACCAACTTTGAGAAAAATGATTCACGATTGCCTCTTTACTGATGGCATTGGTGAGGTAGCATCAATAGTCATCCCGATTATGCCCATCTCACGTTTCGCCTTTTAAGCCAAGGAAATGACTTTGCCTAACTCACTGTTCTCTCTGTTGTTCTTACTGGCGCTCTCGGGGCCCGTTTTAGCGGCCTCCCTGACTACCCCGGATGGCGGTGACTATGAAGGTGATGTGAAAAACGGCCTGTTGCACGGCGATGGCCGCATTGACTGGCCCGATGGCACTTATTACATCGGAAGCTTCCGAAACGGCTTGAAGCACGGAGAAGGTGCGGAATCCCTGCCGGATGGCCGGATATACAGAGGAGCGTATCGAAACGGGCAGTGGGTGAGCGGAGTGTTGCACTTCCCCAATGGCCAGTCCTATGAGGGTGAATTCGAGCGGCAACGTTTTGATGGCAAAGGCAAGCTCACCTTTGGTAACCGGACTGTATACGAGGGCGATTTTCAGGCCGGGAAGATGGAAGGGGAAGGGCAGATGACCGCGGCGGATGGCACTGTCTATGAGGGCGCCTTCAGTGGCGATCGT
The DNA here is from genome assembly GCF_039982735.1 of Saccharospirillum sp. Taxonomy (GTDB): domain Bacteria; phylum Pseudomonadota; class Gammaproteobacteria; order Pseudomonadales; family Natronospirillaceae; genus Saccharospirillum. The sequence continues at coordinate 214,873 of NZ_JBDWXV010000003.1, read as the reverse complement.
TTGACGCAAGGGACGCTTACTTCGAGGGACGGCTCGGTCTATGAAGGTGAGTTAAGGAACTGGCGCCCGCACGGGGAAGGTCGCCTGGTACAGGCAGATGGCGAGGTACTTGAAGGCCAGTTCGCCTATGGCGAGCACATCGACGAGAGTGGCCTGTCCCGTTTTCAAGCAGAACAGGCCGGCCATCAGGCGCGACTGGAGCGGGCACTCTATTCCCAGCGCACCCTGGTCGATGCCCAGCTGAAACGTCTGCGCGACCAAACCCCGGGCGAGCGGGAAGTCTTCACCGTGCTCGCTGCCCTTAGTAACGCGGAAACCGTTTTTCGGACCGAAATTGAAACCATTGATGCTCAACTCACGGCCATGCCCCCCTTCGAAGGCCGCGTGGTTACCCTGGCCAATGAACTGCACGATCGCGACAATTACCCGCTCGCCACCGAGACCAGCCTGACTCACATTATTCGCACGCTCGGTAAACGGCTTGGAGAAGAAGACCTGATCTTCGTCTATCTCACCTCTCACGGCAGCTCCGATCACGAACTCTCGGTCGATTTCAACAGTGACCAGTCATTGCCCGATATAGACCCAGCGGAACTGGCTGAGATCCTCGACGAAGCCCCACAACAGAAAGTAGTGGTGATCTCCGCCTGCTATTCCGGTGGGTTTATTCCCGAGCTCAGCGATGAGAATACGCTCGTCATCACCGCTGCCGCCGCCGACAAACCGTCCTTCGGTTGTTCCAACGAAGAGACCATGACTTATTTTGGCCGTGCTTTCTTTGAAACGGCTTTCTCACTGGAAAAGCCGCTGGATGTTGTCTTCGAAGATGCCCAAGCCGCTGTCACCGAGCGCGAGCTTGCTCAGGAATTTGACCCTTCCAACCCGCAGATAGGGGAGGCTGTATCGGTTATTCAGGCCTGGGATGAATGGCGCACTCAAGTTCATTGAGAGTGGGTCGAGTTTTCAGGGTGCTTTACGGTTCTGAGAAAAAAGGATTCACCTTTGCCTCTTTACTGGCGGCAATGGTGAGGTAGCATCGACTGTCATTTAATCAACTCATGGTTTCGCGTTCGCCTATGAGACTAGCGGCGGGTGCCGGGTGTGCCCCTGTGGGGTAGTCCGCAGCAAGGATGCTGCGGCCTAGGCTCCATGGATGGATTAACGCCGACCCCACAGGGGCGCACCCGGTAACCGCCGCGGGCCAACACCTCTCACAAGACCCGAACGCCGAATATCGATTTACCAATTACTTTGAAGACAGGAGCGAAGAGCATGCACATTAACCAGCGTTTCGATGGCGGTAATATTATTTGTCTGGATGCCTCCGACCCCGGTGCGGTGGAGTTGCAGATTCGCTCCGATGTCGGGGACGAGCACAAGCAATGGTTTTATTTTCAGGTACTGGATGCGCGCGATCAGGCGTGCCGGTTCGACATTACCAATGCCGGGCAGGTGTCTTTCCCCAGGGCCTTCCACGACTATCAGGCTGTGGCGTCCTACGACCGTGAATTCTGGTTTCGGGTGCCGACCCGGTACGATGGGCAAACCCTGACCATCGAGCACAGCCCCGAAACCGACAGCATCTACTATGCCTATTTTGCGCCTTACAGCTTTGAGCGGCATCAGCAGTTGATTGCCGCGACGCTGGCATCGCCGCTGGTGCAGGCCGATACCCTGTGTATTTCCCCGGACGGCCATCCGCTGACCCGCCTGACCATTGGCGAACCGTCCTCCGACAAGAAAGTCTGCTGGGTCATTGGACGCCAGCACCCCGGTGAAACCATGGCGGAATGGTGGATGGAGGGCTTTCTGGAGCGCCTGCTGGATGAACAGGATAGTCTGAGTCGTCAGTTACTGGAGCATTGCGTGTTCCATGTGGTACCCAATATGAACCCCGATGGCAGTGTGCGCGGGCATCTGCGCTGTAATGCACATGGTCGTAACCTGAACCGTGAATGGCTGGAACCGAGTGAAGAGTTTTCACCGGAAGTCTATTTTGCCCGCGAAGCCATGGCTAAAACCGGTGTGGACTTTTGCCTGGATGTTCACGGTGATGAAGAATTGCCCTACAACTTTATTGCCGGGGCCGAGGGCATACCGGCCTGGAACAAGCACATGGCTTTGCAATTGAGCACCTTCAAGTCGGTGTTGCAGACCGCCTGTCCGGACTTTCAGACCGATGTCGGTTACCCCATCGCTGAGCCCGGCAAAGCGAATCTGACGCTGTGCACCGCTTATGTGGCCGAGCACCACAAATGCCTGGCGATGACTCTGGAGATGCCGTTCAAGGACACCACCGCCACGCCCATGCCCTCGACCGGTTGGTCGCCGGACCGTTGCCAGCGACTGGGTGCGGCTAATATTGATGCGATTTGGCAGGTGTTGCCGTTATTGTGATGTGAACAGCGAACTTAGCCGCAAACCGAGCATTTTGATGCGAGTTCCAATTAACTGTTAAGGCGATCATGAACATCTATCGAGCCAAAGATTTCACCGCAGAGAAAGCCTGGGGCGCTCAGGATATTGCCCTGATGAACGGAATCTCAACGCGCTTGCACTGGACTGATCAGCCCTATAAATGGCACATCAACGACGGGCAGGAAGTGTTTGCTGTGCTGGATGGCCGGGTTGAGATGTTGTATCGCGAAGCCGGCGTTGAGCACTCTGTTGTTCTGGAAAGCGGTGATGTGTTTTACGCGTCGGTTGGCACTGAGCACGTCGCCCATCCATTGGGCGAAGCCCGGATACTGGTGGTCGAGCAGGCCGGCAGTGTCTGACGCACCATTCTCATGATCAGGCAGGTAACGCTATGACAACGACAAACGCCATCGCACTGGTCACCGGCGCAGGCCGGGGTATCGGCGCGGCGACTGCCCGGTTATTGGCAAAAGCAGGGTATTTTGTGTGCATCAACTACCGGTCCGATGCCGCATCGGCCAGGGCGTTGGCGATGAGCATTGGCGAAACGGGCGGAAAGTGCCAGGTTATCCAGGCTGATGTATCGCAGGAAGCCGAGGTGGAGAGGTTGTTCCAGGTGATCGACCGGTTGCCCGGAACACTCCGCGTCCTGGTCAACAATGCGGGGATATTGAAGACCCAGATGCGCCTGGAAAACATGACCGCCGAGCGCATAAACCAGGTTCTGGCGACCAATGTGACCGGGCCATTTATCTGTTGCCGTGAAGCCGTAAAACGCATGTCGACACGCCATGGCGGGCCCGGTGGCACCATTGTTAATGTCTCTTCGGCGGCGGCGAGAACCGGTTCACCGAATGAATATGTCGACTATGCAGCCTCCAAAGGCGCGCTGGATACGATGACCCGGGGGTTGTCACTGGAGGTGGCCGCCGAGGGTATAAGGGTGAACGCGGTCCGGCCCGGGCTGATTCACACCGACATTCATTCCGATGGCGGCGAACCGGGCCGGGTGGCACGATTGAGCGATCGCATTCCGTTGCAGCGGGGTGGCCAGCCGGAAGAAATTGCCGAGGCGATCTTGTGGCTGGTGTCGGATCGGTCGTCATACTGCACCGGCAGTGTGATTGATCTGGCCGGTGGGTTGTAAGGCAACACCCGTGAACGGCATTGATTGCCCGGACCGGAGCCGATAATCTCGGGCTCCGGTAATTCTTGTTTCTCTGCGTTAGCGAGGTATCCCCATGTCTACCCAATACCAGGCGTTGTCGCCATTTCATCTGGCCTTTCCTGTTCACGATCTGGGCGCCGCCCGGCAGTTCTATGGCGAGGTTCTGGGCTGTGCCGAAGGGCGCAGTTCCGACCATTGGATCGACTTCGACTTCTTCGGGCATCAAATTGTCGCTCACCTTTCAGAACAGGCAGAGGCGGCAAAACCCATTTCCAATGCGGTTGACGGACATGACGTGCCGGTGCCCCATTTCGGTGTCGTGCTGTCGATGGACGAATGGCAGGCCATGGCCGATCGGCTGACGGCCATGAACTTTGAATTCGTGATCAAGCCCTACATTCGCTTTAAAGGCGAGCCAGGAGAGCAGGGCACCTTGTTTTTCCGCGACCCCAGCGGCAATGCCATTGAAATGAAAGGCTTTGCCGATCGCAGCAGTTTGTTTGCCCGTTGAACGCGTTATCCCTGGAGCGGTTGCCACGCGACGGCTATGAGCGGGCCACTGCTTTATCTGTGGCACCCGAGCAACTGGCTTATACCGGCACCGTTGCCGACGCGCTCGCCGGGAGCGATGAGGCGCGACACCCGCATGGCATCTGGTTTGACCAGTCGTTGGTTGGATTCTTTATTGTCGATACCCGATTTGATCGTGAATTCGAATTTTGCGATCAGGGCTCTCTGGGTATCAGAACGTTTCTGATCGATAGCCGCCGACAAGGTCAGGGCCTGGGCAAGGCAGCGGTAATAGCACTGACGCCTTATCTGGCCAGGGCTTACCCCGGTTCGGCTGCGGTGTGGCTCACGGTCAATTGCAGAAATCTGGCCGCTTACCGGTGTTACCAGCAGGGTGGCTTTACCGATACCGGCGACCTGTACCTGGGTGGGGCAGCCGGGCCACAGCATGTGATGCGCCAGAGTTTGTCACGCTGAGCCTTTTGTTGAAGCAGGCATCCATAGTTCTCCAGGATACCAAAAAAAAAGACGGGCAAGGCCCGTCTTTTTCATTATGATCCGACTGCGCGCTTAGCGCAGTGTTTTCATAGCACCAGTCCAGGCGACCAGTTGGTCGAGCATGGCGGACAGCGTTTCCTGGTGCATGTCGGCTGGTTTGAACTCACTGAAGTTTTCAAAATCGGTGAACAGCGACAATTGAACCTGGTTGCGCACGTGAGCCAGTTGCAGTTCTGATGCGATTTGGCGCAGGTGCTCAACGGCACGCACACCACCGGCGGAACCGTAGCCAACAAAACCGGCGGCTTTGTTGTTCCACTCGACACTGATGTAATCCAGCGCGTTCTTCAGCGCACCTGAAATGCTGTGGTTGTATTCCGGTGTCACGAAGATATAGCCATCGTACTGGGCAATGGTCTGTGACCATTTTTTGGTGTGCTCATTAGCATACTGCTGAAAGCCAGCGGGCATGGCTTCATCCAGTACCGGCAGGTTGAAATCAGCAATATCGACTAACTCAAATTGAGCGTCGCTGCGCTTTTGTGCGTTTTCCAGAACCCAGTTTGCCACGGCAATGTTGTTACGCCCCGGGCGGGTTGAACCTGTTACGACTGCAATCTTGTTCATAGTAAGCTCCTCTGGGGTGACCGAATGGGCACCCGAATTCTGTATCACCCCCACAGTATGAAGACTACCCAGCGGCAATCAATGGGGCTATTATTGACAGATTGTTTCGTAATAGGAAACCATGGGTTATGGATACGTTGCTTAGCATGAAGGTGCTGTTGGCCGTGGTCGATCACGCAAGTTTTGTTCAGGCGGCCGAGCATCTGGGTCTGTCCAAGGCGATGGTCAGCAAGCACGTCATGCACCTGGAAAACCGCCTGGGCGCCCGCCTGCTGAACCGGAACAGTCGTCACCTGAGTGTGACGGAGTCTGGCCGGGTTTATTTGGAGCGGTGTCGGGCCATGCTTGAAGAGCTCGATGAAGTTGAAGCCACGGTCAGTCGCGCGACGGTTACACCGCGTGGCACCATTCGCTTTACTGCCCCCATGTGGCTGGCAACAGACTACTTTACCCGGTTGCTGCGGGAATTTCGTGAGCATTACCCGGAAGTTACCTTCGATATCGACATCAGCGGGCGTTTTGTCGACATCGTTGAGGAAGGGTTCGATCTGGCACTTCGGGCTAGCCGCACGCTGCACCCTAACCTGATTGCCCGCCCGCTGATGACGATTCCGTTTTACATTGTCGCCTCGCCAGGCTACCTGGAGCGCCACGGTACGCCAGAGCAGGGCAGCGATCTGGAGCGGCACGGCATGCTGGCGTATTCGCTGATTCGCGGTAAGGAATTTACCCTGACCGGGCCGGAAGGAGAGGTGAAAATTAACTTTAACTCGGTGTTGCAGTCGAACAACGAGTCGCTGTTACTGTCAGCGGCGGTCAATGACATGGGCATCGCTATCTTGCCCGGTGGCCTGGTTGAGCGGGAATTGGGGCAGGGTAATCTGACCCAGGTACTGCCGGGCTATACACCGCTTAACAGCCAGCTTTATGCGGTTTATACCAGCCGGCGTTATCTGTCTGCTAAAGTGCGAACATTCATCGATTTTTTGTCGGATCGGATGGAGTGTCCGGAGCACCTCCAGAGCTAGTGGTCCATGCGGACAGTTCTGTCACTGTCACGGTGCCAGCAAGCCCAGAGCTTCGTTGTCAAACCTTGAAATAGCGGTGCTATTCCGGCGGTTCATACAGTAAAGTTCCGGGCCTCGCCCTGAACTTGCTGGCGTTGTTCCTTAGTAACAGAATTTCACGCGAGGGCTTCTAGTCTCCGATACCGATTGTCGTTTTTAACGGATCTTTCATGTCTGAATCTGAATTGCCAACCATAGCGGAAACGCCACCGCCAGAACCCAGGCCGGCGCAACGGGTTCGCGACAGCCTAACGGTGTCGATGAAAGACAGTGTGGCGTCTTCGGTGATGACCGGGACGGTGGATCAGTTCCTCAATGCCTTTGCGATATTTCTGCGGGCAAGCAGTGTGCAAATTGGCTGGTTGACCGGTATACCGCAGCTACTGGGCGGCCTGTTTCAGATACTGTCGGTCTGGCTTGGCGGCTACTGGCCACGTCGTAGCCTGATCGTGTTGGGCGCTGCCGTGCAAACCCTGTCGCTGGTGGGTCTGTGTGCTCTGGCGCTGCCGTTCCCCTGGCCCGAGGGCGCCCGGGTGCCGCTGTTGATCGGCTGTGCCATTGTCTATCACGGTGCTTCCAACCTGGCTCAACCGCAATGGAAAGCCCTGATGGGCAACCTGGTTCCTCCCCGGTTGCGCGGGCGCTATTTCGGCGTTCGCTCCCGGCTGGCCATGGCGACGTCGTTCTTCGCCTTTCTGTCGGGTGGCCTGTTGCTGAATGGCTCGGCCTCGCTGAGTGTTGAATCACTGGGCTTTGCCGCTCTGTTTCTCATTGCCGTATTTGGCCGCGGCATGTCCACCCGATACCTGCATCGGATGTACGATCCCTACCGGCCAGATCACTCCCGTGGCCGTGGTCTGATGCATACACTGCGCAGCATGAAACGCGCCTTTGCCGACCAGCGGTTTCGGCGCTTCACGCTGTTTCTGGCCGGCATGCAATGCATGGTGGCCTTGTCGGCCCCGTTTTTTGCCGTTTATATGCTGCGCGATCTGCAATTCACCTACCTGCAATTTACGCTGAACACGGCGGCCTCCATTCTGGTTCAGTTTGTGTTGTTGCGTTACTGGGGGCGCATTGCCGACCGCAAGGGTAACCGCTATGTCATGGCTCTGGGTGCTACGGTCATACCGGTGTTGCCGGTGCTCTGGCTGTTTTCCGATAACCTGGTGTATCTGATGGGTGTGCAAATGCTGGGGGGTGCGGCCTGGGCCGGATTTACGCTGGCAACATCGAACTTCCTCTATGACCTGAAACCCGACGACAGTGAATTCGCCGGCTATGCCGCCATGCAATCCACCATTGGCGCGGCTGCTGTGTTTGTAGGTGCCATCAGCGGCGGGTATCTGATCAGTTGGGTGCCGAATGCTCTCGTCATCGGTAACTGGTCGTGGCCAATTGCGCGTCCCATCTGGGTCATATTTGTGATCTCTGCGGTGCTTCGTGCCGTCGTTGCCCTGTGGTACTTGCCCAGGGCGCCTGAGTTGCGGGTAAAGCAACGTGGTCGCGTGCGTGATCTGGTTTTTCGAGTGTCACGCTTCACACCCATTTCCGGTGTCGTTTTCGACGTGGTCAGTGGCAGGCGCAAGAAGCCGCGCCCTCCGCAATAGTGTCGTTGCAAGCCAATCCGGGTAAATGGATGGGATGCCACCACTTCCGGGCTGGAATTGGGTGGATTCCTACCCGTCATCGGCAGCAGCTTCGCGCCGTCACGGCCTTGTGGCAGTGGCGCCATTCTTGCTTGTGATTCGGGTTGGCGCTGCGGCGACCTACCACTACAATAATTTTAATCACAGGAAACGCTCATGACGCTGCTCTCTCTTCGCTGGTTGCGACTCGCATTGCCTTGCGTTCTGGTTGCCGGGTTTGCTTCGGCTGAACCCCAAACCCTGATTTTTTCTCACGTTGTCAGTGAAAACACACCCAAAGGCAAAATGGCACTGATGTTCAAATCGATGATTGAGCGTCGGATGGGGGATCAGTTTCAAATTGAGATATATCCCAATACCGAACTGATGGACGACGACGAAGCCGTAGTGGCCATTGCAGAGGGTCGCATCCACTTCGCGGCCCCGTCACTGTCTAAGTTTGAAGCCTATACCGGGCAGTTGATGGTGTATGACCTGCCCTTTCTGTTCGCCAACATGGAAGCGGTTGAGCGCTTTCAGAACAGCCCGACCGGTCTTAACCTGCTGACCCATATGCAGTCAGATGGCATTCTGGGGCTGGGTTATCTGCATAACGGCCTTAAACAGTTGACCGCGAATCGGGATTTCACCCGGCCAGATGACCTGGCGGGCCTGCGCTTCCGGACAATGACCTCTGAAGTGTTGCAAAAGCAGTTTGAACTGCTCGATGCCGAAGCTGTACCCATGGCCTTTGGTCGGGTCTACCAGGCACTGGCCGATAATGAGATTCAGGGGCAGGAGAACACCTGGTCGAACATCTATTCGCAGGCCTTCTATGAGCACCAGCCGTTCATGATGCAATCGAATCATGGCGTACTGGATTACATGGTGATCACCAATACCGATTTCTGGAACAGCCTGACGGCAGAGCAACGTCAGGAGTTTCGCTTTGCTATGGAGATGTCGGTGAAATACGGCAATGCAGTGGCACTGGCGAAAAACCAGAACGACCGTGCCGCCATTGCCTCCATGTCAGGCGTGACCTTGCATGAGCCGACATTGCAGCAGTTGGTCCAATGGCAGAATGCCATGAAGCCCCTATGGCAGGAGTACGAACCACAAATCGGCGCTGACGTTATTGAAGCGGCACTGGATGCCAACCAGACCCCTGACTAAAGGCCCGGGTTCGCTGTCTGGAACGCAGGTTCCCGCTGCCTGTCCCGGGAATTCTACCCGGCGGTGGCGGGAACAGGGTGCTGTATTGATGCTAAAATACGTCCATTAGTGACCGTTAAATCCGATTAATGACATGGAACAGACCTGCCCATTATGAGTAATTCTGAAAAACGCCCGCTTTATATTCCCTACGCCGGACCAACCCTGCTGGAACTTCCGTTGTTGAACAAAGGCAGTGCCTTCACTCAGGAAGAGCGCGTTTCGTTCAATCTGATCGGGTTGTTGCCACAAAACGTGGAGACCATTGAAGAGCAGGCCGAGCGGGCCTACCGTCAGTACCAGTTGTGCCAGAGTGATCTGGACCGCCACATCGCCCTGCGTTCGATTCAGGACGACAACGAAACCCTGTTTTTCCGCTTGCTCGAAGATCATCTCGAGGAAATGCTGCCGATCATCTACACCCCGACGGTGGGCGAGGCTTGTCAGGAGTTCTCCAATATCTATCGCAACCACCGGGGCCTGTTCATCAGCTACCCGGACCGCGATCACATGGATGACATGCTGCGCAGTGCCACCAAAGACAACGTGAAAGTCATCGTTGTGACCGATGGCGAGCGCATTCTGGGCCTGGGTGATCAGGGCATCGGTGGCATGGGCATTCCCATCGGCAAGTTGTCGTTGTACACCGCTTGTGGTGGTATCAGCCCGGCCAATACGCTGCCGATCATGCTGGATGTAGGCACCAACAATCAGACGCTGCTGAACGATCCCATGTACATGGGCTGGCGCCATAACCGCATCAGCCAGGACGAGTACGATGCGTTTATTGAACAATTCATTCAGGCTGTAAAACGCCGCTGGCCCGATGCCCTGTTGCAATTCGAAGATTTTGCCCAGACCAACGCCATGCCGGTGCTGGAACGCTACCGCGAAGAACTGTGCTGCTTTAACGATGACATTCAGGGAACGGCATCGGTCTGTGTGGCAACCCTGTTGGCGGCTTGTAAAGCCAAAGGCGAGCCGGTCAGCGAACAGCGCGTTGCGTTCGTGGGTGCCGGTTCCGCCGGCTGCGGTATTGCCGAGCAAATCATCGTGGCGATGCAGGATGAAGGCCTGTCCGAAGCCGAAGCCCGAAAGCGGGTCTTTATGGTCGACCGCTTTGGGTTGCTGACCAGCGATATGGTAGACCTTTATGACTTTCAGGCGCGGCTAGCCCAGCCAGCCGATTTGGTTGCCGGCTGGTCTGGTACCGACTTGCTGGATGTCGTGAAACAGGCGAAACCAACCATTCTGATCGGTGTCTCAGGCCAGAGAGGCTTGTTCACTGAAGACGTCATTAAGGCATTGCATTCGGGCTGTGCACGGCCTGTGGTCATGCCATTGTCGAACCCGACATCCAAAGTCGAGGCCACCCCGGCCGACGTGCTGGCCTGGACCGATGGCCAGGCGCTGGTAGCAACAGGCTCTCCGTTTGGGCCGGTAAGGGTCAATGGCCAGACTTACCCCATCGCTCAGTGCAACAATGCCTACATCTTTCCGGGCATTGGGCTTGGTGCGCTGGCCGTCGGTGCTGAACGTATCACCGATTCCATGTTGATGGCGGCGTCAAAGGCGCTCGCCAATCAGGCTCCCATGGTGCAAACCGGCGAGGGCGCACTGCTACCGCCATTGGCCGATATTCGCGAAACCAGCAAACTAATTGCTTTTGAAGTCGCCCGTCAGGCTCAGGCCGATGGCGTAGCCCTGATGAGCAGCGAAGAGCAGGTCCGCGAAACCATCGAGGCGAACTTCTGGACACCGCGTTACCGGCAGTATCGACGTCGGGCTGTGTGAGATGGGCTTCGACGGTTGAATCCGGTGTTAATGTTAATAAAGTGCCCTGCCAGCTAGGCAGGGCGATTGCCAGCCTTACTACACAGACATAACTGCTTTACTTAACAAGTCCCGTACCTGACCGGCAACCGCTTTCAGTTCATCGTTTTCTATTGCGCTCATTGAGGCCACGGGGTCTATTGCGCTTACCTCAACGCCGTCTCCAATCGATCGAAGAATGACGTTGCAGGGCAACATCGCACCAGCGCGAGGTTCAAGACCGATGGCCTCAAATGCCATTGTCGGATTGCAGGCTCCGAGAATTCGATAGGGAGCCATCTCTTTATCCAGTTTCTTTTTCATGGTGGCCTGAACATCAATTTCTGTCAGTACGCCAAACCCCTGGTCTGCCAGGGCTTTACGGGTACGAGCGTCGACAGTATCGAAATCGGCGTTCTGGATCAGTCGGTTGATGGTGTAACTCATGGTTGTCTGTCCTTCTTTCAGGTTTTGCAAGTTGGAACATCTAGATGTCTGCATACAGTGAAGGATATCTGTACCGCATTAAAGGGTTGTATGTGTAAATACTAATATTCATTCCCCTTTTCGACGGAACCTTGGTTCGACTACTTCACCAATCTGTTAGACGATCCTCATTGCCCCGGTTGAGTGCTAAACATCGTTCGATTTCATTTGGGCAATAGCCAAATGCACATTAGCGGTGATGATGATCGTCAGACTTTTCGTCTTCTGCTTGCGCAGATTCTGGCGATTTTTTCAGGAAGACCTGTTCCGCTGTGGCGATCACTATCATGGTGACGACCGCCACACCAATTACAAATGGATCGGTGTTTAGCTTCACCCAGACAAAGCCACCCAGGACGAGTAAGTCCAGCAGAATGGCCATCAAGGGCACCCAAGCCTGTGCTTTAACATCAGCTTTCAGGTAGCGAAGTACGCCCCAGTGGATGGCAATATCCATAATCAAGTAAAACACAATACCCAGTGCAGCAATTCGGGATAAATCAAAGAATGCTGTAAGAATCAGCCCCAACACGACGGTATAGACTAGCGTGTGTTTTTGAATGCTCCCTGGCATGCCAAAGTGACTGTGAGGCACCAACTGCATTTCTGTCAGCATGGCCAGCATTCGCGAAACCGCGAAAATACTGGCAAGAATGCCACCGGCGGTGGCCATCATGGCAATAGCCACGGTGAACCAAACCCCGTAATCGCCCAATGCCGGTCGCGCCGCCGCCGCTAGGGAGTAGTCTTGTGTTTCAATGATTTCAGGCAGCGAGAGATTGCTGGAAACGGCAAAGCCGACCAAGGTATAGATTACTACACACGCCGCGATGGAGATCACAATAGCACGGCCAACGTTGCGATGGGGGTCTTGCACCTCTGAGCCGCTGTTGGTGATTGTTGTAAAGCCCTTGAACGCCAGTATCCCCAAAGCCGTCGCCCCCAAGAAATTACCCAGGGATCCAGCCTCTCCAGGGGTGGAGAAATCGACGGAGATGCTGTCGGAAATCCAGACTCCCACCAGCCCGAAAATCACAATGCCCGTGATCTTCAAGATCCCAATAAAGGAAGCCACCCCCTGAATCATTCGGTTGCCAAGCAGGTTGATCAGGAGAGCGGCGAGCATGAGCGACACCCCGAGAATGGGAACCAGGCGACCACCTTCATCGCCACCAAAGAGCTGCATGGTATAGGAGCCGAAGGTGCGGGCCAGAAAACTCTGCGCGATCACCATCGAAAAGTACATCAACAAGGCGTTAAACGCTGTAGGCAGGCGATTCCCGTAGGCTTTGTGCAAATACATTCCAATGCCCCCGGCGGACGGGTACGCATTGGAGATTTTTATATAGGAGTAGGCACTAAAGCCGACAACGACCGCTGCGGCCAGAAACGCCAACGGAAACAGGGCGCCGGTCATCTGTGCCATTTGCCCGGTGAGCGCAAAGATACCGGCACCGATCATGACGCCCGTCCCCAGCATTACTGTCCCAGCCAGCGTCAGGCTGCCTTCCCGGTAATGCGTTGTTCTGTCTTTCTCACTTGCCATAAGCCCTCCGACTTTTAATCGTCCAGTTTGGAAGCCTTGTTTCCCTGTAGACTATTGTCTGTCACTGCTGGACTGTTCACGTTCCAGCCAGAGCTGATAGATGTCATCCGACCAGTAGCTTTGAAAACTGGCGATCACATTTATGATTTGACGGTCGCTTAATCTGTCGCCCCAGGCAGGCATAACGCCACCTACCGGTTCTCCACCTTGTTCGATAACCATTTTGAGCACACCCAATGGGTGGTGCCAGGCATGGGCTGTACCATTCAACGGGGGTGGTGGGTACTGGCCGTTCGCAGCCACTGTTTTCCAATTGGGTGTGGACTCAGCATTTTGTCCATGGCAACCAGCGCAGTTTTCCCCAAAAATTTCTTTTCCACGCGTTACCTCATCTTGTGTGTACCATCGTCCCGTGCCCGCTTTCGGTTCGAGTGAGATACTGGAAGTATCGATGGTTTCGCCCGCGTTCCGCGAAGTCTCCTGATTGTCTGTGCAGGCAGCGAGGCCCAATATTGCAGTTGTTATCCAAATAAATTTCATGGCATTACCCTATACTTGTTTCTGTTTGCACCGTTACTGTTGTTAAACAACTTCAAACCAGGTCATCATCCCGGTTGCCTGGTGGTCTATCATGTGGCAATGGATAAGCCACTTACCCGGATTTCCGGCCATCAATCGGACAGACTGCTTCTGACCTCTTAACAGGGTCAGGCTGTCATGCCAGCGCCCATCCGCCCAGACATGATGACCATGCCAATGCACGGTGTGTGGAAAGGCCGTGCGATTGTCGAGCAGCAGTTCAACCGACTCTCCCTGTCGGGCACGAAAGAGGGGTGCTTCAGGCATGCCCGTTTGGCCACTGATCGCCCAGAACTGGCCTCTTGCAGCCAGCTCTCTAAAGCTATGGGGCTCTCCCTGGAATTGAGCCGTCTGCAACCGCCCCATCGCTCCGCCTTCGAGGGTTACCGGCACACGTTGGTTTACACCGGCAGGCACGTGAGGCATGGGGTTAGCCGGCAAAGCCATCGCATCCGGGTAAGCCGGGACACCTGTACCTTCAGCCGGGTTTAGGTCAACCTGTGCAACGAGCAGGGGCTCATCACCACTAACTTCCAGTAGTTGGCCGGCGTCACGGGCGATCCAGCCTATATCCCAACGCTCGCTAGGCCCCAGGAGAATCACCTCGGGAACCGGTTCGGGGATGGCGAGCGGCTGGCCATCTTTCGCAAGCCACAACGCCCCCGGAAACGCGGCATGTAACTGCAGAATCCTATTGGTGGCTGTGTTGATCAGCCGCAGTCTGACTCGTTCGCCCGCGTTTGCCTCGCCCCGCCAAGGGCCCGCCTGGTGATTGATGGTCAGAAAATTACCCATTCGACCCGCGTGTGACTGGTTGTGACGGTTAGCAAACGCAGGGTCGATGCGACCGTTTCTGCTCAGGCTCCAATCATCAATCAACAACGGCCAATCCCGCTCGAAGCGAGGCTCGTTGTTGCCGGTAACGACCAGTGCGCCATAGAGCCCACGTGCCAACTGTTCAATAGTATTGTGGTGGCTGTGAAACCAGAATGTGCCCGCATCCGGTGACATTATTTGATAGTCAAAAGAGGCACCCGGTTCTATGGGCGCCTGGGTCAAGCCAGACACACCGTCCATCGCATTGCCAACACGGACTCCGTGCCAGTGGATGGTCGTTGGCACCGGCAAGTGGTTGGTCACGCGCAGTGTTTGCATGACGCCCTGTTGTAACGTCAGCTTCGGTTGGTTGTAGGCCCAGATCGGGGTTGGTGCGGCGAACCAGGACGCCGTCGTTTCCCGGGCCTGAATGTTGATGTGCGGGACTTGTGGTTGGTCAGCCCAGAGTGACCAGGGCAGCATTGAAGCCGCTGTCAATTGTGCCCCGTTCTTGATCCATTGCCGTCGTGTCAGATTCATTGTTACCGTCCTCGTTTAACCCAAGCTACCGGCTGCGGGAAACAGCCTCAACATCCAGGAAGCGATGCGACTCATAACGCCCATAATCATCAACCACCCCATTCACTTGATAGAACTCCCGCTAGCCGATGAAGCCATTTTGCGATGCGACCCCGACCGCTCAGACGGTTTTGCGAATACACAAGGAGCTGTGCTGCAAATAGAAAAGGAACAGCAAGTTCCAGTGAGCCAACAATTGCTGTGTCAGAGAACTCAATGACGACATCGCCAGAATTGGCCTGATGCCAGGCGTTATGTCCAACGCTTCCCAATCCACTCACAGGCGAGAATTATTGTTGCTGTGAGGCGGTTCGCTGAATGCAAGAAAGTACAGCAACCCAAGGTTTAGTATGGGAACCAGTGCCAGAACACTGAGAATGCCCGGAAATCCAAGCTTTTCGCAGATTCGCCATAAAGGTATGACCACCAGTGCAGCGACCAGTGGCCACCAGAACAGGTGAAAACCCCAACTCATATCCATCATCATTGCTTAGTCTCCTGATTTTGAGATCGAGATTGTGTGCAACTGAGGTAACTCAGCCAGAGCACTCTCGGCCTGCGCCTTTTTGTTAAATGTCATTGATCACCTGCGCCTCACGAATAAAGGCGAGGATGAACGTCATTTGAGTAAACCCAACTGTGGGTTGCGGCGGCATGTCGCCAAACGACCAGTGATGTTGCCGTGACCCCTGTGTTACTGCCCGGTAGAACGCTTTGTTGGAATGGTGTCCGGCGTTATAAATGGAATGGATTAATGGCGGCCCGGCCTCTGATCCCTCAGCATTCAGCCCGTGGCAGGATGCACAGGTTTGGTTGAACATTCGTTGCCCAGTTCGAGCTTTCTCCGATAGCCCTTCAACAACGACATCAACATGATTTGGCATGTCATTGGCCTCGATTGCAGGCGCGATAGCCATGGCTAAAGTGCCCAAAACGAGAAGTGCAATAAGCGGAAGCGCGTAGGTAGCGGCACCAGGTATCATCATGGAAGGATGACTATGGCGTTCAAACAGTGATCTCATGAGTGACCTCAGTATCTATATTGATCCGAAATAAAGTGACGGTCAGAGCATCAAGAGACAGGGGGTATGCTGTCAGGTGACAGTGATAGGCGCCGGATTAGCCTCTCGTCTGAGCGTAACGGTCATTAAATGATTGAGGATCAGAGACTGGGTGGGCGTTCGAGAGCGCTATGATAGCCCGAGTGGAGGGAATGATTGAGCGGTTGTGTATAACGCTCTGTGGCCTGTGGCGCACCGTTGACCAGACTGGTAGTGACCTGCGCTACCAGAGGTAAGGTACATGCCATAACGCTGCAGTGTGAACGAAACTGACCGGAATGGTCGGCCATTCCACAGTGTTCAACATGATGCTCGGCACACAATGACACTGTTTGATCGTGGCTGATGGTTGTGGTTTCCGCCCAAGCCAATACACCCCCTAGTACCTGGAACATAACCAGGAATAGAACAAGGATGTATTTGAGCTTAAAGGTCGTCATCGCTGGCGTCGCTGGCTTGAACGAACTCAGAGAATACTCGCGGGGCTACCGAATTTCCAGTCGAAGACCTCTTTTTTACCAGTAGAGGCCACCGACGATTGGGCAGCGCTTCCCGGGTGACCTGACGCATCCAAACGCTGCTGCCTGGAACATCCGTGTCCCGTTAGCTTGTGTGAATGCTTAAACACCGTAAACCGTTCGTTCAAATACCCACCAGCCGGCCATCAAGGCGATCGCGATGGAAGCGGGGTTCGTAATGTAGCTCCGGTACCACGCTTTATTCCTGAACCAGACGCCGACCGCCAGAAAGCACAGGGCAATAACAGTCAACTGACCAAGTTCGACCCCGATGTTGAACCCGACCAGGCCTGTAATAAAGTGATTTGGACTTAGCCCTATTTCCGTTAGAACGCTGGCAAAGCCAAGGCCATGCAAAAGGCCAAAGCCAAAAATGACGGCGGGTCGCCATTTGCTGAGGTTGCGTGACCAGAGATTCTCGACACAAACGTAGACGATCGAGAGCGCGATTAGAGGCTCCACAATGGCAGCTGGTATGGTCACGATACCCAGCATGCCCAAAGCAAGGGTAACTGTATGCGCCAGGGTGAAGCTGCTCACTTGCCAGAGTAGCGGCTTTATTCTTGAGCTCAGCAGGAACAGGCCGACTACGAACAAGATGTGATCGAGCCCTTTGGGCAGGATGTGTTCGAAGCCAATAACGAGGTAGTTTGCAAAAATTGAGAAGCCACTTTGTTTCACGGCGCCTGTGATATCAAAAGGTCCTGTCGCCACACCAGGTTGAAGGTATTCTGTATAAACCTCCTGTCCGGTTGCGGAACTGACCCGAAGTGCTGAACCGCCAAACTGTTCATCCCACTGCCAGTTCAGGCTTGAGCTACCGACAGGCAACGTGCCGGTAAACGTAATGACGGCCTCTCTGGCCAGCTCCAGATCCGGTTCACTGGTTAAGGTCAGGTTCGGCTCGGCCAGGTTGATATCGAGGCCGTCGGCTTGCAACTGTATGCCACGGATCAGGTCGGGTGCAAACGCGTTGAAAACAGGCATCAGCTCTTGCTCTGACATGGCCCGGTACCGATCATACTCAGCGGCTTGGGGCGCATTATTCGTATCGGTTACGTCCGGTCCGATACCCGCCAGGTAAGTCTCGACACTGGTTTGAATGTCAATGCTGTAGGAACCGTTCTCATCGAGAGTCAGGTCGATGATGGCCGGGCGAATTTCGTGAGCCGTTGACATGGTGCTGAGGGCCAGCAAAAAAACAAAAAGGCCTGAAATGGCCAGTTTGGTGGTAGAAATCATGTGTTAGAGTCCAATGCAGTTATTATTTGAGCGCTACAGGAGCAGTGTTAACAGAATAAGGCTGTTCACTGTGCAGTGTATACGAAGCAAATTTGACTGCCGATGCATTTATCGGGAACTGGAGGGAGGGGGTTGCTAACGTGACTGGGTCGTCAGCAGCCCGTATGAGGCAGGTCACTTCCGTGTGATCCTGTTCTGAGGTTTCTTGCAGATCAGGCGAACTGCTCTTCTTCAGTAGACCCGGTCAGTGCGGTAACCGAAGAGGTGCCGCCCTGAATGACCGTGGTCATGTCGTCGAAGTAGCCGGTGCCCACTTCCTGCTGGTGCGCCACAAAGGTGTAGCCCTTGTTGGCATCTTTGAATTCCTGCTCTTGCAGTTCAACGTAGGCCGACATGTCCTTGCGGGCATAGGCGTGGGCCAGGTTGAACATGCCGTGCCACATGTTGTGAATGCCAGCCAGCGTGATGAACTGGAACTTGTAGCCCATGGCTGACAATTCAGTCTGGAATTTCGCAATGGTCGCGTCGTCCAGATTCTTGCGCCAGTTGAACGACGGTGAGCAGTTGTAGGCCAGCAGCTGATCCGGGAACTCCTTGCGGATGGCCTCGGCGAATTTGCGGGCCTCGTCCAGATCCGGCTTGGCCGTCTCGCACCACAGCAGGTCGGCGTAGGGCGCATAGGCCAGGCCGCGGGCGATGGCCTGATCGATACCGGCTTTAACGCGGTAGAAACCTTCTGCCGTGCGATCACCGACGATGAAGGGGGCATCGTAGGGGTCGCAGTCAGAAGTGATCAGATCCGCCGCATTGGCATCGGTGCGAGCCAGCAGAATAGTCGGTACACCTTCAACATCGGCTGCCAGGCGGGCCGCAGCCAGCTTCTGAACCGCTTCCTGAGTCGGCACCAGTACCTTGCCGCCCATGTGACCGCACTTTTTAACCGACGCCAACTGATCTTCAAAGTGCACACCGGAGGCACCGGCACGAATCATATTTTTCATCAGTTCATAGGCGTTCAGCACACCACCGAAACCGGCTTCGGCATCCGCCACAATGGGCGCGAAATAATCGGTGTACCCTTCATCACCCGGGTTCTTGCCGGTTTTCCACTGAATCTGGTCGGCCCGTTCAAAGGCGTTGTTGATGCGACGAACCACGGTCGGTACGGAATCAACGGCGTACAGCGACTGGTCCGGGTACATGGTTTCAGAAGAGTTGGCATCGGCCGCCACCTGCCAGCCAGAGAGGTAGATCGCCTGAATACCGGCTTTGACCTGCTGCACAGCCTGACCACCGGTCAGCGCGCCCATGGCGTTTACGAAGTCTTTTTCAGGACGAAAGGCCGGGCGTCCGCCTTCATTGATCAGTTGCCAGAGCTTCTCGGCACCGCGAGTGGCCACGGTATTGTCACGCTTCAGGGAACCGCGCAGACGCACCACATCTTCAGCACTGTAGGTGCGCTTTACGTTCTGCCAGCGGGGGTTGATGTCCCAGTCTTTCTGGATGGCTTCGATCTCAGCTTGGCGGTTGTAGTTTCCAGTGGTCATGGTCATGTCCTCTCGGTGTTTCGGTCTAGTTGTATTAGTCTTTTGTCGTTGTCGCTGCTGCAACGGTGTGTCTCTGCTGCGACCTTGACTTCACAGTAAAATCGCTTGGGTGATTTGGCCAATTTATAGTTATTATTTTCAGTATTCACAGTATGAATGATTGGTGGGCTTTGGGTATAATTCGGATCAAAGACGATTTTTAGACGAACAGGCGAACGGAAGGAGGAAAGGATGCAGCTGAGCCGCATCGACATGAACCTGCTGGTGTATCTGGATGTGCTGCTGCGTGAGCGCAGCGTGACTCGGGCGGCCGACAAACTGGGCATTAGCCAGCCGGCCATGAGCAACGGTTTGCGCCGACTGCGCACCCTGTTTGATGACCCCCTGTTGATTCGTACCAGTGAGGGCATGACGCCAACCGAGCGCGCCGGGCAACTGGAGCCCATGCTGCGCACCGTGCTGCAGGACATCGAGCGCGCCATTCAGCCTCGCTCTGACTTCGATGCCGAAAACAGTCAGCGGGTATTTCGCATCATGGTCAGCGACTATGCCGAATCGACCCTGGTACCGCCTTTGTTGCGGCGTTTGCGCGAAGAAGCCCCCAACGTCATTCTGGACCTGATGACCCCCAGCGACGTCAGTTTTCTGGATGTCGAGCAGGGTAAGGTCGACATGGTGATCAACCGCTTCGACGACATCCCCCAGTCATTCCACCAGACCATCGTGTGGCGCGACGAGTTCTGCTGCATGGTCAGCTCCGAGAACCCCATTCTGGAAAACTTCAGCCTGAAGAACTACCTGCAGGCGCAGCACGTCTGGGTCAGTAAAACCGGCTATGGCGTGGGTGTGGGGGTCGATCCGGCTGATGTACAGCGCCTGGGCTGGGTGGACGAAGTGCTCGGTCAACTGGGCAGCAAGCGCAACATCACTGTCTTTACCCGCCATTATCAGGCCGCCATGTTGCTGGCCGAGCAGAACGACCTGGTGGTTACGTTGCCGGCCCGGGCTGCCCTGCTGCAGGCCCATAATGATCGCTTGCGGGTCATGGCGCCGCCCTTTGTGATTCCCGGCATTCAACTGAAACTGGTGTGGAGCCCGTTGTTGCACCACGACCCGGCGCACCGGTGGATGCGACGTCTCATCAATGAAGTGGCCGAGCAGGTCCCAAGCCCCGAGTTTTAGTGGCATGTTGAATGGCGGGGTCGCTAAAACGTTCGTTGATCAAAAAGCCATTCATGCTGTGAATGGTGACTATAAGGTTTATAAATTAGTCGTATCCGGCTGGGCTCCCTAGACTCGAATAAAAAGCAAACAGCGAAAGGCCAGACTCATGACAGATCGAATTCAACACGGCGGTCTTCAGATCGCGACCGAACTCTATAACCTGATCGACCAGGAGATCGCCCCGGGCACCGGGGTTGAGCCCGCTCATTTCTGGGGTCAGTTTGAGGCCATACTGGATGAATTCGGGCCGCGCAACGAGGCGCTGTTGCGCCAGCGCGATACCTTGCAGGCGAAAATCGATCAGTACCATGCCGAGCGCTCCGTCGAACCGCACGACGCGGATGACTACAAAGCCTTTTTGCAGGACATCGGCTACTTGCTGCCCCCGGTCGACGTCAGGCCCATCACCACTGCCAATGTTGATACCGAAATCGCCGAACAAGCGGGTCCGCAGTTGGTGGTACCGGTCAAGAACGCCCGGTTTGCACTGAACGCTGCCAATGCCCGCTGGGGCAGCCTGTACGATGCCCTCTATGGCACCGATGCCATTTCAGAAGACGGCGGAGCCGAAAAAGGCCCGGGCTATAACCCGGTACGTGGTGCAAAGGTTATTGCCTTTGCCCGGGCGCACCTCGACCAGGCCACGCCACTGGCCAAAGGCTCTCATGCTGACGCGGTGGCCTACCGGATTGAACACGGCACTCTGTCGGTCGAACTGAGCGATGGTACGCGAACCGGCCTGGCTAACCCCGCCAAATGCCTGGGGTACCAGGGCGATGAAGCCACACCCACGGCCATTCTGCTGAAAAACAATGGACTGCACATCGAAATCCAGATCGATGCGACCAGCCCGGTTGGCAAAACCGATGCAGCCGGTGTCAAAGACCTGCTGGTCGAGGCCGCTCTGACCACCATTATGGATTGCGAAGATTCGGTTGCAGCCGTCGATGCCGAAGATAAAACCGAGGTTTACCGCAACTGGACGGGCCTGATGAAAGGCACGCTCAGCGAGTCGTTTGAAAAAGGCGGGCACACCATTACCCGCTCGCTGAACAGCGACCGGGCCTATCAGGGCCTGAACGGCCGCCCGCTGGTATTGCATGGCCGCAGCCTGATGTTCGTGCGCAACGTCGGCCACCTTATGAGCATCAACGCGGTGCTAGATCGCGACGGTCGAGAAGTGCCGGAGGGCATTCTCGATGGCATGGTCACGGCGCTGGCGGCCAAACACGATGTGCTGAACAACACCGAGCGGCGCAATAGTCGCACCGGCAGCGTTTACATCGTTAAGCCCAAGATGCACGGCCCGGAAGAAGTGACCTTTGCAGTCGACTTGTTCGCCCGCATTGAGCAGGCGCTCGATCTGCCAGCCAAGACCCTGAAAATAGGCATCATGGACGAAGAGCGTCGCACAACAGTTAACCTGGCGGCCTGCATTCAAGCCGCCAGTGACCGCACCGTTTTTATCAACACGGGCTTTCTCGACCGCACCGGCGATGAGATCCACACCAGCATGCTGGCTGGCCCAATGATTCCCAAGGCCCAGATGAAACAGCAAGCCTGGATCAGCGCCTACGAAGACAACAACGTTGATGCCGGCCTCGCGGCAGGCTTGCCAGGCAAAGCCCAGATCGGCAAGGGCATGTGGGCCATGCCGGACGAAATGGCCGCCATGCTCGAACAAAAACAGGGCCACCCCATGGTCGGTGCCAACACGGCCTGGGTACCGTCCCCCAACGGCGCCACCCTGCATTCAGTGCACTACCACCGCATCAGCGTGGCCGAGCGTCAGGAAACCCTGCGTCAACGCGAACCGGCCTCACTGGATGCCATTCTGCAAATTCCATTGCTGGCTGACCCGGGTTCACTGACCGCAGAAGCCATTCAGGCAGAACTCGACAATAACGCCCAGGGCATTCTCGGCTACGTCGTCCGCTGGATCGACCACGGCGTCGGCTGTTCAAAAGTCCCCGACATCAACAACGTTGGCCTGATGGAAGACCGCGCCACCCTGCGCATCTCCAGCCAGCACATGGCCAACTGGCTGCACCACGGTATCTGTACCGAAGCCCAGGTCATCGAAACCATGAAGCGAATGGCGGCCGTGGTCGACAAACAAAACGCCCACGACCCAAGTTACACACCCATGGCCAAAGACCCGGACAACAACATCGCCTTCCAGGCTGCCCTGGCGCTGGTGCTCGAAGGCAAACAGCAACCCAATGGCTACACCGAGCCTTTATTGCATGCGTACAGAATCAAGGCCAAGGAAGCACACCGCGCCTGACGGCGCTTTTGAGGGCACGGTTAGCTTTATTGCCTTGAGTTCGTGCTGGCCACCGGGTAGGCCTCTCCGGGGTCGGGCGGGATGCCGCCCACTCAACCCGTCCATGGGGCCTAGGCTTCGGCATCCATGCCTCAGACTACCCCGGAGAGGCCAACCCGGCAGCCAGCACAAAGCTACGGGTTGAATAACCCATTGATTTGCAACTAATCCGAGCCAGCGGGTTACTTTCTGAGATTAACCACAGGTTTACTGAGTTAGAAGTTCGCTGCAATTAAGCCGGATGGATGCATAGGGACACCGGGTGCGCTTACTGGGGGCCGTTAGACCGCATGGATGCGGTCTCCGAGCCCCCATGGATGGGTTCACGGCGTGCCTCCAGTAAGCGTACCCGGTGGCCCGATTGGCACTGAACTGCAAACTACCTCCCAGCCCATTTCGCCCGCGAACGTCTAACTCAGTACTCATGCCACAGAACCCACTGTCGCCACAACAAACCTGAGTGCTAGAATTGCCGGGTTTTTAGGCCTTTTCCACTTCCCTGTTGAGACCATCATGCCGAAAGCTCCCGAGATTAAACCCGGCCACGTTATTGAATTGGACGGTAACCAGTACAAGATCAGCAAAGTTGATGTGCATAGTCCCAGTGCCCGGGGCGCGGCGACCTTGTATAAGATGACCATGAATGAGCTGGTCAGTAAGCGTAAGCGTGAAGAAGCCTTTAAAGGGGATGACTTTCTGACCCTGGCGGACGCCGCTACCTGCTCCATGCAGTATTTGTTTTCCGAAGGTGACATGCATACTTTTATGGACGTCGAAGACTATGCCCAGCATATGCTGTCGACCGACGACCTGGGTGATCAGTTGGCCTGGTTGCACGATGGCATGGAAGGGCTGACAGGGCTGGTGGTCAATGAAGTGCTGGTTGCCATTGAGTTGCCGCAGTCGCTGATCAAGCAGATTGTTGAAACGGCACCCGGCATCAAGGGGGCGTCCGCTTCTGCGCGCACCAAGCCGGCCTTGCTGGAAGGGGGCATAACCGTTCAGGTGCCCGAATACATTGAGCAGGGTGAGCGGATTAAGGTGAATACCGAATCGAAGAAGTTTATGTCCCGGGCTTGATAGTGAGTTCACAACCGGTGCCGTCCTGGTGCCGGTTGTTGTGATTGTTTGACTACTGGCTCAGTAATATCGCAAGCCATCGGCTTTTCGGGTAAACCTCCAGGCCGATCTTCACCACCACCGTTAACGGAACAGCCAGCAGGGTGCCGACCGGCCCCAGTACCCAGCCCCAGAAAATCAGCGACAAAAACACCACCAGGGTCGACAGATCCAGCGACCGGCCCATCATGCGCGGTTCAAGAAGATTCCCGATGAGGGCGTTAATGACGCCAAAGCCAATCAAACTGATGGCGAACCCACTAAAGCCCTGTTGCACGGTGGCCAGAAAAACCGCGGGAATGGCCGCGATGAGAGAGCCGATGTTGGGGATGAAGTTCATGACAAAGGCCAGGGTACCCCAAAGAATGGGGTAATCGACCTGGAGAAGTTTGAGAAACCCCCAAACCAGCAAACCGGTGATGACGCTGATGAACGATTTGATCACCAGATAGCGTTGTACCATAGACGTGAAGCGACGGGCATATTCGGCAGAACGATCATCGCCCAGCGCCCGGTTCAATTTGGCGTGGGCTCCCTGGGCTTCGTCGAGCATGAAAATCAGGATAAACACCGTCAACACCAGGGCCAGCAGGATACCGCCCAGGCCTGAAAACAGGGCGCTGACAACCCCCAGCAGATTGTCCGAATCCGGCGCGATGCTTTGCAGGCTGGTACGCAGATCACCCGATAGCCAGGGGAGCCGCTCTCGCAGCAGTTGCAGCCAGCCCTCGAGCTTCTCTTCGTATTCCGGCATGCGTGTGAAAAACTCTTCAGTGGACGAGATGACGAGGCTGCTGATGCCGTAGAGCACGATAAATACCAAAAGCACCACCGCCCCTATGGCAAGTGGGGTAGGTACCCGGTAGTGCACCAGCCAGCGCACGGCGGGGGTGGTAAGAACAGCCAGAAACAGCGCAAGCAGGAAGGGTACCAGTATGGGTTGTGCGATGCGCATGCCGGCTATGATGACGATTACGGCAGCAACGGTAATCAGCGCACGGGTGAGGGGTGCATCGAATGGGTTCGGTGAAGCTCTTCGGGTCATAGGGTGTGGGTCTGCCTGTTTCGGTCATCGTCAGTGTAGCTGATCGGGTTCCCTGCGGTTCAAACACAGTGCGGCCAGCTTCTCGCTTTATCAGCGCCAATTCAAGCGGCAATGATCATATACGGGCATTTGGAGTTGAAATATGATGGGTGATGCAAAAAACCCGGCCGAAGCCGGGTTTGAGCGTATCGCCTTAAGCAGAACCCTTAGCCAACGCAGGCCTCGTTCGCCTGATGCTTCTGGTGCTTATAGTCTTCGTATTTGGCCAGGCCAAATTTGGCGCCCAGTGTGCCGACGACGTAGGCGACGAAGATGGTCAGAATGCTGCCATCCACAAAGCTGAGTGAAGTGATCATCGGCCCCGGGCAGTAGCCGGCCAGGCCCCAGCCTGCGCCGAACAGCACGCCACCTATCACGATGCGCCGGTCTACCTGGCTCTTCGCGGGTACCCGGAAGAATTCGGCCAGAATCGGTCTGCCGCGCTTGAGAATCAGCGGCGTCGCGATGGCATTCACCAGTAGGCCGCCACCCATGACAAAGGCCAGGGAGGGATCCCAGGTGCCGAAAATATCCAGGAAGTTTACCACCTTGGCCGGGTCGATCATTTGTGCGACAGACAGGCCAAAACCGAACAGGATGCCGGCAAACAGGGCGGCCGACAGGCTTTTTGCGTTACTCATGATCAGACTCCTCCGGTAAACAGGTGGCGGACGATGTAGACCGTCACAAAGGCGGTAGCCATAAAGGTCACCGTAGCGACCAGTGAGCGCGGGCTGCGACGGGCCAGGCCGCAGATGCCATGACCACTGGTGCAGCCGGTGCCGATGGTGGTACCAACGCCGACCAGCAGGCCAGCGGCGATCAGCCAGGGCGTACCGACCACGGCTTCAATGTGGTCTACACCGACGCCGGCACCCAGCCACTGGTAGATGAAACCACCGATGATCAAGCCGGCGATGAACAGGATGCGCCAGCTGACGTCGCCTTTTTCCGGGTAGACGATGCCGCCGAAAATACCGGATATACCGGCCACGCGGCCTTTAACCAGCAGCAGAAAAGCCGCCGACAGGCCAATCAGGGCGCCGCCGAGTGTTGCTGACAAGGGTGTGAAATTGATGATTTCCATCATAACCTCGAATAAGTGTTAGCTAATGTATGGGTGCCTTAATTAGGGAGCCCGGTGGCCTTTGCAAGGGCTTAGGCCACCGGGTTGCCCACTTTTTCAGACAGCGCGCTGCATTTTCAGGTTGAGCGGTATTTTCAGGTACCGCTGATTGTTGCTTTCCATTTTGGGCAGGTGGCCCGCGTCGATGTTCACCAGAATGCTCTGGTAGATCAGCTTCGGCGCAGCCAGTCCGGAGTCTCTCTGCTCACGGAAAGTGACGAAATCGTCTTCGGTGGTGTCCGCTTTCAACTGGATATTGTTGGCTTTTTCGTCACCGATCGTGCTTTCCCAGGCAACGTCACGGCCACCCGGCTGATAGTCGTGACCGACAAAGACGCGAGTCTCATCCGGCAAGCTATATAGGTTGTCGGTTACACAGCGGTACAGTGTGCGTGCATCACCTGCGGGAAAGTCACAGCGTCCGGTCCCGTAATCGGGCATGAACAGGGCGTCGCCGGTAAATACAGCATCGCCGATCAGGAACGACAAACAGGCGGGTGTATGTCCCGGGGTTGGCAGCGCCTTGATGCGCAGCGTTCCGGCTTCGAGTATGTCGAAGTCGGTAATCAGCGTGTCGAACTGGTTGCCGTCGGTAACGAAGGATTCTTCAAGGTTGTAGACTGACTTGAAGACCGTCTGCACGCCGGTGATGCGCTCGCTGATCGCCACTTTGATACCCGGGTACTCATCGCGGAACAGCTGGCTGGAACTCAGGTGGTCGGCGTGAGCATGGGTTTCAAGCACGTAGTGCAGTTTCAGGTCGTTTTCGGCGACGAAATCTACAACTTGCTGGAACGACTCGTCCGAGACAATGCTGCCAATGGGGTTGTAATCCAGCACCGGGTCAATGACGACGGCATCGCGGCTGTCTTCATCGTAGACCACATAGGTCAGGGTAAACGTGGCTGGGTCGTAGAATGTTTTGATCGCGTGTTTCATGGTTGTTCTCCAATCTGATGAGAGTCGCAAACCGGAGGTCGTATGTCCGGTGTTGCAATCTGTATTGCCAGTACTGTGCCAACTCAAAGCCCCCATGATACGGGCTTTTCAAGTTATATTAGAATAATCTGTATTAATGGGTTGCAACATGCGTTTCAGCATGTTGCAACCACTGACTCACTGGATGGTATAGGCCCGGGCCGCCTGAACCGCGGCATCCGTCGTCAGGAAGAAGTGGTCTTCCCCCAATGTCTGGGCAAAACCACTGCGTTTCATGACATCCATGACGGGTCCTTTAACGTGGGCGAAGAACAGATCCACATTGCGCAGACGGTAATCCCTGAGCAGTTCATGCAGAGCCGTATCGGCCGATGAATCGAGCTGATTGACGGCGCTGGCGTCGAGTACCAGGGCTTTCATCGGGCTGGTCATCCGGGCTTCTTCGCGTTTGACGGTGTCTTTCAGGAAACTGACATTGCCGTAGTAGAACTGGGCGTCGAAGCGCAAGGCGAGCACGCCGGGCGTGGTTTCAGCCTGATCGTGACGTTTCACGTTGCGGTACTGGTCGGTCTCTGGCAGTTTGCCCAGCACGGCATAGTGGGGCCGAGTGGTTTTAATCACGAACCAGACCATGCTCAGACCCACCGACAGGAAGATACCGTACTTGACGCCGAGCACTAGCGTGGCGGTGAAGGTGAAGATCAGCAGGCCCAGATCGTCGCGTTTTACCTTCCAAAGATGTTTTACCTCGTGCACATCGATCAATCCAAACACCGCCACCATGATCACAGACGCCAGGATGGCGTTGGGGATGTAATAGAACAGCGGCGTCAGGAACACCAGGGCAATACCGATCAGAACCGCTGTAATGATGGCCGCAAGGCCGGTGTTGGCACCGGCATTCTTGTTTACCGCGGTGCGGCTGAAACCACCGGTTACCGGCATGGCTTTGAACAGCGAGCCGACAATGTTGGCCAGACCCAGGCCGACAAGCTCTTTATTGGCGTCTATTTCGTAACGTTTTTCCGTGGCGATCTTCTTGGCTACGGCAATGCTTTCCATAAAGCCCACGATCGAGATGGTCAGGGCGATGGGCAGCAGGCTGACGATGCTGGCCCAACTGAGTGTCGGGATTGAAAACTCCGGAAAGCCAGCGGGAACCTGACCGACGATGCTGACGCCGGCCGTTTCATGGAGGTTGAAGCCCCAGACAACAAGGGTGGCGATCACAACGGCGATCATGGCACCCGGCAACAACGAACTGATGCGTTTAAGGCCCAGCAACAAAACGATACCGCCGACACCGATGGCCAGTGCGACCGGGTCCATGGCATTGACCTGGGTAACCGTCAGCCACAGGGTTTCGGCAATGTTCTCGGTGCGTGGCAGAGGCAGACCGACTATATGCTTGAGCTGGCTGAAACCAATGATCAGCGCCGCAGCACTGGTGAAGCCGGAAATGACCGGGTGCGACATGAAGTTGGTGACAAAGCCAAGCCGGAACGCCCCCATCAGGAACTGGATTACACCGACCATCAGCGCCAGCAGAATCGCCATGGCGATGTATTCATCGGAACCGATGGGTGCCATGGCGCCCACCCCGCTTGAAACCAGCAGGGCTACCATGGCGACCGGGCCAACAGCGAGCTGCCGTGACGTGCCAAACAGGGCATACACCAGCAGCGGCATAACCGAGGCGTACAAACCAATGTACGGCGGCAGACCAGCGAGCATGGCATAAGACATGGCCTGGGGAATCAGCATCATGGTCACGGTGATGCCGGCGATCAGGTCGCCACGCAGATCGCCGCGCTGGTAGTTGCGAATCCAGTCCAGCGCCGGGATCCATTGGGACACCCGGCGGGTAAAAGTTGCTTGTGTCATAGTGAGGTTCTCCAGTTACAGTCGAATGTGGTCGACCGGAAGCTCCGGCGCAAGTTTGTTGAGGGTGGTTTCAGCGGCACTGTTGTGAGCACTGATCAGCTCTGGCCACTGGGACTCATCGAGGCCGGGCAAGCCAGCCTGATCGATGGCCCTGAGAAAGCGTTCTGCCAGCGCCTGTTTGAGCGGGCGGTGACAGAAGAACTGATCCTGATCCATCGGTTCGGCCAATAGCAGCGCCGATTCGCTGTCCAGGTTCTTGCTGAATTGTTCTTCAAGCAGCAGCACGCTTTCTTCCTGGTGGCGTCCGGCGAGGACATCGAACATCAGATTGCCGGTGCCCGCGAAGTACAGGCGGAAAAAGGCCTTAATCGCCCGGGTGACCAGGGTAGGTGGTACCTGATAATCCAACTCGTTTTGCATGATCAATTTGATATGACCGCACCCCTGAAACTCGGGAGTGGTGGCCAGTTCGCAGAAAGAACGCTGCTGGCTGACCGTCAGTTGTTTCAGTCGTGTATCGCTTTCCAGCCCCATGCGGGCGAAAATCCGGTCGATGGTATGCTGGTCGCTGTGTAGATAGACAGGGCCTACATCGGTGGCAAAGAGGTGCATGTATTGATCGACGTCCTCCTGTTGCAGACAGCGACCTTGAGTACGCTGCAATCTCGCCAGGACATGCAGGAACAACCCAAAGCTGCCGCCGGCTACGCTGTAGCGAATGCCCTGAGTGCGACCGTCAATGCAGGTGCAGGGAACTTTCTTTAAAATTTCGTCGGTTGGCATCCAGACCAGTCGATGTGCCATGACAGTATCCTCTTGGTGATCGGGAGCGGGAGACTCAAAACCGGGTGCCGGTCCAGTGAGTTCGCTTTGCTTACCCATATCAAGTCTCGTGCCAGTTATTAACCTATTGATATTAAAGGAGATTTTCTGGGTGAGTTGGATGGTCTGTATTAGTGTGTTGCAACCAGTGTTTCGTTTTGCAACGCTATTTGGCATCCTGGCTCTGGTCGGATGCGTGCAACAGGGTGATGACCTGCTCGCTGATTACGTCAAGCGGGTCAGCCGGGTGCTGGATGCGGATATCCCCGTTGTGACACCGGTTAATCTGCCGGCTTATCCACAGACCCGAGCCCTGCGACAGTCGCCTCCGGAGGTGCAGATCGATGTACTCGATGCCTGGTCGCTGCGCGGATGCGAAGTGTTCACCCTGATGGGCGAACGCAACAGCATCTTGGGTCGGGTGGCTGACCCGCTGATACGGCTGGATTACGAGCGCCGGCTGTTAACCCTGCTGCCGGAGTGTCTGAAAACCGAACCCGGTCTGGATGACGATCTGATCA
This sequence comes from Saccharospirillum sp., assembly GCF_039982735.1. Classification (GTDB taxonomy): domain Bacteria; phylum Pseudomonadota; class Gammaproteobacteria; order Pseudomonadales; family Natronospirillaceae; genus Saccharospirillum. The sequence goes on along the minus strand of NZ_JBDWXV010000003.1, from coordinate 184,511 downwards.
CCGAGTTGGAGGGCATTCTGGAACTGAAACGCCAGGTGTTCCCCCAGCACCTGTTTAACGCCACCCTGGCCAACCCTGACTACCAGAGCTACTGGACGGGCGGCAGCGAGGGTTTTGCGGCTGAAGACGAGGTCGATTTCGAAGGCTACCGGGCAGCGCATCAAGCACTGGCCGGTTATGCGGAGCAGCCGCTGACGGTTACCCAGTCGCAATGGCTTCAAAGTATGGAGCGAATAGCAGGCTACTCGATGGGTGGGCGCAGTCTTATCGCTATGCGCTGGGCTATTCAGGCACTGGAGCAAAGCGAGCAGATGCTGAACGCCGCCGCGGAAGACGCCAGATTGTGCCCGATGGGCCCACCACTGCAGGAGCTCGGCTTTGCCCGAAATGTGATGGGTAATGTGTTCGCCCGGGAAGTTCAGCCCTGGCTGGTGAGCGTCGATCAGCGTTTTCTGGCAGGCTACGACGCCTTGACTTCAATGACCAAAACCATCGACGTGGATAACCCTGCCATTGACGACTATGCAACAGCGCTGACGCACTATCATGATCGCTACCGGGCTCAGATTCGCCAGCAGGTCGAGGCCTGGCAGGCCCTGTTTGATGCTTGTGGCGAGCAGGCTACCGACTCCTGAAGACTGACCGCTTCCTTCTGTTATGCCAGCAAGTCGGGCACACTGCGACCTGATTAAAACGACTCAAACAGGAAAGACCCATGGCCATGACCCTGGACGATTTCAAAAACACCTTCCCCGTTCGAATTGAACTGCCTGTGCAATGGGGCGAGATGGATGCCTTCAATCACGTCAACAACGTCACCTATTTTCGCTACTTCGAGAGCGCCCGCATCGCTTATTTTGAAGCCTGCGGCCTGTTCGGTCGCAAGGAAGCCTCAGGTATCGGCCCGATTCTGGCCTCGACCGAATGCAAATATCGCCGACCGGTCAACTACCCGGACCGATTGTTGGTAGGTGCCAGAATTGGGGAGTTGCAGCGATTTGGATTCGTTCAGCACTACGGCATTTTCAGCCAAACCCAGCAGGCGTTGGTCACCGAAGGCCATGGCCGGATCGTGTTGCTGGATTACAACACCAACGCCAAGGTGGAGCCCGATGCTGATTTGCTGGCAAGGATTGCGGAGTTGGAAGGTCAGTGAGATAGAGCCAAACGTCACGAACTTGCCACTGGAATCAACGCATCCCGATCCCACCCGAGCCGCCCGGTTGCAACCGCCTTGCGCCGAATCCCAACGACCGGTTTGATATAAAACAAGTCGCCATTTTGCCCGGTTAACTGACGGGTGACGCCAGCACCTCGCGCCAGTTTGGCATTGGCCGCCATATGGGCGGGTTCGCCGTGAACCGGGATGGCCAGCTCTGGTTTGACCCACTGGTACATCTGCGTGAGCTCATCGGCTGCCGGGTGGCCGGAAGCGTGAATCGGCAAGCCAGCTTCTTCTGCAGTAATGACGATAATGTCACGCGCTTTTAGCGCTCTGATCAGACCGTCGACGAGCACTTCATTGCCCGGAATAATGCGTGCGCTGAATACAACCGTGTCGCCCGCTTCCAGCGTCAAGTCCGGGTGGGTGTCTTTCGCCAGTCGTGACAGCGCGGCCCGGGGTTCGCCCTGGCTGCCGGTGGCGATGGCCATAAAGTGCTCGCGCGGGAAGAAGCCAAGGTCGAAGGGGTCGATGAAGCGGTGCTTGCTGTCCCAGTAACCGGTGGCCCTGGCCGCCGACACCATGTTTTTCAGTGAGCGGCCCAGCAGGGCGACGCGGCGTCCGGTTTGGTCTGCGGCCTGCATCAGTGTAACCAGCCGGGCGACGTTACTGGCAAAACAGCTGACCACGACCCGACCACGCGCGTTTTCAATGATTTTGCGCAACCCGGGAATCAGTTCTGATTCTGAAACCGAGTGACCATCGACCAGCGCATTGGTGGAATCACACACCATGGCCGAAGGGGATTCATCCGCCAGCGCCTGGAAGATCTTAGGCGCGATGGGCGGGCCGATGACTGGCGCCGGGTCGAGTTTCCAGTCCGCAGTGTGAAAAACACTGCCGACGGGCGTGCGGATCATCAGAGCCTGGGGCTCGGGTATCGAATGGGTAATGTTGAGCCATTCGACATTGAACGGGCCTATTTGCCTCCGGTCGCCGGGTTTAACGACCTCGATCGAGATTTGCCCGGCCAGATTGAACTCGACCAGTTTGCGGCGCAGCACTTCGGCGGTGAAAGCCGTGGTATAGACCCGGCCCTTAAAGCGACGCCACAGATAGGGAAGGGCACCTAAATGGTCTTCATGGGCATGAGTGATAACAATACCGGCCAGATGATCGGCGCGTTCGGCGATAAAAGCCGGGTCGGGCATTTGCACATGCGGCTGATGGGCCTGATCGGGGTCGGCAAAAGTGACGCCGCAGTCGACCATGAGCCATTGGTCGTCGTGGCCATACAAATTCAGGTTCATACCGATTTCGCCGCAGCCACCCAGCGGCAGAAACCAGAGATCAGTGTGATCGGGGGACATGCATTCTGCAGTTATTTGAAAATGTAACGGTAGTTTACCGAATACCGGGAGCGACTGTTGGGAAAGGCGGCTCAGGAACGAAAATTCTTCGCAAAAGGGCTCCATTCCTTAAGCGTTGGAGTGAGATGATGCGACGAGCGGTGGGTGCCTGGGATGTCTCTGTGGGGTAGTCTGAGGCATGGACTAAAACGCCGGGAGCGTTTTAGCATGAGCGTAGCGAGCCCGAAGGGTGAATCCCACGGATGGGATTCACATCCCGAAGCCTAGGCCCGAGACGTCGGACCGCCATGGACGGATCCACGCCGACCCCACAGAGGCATCCCAGGTGGCCGTCGCGGGCCAAAGCCTCCAAGCCGACGACAACGCCGAAACCTGGGTTACATTAGCTGCAGGGACTTCATTTTTCGCCAAAGTGTGGCGCGTGAAATGCCCATGGCATCCGCGACGGCCTGCTTGTGGCCTTTGTGCTGTTGCATCAGTGCGAGAATTCGGTCCCGTTCATTTTGTTCGATGCTGATCTCGGATTCATCGGGCGGGGCTTCGCCGCGCAGTTCGGGCGGCAGGTCTTGTAGCTGAATGGTCGGGCCTTCTCCGATGGCATGGGCGTAGGTGATGACATTGATCAGTTCGCGAATGTTGCCGGGCCAGTCGTAGGCCAGCAGCGCATCGTAGGCCGGTGCAGTGATGCTGTCGATGTGACGTTCATTTTCCTGGTTCAGGCTGTGAATGAACTGCCAGCTGAGCATGGCGACATCGCCGACGCGGCTTTTCAGCGGTGGCAGGTATAGCGGCACGACGCGCACCCGGTACATAAGGTCTTCGCGGAAATCGCCTTCAGCGGCCAGCTTGCGCAACGATTTGTGCGTTGCGCTGACCAGACGGATGTCGGTATGCAGAACCTCGCTCGACCCCAGCGGGGTAAAGCATCGGTCTTGCAGTACCCGCAGCAGGCCTGCCTGAATATCCAGCGGCATTTCGGCGATTTCATCCAGGAACAGGGTGCCGCCGTCGGTCAGTTCAAACAGACCTGTGCGGTCATGCGTTGCGCCGGTGAAGGCACCGCGCTTGTGACCAAAAAGTTCAGAAGCCATCAATTCACGCGACAGAGCGGCGCAGTTGATGGCGCTGAAGGCCTGTCCGGCCCGGCGAGACTGGTCGTGAATGTAGCGCGCCACCAGCTCCTTGCCCGAACCGGTTTGACCACGTACCAGTATTGAGGCCTGAGTTCTGGCTACGCGCTCGGCCTGAGCCATGAACTCCAACATGTTGGGGGCGACGGTCAGCAGGCCACCAAAGTTATGCGGGCGCTGGTCGTCGGGCCGGTAGAGGTCAGTCATTGTCGGGTTCCGGTTCGCGGATGCGCTGGGCCATTACCCGGTCGCACCAGGGCAGACGAATGCCCAGAGTGTTGGACAGTTGCACCAGCGCCGGTGTGTGGCCGCAAATCTGAAGCTCGATGCCTTGCGTCTGAGCATGCGCTACGAACTGTTGCAGAGCTTGAAGGGCCGCGACGCGAATGTGATGAGTATGGGTCAGGTCGATGGTCAGCAACGTTGTTTTCGGAGCCAGCATGGCCGTCAACCGCTCCGGGAGCTGACGTGCGGCGGCGAAGTAAAGACTGCCCGAGATCTGAATCAGCGTGTGGGGGCTGTCGAGTTCAATGGTGTCACGCAGCCAGCCTTCTTCGTCCACCGCGTAGCGACGCAGTAGGGGTACGCTGGCCTGAAACAGAAAGATGCCGAGCCCCAGCGCTGCACCAAGCAGAATGGCTTCGTGGAAATTGAGTACCAGGGTGCTGATCAGGGTGACCAGAAATAGCGTTCGGGTCTGGGAGTTGGCTTTGAGAATGGTTCGAATCTGGTTGGGCTTCAGCATCGACAGGGCGGTGGCGACCAGCAGGCCGGCGATAACCGCCTGTGGAATGGCGCGAATCAGATCGGCGCCGAACAGAATGATGGGCAGAATGATCAGGGCAGCGATAAAGGGCGCCCAGCGGGTCACCGCACCACCAATGTCGAGCAATACCGACCGGGTCAGGGATGTGCTGGACGGAAAGGCGCCAGTCACACTGCCGACCAGGTTGGCAATGCCCTGGCTGCCGAGTTCGCGGCGCAGCCAGCGCTGTTCGGCGCGGTTGCGCAGGGTCACAATCAGCTCCAGCGAGCCGATAAAGGAGACCGCAAACCCGGGAATAATCAGTGCCTGCACCATGCTCCAGCTGGGCCAGTGAGTAGCCAGTTGCGGCCAGCCATCGGCAATGACGGTGGTTTGTTCCAGGGTTATCCAGCGTTCGATGAAGGACCAGGGTGCCCAGACGACCAGAGCCGTGCTGATCACCAGGGTCATCAGCGGAATGGGCCACCGAGGCAGGTAGCGCCGGCCGAGCACGACCGACGCCAGCGCAAAGACCGACAGGCCAACTGCGGCCCATTCAATATCAGGCAGTCTAAGACCCGAGAGCCGCACCAGTTCATCCACCACATTGCGAACATCGGAAAAGGGGGTGCCGATGAATTCGTCGAGCTGCATCAGCGCAATGATAACGGCCGCACCGGTGGCGAAACCCACCATAACGGCCTCGGGCACGAAGTCGAAGACGCGCTCCGCCCGCAGCGCGACGATCAGCAGGCGTGAAAGGCCCGCAAGAACTGTCAAGGTAGCCATGGCGGTTAATAACAGTTCGGGCTGGTCGGCCCAGGGGGTCAGGCTAGCGAGAATGATCAGGCCGGTGGTATTGGTCGGGCCGACGGTAACGTGGGCGCTGCGACCAAACAGGGCCGCCACCATACCCGGCAGGGCAGCAGTAACCAGCCCGTACATCGGGGGCAGCCCCGATAACATGGCGTAGGCAAGGCATTGCGGAATACCGACCAGTGCCACCAGTAAGCCGGCGTTGATGTCGCCGGCGCGGGGCATTGAGAAGGCGATGGCTTTCGGCAAGACTCAGTTGGACCCTTGAGTGGCGTTGTACAAAATGCTGCTGCGATTGCCGGTGCGACAATAGGCAAGAATGTTGCTGCCGTCGTCGATCAGGGATTTCAGGGTGCTCACCTGTTCGGGCGAGTAGTTGGGCCCGTTCATTGGCAACTCGACGAATTTGATGCCGGCCGCTTCGCAGGCTCGACGGATGTCGGCCGCCGGAATCTGGTCGGCACTTTCGCCATCGGGCCGGTTGCAAACGATGACACCAATGCCTTGTTCTTTGGCTTCGGCAACGTCGTCAGTCGTAATTTGCGGGCTGACCCGAAAAGTGGGGGATAGCTGGGTTACGTTCATTGAACCTCTCCTGCTTTGATGTCGAATTATGCTGGATGCTACCACCTGCTTAACCACGGTGCGATACCGTCGGCCGGATTGCAGCGTTCAGCGGCTGTATTAGAAAAGTATAATATAATGATATGGATCACAGTTTCCAGAGATTGGTCGTCGTGGTGCACTAATTTTCCATGTCAGGCCTCCCGGCATGCTTGCAGTCTGCGCCAATTCCTCTATGTTATCAGTCAGCATCCGGCCACTTTTACGTAGCCTCTGAACGGTTGCAAGCAGGCCCTGTTCCAGCCTGGTAGAAACCGCTCAGGTGACCGTCAACAACAATAACCCGTACCGGCCGGAACGACCCTTTGGAGAGCATTATGATTCTGGATCACACCCTTGGTATTTTCACTCACCCCGGTAGTGAGTGGTCACTCATTCGTAAACAGCGACGCAGCAAGACGATGGAGTTTCTGACCCACGTCCCGATTCTGGCGCTGATTCCTGCGGTGTGTTTCTACATTGGCGTAGCCGAGGTCGGCTGGAGCCTGGGCGATGGTCCGCTGACAGTGTTGACCCAGCAAAGCGCACTGGTGCTTTGTGTGTTGAGTTATCTGGCGGCGCTGGTCGGTGTCTGGGCATTCGGTGAGTTTATTACCTGGATGACAACGACCTATTCCGATGAGCCGGTTGATCCGCACCATGGAATGGCCCTGGCAGTTTATACCACGGCGCCAATTTTCCTGGCCGGTATCGTCGGTGCATGGCCAGTGCTCTGGCTTAATGCCGTGGTGTTCGCCATCGCAGCCGCCTATGCGGTCTATCTGATCTACGAAGGCCTGCCCATCGTGATGAACATTCCGAAAGAGCGTGCTTTTATGTACGCAACCTCGGTCATCACCGTGGCACTGGTACTGCTGGTGACCCTGCGAGTTGGCACTGTCATCGTCTGGTCAGCCGGCTTCGGCCCCGAATACATGGTATTGGAGTAAGGTGGTTGCTCAGTTGCGCCTGCTTGGGTGCCTTTAGCCCGTGCCGACTGCCGGATTAGCCTATCCGGGGTTGGCGTAGATCCATCCATGGAGCCTAGACCGCAGGATATGAATCCCATCCGTGGGATTCACCCTTCGGGTTCGCTGCGCTCATGCTAAAACGCTCCCGGCATTTTAGTCCATGCTGCGGACTACCCCGGATAGACCAATCCGGCAGCCGCCACTCAGCGCCGGGCGGGTTCAAAAAATAAACGAAAGAAAGCCGACAATGAGTCGGCTTTTTTGTGGCTGGCACTTTCAGAACAGCACTTTTAGAGCAAACTCGACCAGGAAATACTGTCCCGATAACCATTGCTGTCGGTACGAGTCACGCCATAGTCCGAAAACTCCAGATCCACCCAGCCCCGATAAGCCGTTAGCCGAACCTTGCCCGCGTGTGGGCGGGTGTCGTTCTGATACCAGTGCACGCCGCGAGTGGTCGTAAGGCTGGCCGAGTTGGTGCGCCAGCCATCGTCGAGCCAGACACTGGCTCTGGCCTCGATTCGGAAGTCGGTCGAGTTCAGTTCGATGATTTCCGTGCTGATGTTGGTGTAGTTCAGGTCGCTGCGTTCGGCGCGCATGCGCAGCCGGCCGGTCATGCTGCCTTCGAGGGATTCTATGCGGTCTTCATAGTCGTCGTACCAGCCCATTACATCAAAATCGAGCCGACTGTTCAGGGTGACATAACCCTGCCAGTTACGGGTGTCACAGTCCACGGCTTCAGCGGTTACGTCCATGGTGATGAACGTCATGCTGTCGGAGTAGGTTTCGGTCTCACCATAGGCGTCGATGCTGGTGTAGCCGCCAAAGTCGCAGGCTCCGCTGTCAAACAGATAGGTTGACGTGGTTTCAACCGGAATATGACTGCGGCTGGCCATACGGGCCGAGGGGGTTAGAAACGCCTCGGGGTCCGAGATCATCTCGATGCTGGTGGCGCTCAGTGAATAGGGTACCAGCGCGCTGCGAACCAGAAATTCGGTGTCGTAGCGCGCCAGTGTTGGAGTGACTTCCGTGTCGTAACCGGCCTCATGCTCATTTACATCGGTGACGCTTACGTGGCAACCCGTCAGCAGCAGGCCTGTCATTAAGGAAAAGGTGGCCATGGTGGCCAGGCGGCGGCGCTGAGCGAGTGAATGCTGTGTTGGCTCGGTAGTCGGTTCGAACCGTTGATGCAGACTGTTCTGAGTCATGAGTAAGGCTCCTTGTTCAATGGAGCCAGTATCGCAAGGCAGGCTGAACCCGATCTGAACTGAACGGGCTGGAAAGTGTGGTTGTTAATATTGGGTTAAGGTAACCAATCAGCGCGCTATGGCGTTAATAGGCTGGAGCCGTTCTGCCAGTTTGCCAGTGCTGACCAGGTTGTGAAATTCGTCGGCTAACGCCCGGTTCATGTCGACCACGGTATTCCAGTAGCGCAGGCGGGTTTCGTCATCGAGGGTTTCGAAGTCTTTGCGGTCCGGGATTTTGCCGTAAGGCAGCTTGTCGATGAACGCCTGGCTTGGGCAGACGACCAGGGTGTGGCTGTAATGGCTCGCGGTGACTTTGCGCCAGGGCAAGGGTTTGTCGAACCAGCCAGGTTTCAGCACCGGGGAGAAATGCGGGTAGAGCACCAGGCCGTTATCCGGTTTGATTGGCAGGTCGAAATGGTAATCGACCATACCGCCGTCACGGTAAACCCCCGGCGGGGCGCCGGCCGGGTTGGTGACGCCGTGTATGACTACCGGAATCGCGCCGCTGGCTTGCAGCGCCTGGCGCAGGTTGTCGGGTGTCAGCGGCACCTGGTAGGTGGTGAACTGGTCCCAGTCGGTTAGGGGGATTTGGCCGCCGGGGCTGCGAAACACCACCCGGTCGAAGTAGCGCGGCAGCGTGGCCCGGGAGATCATGTTGCTGGCAGCGACGCCGGTGAATACCCAGGCCTGTTTACGCGTGGAGTGCGCCGCCGTGACACCCCGGCAACGGGCGGTGACCAGATGCAAGAGGCGGTTTGGGTGCAAGTCATCAAAGGGGGCATCGCCCATGGTTTCGTCGATGAACTCGTTGACCTTGCCGGTAATTTCGTCGGCATCGGCGTTGTCTGAATAACGCTGGTTCAGGTAGCCGTGTTCGAGCCGGTTTAGCGCTGCCAACGGGTCTTTGTTGGCATAGGCCGTCATGCGCCAGGCGCCGATGGAGCTGCCGATCAGATTCAGGGGGTGATCGATGGCGGGCAACCATTCGCTGGCCAGGTAGCGATCGAGGTGGCTCAGTACAAACCACTTGGGCCCGCCCGATGCGCCCATAATGACGCGGATCGACTGGGGTGACAGCCCTTCGTTGTGAATGGTCCGGTAGGCGTGCTCGCCAGCGAAGAAATTGAGCGCTTGGGTCAAACGGCTGTCCCTGTAGTTGCAGAAATCGTAGTTGCAGAAAACACAGTGCGGAAAACGCGCACTATACCCCGTGATTGGCCCTGCCCCAAGGCGTAGCGGATAAAACGGCAGATCTGGTGTCTGGAACCGGAAAGGAAGTCACAAAATGACGCCTCCAACAGCAGGCTGCTGGAGGCAACAGGGTAAAGGGTACTTAGCCGCGGCTGAACAGTTGCTTGAACAGGCGCGGTGACGCAGCCAGCAGCTCACCTTTGCGGGCGCTTACCGGGCCACCGTTGCGATCACCACTGAGTGCCCCGGCTTCTTGCAGCAGCAGGCTGGCCGCCGGGAAATCGACGTCGTTCAGATCGTCGGCAAAGGCCAGTTGCACTCTGCCTGCCACCAACTGGGCGATGTTCATCAAGCCACAACCGCTGACGCGAATGCCGGCGACGCGCTCTGACCAGCGGCCGATTTCGGCCGGGTCGCTGCTGTCGATCGCGGCCAGGGCCAGGTCCAGTGTGGAGGCGTCTACCCGAACACGGCGTTCGTTCAGCTGCACACCGCGGCCACGCATGCTGGTCCACTCGTCACCGGTGATCGGGTCGAGCAGGGCGGCCGCTTCGATGCGGTCTTTAACAAAGAAAGTGACGACAATCAGAAAGCCCGGGTAACCGGAGCGGTAGTTGGATTCACCGGCCAGCACGTTGATTTTCCAGCACGACTGACCGTCGTAGTCGCGGCTTTCGTCCATGCCGATGTGCAGGCTGTCGATATGGTGGCGCGGGTGGCCTTTTCGGATGGCTTTGCGGGCACGCCAGGCGGCGTCTTCTATGGCCTGGTCAAACACGTCTTTGCGGGTGGCGCCTTCGGCGGTCAGTGAATCGATGTTCGACAAGGTGTAGGTCAATTTGTCGGCTGCGTTGCGCGCGGCGCGCAGGGCAATGGTCAGAATCGGTTGCATGGTCGGTTCACACTCACATCAAAAGGGTTAAACCGTACCGGTACAGGCATGGGCGCCAGCCTTTCCATCGGGTGTGTGACAGCACAGCCAGACAGAACGGACCGGACGAGCCTGGTCAGGTACGTCGGTTTTATCCGCAAAAACGGGTTTGTTAAACAGCGGTTCGGGCGCTTTCCCGAATTAGTGCGCTGTAACAGACTAAATGCTCACACCAGAGCTTCCCAAAAGGTTCACCACAAGGCGCCGCTTGCCGGGAAGGGTGGTTCCCTTTCCAAGAGCGACAACGCCGGGGTGGGCCTTTTGGGAAGCTCCCTTCGGGCGAGTCGTCAGGCAGCCATCTGACTGCGTTGCATCGGCTTGAAATAGGCTCACTATTCCTGCGCCAATGCGCCTTGCATCTGGCCGCCTGACGACTCGCTGGTGAGGGCATTTAGTCTGTTACAGTGCACAAGGGCGCGTATAATACACACCTTTGATGCACTCTTTAAGACGTGGTGTGCAGTTTTTGAACGATAAGAGGTGAAATAAAGCATGTCGCAGTCACAGGACGCCGCTGGCGAAACGGGTATCCGGCTGGATGATATTAAAGTGGTGTTGGTGCACACCAGCCACCCCGGCAATATTGGTGCCGCCGCCCGGGCCATGAAAACCATGGGCCTGACCCGGCTGGTGCTGGTGTCTCCCAAGGATTATCCGTCCGGTGAAGCCTTTGCCTTGTCTTCCGGTGCCCACGATGTGCTCGACCGGGCTGAGGTCGTCGAGGATATCGACACCGCCATAGCCGATTGCACGTTGGTGGTGGGCGCTTCAGCTCGTTTGCGCTCCTTGCCCTGGCCGCTGCTCAATCCGCGTGAAATGGCCGATAAAGTGGCCGCCCACCCGGCCGGGTCAACAGTGGCCTTGCTGTTTGGGCGTGAACGCAGTGGCCTGACCAATGATGAGCTGGCCAAATGCCACTATCATGTGAACATTCCGTCAAATCCGGACTACAGTTCGCTTAATGTGGCTCAGGCAGTTCAGGTACTCTGCTATGAATTGCGCATGCGTCAGGAACTGGCTGTGCCCCAGACCCGAACCGACTGGGGCGTCGAATGGGACCAGCCACCAGCGCGGGCCGAGCAGCTTGAAGGGTTGTTCGAGCACTGGGAGAAGACCCTGGTTGAGATCGACTTTCTCGACCCCACTAACCCCCGAACTCTGATCAGTAAATTACGCCGCCTGATTCTGCGCGCGCAGCCCGATGAAGTTGAAGCCAACATTTTACGTGGCATGCTGACGCAGGTAGACAAGTCGATAAGGAAACCCTGATATGTTCCGCAATCTGAAAGAAGACATCCAGAGCGTCTTTGACCGCGACCCTGCGGCGCGAAGCTGGTTTGAGGTGCTCCTGAACTATCCGGGTTTGCATGCCATTCTGATCCATCGCTTCAGTCACAAGCTGTGGCAATGGAATCTGAAAACACTGGCTCGCTGGGTCTCTCAACTGGCTCGCTGGTTCACCGGTATCGAGATTCACCCGGGCGCCAAGCTTGGCCGACGGTTCTTCATAGACCATGGCATGGGCGTGGTGATCGGGGAGACCGCTGAAATTGGCGATGACGTCACCATTTACCAGGGCGTTACTCTGGGCGGCACCAGCTGGGAAAAAGGCAAGCGCCACCCAACGCTGGAAGACGGCGTGATTGTTGGTGCCGGCGCTAAGGTGCTGGGCCCCTTTACCGTCGGCAAGAATGCGCGGGTAGGGTCCAATGCGGTTGTTACCAAGGCTGTGCCAGAGAACGCTACCGTGGTCGGTATTCCCGGGCGCATCGTTAAACAGCAGGGTGAAAAAGTGCTGCCGTTCAGTGACAAACAGAAGGCCATGGCCGATAAAGTCGGTTTCGATGCCTACGGGGTGTCACAAATGCCAGACCCGACCGCCCATGCCATTATGGCCCTGCTTGAACACATTCACGCTCAGGATCAGCGCATCGATGTGATGTGCAAGGCACTTAAGCGAATCGACTCCACCTACACCAGCACGGAATCGCCCGAACTGAGTGAGGAAGATTTCGCCCCCATCGAAGACTCCGACCGGTCAGCCAACGCTGGCGGCTAACGGCCGGTCGTTTAGTCGTCAGGCGTTGGCGGTTCTTGGCCGGAAGGTGCTTTTGGGACGAGTCGGGATTAACTGGTTCAGCTCCCGAACGGCGTAAAAGGTATCCCGCGAGTGGCAAACCTGATCGTACAGGGTTCGACCGAACAGGTGGTGGCGCCGCGGGAAGCGCAACTGAGGTGGAACAAGCGCAAAACGCCGGCTTTGGCCCAGCGGCTGGGCAATAATGATGTCCAGAAAAGGCGCCAGGAAAGCAAGATAGCTATCAATGTCAGTGCCCTCGAGCGCGGAAATCAGTTCGAGTTCATGGGTGCGGGACAGCAAGGCATCTTTAATATCGAGGGCACTGCAGTAACGACCTTTGTTCAGAATAATGGCATCGTACTGGGCGTCGACCCAGACCCAGGTGTTTTCCTCACTTAAAAAAACCTCAAGCCCAGTGTAACAGCCCCCAAGCGGCCGCCAGTGGCTGTCGCGTGTGTGCAGCTCAACCAGGCGAGCAGGAATACCGACTGCCTGAAGGGCGTGGCCAAGCACGGTGACGAAGTCGCTGCGACCAAACTGTTCCCCCTGGCTGACCCGGGCAAGAATATCGAGTGGGTTGTGTGAGCCCGACCGACTGCCGTTTTGGGGTTCCCAGCGATTGAGTGTCCAGCGCTGCAAGGCATCGAGCCGTTCGCTGTCGAGGCGGGCATGTTTGATGATGGTTTCCAGTTCGTAACGCTGTGCCAGAACGGCCATCAGTTGCGTGCGCTTTGGATCGGGCAGAGGCATTTCCGACCCCGGGCTGTAGCGAAAGGGGCGCGAACGCGGATAGTGGTTTAAAGACCAGTAGCAAACGCCAAAAACCATGAGAAACAGACTGAGTATTACGAGCAGTGCCAGCATAGAACCTCCCGGGAATCCGTTCCGGCCGTGAATCCGAAGACTGCTGGTTGGCCTTGGTTGAAGAACCCGGTCTGCAGCGGTGAAGTTGCCTGCTGTGCACCGGGTTTCAATGGCTCCTTTACATCGGCGAATGGAGTACCCCTATACTTTGGCCCTTAATGGCAGACAGTACAATGCGGTACCGCGCCGTTTGTGATTCAATTGACACTGCAAGCGTAATTATTTCGTAGAGAAACGTAAGTAAAGGTTTCAATGAGCCTGGCTGTGTAATGCAGTCGCCTGCTTGGGTGACATGGCCGGGTGCAATCGCATGCCGGGCTGGGTGGCCGCGTGCGGCACCTGAAGCAACTCCAGACTGCCATCCTGATGTTCCAGCAGTGCCGTGCAGCTCTCAATCCAGTCGCCATCATTGGCATACACAAAGCCCTCGCTAATGCGCAGTGTGCCCTGATGAATGTGACCGCAGATCACCCCCTGAACGCCCTGGCTACGCGCATAATCAATCACCTTGGTTTCAAAGCTCTCGATGTAGGCCCGGGCTTTCTTGCTGCGCACCTTCAGTGCACCCGGCAACGACCAGTAAGGTCTGCCAAAGAGCGCGCGAACCCGGTTCAGATGACGGTTGAGCGTAACAATGGATTCATAGGCCCACTCACCCAAGTGCCACCAGAAGTGCCCGCAATAGATATCCTCATCGAACCGGTCACCATGCAGTAATAGATACCGTTCACCGGTAGCGGCGGTATGAATGGCCTCATGCTCTACGCTGATCGGACCCAACGTCGTGTCGGCGAAATGACGAAAGAAAGGATCATGGTTGCCCGGCACATAAACGACTTTGGTGCCGTTATGAGCCTTGGCCAGAATCAACTTTAAAATGGCTTCGTGCTCGCGGGACCAGCGGCCTTTGCGTGTGCTCAGTTTCCACAGGTCGACAATGTCGCCCAGCAGATAAAGCGTTTCCATTTCGGTCGTACGCAGAAACTCTTCGAGCAGCGTTACCTGGCTATTGGGATTGGCCAGATGAATATCGGAAATAAACACAGCACGTACGGATCGGTTCGTCATAACGGCAGGCTCCGGTCATAGCAGACAGTGTCAGACTATTGCCGGGAAATGACAGTTGAACGACAGAATGGTGATGATTTGATGAACAGGGATTATTAACTCAACCAAGCGGTGCTCAGTAACGAGCGTGGGGTCTTTTTCGGAGGAGGCACCAAGCTAAGTGTCGGGTACCGGGTGTACCTATCCGGGGAAGTCCGCAGCAAGGATGCTGCGGTCTAGGCTCCATGGATGGATTTACGCCGACCCCGGATAGGTATACCCGGTAGCCGGCGCGGATCTATGGCAACAACCTCAACGCGGCAGCGTCTGAGTCAGACTGCTGGTGGCGCCATCGTTATCGGTGACGGTGAGGGTAACCTCACGCACCTTGTTACGCTTGAGCAGGTACTTCGGAATTACATTCCAGTCACCTGAGAAGGTGAATGAACCTGCCTGCCATTCATGGTCGACGACATAGCCGTCATCGTCGTTACTGTCGCTGATAAAGATGTACCAGAACAGGAACTTGAACACACTGAACGAGGCATTCGGTGGTGTGTTCAGACTGAAGTCAACGATGACCGGATCATGGTCGGAAGACCGGTAAGGCGTTGGCGCATACAACAGTTCGACGTGATTGTCGCTCTTGAACTCGGTGTTGTAATCCAGCACCAGCGGTTCATCGGTATTGATGTGCCAGTCCTGAACCTTGATCACCTTGGCCTGCAAGCTGGCAGAGGCCAGTGCATGGTCCAGGTTGCCGGATTCGCCATCGAAGACGTAAGAGTATTCACCTTCGCCCTTCAGATTGGCATAGCCGGCATCGGCCAGAACTTGAAGAGGGTCTTCCATCGAATAAGCGTTCAGGTCACCTATGATCATCACGTCAGCATCATCAACACCAGTCGGGTAGGTGCTCAGCCATTCAGCCATGGCAGTAGCCGCATCGGTACGCACGCCATTGCAGTTGCCCTGCAGATTGGGATCTTCAGGATCACCAACGTCGTCACAGGAAGAGCCCTTGGACTTCAGGTGATTGACGACAACGGTGAAGCGATCACCGCTGCCCAGATGCTCAAAGCTCTGCGTCAGCGCCGGGCGGTTTTTCTCATCGTTGAACAGCGGTTCGCCCTCGTCATTCAATGGCGAGTTGTCGCTCGACAATACCTGGGCACTGTTGACCGGTGCCACCACATCGGGGCGGTAGATCAGACCCACCGCAATCGAATCGGTGCCCACACCCGCACCACCGGTTGAGATGTAATCGTAAATTTTTTCTGCCGGTTGAGTCACGTTCAGCGCATCGACCAGTTGGGCAATGGCACTGTTTTCATCAAAGCCATCGTTCTCGATTTCCATCAGACCGATCACATCGGCGTCCAGAGCCGACAACGCAGCAACCAGCTTGGCTTCCTGGCGTTCCAGTTCCAGCGGTGTATCGGCACCTCGGTCGGTCGGGAAACCACCGCCGAGGCCATCACCGTTGTAGTAGTTCAGCACGTTGAAACTGGCCACTCGCATGTCGCGATCCAGAGTGTCTTCCGGTGCGGCGGTGCGCGGGTTGGTGCCCTGCAGTTGCAAATCACTCGTTGGAATCAGCTTGTAAGCGCCGAACGAGTAGTTCAGAACGCCACTTAGGTTGGTGATGGTTTCGCCAATGCGCAGGGTGTTGTAGGCCGACAGCTCAGGCGCCGGAAACCGCATTGGATCCGGGTTTTGCGTGCGAATGCCGTCTTCAACAACCAGCTTGTTCAGGTCGTTGGCAGCGTTCACGGCGAAGGCATCGGGGCCCGGTGCCGCAACTTCGGTCGGAATGTAACGACGACCCTCGCTGACGGTGAATTCGCCATAGCGGCCCAGCTGATACACCTCATTGACTGTCAAGGTCTGATTACTGGCGACGCTCATACCTTCAAAGGCTTCGAGATCGTCGGCATTATCCAGCGGGAGGGAGACCAGCGCCGGTGTCGGCAACATCTGGTTGCTGGCACAGATGCTGATGCCGTCTACATCATTGATCTGAGTCAGGCCAAAGTACTCGTCCACCGAACCGTTGACGACAACGCGGTCGCCGACCGCAACGTCGGTACCGGAGTAGAAGACAAATAGGCCTTCAGAGGTGCTTGCATCACCATCCTGATCGGCATCTTCTTCTTGCAGGAAGAAACCGCTGAGCTGGTTTCCAGCCTGGTAATCGCCAACCACAATGGCTTCAACCGACACACTCTGGCCAAGCAGGGAAGATTCGTCACCGCTGCCCTGTACGGCCGAGATCAATGTCATCGGGTCGCCGCATTGCGCCAATACCGGATCATCCGGGTCATCGTCATCACCTGTTCCACCGTTACCCAGATAAGCAAAGGTATTACTCGGATAGGAATCCCACTGGGCGCTCGGGTCGAAGGTGGCCGTAAAGTCAGGATCACCCTCGGTAATGTCAGACTTGCGCACCAGGGTGACATTGGCACCGAAGGTATCGCCATTACCCAGTTGGCCAATGCGGTCGACGACGGTGTCGACTTCGCGCAACAGGACTACATCGTTACCGTTGAAGTTGGCAACACCTGAGGTTATGTCGGTGACGTTCAGAATGTCCTGTGCAGCCTGACTATTGGCGATGACATAGACATCGCCAGCCGCCAGGGTGCCGCTCAGGGTCAGGGAGGTATTCAGGCTAGTATTGCCATTGGAGTACAGTTCGACCGCGTATTGACTGAGGTCGAGCGTGGCGTCGCCGGTATTTTGCAATTCAATGGCTTTATTGAAGGAGGAGCCTTCAATGTATTCGGAGAAAATCAGATCGGCCTGGGCACCGCCGGCGGAGGCCGCGGCAATCATCAGGGCCAGGGTGGTTCGTCTGGCGTTCATGGTATCCCTCTCATTGACTTCGGGGCTCACTGACATCCGTGTGGGTTGCCGACCACAGAGTCCCGTTATTGTTTTTTTTTGTGAGTGCAGCGTATCGACTGCTGAGCTGCGTTCTAAGAACTTTGGTTTTTATAACGCACCCGAAGGTACGGTGCAGCATCATTAGTTGAACATCTGGTCAAAAAATGATCCTAACCACATTACCCGAAAAATGTGACCGATTGGTAACATTTTTATGGGATTCTATTTGCAAAGTACGAATTATTGGGTTTCAAACGATGCAGATGCTGCAATGTGTGGCTTGGTCTGACTCATGACCCTACTGGCTGTGCCCACTCAGGTGTTTCAACTTGCGGTGCAGGGTAGTGCGGTCAATATTCAATTCACGGGCCGCTGCTGAAACGTTCCCCTGACTGTTTTCCAGTGCCGTGCTGATGGCTTGCCGTTCCCAGTCAGCGAGGGCAGGACCAGTGCCTTCTGCTGGCGCTGCCGTCCGGGCTTCGGCCAGAAAATCGGCTGACAGGTGTTCGGGTTCAATGGGTTGGTCCGGGTCGCACAGGATGCGGGCGGTTCTGAGCACGGAATGGAGCTGTCGCAAGTTGCCGGGCCAGGGGTGGTTTTCCAGCAGAGTGCAACTGGCCGGGCTTAGTGTGCCACCGCCGAGTTCAGCCATAACCCTGTCGATCAGGCTTCTGATGTCTTCCCGTTCACGCAAGGGTGGCAGGTTCAGTGTCAGGCCATTGATCCGGTAATACAGGTCCTGCCGAAACAGCCCCTGGTCGACGGCTTCACGCAGATGGGTGTGGGTGGCGCAGATTAGGTCGAAGTCGACCGGAATGGGCTGGCCGCCACCGACCGGGATCACTTGCCGCTCCTGCAGTACGCGCAGCAAACGCGGTTGCAGGGCTGTCGGCATATCGCCGATTTCATCGAGAAACAGCGTGCCTTTGTCGGCTTCCAATATCCGGCCACGGGAGCCTGCTTTGTCGGCCCCGGTAAATGCCCCCGGGCGGTAGCCAAATAGCTCGGCTTCGATCAGGCTTTCGGGAATGGCGGCGCAGTTGACCGCTACCATGGCGCCGTTGCGGGGACCAGCCTGGTGGAGTGCTCTGGCCCAGACATCCTTGCCGACCCCGGTTTCGCCTTGCAGCAGGATGGGAATGCCCTGGCCGACGATGCGTCTTGCCTGTCTGATCAGTTTGTCGATGCCCGGGTCGGTACTCTCCAGCGCTGCCAGCGGATCGGATACTGGGGTTGGACGCGGAGCCGGCGCTGTTCTAGTCGGGCTCGACGGGGTTCTGTAGGCTTTGTGTCGGGCATGCAAGGTCTGGCCACTGTGAGTCACCAGGCTGGCATGGGCTTCGGGCTCGGTCAGTCTCGGAAACAGGTTGTGCAGATTGAGGGGGTGCTCGCTGCGGTCAGGTAAATTCAGGTGCTGCCGCGCCCAGCGATTGGCGCCAATGATGTGGCCGCTATCGTCGTAGGCCAGAATACCCTCGTACAAACCACCCAGTAGATGGGCGTGAGGGTGCAGGTACATTAAATGAGCCCGCTCGCAAGTGCGTTCGAGCAGGCTGTTCTCAATCATCGATACCGCCAGATTGACCAGAGCCATGGTGTGGCGCTGGGAATGCCGCGCATCGCTGGAAATATCGAGCACACCGATCACCTGTCCACTGGGGTCAAACACCGGTACGGCCGCACAGGTTAAAAAGCCGTTCTGATCGAGAAAATGCTCCTGGCCATGCACAACTACCGAACGCCCTTCGCTGGCAGCGGTGCCAATGGCATTGGTGCCCCGCGCGCCTTCACTCCAGACACCGCCTGGCATCAATTCTACGCGCCGAGCTTCCGGTACAAAGCCCGCATCGCCCACGCCATGGAGGATGGTGCCCGTCTGGTCCGCCAGTAAGACGGCGCACTGGGTGTCCTGAATTTGCTCGAACAGGCTTTCCAGTTGCGGACGGGCGATGTCGAGCAGGGTGTGGTTGCGTTCGCGAATGTCGCGAAATTCGGGTTGCGACAGCCGTGCTTCGCGGCTGCAGTGCTCCGGTGTCAGGCCCGCTTTGAGGCTGCGCTGCCAGGAACGCTCGATCAGTGGAGATATCAGTGAACCGGGCGTCTGGCGCTGTTCAAAAAACTGATGCCTGGCGGCGGCCAGTGCCTCAGCACTGGGGTGGGTCGTAGAAGCCATCTGTGATCTCCCGGGTGTGGCATTTTGCAACACCTGATGCACCCTGCAACACCCTGTTCGGGTGATCGCCGATACCCGACCGGCGTTTGAGTTTTTATTCTTGTGGTGATGTGCGTGCTGAGTGGCCCGTGAATACTGGCTTTCCGGGGATGTACCGAGTGACGCTAAGCCCCGGCTGGCAAGCCTTGCAGGTCTGATTCACCTTGCTGTTCAGCTCCTTTGTTTTAGCCCCTTCCAGGCATCAATGCAAGCGCTGGCACGGCCGTTGCGATAGCCCTTATGGATTCACCCAAAACAACAACAGCAAGAGGTAACAACCATGCTCTATTCGCACCCTGGCCAGCCCGATTCCCCCGTCTCCGTAAAAACCCGCTATGGCAACTTTATTGGCGGACAATGGGTCGAACCCGTTAAAGGCCAGTACTTTGATAATGTGTCGCCGGTGACCGGCGATATTTTTTGCCAGATTCCGCGCTCCAGCGCCGAAGACATTGATCTGGCACTCGATGCTGCCCATGCGGCCAAAGCGGCCTGGGGGTCCATGTCGGTCACAGCGCGCTCCAACCTCTTGTTAAAGATTGCCGACCGGCTCGAACAAAATCTGGAGATGATCGCCATCGCTGAAACCTGGGATAACGGCAAGGCAGTCCGTGAGACGCTGAATGCCGATGTACCACTGGCGGTGGACCACTTTCGGTATTTTGCCGGGGCAATTCGTGCACAGGAAGGCTCCATCGGTGAAATTGACGGGCACACCGTTGCCTATCATTTTCACGAACCGCTCGGCGTCGTCGGGCAAATCATTCCCTGGAATTTTCCGCTGTTGATGGCCGCCTGGAAACTGGCCCCGGCACTGGCCAGCGGCAACTGCATCGTGTTAAAGCCGGCAGAGCAGACACCCTGGTCCATTCTGAAATTCGTTGAACTGATTGAAGATCTGCTGCCAGCCGGTGTCTTGAACGTGGTTAATGGCTACGGCGCGGAAGCGGGCCAGGCGCTGGCGACCAGCAAGCGCATCGCCAAGATTGCGTTTACCGGCTCCACGCCAGTCGGCTCGCACATTCTCAAATGCGCTGCAGAGAATATCATTCCCTCTACCGTCGAACTCGGTGGCAAATCACCCAACATTTTCTTCGAAGATGTGATGCAACATGAAGACAGCTATCTGAGCAAGTGCATTGAAGGGGTGGTGCTGGCGTTCTTTAACCAGGGGGAAGTCTGCACTTGCCCCTCCCGCCTGCTGGTGCATGAATCCATTTACGATGAGTTCATGAAAAAAGTGATTGAGCGTACCAACCAGATCAAACGCGGTAACCCACTGGATACCGAGGTGATGGTCGGCGCTCAGGCATCACAGGAGCAATTCGACAAGATCATGGGCTATTTTGCCATCGGCCGGGAAGAGGGTGCTGAGTTCCTGCTGGGCGGAGACCAGCTGGGCACTACAGAAGGCAAGTACGAGTCCGGCTTCTACATTCAGCCAACGCTGATCAAAGGCCACAACAAGATGCGCGTTTTCCAGGAGGAAATCTTTGGCCCGGTCGTGTCGGTCACCACCTTTAAAGATGAAGCCGAGGCTCTGGAAATTGCCAACGACACCGAGTTCGGCCTGGGCGCCGGTTTGTGGACACGGGATATGAATCGGGCCTACCGCATGGGCCGGGGCATCGAAGCCGGCCGCGTCTGGACCAACTGCTACCACCATTACCCGGCACACGCGGCCTTCGGTGGCTACAAGAAATCCGGTGTCGGCCGCGAAAACCACAAAATGATGCTGGATCACTACCAACAGACCAAGAACCTGCTGGTCAGCTACGACGTCAACCCCATGGGATTCTTCTGAGGCAATTCGGAGGTCAGTTTAACTGGTTGCCGTGAGTTCGTGCCAGACACCGGGTGTGCCTATCCGGGGTCGGCGTGAACCCATCCATGGGGCCTAGACCGCAGCATCCCTGCTGCGGACTTCCCCGGATAGGCACACCCGGTATCCGGCACTTTATTGGCTGCCAACAATACATTTAACCCCTGTTCTAAAAATTGTTTGCCTTGTTTGTGTTTCTTCACAGTCGGGGCTTTTTTGTGCCTGCTAGAGTGTGTCAAAGGTTACTAGCACAAGTTTCGGAGTTGGCTCAGGAGACTAGCACCGGGTGCCGGGTAGGCCTCTGCGGGGTAGTCCGCAGCACGGATGCTGCGGCCCAGGCTCCATGGATGGATTAACGCCGACCCCACAGAGGCCTACCCGGTATCCGGTGCGGGCCAGCTCCAATGAGGTGAGCCGATCTCCGGAACTAGGGTAACCAGGGGTTGTTATCTGCCCCCCAGCCGCTATCATGCGCGTCCCTTTACCGACTGAGCCTGCAGCACCATCGTGACTATTACGCCACCCTAGCGCACCATCCCATCTCTGCAGACGCCTATGTCTGACTTACTGTGTTCATCCAGGGCACGCATCCTGTATGGCTCGCCGATACGCGGCACTTAATCGTTAACTCGTACCCTCTGAGGTCCCTATGTTGTTATCTTCTACCCGGAAAGATTGGTTCGGGAATGTTCGTGGCGATGTGCTCGCCGGTTTGGTTGTTGCTCTCGCGTTGATCCCCGAAGCCATCGCCTTTTCCATTATCGCAGGCGTTGACCCCAAAGTCGGTTTGTATGCCTCTTTCTGTATCGCGGTTGTCGTTGCCTTTACCGGCGGCCGGCCGGGAATGATTTCTGCTGCGACGGGCGCCATGGCTTTGCTGATGGTGACGCTGGTGAAAGAGCATGGGCTCGAATATTTGCTGGCGGCAACGCTGCTGACCGGTGTTCTGCAGATTGTGATTGGCTATTTGCGCATGGGCGAGCTGATGCGATTTGTATCGCGCTCAGTGGTCACGGGCTTTGTGAATGCCCTGGCGATCCTGATCTTTATGGCGCAATTGCCGGAGTTGACCAATGTCACCTGGCACGTCTATGCGATGACGGTAGCAGGCCTGGGCATCATTTACCTGTTTCCGCTGATCAATAAAACCATTCCCTCGCCGCTGGTGACCATTGTTGTACTGACGGGCGTGAGTATGGTGATGGGGCTTGATATCAGAACCGTGGGCGATCTGGGCGAGTTGCCGGATACCCTGCCGATGTTCTTGTGGCCCGATGTACCGCTGAACCTCGAAACCCTGAAAATCATTTTCCCATATGCGTTTGCGCTGGCCATGGTCGGGATTCTCGAATCTCTGATGACAGCGACCATTGTCGATGATCTGACCGACACCCCCAGTGACAAGAACCGCGAGTGCAAGGCCCAGGGCGTTGCCAACATCGGTTCTGGCCTGATGGGTGGCATGGCCGGTTGCGCCATGATCGGACAGTCGGTCATCAACGTTAAATCGGGCGGTCGTGGGCGTTTGTCGACGCTGATTGCCGGCGTCGTGCTGCTGATCATGGTGGTCTTTCTGAACCCCTGGGTGTCGCAGATACCGATGGCCGCCCTGGTGGCGGTGATGATCATGGTCTCTATCGGTACCTTTAACTGGGGCTCGTTCAAAGACCTTAAGACGTACCCGCTGTCGACCAATATTGTGATGGTCGTTACCGTTATCGTTGTGGTCTGGACACATAACCTGGCCTACGGCGTCTTTGCGGGCGTGCTGCTGGCGGCATTGTTCTTTGCCAACAAGGTGGGGCACTTTATGTATGTCACCAGTGAGCTGGATGAACAGACCGATACCCGCCGCTACAGCGTCATCGGCCAGGTCTTCTTTACGTCATCCGAGAAGTTTTTGGCGTCATTCGACTTCAAAGAAGCCGTCGATCATGTTGTTATTGACCTGACCCGTGCTCATTTCTGGGACATTACCGCCGTGGGCGCACTCGACAAGGCGGTGATCAAGTTCCGCCGTGAAGGGGCACAGGTTGAAGTCATTGGTCTGAACGAAGCCAGTGAAACCATCGTTGACCGCTTTGGGGTGCACGATAAACCCGAAGAGATCGACAAAGTGTTAGGAGGTCACTGATGTTTAATAAAGACAATAAAATACTGGCCTGCATTGACGGTTCCAAATACAGCCAGTCGGTCTGTGACTATGCTGCCTGGATCAGCCAGCGCACGGATGCACCCTTGCAGTTATTGCACAACCTGGAGCACCCGGTGGGTGCCTCTACGGCTGATTTGTCCGGTGCCATTGGGCTGGGTAGCCGCGATACCCTGCTGCAGGAATTGACCGAGGTCGAAGAACAACGTAACCGGCTAATGATGGAGCAAGGCAAGCTGATGCTGGCGGCCGCCAAAGAGCGGATCGGGCAGGGCGGTACCGAAGCGTCGACCAAACAGCGCCACGGCAGCCTGACAGAATCCCTGATCGAGATGGAAGAAGACATTCGCGTTCTGGTGCTGGGTATTCGTGGCGAAGAGCACGAGCAGGACGCCACGCACCTGGGCGCTCATCTGGAAGCCACGATACGCGCTCTGCACCGACCCATTCTGGTGGTAAACACTGAATTTACGGTGCCCGAGAAAGTCATGCTGGCCTACGATGGCAGCGATGCCTCCAGCAAGGCACTCGACATGCTGGCGCAAAGCCCTCTGTTCAAAGGCATTCCGGTGCATCTTGTCACCGTAGGGGAAGACCCGGCTAACTCAAATACCCTGCAGCATAGGGCAACGGAGGTATTGCAGGCAGCGGGTCACAACGTTACTGCGGTGACCCTGGACGGTAAACCGAGTGAAGCGCTGGTGAACTACCAGGCCGAGCACGATATCGATCTGACCCTGATGGGGGCTTACAGCCATACCCGATTGCGCGAGCTGGTGCTGGGCAGTCTGACCGCCAAGGTGTTGTTGAAGTCGAACAAGCCGTTGTTGTTGTTGAGGTAAAACTTGGCTCTGTAAATCAGGGGTCGCCCGATGTATCGGCGTCCCCGTTGTCTTGCTCCACCCCCTTCCGCCAGACCTTCAGCACATAGATGTACAGCATGACCACCAGTGCAGCGGCCAGCCCCGAGGCCAGTATTGAAGGTTGCTCGACGGCATCCGGGTTCATGGTCAGCCCCAGGCCGCCAATGGTGAAGACTTGCTGCGGCATCAGCCAGCGTTTGCGCGGCCGACCGGTTAGGGTGACGCGCAGCGTGAAATGCAGGGCCATGGGCGCAACCGCCAGCAGAACCCCCCACCAGGGCGCTGGTTCTGACCCGTTCAACAGAGCGAGAATGGCTACTGTGGCGGCCACACCCAGCAAACCGGTGTAGGCGCGCATGAAAAAGGCGATGTTCATTGCGGCCGGACCTGGCTTTCCAGAGTAGTCAGCAGGCTGTCGACCGTTGATTCGATGATCAGTGTGGTCGTGAGGTCGGCCCAGGCGAAGCCCTGGTCGGTCATTCGGGTGATCATGGTGAGCAGCGGGTCGTAGTAACCGTTGTAATTCAGGATGGCCACTGGCTTGTGGTGGTAGCCCAGCATCCGCCAGGTCCAGACTTCAAAAAGCTCTTCCATGGTGCCTGGCCCGCCAGGCAGTGCGACAAAGGCATCGGCCGGCTCGGCCATGCCGGCCTTGCGTTCATGCATGGTGTCGACGACCTGCAATTCAGTGATGCCCGGGTGGGCGACTTCCCGGTCGACCAGTGCTTTGGGCATCACGCCCAGCACCTGTCGGCCACCGGCCAATACGGCATCGGCCACCGCGCCCATCAGACCAATGTTGGCGCCACCGTATATCAGGTCATGCTGTCGACGGGCCATTTGTTGGCCCAGGTTGGTGGCCAGGTCGATGTATTCCGGGCTATGACCACTTTTTGAGCCGCAATAGACTGCTATTTGCATGACGTTCCCCTGATGAATGGCGTTGCAAGAATGCCACCTTCAGCGCCCAATCTCAAAGTGCCTGGCAGACTTCAGTCATGATGGTGCTGTCTTGCTCAAGTGTGCGAATGTCATTGACCTGGGCCTCTCCGGCCTCAGTCATGGGTACCAGCTCGGTTGTGGTGCAATTGAGCAGATAGGTTTGGTAGGTCACCTGATCGATGTGTTGTTTTTCAAAGCGATACATCACGAAGCGGGCAATGGTGTCGCCTTCCTGTTCGCGGTGAATCATGTTGTTCACATCAAGCACGGTAAAGGCATTGATCATGGGGTAAACCATGGTCCAGGGCCGCCAGACCTGGTTGGGGGATTCGGTTGAAACCACCACGGAACCCTCGGGGAGCTGCGTCTGTTTCAAATCGAACCAGCTGTACTCAAAGTTGATCTGATAAGCCAGCATGCCCGCACCGGCAAAGACCGGGATGATCCATCGGGGTAATTTCTTTCGGCTGAGAAAACGTAGGAAAAGGCCAATGCCAGCGGCACCCAGGCCCGATACTGCAATTGCGATTAAATGCCATAACATGAAAGGTTAACCCTGAAATAAAACGGGCCTCCAAGTGGAAGCCCGTGAGAGAAACTGTGGTCCTGTCAGTGTACCTGTGCCGACTTCCGGGAGCGAGAGTCGGCGGCAGTACACCGGATCAATCAGTGACTGAGGTGACTCGCTGCGCCAGCGCCTTTCGGATAGCGAACGCTTTCAACCAGCTCCTGAATTTCTTTCGGTGGTGCATCGGTCGCGTTGGATACGATGAAGGCAACGCCGAAGTTGATCATAGCACCGACAGCCCCGAAGGACAGTGGTGAAATACCAAACAGCCAGTTGTCAGCCGTGTTGGCCAGCATGTTGGTGTCTGGAATGAAGAACCAGCCGAGGTAGGTGAAGATGTACAGCAGCGTGGACAACAGACCCGCCAGCATACCGGCGATCGCACCCTTGTCGTTCATGCGGGTCGAGAAAATACCCATCATGATCGCCGGGAAGATCGAGGCAGCCGCAATACCAAAGGCCAGAGCGACCGTCTGCGCCGCGAACCCGGGTGGATTAAGGCCCAGATAGGTTGCCAGCAGAATGGCACCGCCCATGGAGATACGGGCAGCGAGCATTTCACCTTTTTCACTGATGTCTGGTTTGAGGGTTTTCTTGATCAAATCGTGACTGATGGCCGAGGAAATGGCCAGCAACAAGCCTGCTGCTGTCGACAGAGCCGCCGCGATACCGCCCGCTGCAATCAAACCGATAACCCAGCCTGGCAGGTTGGCGATTTCAGGGTTGGCCAGTACCAGGATGTCGTTGTTAACGGTCAGTTCATTGCCTGCCCAGCCACGAGATTCTGCGGTGTCTTCAAAGGAAGGTACGGCATTGTAGAACTGGATGCGACCGTCGTTGTTCTTGTCGTCGAAGTTCACCAGACCGGTTTCTTCCCAGCTGCGAATCCACTGCGGCCGCTCGTCATAGGCCAGCGCAGGGGCTTCGGCACCATCCGGGAAGACGGTGGTCAGCAGGTTCAGACGAGCCATTGAAGCAACGGCAGGGGCTGTCAGGTACAGCAGGGCGATGAACACCAGTGCCCAGCCGGCAGACCAGCGTGCGTCAGCCACCTTGGGTACGGTGAAGAAGCGGATGATTACGTGGGGCAGACCTGCAGTACCGATCATCAGTGACAGGGTAAACAGCACCATGTTCAGCTTGTTGGACACGTCTGCGGTGTAGTCCCGGAAGCCCAGTTCACGTACCACTTCATCCAGTTTGGCCAGCAACGGCATGCCGGAGTCAGTATGCTCGCTGAACAGACCGAACATCGGAATCGGGTTGCCAGTCAATTGCAGTGAAATAAAGATCGCCGGAATGGTGTAGGCGATGATCAGCACGACATACTGGGCTACCTGAGTATAGGTAATGCCTTTCATGCCGCCGAATACCGCGTAGAAGAACACAATGACCGCCGCAATCCAGATACCTGCTGTACTGCTTACTTCCAGGAAGCGTGAGAAGGCAACACCGGCACCGGTCATCTGACCGATTACGTAGGTTACCGACGCCACGATCAGGCAGACAACGGCGACCAGACGCGCCTTGCTGCTGTAGAAACGGTCGCCAATGAAGTCAGGCACTGTGAACTTGCCGAACTTGCGCAGGTAGGGTGCCAGCAGCATGGCCAACAATACATAGCCACCCGTCCAACCCATCAGGAAGGTTGAATTGGCGTAACCACCAGCGGAAATCAGGCCCGCCATGGAGATGAACGAAGCAGCCGACATCCAGTCGGCCGCTGTTGCCATGCCGTTGGTCACCGGGTTGATGCCGCCACCGGCGACGTAGAATTCTTTGGTAGAGGATGCCCGGGCCCATATCGCGATACCGATATAAAGCGCAAAGGAGCCGCCAACAAAGATCAGGTTAATTGCAAATTGACTCATCTGCCTTACTCCCCGAGGTCGAATTTCTTATCGAGTTTGTTCATCTTCCAGGCGTAGAAGAAGATCAGACCGATAAAGCTGAGAATTGAACCCTGTTGAGCAAACCAGAAGCCGAGGTCGGTGCCACCGAATTGAATTCCGGCCAGTAACGGACGAAACAGAATGGCGCAACCGTAGGACACAAAAGCCCAGACGATCAGGCAACCCAGAATCAATCTCAGGTTAGCCGACCAATACTGCGCCGCTGGGGATTTTTCATCACTCATGATGTGTTCTCCGTCTTATTGTTGTTGAACGAGCTAGAGAGTGCGCGGTGTTCTTAAGAATACCCAACGCTATGGTGCATAATTGCAGTGTCCATTGAAAAGCCAGACTTTAGTCGCATGAGAGGGGACTGCTGCGAGCTGCGAGCTATTAGCTGAGAGTTTAGTGATAGGACGAGCCGTGCCTGGTTGGTCTTTTTCGGTACAATGGCGTCACATTCCCGGCCAATACTGATCATGCCTGTTACCACTTTTGACCGTCTTGCCTGCCCATTGGATGGCCAGCCACTGACCCGCCAGAATAATGCCTGGCAGTGCCCGCAGGGGCATAGCTTCGATATTGCCCGCCAGGGCTACGTGCATTTGTTACCGGTTCAGAATAAACGGTCGAAAGACCCCGGCGACAGCAAAACCATGGTGGCCGCCCGGCAACGGTTTCTCAACGCAGGGCATTACCAGCCTATTGCCGACGCGCTCAATAAAGCTGTGCTGCCGGGGTTGCCCGCTGAGGCCGCTTGTTTGGATGCTGGCTGTGGCGAGGGCTATTACCTGCGACAGCTTGGCCAGGCTGTGCCGGATGGTATCAATATGCAGGTGATAGGGCTGGATGTTTCCAAATGGGCCGTGCTGTCGGCCGCCAAACAGTACCCGGCATCCACCTGGGTGGTGGGCACAAATGCCCACATACCGGTACCCGACAGCAGCCTCGACCGGGTGCTTTGTGTGTTTGGTTTCCCCGTATTCGACGAGTTTGCCCGGGTATTGAAGCCAGGAGGACGGCTGATCATGGTCGACCCGGGGCCAGACCATTTGCGTGAACTGCGGGACATCATTTACCCCAGCGTCACCGAGCGACCTGCTGGGGAGCGCGCTGTGCCCGAATCGTTTCAGGAGGTGAGCCGGGAGACCGTTCGCGAAACGATTGTGCTGGAGAGCGGATCAAACATTTCGGACCTGCTAGTGATGACACCGCATCTATACCGGGCACCCGCTGAAGGTCTGGCCAGAGCTTCCGAGTTGACCCGGTTGCAACTGACACTCGATGTGCGGATTCAGGTGCTGGAAGTCAATTAACTCAAGTTTGTAGTTCGCAGGAGAAACGAGCGGCGGGTGCCGGATGAGCCCTTGTGGGGAAGTCCGCAACATGGATGTTGCGGTCTAGGCCCCATGGAAGGGTTGAGTGGGCGGCATTCCGCCCGACCCCACAAGGGCTCATCCGGCACCCGTTGCGGGCTATTGCTGCCCAGCCAACCCGAACTCCTGAATTTGACATAAAAAAACCCGGCCTGGGCCGGGTTGATTGAATCGCTATAAGGGGCTTTTTACAGCACCAGTCTGCGAATGTCGCTCAGGACCTCGGTCAGGTAGGTCGCGAACTTGGCCGCATCGGCCCCGTTCACGGCCCGGTGATCGTAGGACAACGACAGTGGCGTGAAGGTGCGCGGCACGAATTCCTTGCCGGTCCAGTGTGGTTTCACCTGGTTCTTGGAGACACCGAGGATCGCCACTTCCGGTGCGTTCACAATGGGCGTGAACGCCGTACCGCCGAGACCGCCGAGACTGGAGACGGTAAATGAACCACCGCGCATCTCGTCAGACTTCACCTTGCCATCCCGACCGCGCTTGGCGTAGTCGATGATCTCATCGGCAATCTGCCAGATCGACTTCTTGTCGGCATCGCGAATCACCGGAACAATCAGGCCGTTAGGCGTGTCGACTGCGATACCGATGTGCACATAGTGCTTCTGTACGATGCGCTTGCCGTCAGCCATCAGCGAGACGTTGAAGTTCGGGAACTCCAGCAAGGCCGAAGCACAGGCCTTAACAATGAACGCCAGCGGGCTGATCTTGATGCCACGCTTCTCCATTTCACCTTTCAGCGACTGGCGGAACGCCTCCGTATCGGTCACATCGGCTTCGTCGAACTGAGTTACATGCGGAATGTTCAGCCAGTTACGCGCCATGTTCTGGGCGGTTATCTGCTGAATCCGCGTCAGGTCTTTCACCTCTACGTCACCAAACTTGCTGAAGTCCTGATCCGGCACGCTCGGAATTCCAGCACCGCCAGCAACCTGGGCAGGTTCCTGAACACGCTTTTTGACCCAGGCGGCTACGTCGTCTTTTACGATGCGGCCTTTCGGGCCAGAGCCAGGCACCAGCGCCAGGTCGACGCCAAATTCACGGGCCAGCTTACGCACCGCAGGGCCGGCATGCACAGTCTTGGACGGACCCACCGGGGCGTCATCGTGGGCCATTGCCAGAGTCGCTGGTTGTTCTTCAGCGGCGGCTTTGGGTGCCGGGGCGCTAGACTTGGCTGGCTTGTCGTCAGACTTGGCAGAAGACGCTTCACCGCCGCTGACCTTCAGTTTCAGCAGGGGTGTACCTTCACTGACCTTGTCGCCGGTCTTGACCAACACTTCAACCACTTCACCGGCTTCCAGGGCAGGTACTTCCATGCTGGCCTTGTCGGTTTCCAGAACCACCATGGGGTCGTCGATGGCCAGGGTGTCGCCGGGCTTAACCGAGACTTCGATAACATCCACTTCCGATGCATCGCCAAGGTCCGGCGTGTTGACGGTGATTACACTGTCTTTGCCGCCACCGGATGACGCTGGCGCGCCCGCTTGTTTGGCGTTGTCGTCGCTTTCCTGGCTGTCATCCGCCGACGATTCAGCACCGCCGCCCGCCGACTTCACTTCTACCAGAACGCTGCCTTCTTTAACCTGGTCGCCTTCCTTTATCTTGATCGAGACCACTTCACCGGCGACGTCAGAAGGCACTTCCATGCTCGCCTTGTCGGATTCGAGCACCACGATGGGGTCGTCGACCTCGATGGTGTCGCCGACCTTGACGTTGATTTCAATAACGCCGGCTTCGTCCATGCCGATGTCCGGCACCTTGACGGAGACGACCTCGCCACCGCTTTTGGAGGCTTCTTTCTTGGCCGGTTTTTCGGCCTTTTCTGCAGACGGCTTGTCAGCTTTCTCGTCGGATTTTTTATCAGACGCTGAGCTGTCGTCGCTGTCGGAATCGCCTTCAATTTCCAGGTACAGAATTTCGTCGCCTTCTTTGAGGCTGTCACCTTCCTTGACTTTCACCTGGGTGACTTTCCCGGCTTTGGGCGACGGGACATCCATGGAGGCCTTGTCCGACTCCAGCACAATCAGGGTATCGTCTTCGCTGACGGTATCCCCGGCTTTGACGCTGACCTCAATAACCGAGGCCTCGTCCATTCCCAGATCGGGAACCTTAATGATTTCAGTTGCCATGTATGACTCCTAAATCCGCTCGTATCCTGTACCCGATCAAGACAGCGCCGGGTTGGGTTTGTTGGGGTCGAGGTTGAACTGTTTCAGCGCCTTGGTGACGTCTTTCGCATCAACAGTGCCTTCTTCCGCGAGGGCGTTCAGAGCGGCGACAACGATCCAGTAACGGTCGACTTCAAAGAAGTGACGCAATTTCTGGCGCGAGTCACTGCGGCCAAAGCCGTCGGTACCCAGCACGTGGTAGCTGTGCGGAACCCACTTACGGATCTGGTTGGCGTAGTTTTTCATGTAGTCACTTGCAGCAATGACAGGACCACGACGGCTTTCCAGCATTTCGGTCACGTACGACTTCTTCTTGTCGCGTTCCGGGTTCAGCAGGTTGTCGCGGTCGGTGTTCAGGCCATCACGGGTAAGTTCGTTATAGCTGGTGACGGCCCAGACGTCGGCTTGCACGCCGAAGTCGTCGCGCAGCAGGGTGGCAGCGGCCCGCACTTCCTGCAGGATAGAGCCGGAACCAAACAACTGAACCGCCTTTTTGCCTTTCTTGACGCCATCTTCAAGCAGGTACATGCCGCGCTTGATGCCATCGACCATGGCCTCATCGAGACCCGGGTTGTGGTAGTTCTCGTTCAGCGTGGTGATGTAGTAAAAGACGTTTTCCTGGTCTTCAACCATGCGCTTCATACCTTCCTGCACGATGGTGACCAGCTCGTAGCCGTAGGTGCAGTCGTAGGTGACGCAGTTTGGAATGGTACCGGCCAAAACGTGGCTGTGGCCATCCTGGTGCTGCAGGCCTTCGCCGTTCAGGGTGGTGCGGCCCGAGGTGGCACCTATCAGGAAGCCACGTGCCTGGAGGTCACCGGCGGCCCAGGACAAATCGCCCACGCGCTGGAAACCGAACATCGAATAATAGATGTAGAACGGAATCAGCTGGCGGTTGTAGGTGCTGTAAGCCGTTGCGGCCGCCAGCCAGGAGCTGAAGGCGCCACTTTCGTTGATGCCTTCCTGCAGGATCTGACCCTTAACGTCTTCCTTGTACCACATCACCTGGCCTTTATCCTGAGGGATGTACAGCTGGCCATTGGGTGAATAGATACCGAACTGACGGAACAGACCTTCCATACCGAAGGTACGGGCCTCGTCCGGAACGATCGGCACGATGCGGTCGCCGATGTTCTTGTCTTTCATCAGCGTTGAAATCAAGCGCACAAAAGTCATGGTGGTCGAGATTTCACGATCACCGCTGTCTTTGGTCAGCGCTTCGAACGATTCCAGCGACGGTACCTTCAACTGCTCTTTGGCGGTCTGGCGACGCATTGGAATGTAGCCGCCCAGGTCATTACGGTGCTTGCGAATGTACTGCATTTCCGGGCTGTTTTCGTCCGGGCGGTAGAACGGAATCTTGCCTGCTTCCAACTCTTCATCGGAGATCGGCACACCACAGCGGTCGCGGAAGGTTTTCAGATCGTCAACGCTCAACTTTTTCAGAGAGTGTGTAGCGTTCTTGCCTTCGCCAGCTTCAATGCCATAACCCTTAACGGTGTGCGCCAGAATAACAGTCGGCTGGCCGTTGTTGTCATTCACCGCGCGGTCAAACGCCGAGTAAACCTTGTACGGGTCGTGACCACCGCGGTTCATGCGGTAGATGTCTTCGTCGCTCATGTCCTTGACCATCTCGGCCAGTTCCGGATATTTGCCGAAGAAATGCTCTCGGGTGTAGGCACCACCGTGCGATTTGAACGCTTGCAGTTCGCCATCGACGACTTCGTCCATGCGCTTTTGCAACAGGCCCTTGCTGTCTTTGGCAAACAGCTTATCCCACTGACGCCCCCAGACCACCTTGATGACGTTCCAGCCGGCACCGCGGAACATGCCTTCCAGTTCCTGGATGATCTTGCCGTTACCGCGAACCGGCCCATCGAGGCGCTGCAGGTTGCAGTTAATGACGAAGTTGAGGTTGTCGAGGTGTTCGCGACCGGCCAGTGAAATGGCACCCAGTGATTCCGGCTCGTCGGTTTCGCCATCGCCGAGGAAAGCCCAAACCTTGCCGCCCTTGTCGATTTCGCCACGGTTTTCCAGATAACGCATGACGTGCGCCTGGTAAATCGCCTGAATCGGGCCAAGACCCATGGAAACGGTCGGGAACTGCCAGTAATCGGGCATCAGCCAGGGGTGCGGGTAGGAAGAAAGACCCTTGCCGTCGACTTCACGGCGGAAGTTGTCGAGCTGCTCTTCCGACAGCCGGCCTTCAACGAATGACCGTGCATAAATGCCCGGCGAAATGTGGCCCTGGAAATAAACCATGTCACCCGGGTGGGTATCGGTCGGGGCGCGCCAGAAATGGTTGAAACCCATGTCGTACAGAGTGGCCGAGGACTGAAAGCTGGAAATGTGGCCGCCCAGTTCATCACCGCTCTTGTTGGCACGAATCACCATGGCCACGGCGTTCCAGCGAATCATGGCGCGAATCTTACGCTCCATGTCGTTGTCGCCCGGGTACTTGGGTTCTTCGTCCAGGGTAATGGTGTTGCGGAACGGTGTGTTCAGCGCAAAGGGAACATCCGGACCGCCCTTGGTGATGTTGTCGGACAAACGCTTGAGCAGGAACTGCGCGCGGTCATTGCCTTCTTCGCGCATAACCGATGCCAGGGCATCAAGCCATTCCTGCGTTTCAATCGGATCGATATCGTGTTCCATAAAGTTCAGACCTCTTCCCCTATGGGTTGAATCATCAGAGTAGATTCACAAGTTGCGAGCCGGTGTGATAAGCACCCGCCCGTTTGAAAACAGTGGTTTAACTCTAGCCTACTATTAACAGTCTGTGGCCAGGGTTAGCGTGATTTCGCATTCTGGCGAAATTTCGCTTTTTGCTAACCCTGAAACAACAAACGGCAGCCACAGGGCTGCCGTTTTGGATTGTCGCTTTAGATGGTCATCGCGATCGTGGCCGCCCTTTTTACAGGATATTCCCAACGCTGACAATCTTAAGAGTATTGGTGCCACCATGCACACCCTGGTGATCGCCATAGCTGAGCAGCACCAGATCACCGTCCTTGACAATGCCACGTTGCTTGAGTTCATCGACCGCGCGCTTGTTGACTTGCTCGATCGGTCCGGCAGAGACATCAAAGGCGATGGCTTCCACACCCCGGTACAGCGCGCATTTGCGCTGCGTCAGCTCTTGGCGGGTCATGGCGTAGATCGGCATGCCGGAGCTGATGCGAGACATCCAGCGCGGCGTCGAGCCCGACTCGGTCATGCAGACAATGGCTTTCACACCTTTCAGGTGGTTGGCGGTGTACATCACTGACATCGCAATGGCTTCATCGATGCGGTGGAACTCTGTGTTCACCCGGTGGCGCGACTGAGTCGTCAGTGGGTGCTTCTCGGCACCCAGACAGACGTCGTTCATCGCCTTCACGGTTTCCACCGGGTAGTCGCCGGCGGCGGTTTCAGCGGAACACATCACGGCATCGGTGCCGTCCAGTACCGCGTTCGCCACATCGAACACTTCCGCCCGGGTCGGGAACGGGTTGTCGATCATCGACTCCATCATCTGGGTGGCGGTGATCACAACGCGGTCCAGGGTGCGAGCCCGCTTGATGATGTGTTTCTGCACGCTGATCAGCGCCGGGTCGCCAATTTCAACGCCCAGGTCGCCACGCGCCACCATCACGACATCGGACGCGAGGATGATGCGATCGAGGTTGTCGTGGTCCAGCACTGCCTCTGCGCGTTCCAGTTTCGCCACGATCTCGGCGGTTGAACCGGCTTCGGCCAGCAGCTGACGCGCTTCATTCATGTCTTCGGCGTTACGCGGGAAAGAGACAGCGATGTAGTCGACGCCAATGGCCGCTGCGGTCTTGATGTCTGCCTTGTCTTTCTCGGTCAGCGCCTTCGCCGACAAGCCACCGCCCAGCTTGTTGATGCCTTTATTATTCGACAGCGGGCCGCCCTGGGTCACGGTAGTGTGAACGGCGTTGCCTTCCACTTTATCGACCTGAACCTTAACCCGGCCATCATCCAGCAAGTAGATGTCGCCGGGTTTGCTGTCGGCGGCCAGTTCCGGGTAATCGATGCCAACCCGGGTAGCATCACCGGCGTTCTTGTCGAAATCGACATCGAGAATAAATGATTGGCCGTCTTCGAGCAGAACTTTGGTGTCCTTGAAACGGGCAATGCGGATTTTCGGGCCTTGCAGGTCGCCGAGTATGCCAACGTGAAGTCCGTGCTTTTTCGCAATGGCTAGGACCTCATCGGCACGACGCTGATGATCTTCCGGGCTGCCATGTGAAAAGTTCAGGCGAACGACGTTGGCGCCGGCGAGAATGAGCTTTTCAAGCACACCCTCACGATCGGTGGCAGGGCCCAGGGTGGTGACGATTTTGGTACGTCTCATGGTATCTCTGATCTCTTGTTGTCGGGTCTGGCTGTGACACTCAGATCTTTACTCGCAGAAAAGCCCGGGTCAACCGGGCTTTTCTGGGGGACTTACTTGGCGTTCATCAGGGCAACAGTGCTGTCCAGCATGCGGTTGGAGAAGCCCCATTCGTTGTCATACCAGGACATAACCTTGACCAGACGACCCTGAACGCGGGTTTGAGTTGCGTCAAAGATCGAGCTGAAGCTGTTGTGGTTATAGTCGGAAGACACCAGCGGTTCTACATTGACGTCGAGGACCTTGGCCAGGTTCTTGTCGGCAGCAATGGCGTCGGAGATAGCCTTGTTGATGCCCTCGGCAGTGACGTCCTTGCTAGCGGTGAAGGTCAGGTCAACCAGCGATACGTTGGCGGTCGGAACACGCACGGCCATGCCGTCGAACTTGCCTTCCAGTGCCGGAACAATCTTGCCTACCAAAGCGGCTGCGCCGGTCTTGGTCGGGATCATGTTCAGCGCAGCGGCGCGGGCGCGGTACAGGTCTGAGTGATAGACATCGCTCAGGCGCTGGTCGTTGGTGTAGGAGTGAATCGTGGTCATCAGACCGCTTTCAATGCCAACGGCGTCACTCAATACCTTGGCAACAGGCGCCAGGCAGTTGGTGGTGCATGAGGCGTTGGAAATGACCGTCATGTCGCTGGTCAGAATGCTGTCGTTGACGCCGAAAACCACGGTAGCGTCCACTTCCTTGCCCGGTGCCGAGATGATGACTTTCTTGGCGCCGGCGGCGATGTGCTTGCTGGCACTGGCCTTGTCGACGAACAGGCCGGTGCACTCGTATACCACATCCACGTTCAGCTTGCCCCAGGGCAGGTCGGCCGGGTTGCGCTCGGAGAAAATGCTGATCTTGTCGCCGTTAACGTACAGCGCTTCGTTGTCGGAAGTAACCTCGAAACCAAAGCGACCGTGAACGGTGTCGTACTTGGTCAGGTGAGCGTTGGTTTTGGAATCACCCAGGTCGTTGATGGCAACGATCTCGATCGGGTAGTCCTTGCCAGCCTGGTTGGCTTCATACAAGGCGCGCAAGACATTGCGGCCAATGCGGCCATAACCATTAATAGCAACGCGGATCTTGGACATGGTGTGCTCCTTAGCGTTAATGAGGCGGTTTTCGAACCACCGCCGGATTGTTTTGAATAAGTTCGTCTGGCCGCAACCCGGTGTCACCGGGGCGTCTGGCCAGATCAGCCGCCCGCAGGCGGCTGGTGAAATTCATTGTCTGTATTGTTAGCCCTGCCGTGACGGCACCGTACCCCGGTTAGCCTCGCCAGTGGGTGTGGTTACCCAGTCTAGTGGGCGAGTTGCGGTGTAGCTAACTTTCATAGTTATACAACAAAACGGGCGCATTCTGCCAGCTTCAGGACAGATTTCACAGCTATTTGTAGTTTTATTACATCTTTAGGCGTGTTTAAAGCGTTGATACGCAGCGACAGACCTGAGGGTTCAGGCCTGCTACAAGGCGGTTTGTTGCAGGTTGGCCGTTATTCGCTGTCGGGGGATTTAAATCGGGTATCGGCCAGGGCGGCCTTGATGCGCTTCAGGTGGCTTTGGAACTCAGGGCCGTGCTTGAGGATGACGCCGGTGGCGAGCACATCAATGATGGTCAGATGCACGATGCGCGAGGTCATGGGGGTGTAGATGTCGGTGTTTTCCGGGCTGTCGACGCCGAGCAGAATATGGCTTTCTTCCGACAGGGGCGTGTGCGGCTGGGTGATGGTGATCACAGTCGCGCCGGACTCCCGGGCAATGCGAGCGGTCTCGACCAGCGCTATGGTACGGCCGGTATTGGAGATGATGATGACCACATCACCGGGCTTGGTGGCCGCGGCCGCCATGCGCTGTTGCAGGACATCAATATAGGCAACGCAGGGTGTGTTAAGGCGAAACAGCTTGTGCTGAGCGTCCATGGCGACACTACCGGAAGCGCCGAGGCCGTATATTTCAATGCGCCGCGCCTGGGCCAGGGCGTCTACCGTGCGGCTCAGCGCATTGGGGTCGATGGAGCGCTTGGCGTCGCTGATGGCGCTCATCGTCGCCTCAAATATCTTGCTGCTGTATTCCTCGACGTTGTCGCTCGATTCTACATTGCGGTTCACGTAGGGCGTGCCAGTGGCCAGGCACTGGGCCAGTTTCAGCTTGAAATCGGGGAAGCCAGTGCAATCTAGGCTGCGGCAGAAGCGGTTGACGGTGGGTTCGGATACATTGGCCGCTTTAGCCAGGCTGGCAATACTGGAGCGAATCGCCTTGTTCGGATCCTCAAGGATGACGTTGGCCACCTTGCGCTCACTTTTGCTCAGGCAGCTGGGGTTGGACTTGAGACGCTCCAGAATGTTCACAGACATGGACTGACAATCCTTGGTTGATTGCATGGGGTGCTGCAAACGCGCCAACCCCCGGGTTGAGTGTTCGCGATTGTAGGGAATTCAACCCGCTGGCGAAAGCGCGCTGTGTGACTATCTTTTCCCGCAGACCTTAAAACGACATGATTGTCGCCTATTATGGTCGCCGATCACATTGTTGTAAAATTACAAATGTGGGCGACATGGGGCTTTATTTGCCGTAAAATTGAAAATAAATTACAACACGGCGTGCCTGCCCGGCCAAACAGCCAGGCTCATTCAGTCCGCCGGAACCGCATTTGACCTGGAGTGATCTATGCAACACAACACGACCTGTTTCCCTTGTAACGTCGTTATTTTCGGCGGCAATGGCGATCTGGCCATACGCAAACTGCTGCCCGCTCTGTACAACCTCGATCGGGGCGGCTATTTGTGCGAGGGCACTCAGGTCATCGGCGCTTCCCGGACCGACATCGGCCGCGATGGTTACATCGAGATGGTTCGCCAGGGCATCGACGAGTTCGGCGACCCGGACTGCTGGGATGAAACCGTCTGGGAACGGTTCAAGGATCGCCTGAACTACGTCGCCGTCGACGCCCGCAATCTCGACAGCTTCAAACTGTTAAAGAAAGCGTTGGGCAAATCCTTCACTCAGAACGACACCGTTTACTATATGTCGACCGCGCCCGACTTCTTTGGCGATATCACTGACAACCTGGCTGCCGCCGGACTGGTCAGCGACCGTACCCGGGTGGTGATGGAAAAGCCCATCGGCAAGAGCCTGGAATCGTCCAAAACCATCAATGATGCCGTTGCCCGTTCGTTTCCTGAGAAAAACATCTATCGCATCGACCATTACCTCGGCAAGGAAACCGTGCAGAACTTGCTCGCTGTGCGCTTTGCCAATGCGCTGTTCGAACCGGTCTGGACCAATGCCCACATCGACAATGTGCAAATCACCGTGGCCGAAACCGTCGGTGTGGAAGGCCGCTGGGGCTACTACGATGACTCTGGCGCATTGCGCGATATGATTCAGAACCACCTGCTGCAATTGCTCAGTCTGGTGGCCATGGGTGTGCCGGTCTCGCTGGACGCCGAAGCGGTGCGGGCCGAGAAACTCAAAGTTCTTAAGTCGCTGAAGAAAATGTCGGTTGACCGCGTGCGGCGCAACACTGTGCGGGCCCAGTACACAGCCGGCAATATGGATGGCCGTAAGGTACCGGGCTACAAGGAAGAAGAGGGGGGTGTGCCCGACTCGCAAACCGAAACCTTTGTTGCCATTCGCGCCGATATTCACAACTGGCGCTGGCGCGGCGTGCCGTTTTATCTGCGCACCGGCAAGCGCCTGCCCGCTCGCTACAGTGAAATTGTGATTCAGTTTAAAGACGTGCCGCATTCCATTTTCCCCGGCACCGCCAACATGAGCCCGAACAAGCTGGTGATCCGATTACAGCCGGAAGAATCGATTCAGCTGTACATGATGAACAAGCTGCCTGGCCTGGGCGAAGGCATGGAAGTCACTCCCGTGACCTTGAACCTGACGCTGCCCGACCGCATCGCTGATTCACGGGTGCCGGAAGCCTACGAACGGCTAATTCTCGATGTGATTCGCGGCAACTCGACTCTCTTTGTGCATCGCGATGAAGTTGAAGCTGCCTGGGTTTGGGCTGATGCCATACTGGACAGCTGGGCGACCGCCACGGTTGATCCGCATGTGTATCCGGCGGGAAGCTGGGGGCCGCAGGCGGCCTTTGAACTGGTTGCGCGCGATGGCCGCAGCTGGCACGAAACCAATTAAGGAGCTCGGAGCATGACCATGACACAACACGATTTCGACAGCCGTGATGCCCTGACCGACGCCCTGGCCGGTGAAATACTGGCCCGCCTCAAGGCCGACATTGAAGCCAGGGGTGAGGCCGGGCTGGCGGTATCGGGCGGTCGCACCCCGGTGGCCCTGTTTCAGGCACTGAGCCAGGCGGATCTCGACTGGAGCAAGGTGACCGTTACCCTGGTGGATGAGCGCTGGGTCTCGCCTGACCACGACGACAGCAATGAAAAACTGGTGCGCACCCACTTGCTGCAGAACAAGGCCGCCGCCGCGTGTTTTATTCCGCACAAAACCGCAGCCGAGTCGCCCTTTGAAGCCGAGTCTGAATTGAACAAGGCGCTGGCTGCCTTGCCCGACCGGCTAACTGTATCGATTCTGGGCATGGGAGAAGACGGACACACCGCGTCTTTCTTCCCGGGTGCCGATACGCTGGCAAAAGCCCTCGATACTGAACTGCACAGCGACTGCTGTGCGGTGGTGCCCAAGACAGCGCCACACCCACGCATGACGCTGTCGCTGCAACGCATTCTGCGCAGCGACTGGATCGTGTTGCATCTGACCGGAGCCGGTAAGAAACCGGTGCTTGAAACGGCCCTGGGTGACGGGCCCGTTACCGACCTTCCGGTGCGCAGCGTGCTTAAACAAAACCAGACACCGGTGTCTGTGTACTGGGCCGAGTAAGCGTCTTCGGCAGTGGCGTCACTGTCCAAACAGGAGTGAATGATGAACACCGAATTGATTCGCGTCACAGAACGCATTATTGAACGCAGCCGGGCTTCGCGTCAGTTATACCTGGCGCGTATGAAGGACGCGGGCGATAACATTCCGGACCGCAAGCAGCTCAGCTGTGGCAACCTGGCGCACGGCTTTGCCGCCTGCACGGAAACGGAAAAAAACACCATCAAGATGATGAACGCCGCCAACCTTGGCATCGTCACCGCCTACAATGACATGCTCAGCGCGCACCATCCCTATGAGCGTTTTCCCGGCATCATCAAAGCGGCGGCTCGCGACATGGGTTGTACCGCCCAGGTAGCGGGTGGAACGCCTGCCATGTGCGACGGCGTGACTCAGGGTCAGCCGGGAATGGAGCTGAGTTTGTTCAGCCGCGACAACATTGCCATGTCGGCGGGTATCGGTCTGTCGCACAACATGTTCGACGCGGCACTGTACCTGGGTGTGTGCGATAAAATCGTACCCGGGCTCGTCATGGGCGCGTTGCGCTTTGGCTATTTGCCCACCGTCTTTGTACCGGCTGGCCCGATGCCTTCAGGTCTACCCAACAGTGAAAAAGCCCGCGTCCGGCAGGAATACGCCCAGGGCAAGGTTGGGCGCGATGCGTTGTTGCAAGCCGAATCGGACTCCTATCACAGCGCTGGCACCTGTACCTTTTACGGCACCGCCAACACCAATCAGATGCTGATGGAATTCATGGGTCTGCATCTGCCGGGCAGCAGTTTTGTTAACCCGGAAAACAGCATGCGCGATGCGCTGACCCGCGAAGCCACAGAGCAGGCGGTGCGCATCACCAAGCAGAACGGTCAATACACGCCGCTGTATGAAGTGCTCACTGAAAAAGCCTTTGTGAATGGCCTGGTCGGACTGCTCAGCACCGGCGGTTCCACCAACCTGACCATTCATCTGATCGCCATGGCACGGGCTGCTGGCATCGTGCTGACCTGGGAAGACTTTTCCGACCTGTCTCGCGTTGTTCCCTCGCTGGCCAAGGTGTACCCGAATGGCATGGCTGACGTGAATCATTTTCACGCCGCCGGGGGCCTCGGTTACCTGATCGGTGAATTGCTCGATGGCGGCCTGTTGCATGACGACGTTAAAACCATCATGGGCAACGGTCTGCGCAAGTACACCGAAGAGCCATTCCTCGAAGGCGATGACATTGTGTTCAAGCCGGGCGCTGGCAAATCGCTTAATGAAGACGTCGTTCGCCCGGTCAGCAACCCGTTCAGCCCTGAAGGGGGCTTGCATGTGATCAAGGGCAACCTGGGCACGGGCGTAATAAAAGTGTCTGCCGTTAAGGCTGAACACCAGCACATTGAAGCGCCTGCAGTGATATTCGAGAGCCAGCACGACTTGCAGGCCGCTTTCGAAGCAGGCGATCTGAACAAGGATTGCATCGTCGTGGTCCGGTTCCAGGGGCCAAAAGCCAATGGCATGCCTGAATTGCACAAGCTAACCCCGCCCCTGGGTGTGTTGCAGGATAAAGGCTATAAGGTGGCCCTGGTAACGGACGGCCGCATGAGCGGTGCTTCCGGCAAGGTACCGGCAGCGATTCATCTGTCGCCGGAGGCCAGTGAAGGCGGACCGCTCGCTCGCGTACAAACCGGCGACATGATCAAGCTCGACGCTCACACCGGTGAGCTGAACATCCAGGTCGACCCGGCTGAATTTGCGGCGCGTGCGCCGGTTATTGGTGATTTGAAGGCGAATCAGTTTGGTGTCGGTCGCGAACTGTTTGGGCATATGCGCAGCGCGGTCAGCACGGCTGAAGAGGGCGCAACGGTCTTCCGGTTTGAAGATTCCGAGGTGAATAATGACTGAATATGGACTGGTCGCCGATATTGGCGGCACCAACGCGCGCTTTGCGTTGGCGCCGATCAAGCACTTTGATCCGCTGGCCGGCTTACCGCTGACTGAACAGGATCTGGTCGCAGTCGCCGCGCTGAACGGGGCTGAATACGAGACCATTGCGGATGCCATTCTGGCCTATCTGGCCGGCCCGGCCGCCGATTACGAACGGCCGTGTCATTCGGTGATGGCCATTGCCTGCCCGACCGACCAGGACCAGATCACCATGACCAACCACACCTGGTCATTTAAAGTCAGCGAGCTGAAAGCCACGCTCGGCCTTGAAACCCTGGTGTTTGTGAACGATTACAACGCCCTGGCCAACTCGATTCCGCAGCTCGATAGCGACGAGCTGGTCAAGGTGGGTCGCGGCGACGCCACACCCGGTTTGCCAATGGCCGTGACTGGCCCGGGAACGGGTTTGGGTCTGGCTGGGCTGGCCTTTGGTGAAGCCGGCCCGATAACCCTGCAGACCGAAGGTGGACACGCGCATTTTGCGCCCACCGACGACGTTGAGATCGGCATTTTACAGTTTTTGCTTCGCAAGTATGAGCGGGTGTCGATCGAGCGACTGGTATCGGGCATGGGGATCGAGAACATCTA
Source organism: Saccharospirillum sp. (assembly GCF_039982735.1). Lineage (GTDB taxonomy): Bacteria > Pseudomonadota > Gammaproteobacteria > Pseudomonadales > Natronospirillaceae > Saccharospirillum. Next base: position 141,713 of record NZ_JBDWXV010000003.1, on the reverse strand, counting down.
CCAGGCGCTGTGCCATCTGCGAGGTGTGGCTGCAGAGAGCCTGAAAGCCCCGGATATTTCGACCCGGGCGCTGGATAAGACGGACCCACTGTGCGAAGAGACCCTGGCCCGTTTCTGCGCCATTCTGGGCAGCTATGCCGGTGACGTTGCATTGACGCTGGGAGCCAAGGGCGGTGTCTACATCACCGGCGGCATCGTTCCGCGTTTTCTGCCTTATTTTCAGAACAGCCAGTTCCGCTCCCGGTTCGAGGCCAAAGGGCGTTTAAGCGGCTTTAACCAGCCAATACCCACTTACGTTGTCGTTGCCAGACAGCCCGGTTTGCTCGGGTCGGCGGCGGTGCTGAATCATCGATTGAATACAGTAACTGCCTGACGGGTGTGCAACACCAAGACAGGGTTACTCACGTTTACGTAGAGAGAAGAATATGAGCTATCAAGTCCAGGATATCCTTGAACGCGCTTTTCCGGTGATGCCGGTATTGGCGGTGAGCCGTGTAGAAGACGCCCAGCCACTGGCACGTGCCCTGAAGGCGGGCGGCCTGACGGTGCTGGAGGTGACGCTGCGCACCAGCGCCGCGATCGACGTGATTGCCGAGATGAAAAAAGTAGAGGGCGTCATTGTGGGAGCCGGCACCGTGACCCGGGTTGAGCAATTGAAGCAACTGGAGGCTGTCGGTGCCGATTTTGCCATCAGCCCCGGCGCAACCCCGCGCCTGCTCGAAGCCGGCCAGCAAACGTCAATGCCGTTTCTGCCGGCCATCGCCAGCGTGTCGGAAATGATGCAAGGGCTGGAGATGGGTTACGAACACTTCAAATTTTTCCCGGCTGCTGCCTCGGGCGGTGTTTCGGCGCTGAAGGCCTTTGCCGGGCCTTTCCCGGATGTGAAATTCTGCCCCACAGGCGGCATTTCAGTGAACGACTTTACCCAGTACCTGGCGCTGCCCAATGTGGTGTGCGTTGGTGGCTCCTGGGTGGTGCCGGCCGATGCGCTGAATCAGGGCGACTGGGATCGCATTGAGCAACTCGCCCGTGAAGCCTGTGAGTTGGCGAATCAGAACTGATCATGCTTTTTTGAGCTCGGTACCCGTTAGGCATAAAGGTTGCACAATGGGTTGTTGTACTGCGCCACTCTGGAGTGTCAGTGAATGAACGATGCTATCGATCAACAGGGCGCGAGCGAGCGCCTTGATCAGTATTTCGACGAAGTCTACGCCACCATTTTAAGCCGTCAGGATGCCAAAACCGGTCTGTTTCCGGCCAGTACTGACGTAAACGGTCACGGTGACTACACCGATGCCTGGGTGCGTGACAACGTTTATTCCGTTCAGGCAGTCTGGGGCCTTTGGCTCGGCTATCGGCGCACCAACCATAACCCGGGGCGTACCGAATACCTGGGCGACTGTGTGACCCGGCTGATGCGCGGCCTGTTGTCGGCCATGTTGCGCCAGTCGCACAAAGTCGAGCGGTTCAAATACACCCAGAACCCTATGGATGCACTGCACGCCAAGTACGGCACCCAAAGTGGCGACGTCGTGGTCGACGACGACAAATGGGGCCATCTGCAACTCGATGCCACCTCGATATTTCTGTTGATGCTGGCACAGATGACACGCTCCGGGTTGCGCCTGATTCACAGCGTTGACGAAGTGAATTTTGTCCAGAACCTGGTCTGGTACATCGGCCGTGGTTACCGCACACCGGATTACGGGATCTGGGAGCGGGGCAACAAGATCAACAACGGTCACGTTGAAATCAATGCGTCTTCGGTTGGCATGGTAAAAGCTGCACTGCAGGCGATGCGTGGCCTGAACCTGTTGCACGACGCTCACAGCTACCGCGGTGTTATTCATGTGGTACCGGATGAAATAGCCCGCTGCCGGACGACGCTCGAAAACCTATTGCCGCGCGAATCCCTGTCGAAGGAAGTCGATGCCGCCTGTCTGTCGGTCATCGGTTACCCGGCGTTTGCCGTGGAAAAGAAGAGCCTGGTCAATACCACCCGCGAACACATACTCGACAAACTGGCCGGTCGCTATGGCTGCAAGCGTTTTCTGCTCGATGGACACCAGACCGTGCTGGAAAACCACGACCGGCTGCATTACGAGCCGGACGAACTGCGTAATTTCGAAAACATAGAATCTGAATGGCCGCTGTTTTTTGCGTTTCTGTATCTCGATGCACTGTTCGCCGAAGACCGTGAACGCAGCGACGAATACCGGCTCAAGCTGGATGCGTTGCGCGTCGAAAAAGACGGCCTGTGGCTGCTGCCCGAGCTGTACTACGTCGATCAGGAACACATCGATGCCGAACGGGCAGACCCGGGCAGCCAGCCACGCGTGGCCAATGCCAACGTGCCACTGGTGTGGACCCAGTCGCTCTATGTACTCGGTTGTCTGGTGCACGAAGGTCTGGTCACCACCGAAGAACTCGACCCGGTTGCCGCGCACAAACGCATTGGCCGCAAGCAGCGGTCACCGGTGCTGGTTGGTCTGCTGGCCGAGAACGAGGCGGTGAAAGACCGGCTGGCGGCGCGCGGCCTCTGGTCGGAAACCGTCGACCAGTTGGACCCGGTGCGGGTGTTGCCACCGCTGGAACTGGCGCGAGTCTTCAATGTGGTCGGTCAGAACCGAACGCTTGGCCTCACCGGTCGCCCACAACGCCGGCCGCGCTCGCTGGCAACGGCACAGCTTTATCAGCTGGGTGGCGAGAGCTGCGTGTTTCTGCCCCAGTTCCAGAATCGGGATACTTTTTATCTGGCGTCCGATAACCAATTGCTGTGTGAAAAAGTCCAGGCAGAGCTGAAGTACGTCAGCCGTCACTGGAATCAGGACAAGCAACCGCTGATGATGCTCTACCTGACGGACACCATGACAACCGCCCGTGACGCCGGGGCGGTATTCGATCTGGTTGCCGAGCTGAGCGCCGGTAGCTGCAACGGCGTCACCGTGCGCACCGGTCCTTTGCTTGAACTGCTGGATGACGTCGGCACAGAACGCATTGATGACCTGAACGATTATTACGTACCCGATGCACTGAGCCTGGTTCGACTGCGCCGTAAAAACTGGTTGCCCGAGGCCGATCAGTGTCAGCCGGTTCAGCCCTCAGTATTGTCGTTACTGGAGCCGAGCGAAAACCTCGATCAGCAACGCGACCGACTGCAAAACAGCACGAACCTGCGCGAACAGATGGACATCATCACCGACTGGGCCCAGGTGCATGGGCTGGATTTCGAGCCCGGCATTGCTCCGCGGGTCACGGTTAAGGTATTGCTGGAAGAGGTCTATCGCAAAGCCAGTTGTCGCCACGAATGGAGCGTGTTGCGCAAGGCCGCCGGGGTGCTCGGCAAGTACTGGGGTGGCCTGGAAGATTCAGTGGCCGAAATACTGGCGCGTCAGCGCATCATCAATGTCGGCCGGGCCTACTCCGATCAGGGGCTTATTCGCATGCCGCTGAGCAACCGGGAAACGCTGGCGCTGATTCGCCAGAACTGCGGTGCCGATGTGCGCGAGGCCATACTCAACCAGGAAATTCTCGTCATTCTGTCGGTCATTATGCGAGGCGAGCCTGAACTGTTCGACGGCATGATGACCATACGACCGGGCCACCTGGCCCAACTGATGATGGGCCGATTTGCCCAGGAAGCCTCACTGGAGCCTGACCAGGCCTTTGAGCGCCTGGCGGCGATGAGCCCCTTCGACATTCAGAGCCGGATTCGCGACATTCTGGAAAGCTATACCGAGGAAGTGGGTCGATTGTTTTCCACCGAAGCGCTGCATTTGCGCAGCCTGCCGGGTGTTCTGCATCGGGCCGACTCGGGCGCGGAGGGTTTGCCGGGCGCCACGGTCGAGAGCGACGTTGCTGACTGGCAGAGCTGGCGTGAAGAACAGGGCGTTATGCCTCGCTTCCCTGAATCCTTCCATCAGCGGCTATGGTCGGTTTTGCAACAATGCCGGGGCGTTGTCGTGGGCGACCGGTTTGATCCGCGTAGCCGACTGCAAAGTGATCTGGTGACCAGTCACATGACCGGGGGCGAACCCCAGTTTGCCCAACTGGTTGAGCGATTGCTCAGCCAGATAGAAAGTGCAGAGTATCGCCAGATGTCGGTTGAAGCGCTTGCGGCACTGATGGCTTTTGCGGAAGCGAACCCGCTGCTGGAACTCGACGACTTCGTGATTCTCGATGTGGTGATTTCCCATGCCGTGCGCTTAAGCTGGCAGCACCAACATGCCAGCCAGGCGGATGCCTACAACCAGTTCCGAGGTGAAGCCTGGCAGCAGTTTTATCAGGCACCGCCGGAGACCGTGCGGTACTGGTTACTGGAATCGCTCGCCTACCTGGTTGAGAATGCACCGGAAATGGCCTGATAAGGCGCGCTGGTGCGGCTGCACCCGGCCGGGGAAATCCTCCTGGCGATAAATCCTTCCGGCCCGGTGCGGACGAACCGCGAAAACCGGGCCAAGGCTCGCTACACTGGCTAGACGGGTGACTGGCCCCGGAGCCTGGTGCGATACCAACGACTACACACATCGTCGCATGCAGCGTCCGCAGCCGGTCAGGTTTGAACCGCACTTTGACTGAGGTTTTTATGGCGACTGGGGTTTCTATGACGAATGGGGAGCTGGTCAGCAAGCTTGCTCACTTGCGAAACATTTCCTCCACCTTTCAGGACTATCGTGGGGTCGCCACGCAAGTCGACGCGGCCAACATTGAACGCATTCTCGCCGCCATGGGCTATGACCTCGACGATGACGCCGGGCTGGCACAGCGCGCCATGCAGCTGGATCAGCAGCAATGGCGGCAACGTCTTGAGCCGGTGGTGGTGCTTAACCCGCTGCGCGGTCACGACCTGAACCTCTACCTGACCCGTGATGAATGCCAGCAGACCGGCCACTGGCGTATTGAATTTGAGCACGATGCATCCGCGCGCGAAGGGCAGTTTGACCCCTCTGAACTGACGCAAACCGGCGATTACTGGATTGGCGACATCGAACACCTGCGGCTGGCACTGCCGTTGCCTGTAGATTTGCCCGAAGGCTACCATCGCATTTATCTGACTCTGGCCGGTCAAACCGATGAAACCGCCCTGATCGTGACCCCGGCCACCAGTTTTCAGCCTGAACCCATGGCACGGGGCGATCGTGTCTGGGGTACGGCCATTCAGTTGTATACGCTGCGCTCGTCGAAGAACTGGGGCATGGGCGATTTTGGGGATCTGGCCGAGCTGGTTGATACCCTGGCCGATCAGGGGGCGGATGTGATCGGCCTGAACCCGATTCACTCGCTCTATCCGATCAGTCCCGAACACGCCAGCCCCTACAGCCCGTCGAACCGCAGCTACGTTAATCCGCTCTACGTGGTTATTGAGCAGGTGCCCGAATTCCAGTCGGCGACCGAGCTGCAACAGACACTGGCTGGCGCTGAAACGCAAGCACAACTGAGCCGTCTGCGCGAACTGCCCATGGTCGATTACAGTGGCGTCAGTGCCCTCAAATACCAGGCACTTAATGCACTCTATCGGGTATTTCAGCGAGACCATCTGGGGCGGGGTACCGATCGTGACCGTGCCTTTCAGGCGTTTGTCGAGCAGCAGGGTGACCCCTTGCGTGAGCATGCCACCTTCGAAGCCCTACTGGCCCATTTTCGCCAGCAAGACCCCATGGCATGGGGCTGGCCAAAGTGGCCGCAGGCGTATCAGGACCATCACAGCGATGCGGTGCAGGCGTTTGCCGCCGAGCATGACGACGACATTAGCTACTTTCAGTACCTGCAGTTTGTGGCTGACGAACAGCTTCAGGCGGTTGACCGGCAAACCAAAGCGCGCGGTATGCGCATCGGCTTGTACCGTGATCTCGCCGTAGGTGCCGACCGCGGTGGGGCGGAGGTCTGGGGCAACCGGGAGAGTTTTTGCCTGAATGCAGCGGTCGGAGCCCCGCCCGATGCTCTGGGGCCCAACGGTCAGAACTGGGGGTTGCCTCCATTTGACCCGGTTAAACTGAAAGCCCAGGGTTACCAGTCTTTCATTACACTGTTGCGCAACAACATGCGTGCCTGTGGTGCCCTGCGAATCGATCATGCCATGGCGCTGTTGCGTCTGTGGTGGTGCCCGCCCGGCGAGTCGGCGGCTTATGGCGCTTATGTGTATTACGACCTGTACGATTTGCTGGGTATTCTGAATCTGGAGTCGCAGCGCAACCAGTGCATGGTCATCGCTGAAGACCTGGGCACTGTTCCGGACGAGGTGATCGACACTTTTCCGCGTGCGCAGCTTTATTCAAACAAGGTCTTTTACTTTGAAATGGCCGATGGCGTCTGTACACCGCCGGAAGACTACGCCCAGCGGGCCCTTGCCATCGTCTGCAACCACGACATGCCGACCGTGCATGCCTTCTGGGCCATGTCGGATCTGGATCTGCGCCAGCAATTGGGTATGTTTGCCACCGAGGCGGATTTTCAGGGCGAACGCGACGCCAGGTCGAAAGCCAAACAAGCAATCATCGATGCCCTTGTCGCCCATAATCGACTGCCGGACGGTATCTCCAGCGATGCCGAACAGGTACCCGAAATGACGCTGCCACTGTGCCTGGCTATCCACCGGCATCTGGCGGCCTGCCACTCGCAAATTGTGGCGGTGCAACTGGAGGATCTGATGCTGATCAACGCGCCGGTCAATATCCCCGGAACCAGCGATGAATACCCCAACTGGCGTCGGAAACTGACTGAAACCCTGCCGGAGTTGTTCTCAAAACCGTCGATAAAGGCCTTTTGCCAGCAGTTGAACACCCTAAGAGGTGATGGCTAAGGCCCATTCCAGAGCGGTTTGGAAGGAAATTACAGCGTTAGGTCCGGATTCGGGCTTGCAATTGGTAGTATTATTACGGCTATAATGGAGCCATTCGTCGGATGAGTCGAAAATGCCTGTAAGAAAACTACAAAGGCACTTGAAACATCCTTTGCCCCGGCACTGGGTTCGTATAACGACAAAAATGAGTGGAAGCTGATGGCTAGCATAAAATTTGACAACGTAGTGAAGAGCTACGGCGACGTAGACATCATCAAGGGTCTCGATCTGGAGATCCGCGACAAGGAATTTATGGTTCTGGTTGGCCCGTCTGGTTGTGGTAAATCAACCACGCTGCGGATGATTGCCGGCCTGGAAGAGATCACCGATGGTAAGCTGTTTATCGGCGACCGGGTGGTTAACAACGTCCATCCCAAAGACCGTGACGTTGCCATGGTGTTCCAGAGCTACGCCCTCTATCCGCACATGTCGGTCTATGAAAACATTGCCTTTGGTCTGCGTTTGCGCAAGCTCCCCAAAGACGAGATTGACCGCCTGGTCAGCGAAGCCGCCGACACTCTGGGCCTGACGCCCTTGCTGGATCGTAAGCCCAAAGCCTTGTCCGGTGGTCAGCGTCAGCGTGTAGCGCTGGGTCGCGCCATTGTGCGCAAACCATCGGTGTTTCTGTTTGACGAGCCGTTATCGAACCTTGATGCCGAACTGCGGGTTCACATGCGTGCTGAAATCGCCAACCTGCAGAAGCGTCTTTCCATCACCTCGGTTTATGTAACGCATGACCAGGTTGAAGCCATGACCATGGGCGATCGCATCGCGGTATTGCACGACGGTAACCTGCGTCAGGTGGGTACACCGCTCGATCTGTACGACAATCCGCAAAACGTTTTTGTTGCGCAGTTTATCGGCACCCCGAACATGAACATCCTGAAGATGACCGTGTCGGACGACGGGTCCGAACTGACGCACCCGGACATCACCTACAAAACGCCAGAGGCGTGGAAAGCGTCCGTCAGCGAACGTAAAGGCAAGATGGTCTATGTTGGTTTCCGTCCCGAGCACATTCGCGGCGAAGGCGAACACGACTGGAAAAACGTTGCTGAAATTAAATCCAAGGCTCAAATCGTCGAAACCCTGGGTCATGAAGTGGTTGTCCACTCTAAGTTGGCCAATGACGATAAAAGCATCGTTGCCAAAATGGATGTGCATAAGACACCGAAGGTTGGCGACGACCTGGTGTTGTATGTGAACGCCGACAAACTGCACATTTTTGACGGTGAAACCACCAACCGTCTGTAAGGTCGGTTTGGCGTTAACCACCGTGTGTAGTGCCCCTCGAAAGCCGGCTTGTTAGCCGGTTTTTTTGTTTCAGTGTCAGGGATCCCTTCATGAAAATTCAGATTCACTCGCCAAGCCACTACATAACCGACTTGCGATACCCCTGGTCCAAGCACCTGACGCAATGGCCGCCGGATCTTTTTGTTGAGGTGGCGCGAGGAATTCATCGCAACGTGGTTCGTTTCATCAGCAACAAGGGGCGGGTCTATGCACTCAAGGAACTGATGACGCCCATCGCCCGCAATGAATACAACTTATTGCGTGAGATGGAGGAAATGGGCTTGCCAGTAGTCGAACCTGTCGGCCTGGTCACCAACCGGGATGAGGGCGTCTCCCAGGCCCGATCGAACTTCGATCTGGTGGGGGATAGCATGGACATGAGCAACCGTGCGCTGCTGGTTACACACTATCTGGAAGGCGCCTTGCCTTACCGCATCATTATCCAGCAAGGCATCACCATGGAGCAGCTCGGCCAGATGCTGGACGCTCTGGTTGAGTTGCTCGCCCGGCTGCATCTCAGTGGCATTTACTGGGGCGATTGCTCACTCTCCAATACGCTGTTCCGGCGTGATGCGGGCCTGATGGCGGCCTACCTGGTCGACGCTGAAACCAGTGAAATCTACCCGACGCTGAGTGATGGCCAGCGTGCCTACGATCTGGAACTGGCCGAGTTAAATCTGGCCGGCGATCTGATGGATCTGGAGGCGGCCGAACAGCTCCCGGCGGGCTCCGACCCGGTTGAACTGGCCAATTCGGTGGTCGACCGTTACAACAAGCTCTGGCAGGAACTGACCCATGATGAGGTCTTCGAACCCGAAGATCAGTTCAAAATTGAACAGCGGGTGCGACGGCTGAATGACCTGGGCTTCGATGTCGAGGAAATGGAGATAACCACGGTCGACGATGGCCAACGCGTACGCATGGTGCCGCGAGTGGTGGAACACTGGCATCACCGACGCCGCCTGAACAGCCTGACCGGGTTGCAAGTGCAGGAAAACCAGGCACGCCGGTTGCTAAATGACCTGAGCCGCTACAAAGCCTTTCTCGCCGAACACGAAGGCCGGGACATTCCCGAGCCAGTGGCTGCCTATCGCTGGTTATCCGAGGTGTTTAACCCCAGCTTGCAGAGCATTTCCAGCGATCTGAAAGGCAGTCTCGATGACGCCGAGGTTTTCCATGAAATTCTCGAGCATCGCTGGTATCTGAGCCAGGCCGCCGGACGGGATGTCGGTCAGGCGGCAGCGACGGAAGATTACATCAACTCGGTGATGAAACGCCGCAAAGCAGGTCATTTCAAAGCGGGTGACGATCCGTTTGTCAAAACAACAAAACCCTAAAACCGGGCTGGCAGTGAAGCGGGTGGTTACGACTTGTCTTGTTGAGCCGTCTGCAGCATCTGGTACAGCTTATCGGCCTCTTCAGACAGCATTGAATAGCTGCGGATATCGCCGTTGCGTTGTGCCTGCTGGGCTTCCGTCAGCTTTTTTTCGTAGGCTTTTTGCAAAGACTTGGTGGTATCTCGTTTCAAAAAACTGAGCATGATGACTCCGATTGACTATCGTTTGAACCATATACGGGCGATTCTCGGATTCGGGCCACTGAACGGGTTTTGACTCAGGGTGGCGTTGTCAGCAAATGTAAAAGGCCTTTAAAAAGTGCCACAGGGACCAGATGTAGGGAAGAACACGAGGGCCGCATCGCGGTGCAGCCAGGATGCCAGCCTGATGTGGATCAGTATAACGCTGGATAGTCAGTCACTATCGACAGTATAGTAATAGAATTGCATAAATATTAGATAAACCTAATATAATGAGTTATAAGGATGGCACATCACCGTGCTTTCATGTTCTCACTGTAAACAGGAGCAAGACGATGACACTACGTTTAGGCGATACCGCACCCGATTTTACCGTTGAGACCACTCAGGGAAAGATCACCTTCCACGAGTGGCTGGGCGATTCCTGGGCCTTCTTCTTCAGCCACCCCGCTGACTTTACGCCCGTGTGCACCACCGAGATGGGACGCACGGCGCAGCTGTCTGACGAATTTGCCAAGCGCAACGTCAAGCCGTTGGGGCTGTCGACTGATACCGTTGAAGAGCACAACAAGTGGATCTTCGACGTCAACGACACTCAGAACACTACCCTGAACTTTCCGATCGTCGCTGATGCAGACCTGTCGATTGCCAAGCAGTACGATATGATTCACCCCGGCGAAAGCCAGACAGCGGCCGTTCGCTCTGTCTTCATTGTCGACCCGAATAAAAAGATTCGGCTGACGCTGACCTACCCGATGTCGGTGGGTCGTAACTTCGATGAAATTTTGCGTGTTATCGATGCCCTGCAGTTGGGCGATGCCAAGCGGGTTGCAACGCCGGCCGACTGGCGTCCGGGTGAGGACGTTATTATTCCGCCGTCGATCAGCAACGAGGAAGCCAAAGACATCTTCCCACAAGGCTGGAACGAAATTCGTCCCTACTTGCGCACCACCAAAGTCTGATTTCCAATCAGGCAAAAAAAACCCCGGTTAACCGGGGTTTTTTAATTAAGGGTTGGTTTTCACCAGCCATTCTCTGCCACGCATCATCAGGTTCCAGTAAACCCAAGGAAAACCCGTGGTTTTCATCCACCAGTAGAGGCTGCGCGGTACTCTTGGGTCCAGTGGAAAGCTGGGTTTTAGGCTGCCACCGTAACCAAACTCAGCGAGCACGACTTTCCCAACTTCCACGGTCAGTGGGCAGGCGCCGTACCCATCGTAAACGCCAGGCATTGCCTCCTGCTTTCTGGCAGCTAACAGATTGTCGGCGACAATCGGAACCTGTTTGCGTACTGCGGCCGCCGTTTTCGCATTGGGTGCTGAGCACACGTCACCAAGCGAAAAGACATTGGTAAATCGAGTGTGTTGCAGTGTTGTCTGATCGACATCGACCCAGCCAGCTTCGTTGGCCAGTGCGCTGGAGGCGACTACATCCGGCGCACATTGCGGCGGTGTTACATGCAGCAGGTCAAACGTGGTTTCTTCAACGCTGCCATCGCCCTGTTTGAACCAGGCTTTCCTGGCAGGGCCATCCACTTTGACTAGCGTGCTGCTGAAGCAGGTTTTTACGCCGTACTTTTTAACATAGCTTTCGAGTACCGGCACAAACTCGGCGACGCCGAACATGACCGCTCCAGCATTGTGAAACTCGACATCAACGCCAGACAAGCGATTTTCCTTTAGCCAGTAATCGCAACTGAGGTACATCGCTTTTTGCGGCGCCCCGGCACATTTGATCGGCATGGGTGGCTGGGTGAACAGAGCCCGGCCCGTCTTCAGTTGTTGCACCTGATCCCAGGTATAGGCCGATAACTCGGTGACGTAATTTGACGTCACCCCATTCTGGCCCAGTGTATCCGCCAGGCCTTCAATGCCCTCGAGGTTCAGTTTCAGGCCCAGGCTGACGACCAGGTGTTCGTAGGCCAGGGTAGTGCCGTTGTCGAGATCGATTTCGCTGGCTTCAGGGTTGAATGCGGTGACCGAGGCTTTGATCCAGTCGACACCCGCTGGAATAAACGACTGAGTCGGTCTTTTCAGTTCCTCCAGCGACATAACGCCTCGCCCAACCAACGTCTGACCAGGCTGGTAAACGTGGGTCTCAGACGGTTCGATTATCGCAATGGTCAGTGACGCATCGCGTCGCTTCAGCGACGCCGCGACGGACAGGCCGGCAGCCCCTCCACCGGCGATCAGTATCTGGTAGGTCTTCATCCTGTTCTCCTTGTGTATGGGCGAGTCATCACAGTTGCATCTCATTAAATAAGTAAAAACTAATATAAAGAAGAATAGGGCGCCTTGGTTAAAACGTCAACTGCGGGATTCAAAGGCTCAGTTTGCGGGGCTGGGGGCAGTGCTGTGCGCCGGACGGGCGGGGGTGCAAACCCGGTTACGACCGGAATCCTTTGCGAGGTACAGGGCATTGTCGGCCAGAACCAGCAGTTTGTCCGGGTCGGTGCAGTGCTCGGGCCAGGTTGCAATGCCGGCTGATAGCGTCAGATGCCCCAGGTTCCGGTTTTCATGAAAGATGGGCACCTGATTTACGGCAATGCGAATTTCTCCGGCCAGGGCTTCGGCATCGGCCGAACTGGCACCGGGCAAAATGGCAATGAATTCTTCGCCACCATAGCGGCACACCACATCGGTTTCACGAAACCGGATGCGCATGGTATCAGCGACCAGGCGCAGGGCTTCGTCGCCGGCCTGGTGCCCGTATTGGTCGTTGAACTGTTTGAAGTGGTCGAGGTCGACCATGATGAAACTCAGTGGCACCTGGGTACGCAGTGCAATGGCCGACTCCCGGGCATAGAGTTCGTTAAAGTAACGCCGGTTCTTCAGACCGGTGAGCGAGTCCTCATACGATAGCGTCTCCAGCCGTTGTCTCAGAATCAGGCTCGACAAAACCACGCCTACCTTGTCCATTGCCTGGCGGACAGATTGAAACAAATGGCCGCGACCGCTGCGACGTTCGCCTTCGGCGACCAGTTCAGGCAAGGCGATTATCAGCAGGCCCAGCACATCAGAGCCCCGGTCGACATCTTCAACAGTAATGGGGAATACCCAGTATGGATAACCGTCAAGATCGACCCGTGCCTGGCTCATCGGGTCCAGGTAGGCAGAGGCTGATATGCCGGGGAAATCGCTTCCTGACCAGGTTTCAGGCAGCTCCAGTCCGTGTTCGCCCCATTGCGACAGTAACGTGAATACCGGTTTGGTGTTAAGGCGACGATAGAGTGCGCCAACCAGAGGTCGAGTGTAAGCCGGCAGATCAGCGGCGAGGTTGTCAAAGCCCTGCTCCAGTGATTGGCTGGCGTGCAGGCGGGTGACCATGTCATTGAGCAGGAGGGTTTTTTCATGCTCATAAGACAGAATTCGGGTACGCAAGCGCTCCTCGTCAGCCAGCGTTTCAAGCTTGCGGGTGCGTTCATCGACTCTCAGTTCCAATTGTTGATTGAGCGCGTACAGTTCCTGGCGGGTTTGGTGATATTGGCGCAGCGACACCAGGCTGATGACCAGAGAAAACGCCAGTCCGCCCCAGCTCAGTGGGGTTCGATTCCAGGGCAAGAAGCCGTGGGCGACTGCCATATCGATAATCAGCAGGGCCGAGTAGAGCGCGAAGGTGGCGATGACTGCCTGTTGCTCCCGGCTTACCCGGCGCAGGTTAGGTGCGACTAATACAAACAGCAGGGTCAGTGTCGCTAGCAGCAGATAGTCAAATACATAGAACGCCGAGGGCAGAATAATGACACCGAGCAACGACAAGCCAAGGGCACCAATCACGTACAACACATGCCCTTGCCACAGTTTGCGAATCAGCCCGATTCGGGATTCCGGCAGCCATTGTTCCAGCAGCAAAGCAATGGCCACTGGCAACGTGAAGTAAGCGCCCGCGGCGACGTAGTCCCAGACAATAGGCTGGTACAACAGCAACAAGCTGGCGGGACTTTCGGCGGTGACCATCAGTGCCGAGGCCAGAGAAAACAGGCCCACGCTGACAAAGGTTCGACGCTGGGTTTCGATCAAGGCGAAAAACAAGGCAAGCACGGCTATGATCAGGGAAAAGGCACTGGCGGCTAGCGCATCCGCCGAATCGATCAGCAGGGTGAGAATCTGATCCTGCCGACTGTTCAGTCTCACCTCGCCCCAGAGGCCGATGTCGCTGTAGCTCGAAAAGATTCTGAAATACAGGGTTTTGCCGCTATACCCCTCCGGCAGAGGCACCATATGCCAGGGCCAGCCTTCAAAAGACCCCTGGCCCTGTTCATCGAAGGCGCCATAATGGTAGATCTGCTCACCCTCGAGGTAGACCTCGGTAATCAGATCAACGCTGTAAATATAGAGAATTGGGTCCCGCCATTCATCCGCAGGCAGGGTGACCCGATACCACACATTGGTCTGGCCATCGCGATCGGGCGGGTTGGACGGAAAATCGATGGCCTGCCACTCGCTGCTGTCGGCTGGGTCGTCTGTCCACGCTGGCACGCCGTCTGCGTTGAAGGGGGAATCGCCCCAGCGGTATTGCCAGCCTTCGTCCAGCGGTTGCCCTGACGCCTGCGCCTGAAGCGACAGCAACCCCAGGCTAAGGGCGGCAGCGATCAGCAGCGTTCGCACATAAAAATTTTGCATCAGGGGCACTACCACAGCCGACAAACATATTAGTAATTGATAATAGTAGCTGCCTGCGGCGATTGCCTTAAAAATCGACTGCAGATCACCGGTTTCAGCACACTGCAGCCACTACTTAACCGAATGCAACGGTATGCGGTTTTGGTAGAAATAATCCAGCGGCGCCGAAAAGCCATTGTCGGTCACCATGCGCACGTGTTTGCGTTCCAGCTCGGAGGGGCCGGAAACGCCACAGGAGTGGGCAATCATTTCCAGAAAATACACCATCTGTCGATGGTAATGGGCCACCCGGGCGGCTTTGTCGGCCGGCACCAGGCCGCGTTGCAGCTTGGGGTCGTGCGTGGTGACGCCCGTCGGGCAGGTATTTCGGTTGCACTGCAATGCCTGAATACACCCGAGCGAAAACATGAAGCCCCGGGCCGATACCACGTAGTCAGCGCCGGTCGCCAGCGCCCAGGCGACTTTGCTGGGTACCATTAACTTGCCGGACGCGACGATCCGGATACGCTCGCGCAGGCCACTGGCGATAAGCTGGTCTACGAGCCATGGCAAGCTTTCCCGGATTGGCAGACCGACGTAATCCATCAGCGGCTGTGGCGCCGCGCCGGTGCCCCCATCGGCACTGTCGAGAGTAATGAAATCTGGAGCGTACTCGGGGCCGCGTTCGCGAATCAGCTCGAACAACGCAACCAGCCAGTCGGTATCACCCAGCACGCATTTAAAGCCAACCGGTTTGCCGGTGATTTCTCTGACCCGGTGGATCATCGCCAACAGTTCAGCGTTCGAGGTAATGTCCAGATGGCGGTTCGGACTGATTGAATCCTGACCGATGGGGATGCCCCGGATCTTTGCGATTTGCTCAGTTACCTTATCGCCGGGCAGAATGCCTCCTTTCCCTGGTTTGGCCCCCTGGCTGAGCTTGATCTCGAACATGCGGATCTGGTCGTGAGCTGCCAGTGCGCGCAACTTGTCGTCACTGAGTTCACCCGTTTGGTCCCGAACGCCATATTTGGCGGTACCCACTTGAAACACCAGGTCACAGCCACCTTCGAGGTGAAACGGTGACAAACCGCCTTCGCCGGTATTCATCCAGCAGCCGGCCTGTTTGGCCCCCCGGGAAAGCGCCTGGACGGCTGGCTTGGACAGGGCCCCGTAACTCATGCCGGAGATGTTAAAGAAAGACTGGGGTTCATAGGGGTGACGGCAGCCCGGGCCAATGCGTTTGGGTTGCCAGTGGGCGGCGGTGTCGCTCAGAGTCGGGAAGGCCGAATTCATGAACATCACCGTTCCGGTTGGCTCCAGTGAGCGGGTGGACCCGAAGGCAATGGTGTTATCGAGGTTTTTGGCTGCCCGGTACACCCAGCTGCGCTCTGCCCGGTTGAAAGGCAGCTCCTCACGGTCCATGGCAAAGAAATACTGTCGAAAGAATTCACCCATGTGTTCAAAGAAATACCGGAAGCGACCCACCACCGGGTAGTTGCGGCGAATGCTGTGTTTACTCTGATTGCGGTCGATCAGATACAAAACCGCCAGAGTGATCAATCCAACCAGCAACGCCAGCACGAGTAATAGCCCCAACGCGGCTAGTGCGATCAGGCCCAGATTCAGCAGATTACTGCTCATCGATTGTCCTCAGTTAGAGATTTTGGAGTAGCCTACCAGAGGATGGTCGGTTGAGGGCGGTTTCCCTTAGGCCCTGGCGAATGTGCTAGTGTGCTGGTCTGTTATCTGTTTCCGGGAGCCACCATGACACGCCGTAAAATCGAGTTTACCAACCGGGAGGGGCATACCCTGACCGGTGCACTGGAACAACCGGATGCCGGCCCTGTTCGGGTGATGGCCCTGTTCGCCCATTGTTTCACCTGCGGCAAGGACGTGGTCGCCGCGACTCGCATTGCCAGTGCGTTGGCCGAGCAGGGCATCGCCGTATTTCGCTTCGACTTTACCGGCCTGGGTGGCAGCGACGGCGATTTCGGCAACACCAATTTCAGTTCCAATGTTGAAGATCTGCTTGATGCCGCTGAGTTTCTGACTGAACACTACCAGGCCCCCAAATTGCTGATTGGCCATAGCCTGGGTGGCGCGGCTGCACTGGTCGCGGCCTCCCGGCTTGAATCGGTAGAAGCAGTGGTGACCATTGCCGCCCCTTCTACGCCTTCGCACGTTCAGCATTTATTTGCCGACCAGCACTGCGACATTACCCGGGATGGCCAGGCCGAGGTGGATATTGGCGGTCGCCACTTCAACATCAGGTCGCAATTACTGGAAGACCTGGAGGACTGGTCGTCACGCAACCTGGTTGCCACCTTGCGCAAACCCTTGCTGATTTTCCATTCACCGGTCGATGCCGTAGTGCCCGTCAGTGAAGCCGCCGAACTTTATCAGGCGGCCATGCATCCAAAGAGTTTTGTGTCACTCGACAACGCCGATCACCTGTTGTCAAAGCGCGCAGACGCTGACTATGTGGCGGCGACACTGGCGGCCTGGGCCAGCCGGTACCTGGAATTTGGCGATGAAGCCACTCCGACAGATCGGCCGAAGGTCGCAGAAGACGAGGTCATCGTAACCGAACAGGACGCCCGCTTTTTGCGAGGCCTGTACACAACACGACATGAAGTACTGGCCGATGAGCCTGAAAGCAATGGCGGCACCGACCAGGGCCCAACCCCCTATGATCTGTTGCTGATGTCGCTTGGCGCCTGCACCTCAATGACCTTGCGCATGTACGCCAATCACAAATCGTTGGCTGTCAGCGACATTCGGGTGCGGCTGCGGCATTCGAGGATTCACGCCGAAGACTGCCAGGAGTGCGAGTCGAAGAACGGACAGATCGAACAACTGGAGCGCCACATAAGCTACCAGGGCAACCTGACCGAGGCCGAACAGCAACGTTTTCTGGAAATCGCCGATCGCTGCCCGGTGCATAAAACCCTGACCCGGGAAATACGGATCAGAACCGAAGGAGGGCAGGTGAACTAGATTGAAACCTGATTACGCTGTAGCGGCCATTCGAATCCGGGCGGCAAAGCCCCAGCCAAAGATGGCCACCGCAATGCCGCAAAACCAGATGCCCAGCGCCATCGGCAGCGGTGACCCATCCATGGCCTGGCCCAGCCAGAGCCCGATCAGAAACGAGCCGATCACCATCACCAGGCTGCTGAGTGCCGATGCTGCCCCGGCGGCCTGAGGGAAAGGCCCCATAACGCCGCTTTGTGCACAGGGCTGGTTTATGCCGTGCCCAATCATGAAGACGTAAAACGGCAGCAGCAACGCCCAGAGTGAGGTAAAGCCCAGTACAACCAGCAGAATCATCGCCGAACTGCCCGTCAGTGCAAACACACCACCGACCACAACCGTTCGCTGAATGCTGACGCGCAGCAGCAGACGACGGCACAGTAATGTGCCGCTGATGTAAGACGCAGACATCGAAAACATGATGATGCCGTAATGCGTTGCCGACAGGCTCAGGTAGTCCATAAACACAAACGAAGACGACGCAAGGAATACATAAAGGCCCCCGTAAGTGGCGGTCTGAAGCAGCGCGTAAGACCAGAACGTGTGGTGGGTGAGAATGCCGGCCCAGGTGCGCACCAGGCGGCTCGGTCGCAACGACTGGGTGCGTGGCTCGCGCAGTGTCTCGTCAAGGCGAAAAGCAATTAGCAGCAAAACCGCAAAGCTGAATACCGCCAGAAACACAAAGGTAAACTGCCAGCCGAGATAGGCGGTTAACAGGGCACCGAGCGGTGCGGAAATACAGGCCAGAACGCCAAGGCCGGATAAGCCCCGGCTGAGCGCGTGCGCCGACTGTACCGGGTCGTCAAACAAATCGCGCACCAGGGCCCGGGCACACATCACTGCCGCGCCCAAAGCAATGCCCTGAATCAGGCGCCAGCCAATCAGCCACTCCATGGCCGGTGCCAGTGCCGCGCCTATGGCCGATAAGGCGTATAAGCCCAGGCCTGCCATCAAGACAGGCCTGCGGCCATACCGGTCGGACACTGGCCCCCAAATCAGTTGGGACCCGCCGAAAGCGAGCAGCATAACCGACAGGGTTAACTGGGCATGGGCGATCGTGGTATCGAACGACTCGGTGATGTACGGCAGGGCAGGCAGGTAAAGGTCGGTCGTGAACGGCTGCAAACCCAGCAGGAGCGTCAGAATCAGGATCAGAAAAGCAGGGTTTAGAGCCATTAAAAGTCGGTCCTTGTCGGTGAGCGTAAGCGTTGCAGCACTATATCGCAGAAAGGCAGACCTCGCTGGAACGCTGCTGTCTGAATGGGTGTACGATGGGCCTGAGAACGGGCTTTGCAACCGGCTGTCGATCCCGGGATACTGAAACCGGTTAACCCATGTTACACCGCCCAAGCAGGATTCCGCCATGAAGGCCGTCGACTACTCACAGGATCTGGATACCGTCTTTGCGCACCTGGAAACCAGCGCCGAAGGGCTGAGCGCAGCAGAGGCGGCAGAGCGCCTCGCGCGCTTTGGTGCCAACGAAATCACCTTTCGGAAAACACCTGCCTGGCGCCGGTTGCTGGCGCAGTTTTACGACCCGATGGTAATTATTCTGCTGGTGACCGCGGGCATAACGACCACCCTGACGTTACTGGGTGAGCACATGTTGCCAGACACCCTGGTGATTATCGGTGTGGTGGTGCTAAACGCCTTGCTCGGGTTTGTTCAGGAGGGCAAAGCCGAAGGGGCCCTCGATGCATTGCGCACCCTGCTGGTACAGGAGTGCCTGATCATTCGAGCCGGCACCGAGCACCGCTTGCCCGCCCGAGAACTGGTACCGGGGGATCTGGTAGCTCTTGAAGCCGGCGATAAAATCCCGGCAGATGTTCGTTTTGTTCGTGTCAGTAATCTGCATGTCGATGAGTCGTCGCTAACCGGCGAATCCGTACCAGTGCAGAAAATAACCGGTGCTTTGGCGGGCCAGGATCTGGTACCCGGCGATCAGCGTAATACCGGCTTTTCCGGCACGTACGTCAGCCAGGGAACCGCCACAGCGGTGGTGATTGCCACCGGCCATCAGACCGTTTTTGGCCAGATCGCGGGTATGGTGAAGTCCGCCCAGGTCAAAATCACCCCGATGCAACGCAAGCTGAATGAGTTTGTTCGCAGTCTGATCATCGCCATATTGGCGGTGGGTACGGTCAGCTTCTTCTATACCCTTTATCTCGGGTTCAGCATCAGCTACGGTTTTCTAGGGGCGGTCTCGCTGGTGGTGGCTTCTATTCCTGAAATGCTGCCCGCGCTGATGACCTCCATTCTTGCACTCTCGGGCGTGGTGATGGCCCGGCGTAAGGCACTGATTCGCCATTTACCCGCCGCTGAAACGCTGGGTGCAACCACGGTCATCTGTTCCGACAAAACCGGCACACTAACCGAAAACCGAATGACGGTGACCCGGGTATACGCCGGTGACCGGGTGTATGACGTCAGCACCGGCGCGACGCCACTCGAGGGCGAGTTCAGCCTTGAAGCGCCCGTCGATGTAACGGGTCATCCTGCCTTGTCGACGTTGCTGACGGCCGGTAGCTACTGCAATAACGCCCACCTGTCCGGCGACGGTGGTACGGGTGATCCGACGGAGATTGCCTTGCGTCAGTCCGGTCACAAGGGGGGTGTCCGCCTCGAGCAGATCCGTCGGGTGGAGGAAATTCCATTCGACTCCAGCACCAAATACATGGCGGTGCTGGTAGATACCGACCAGGGTCGTCAGGTGTGGGTGAAAGGAGCCCCGGAAGTGGTGCTGGGTATGTGCGATCAATCCCTAGATGCACAGGGTCAGCCGACCAGTCTCGACAGCGCCCGTGTTGCCGGTCAGGCCACCGCCTTCGCCAGCAACGCACTGCGTACCCTTGGGTTTGCCATGAAATCGGTGTCTTTAGATCACGCCGACCTGCGCCATGAAGACCTGTCCGGTCTGGTGTTTGTCGGCCTTCAGGGCATGATCGACCCGCCCAGGGCCGCAGCGAAAGACGCCGTGGCAATCTGCAAGGAGGCGGGCATCCGGACCATGATGATTACCGGTGACCACCCGGATACCGCCCGGGCGGTGGCGCATCTGTTGGGCATTGAAGCTAGCAGGGCCGTCACTGGCGCTGAACTGACCGGCATGAACGAAGCCGACCTGCGCACCCTGGTTGAAACGGTGTCGGTATTTGCCCGGGTGGCGCCGGAGCACAAGAAGGCCATAGCTCAGGCGCTGCAGGCTAACAGGCACGTGGTCGCGATGACGGGCGACGGCGTTAATGATGCACCCGCCCTGAAAGCCGCCGATATTGGCATCGCCATGGGCCGCAGTGGCACCGAGGTCGCCCGGGAAGCCGCCGATATGGTGCTGCAGGATGATAACTTTGCCACCATCGTCGCGGCGGTCGAGGAAGGCCGACACGCCTGGAACAATGTACAGAAGGCCATTTTATATACCCTGCCCACCAACGCCGCCCAGGCGTTTCTGATTCTGGGAGCAGTGCTACTTGCCGCTCAGGTGCCACTGTTTGGCGTACGGTTTGTTCTGGAGCCGGTGCAAATACTCTGGATCAACCTGCTCGATTCGGTGCTGCTCACCATGCCTCTTGTGATGGAACGCAAGGAGCGCGACTTGCTCAAGGCACCCCCCAGGGCGGCAGACGAGGGCATCATCAATGCACGGTTTGTTCAGCGATTGCTGATTATGGGGCTGGCCATTTCGCTACCGGGCTTTGCGCTCTATTACTATTTTGGGGCACCAGCGGTGGTGGGTGGTCAACGGGTCGATGCGTTACTGCTGACCCAGGCGCAGACCGCCGCATTCTGGGGTATCTTGCTGGCGCATATCGGCTATGTGGTGTCTGCCCGGTCGCTGAAACAGTCGGCCTTCAGCTTCAGCCCCTTCAGCAACCCCTGGCTGCTGGGCGGCATTGCCATCAGCATAGGGATTCGGCTGATACCAACGGCGATACCGGCTGCCAACGAGCTGTTTCGCACGGCGCCTTTTCCGCTGGCATGGTGGCCCTATATTCTGGCGTGTTTTTTCCCGAGCTTTATAGCCATTGAGTTTTTAAAACGGTGGGAAAAAAGGAAGGGGTAAGCGGGGCAGTTGCCCCGTTACATTTTAGCGTCGCCAGGCCTCAGCCCAGTTCCTTTGCCAGCGCGGTAACCAGCGACTGATGATGAGCGTTGACCAGATTCTCGAGGGCGGTAACGCGTTCTGGTGTGAAATGGTTTTTGCCATCCAGAAAGTTCACGGTACCGACAACCCTGTTCTGTTCAATGACCGGAACGTTCAGTACGGACTCGCAACCGAGTTGATTAATCAGCGGGTGGTCGGAAAACACATCGGAAAAACCGTCGGTTGAGTTGGCAACAAACGACTGCTTGGCGTCGATGACCTGGGCACTCCAACGGTCCTGTCGCATTGGCTTGGAGCCGGTTGCCGGATAGTCGGTTGGATGAGAGGTGTAAGCTCTGTGCGCTAGCCCAGCGTCGTTGTCCAACACCATGATGGTAAACAGTTTGGCGCCTGCGATGGTTTTCGCTTCCTGATGCAGTGCCTTATAAATTGGAGCGGATGAATCGAGTGTCATTGCGTATCCAGCATTATTAGAGAAAAAATTCGGTCAAAAAAAAGGGGGCGCAGAGCGCCCCAAGTCGTACATTATGAAGGTAATGCGTTCGTCATGCCGTGTTACTTGGTGACCAGACGGTAGAACACATAGTCGGAAATGGCACCGTTAACAAAGCCCTGCACCTGGTTCGCCATGGCGACCTGTTTGGTTGCCTGGAACATGATCACAATGGGTGATGACTCTTGTACACCCCGTTGCAATTCTTCATACATGGCCAGGCGCTGGTCCGCGTCCTGTTCACTGAGTGCCGCCATGGTCATTTCATTCATCGCATCAGATGGCTGCCAGCCGTTGCGCCAGGTTGTGGTGCTCTGGTAGTTGTCGTCTGAATTGTCGCTGTTGTAGGAAAACGCCTTGGCATTCGAGTGCGGGTCCATGAAATCCGGGCCCCAGTAAAGCAGCATGGCTTCATGGGTGCGGGCGCGGTATTTGGTGATCACCTGGGCACCGGTGCCGGGCAGAATGTCAAAGTTCAGGCCTATGGGCGCGAAGGTAGCTTGCAGTGCCTGAGCCATATCGGTAAACGGCGCCGAGTTGATGACATCCAGCGTCATCGTCATCGGCAAGTCAAAACCGGCGTCCTCAAGAATGCTCCGAGCCCGTTCCGGATCGTAGTTGAAGGGCGTCTCAGTGACCGCACCGGGGAAGCCAGCGGGCCAGAAGGCCTGGTGAACGCGCATCTGACCGTTCAGGAAGGAGTCGGCCATGCCGTTGTAGTCGACCAGGTAACGGGCCGCTTCCCACAAGGCTTCAGACGTCAGTGTATCGTTCATCTGGTTAAACGACAGGAAGTGCACGGCGGCTTGCGGAAAGGTTTCAACCCGAACCTCGTCGTTGCCGGCCAGGCCGCTGACCTGGTCTGGCGTCAGGTTCATGGCGATGTCGACATCGCCGGAGGTCAGTAGCAGCCGCTGGGTGGCGGCTTCTGCGACGTGACGAATGATCACCGAATCCATTTCCGGCGCGCCGGCAAAGTAATCCGGGTTTGCATCCATAATCAGCAGCTCGGCGGGGCGGTAGGTGCGCAGCTTGAAGGGACCGGTGCCGGCGGAGTTCCGGTTCAGCCAGCTGTTGCCCATGTCGCCATCAACGGCCTGGGCCTTGACGGTCTCTGCATCGACGATGGATGCCGGGCGAGACGCCAGCACGTTCATTACGAACGAAGGCGCAAACTCGCCTTCATAACGCACCGTCACTTGGTTGCCATCAGCAGTGACCATGTCCAGCACGTTGTCGGGTGTCCAGCCGAGCTGGGTCAGGATGAAGGCCGGGGCCTTGTTCAGTTTGATAACCCGCTCGAACGAGTAGAGCACGTCGTCGGTGCGCAGTGGATTGCCGGAATGAAAGGTCACGCCATCACGCAAGGTGAACACAATTTCCTGATCGGCTGCATCGATTTCCCAATCAGAAGCCAGGCCGGCGACCAGGGTGGTGGTGTCTTCAGCGTCGTATTGCACCAGCTGGTCGTAGACGTTGGCGACAAACTCACCGGATGAAAATTCATAGGCCTGAGCCGGATCAATGCTGACGATGTCATCGATGTTCTGTGCGACGACCAACGCATTATCGGGCGTGGCCGCCGATGCATACGCACCAGTCAGCGTCAGCAGCGCAGCAGCTGCGACGGTTTTAAAGCGGTTAACCATAGTTATAGCTCTCCAGAGTGTTTACCGTTTTTATCGTTTAGCCCCGAGCGAGCGGGGTTCTTTTTTGGCCAATCAGTCGGGGTGAGGTGCCGGTCCAGACCATACGGACCGGTACGTCTCCAATATTGGCGAAACTGTGTGGGGTATCACCCATAAAATGCAGGGTGTCCCCGGCATTCAGAACAAAGGCGCTGTCACCCAATGTCTGTCGGACAGTGCCTTCCAGAAGAACGATCAG
Organism: Saccharospirillum sp.; assembly: GCF_039982735.1. Lineage (GTDB taxonomy): Bacteria > Pseudomonadota > Gammaproteobacteria > Pseudomonadales > Natronospirillaceae > Saccharospirillum. Next base: position 117,923 of record NZ_JBDWXV010000003.1, on the reverse strand, counting down.
TTCTTCCCCGGCGTGCTTGGTGAGTTCGGAGCTGTATCCGACCGGAATGTGAATCATGAGCGACGTCAGGGTGCCCCCTGGCAGGTCTGTCGACAGGCGTTCGTACTGTAGCGAGGAATCGGCAATGGCAAACCGTTCCCGCTCTTGTCCCCGTGTAATGCTGTCATTGGCGCGCGGTGTGGCGATGAAGTATTCAATGCTAACGCCCAGTGCTGATGCCAATTGAGCCAGCGTCCCAAGCGAAGGTGTGCCCTTGTCACGTTCCACCTGGCTGAGAAATCCCACTGAAATCCCAGCCTGATCACTCAGCGCCTGAAGCGTGAGCCCGGCCCGGCGTCGCAAATCGCGAATGCGTTGGCCGCTGAGGGGCGGTTTTTCGAGGACTTGAGCCGGTTTCGGGTCGTTCATCGGGCTACCTGTTTTTATGAAAGTTATTTGACACTAGTAAAAAAATTTAGTTAAGTCAAAAAATGTTTTTTACAACAACAAAGGATTTTGTCTTCCATGAAAAGCCTTGTGCTGACAAACCCAGCCGCTGACGACCCCTGGAAAAGGCGGCGTCAGCAGTCACTGCGCTGGCTGGTTTCGCTGGGCGGCTTTGCGGCTACCATCGCGATGACCTTTCTGGGCCTGCTGGCCATTACCTTCGTAATCGGCCGAGTGGTACCCATCGACCCGGTTCTAGCCGTGGTGGGCGACCGTGCCCCGCAGGATGTCTACGACGCCGTTCGGGCTGAGATGGGGCTCGACAGTCCGCTGATCGTTCAGTTCGTGCAGTACGTTGGAGCGGTAATCAGCGGTGATCTGGGCATGGCTGTCACCAGTCAGCGGCCAGTCGCTGAAGAATTGGCGCGAGTGTTTCCGGCGACACTGGAAATGGCCACGCTGGGTATTCTGATTGGCGTGCTGGTCGGTGTACCAGCCGGGGTGTTGGCGGCCGCTCGTCAGGGTTCCTGGATTGATCAGGTTATTCGGGTGCTTGGCCTGGCGGGCTACGCCATACCCGCCTTCTGGCTGGGCCTGGTGGGCCTGGCCCTGTTTTACGCCAACCTGCGCTGGGTGGGCGGGCCGGGCCGGATCGATATATTTATGGAAGGCATCGTACCGAGCCGAACCGGCCTGTTGCTGATCGACAGCATGCTCTCGGGTGACTGGGCGGTGTTCCGCAGTGCCTGGTCTCATATTATTTTGCCCGCCACGATTCTCGGCTTCTTTAGCCTGGCCTACATCGCCCGGATGACGCGGTCATTCATGCTCGAACAGCTCAGTCAGGAATACGTGATTACCGCGCGGGTAAAGGGTGCGCCGGAACGGGTTGTGATCTGGCGGCATGCGTTTCGCCCGATTCGGATCCAACTGGTAACGGTGATTGGCCTGTCCTTCGCCCAGTTGCTGGAAGGGTCCGTGATGATCGAGACGGTTTTCTCCTGGCCCGGCATTGGCAACTACCTGACCAATGCTCTGCTTAATGCCGACATGAACTCGGTGCTGGGCGCCACGCTGGTGATTGGCGCTGTGTTTATTGGCGTCAACAAGGTCTCCGACCTGTTGTATCGCATACTGGATCCGAGGGCACGATGATGCAGCTGTCACACGCATGGTTAGTGGATGAAAACCCGGAAACCCGCTTTCAGGCCGGGGCCGGACAAACCTATCGGATGGTACGGGCGCTGCTGCGGAATCCGCTGGCGGTGGTCGGGCTGGTGATCATCATTGGTCTGCTCATCGTTGCCGCCTTCGCTCCGGTACTGGCACCTTATTCTCCGATAGAAAGCAACCTTGGTGCCCGCCTTCTGGCACCCTCTGCCGATCACTGGATGGGCACCGATGAGCTGGGTCGCGACATTCTTTCGCGCATCATCCACGGTGCGCGCATCACCCTGATGATCGTGCTGTTAGTCGCCGTAATTTCGGCGCCGGTGGGTTTGCTGGTCGGTACGGTCGCCGGCTATTTTGGTGGCTGGGTTGACCGCGTATTGATGGGGCTGACCGATGTCTTCCTGTCGATGCCGAAGCTGATTCTGGCGCTGGCGTTTGTCGCTGCTCTGGGGCCTGGCATTGAAAACGCGGTGATCGCCATTGCCATCACCACCTGGCCGGTCTATGCCCGAATTGCCCGGGCCGAGACCCTGACGTTTCGCAATGCAGAGTTTATCTCTGCGATTCAAATGCAGGGTGCCAGCCATACCCGGGTGATTCTCAGACACATCATGCCGTTGTGTTTGTCGTCCACCATCGTGCGGGTAACGCTCGATATGGCCGGCATCATTTTGACCGCCGCCGGCCTGGGGTTTCTTGGCCTGGGTGCACAGCCGCCGTTGCCCGAATGGGGTGCGATGATTTCCAGTGGTCGGGCGTTTATTCTTGACCAGTGGTGGGTAGCCACCATGCCCGGTTTTGCCATCGTGATTGTCAGTCTTGGCTTTTGTCTCTTTGGCGACGGTCTGCGTGACGTACTCGACCCCCGTAACAGGACCCGATAATGAGTTTATTGACCATAGAAAACCTGCGCGTCAGCTTTCCCGGCGAACAGGGTGCCATTGAGGTTGTAAAGGGCATCAGTTTTGAACTGGGGCGAGAGCGTCTGGGAATTGTGGGTGAGAGTGGGTCCGGAAAATCGATGACCGGTCGTTCCATCCTTCGCCTGATCGAAAAGCCGGGTAAAGTGACGGCCGACCGGATGGAGTTCGATGGCCTGGATCTGATGACGCTGTCCAACAAGCGAATGCGGGCCCTGCGCGGCGCTCGCATGTCCATGGTGATGCAGGACCCCAAGTTTTCATTGAACCCGGTGATGCGCATTGGTGATCAGATCGCCGAGGTGCTGAGCTTTCACAGCACATTAAATGCACGCGAACGACGCAAGCGCGTGCTGGAGTCCCTCGAAGCTGTGCGCATTACCGACCCGGAGCGAGTGTACAAGCTGTACCCGCATGAAGTGTCGGGTGGTATGGGCCAGCGCATCATGATTGCCATGATGGTGATTCTTGAGCCTGACCTGATGATTGCCGACGAACCCACCTCTGCACTGGATGTGTCGGTACAGGCTCAGGTGCTGGATATTATGGATGACCTGGTCACCCGCACCGGCATGGGGTTGATCATCATCAGTCACGATCTGAATATGGTCGCCCGTTATTGCGACCGCATTCTGGTGATGTTCAACGGTGAAATAGTGGAAAGCTGTCAAGCCAGTGAGCTGGCCAATGCCCGGCATCCCTATACCCAGGGTCTGCTCGCCTCAATGCCAACGCTCGATGAACACCGGGACCGCCTGCCGGTACTAGACCGCACCCAGCTGGGAGGTGTCTAACATGATTGATCTCAAGCACCTGTCGATTGCCTATGGGGAAACCTCAGTGGTCAAAGACGTGACGTTGCACGTACCGGAAGGCGGTAGCTTTGCGTTGGTGGGCGAGAGTGGGTCGGGTAAATCCACCATTCTCAAAGCCATTGCCGGCCAGATCACCAACTGGACCGGCCGGATTCGGCTGGGCGAGCACGACCTGCAGCACGGCCGTGACCCGGCTCTGGTCCGTTTGTGTCAGATGGTGTTTCAGGACCCGTTTGGCTCGCTGCACCCGCGCAAAACGGTCGATACCATTCTCAGTGAACCGCTCAGTATTCATGGCATTCGTGACCAGAACCAGCGAGTACTGGAGACGCTGGATGCCGTTGGGCTGGCCCGCAAATTCCGGTTTCGTTTGCCGCACCAATTGTCGGGCGGTCAGCGCCAGCGCGTAGCGATCGCGCGTGCCCTGATGCTCGACCCGCCGGTCATGCTGCTCGATGAACCGACCTCGGCACTGGATGTGTCGGTACAGGCTGAAGTGCTGAACCTGTTGAAAACGCTACGGGAAGAGCGCGGGCTCACGTATTTTCTGGTGACTCATGATCTGCCCGTGGTGTCCTTTCTGTGTGACAACCTGGGCATTTTGCAGCAGGGCCAATTAATTGAGCTTGCCACCGTTGACCAGCTGAAACAACAGCAGTTCAACAGCGAATACGGAAACGAATTGCTGTCGAAAAGTTTTTAATCGTGACCTTTTTTACTGACAGGGCTGAGTGACTGGCCCGCTGGAGACACCATGAATACACAACACTACAGCCGCCACCTGGCCACCCTGATGGAACGCTATGAACGAGCCCTTGCGACAACCGGGTACGACCAGGTTGTTATCAGCGCAGGGAGCCTCGTCATGGTGGCTGAGGACGACCGCGCTTACCCTTATACGCCGAGAGCCTACGCTCAGCAGTGGTTACCCTACGACGTCCTGCCCGACACCTTCATCGTTTTCAAACCTGGCGACAAGCCGCGTTTGCTGTGGCCAGCCCGTCAGGATTTCTGGCATATTTCGCCCACCGAACCGAGTGGCGACTGGGCAGGCATGTGGCGCCTTCAACCGGCTGAAAGCCTGGATGATTGGCTGCCCTCGCTGACCGGTCGCATCGCCTGGGTTGGTCCGGAGCATCCTGCATTGAGTCAGTTTACTAATGCGGTCGAACTAAACCCGACGGAGCTGAGATCCCTATTGGCCTATGACCGCGCCTATAAAACCGAGTTTGAAGTTGAATGCCTGGCTGAGGCAAACCGGCTCGCGGTACGCGGACACCGGGCAGCGCGTGACGCCTTTTTTGCCGGCCAGTCTGAAGCCGGCGTGTATCGCGATTATCTGGCCGCCAGTGGTCAGTTGGAAAGCACCGAACCCTACAGCGGCATCATTGCGTTAAACGAATCAGCGGCGACGCTGCACTACGAACGACGCTCGTTTGAAGTACCGGCCCAACACCGAACCCTGCTGATCGATGCCGGTGCCAAGGTGAATGGCTACGCCAGTGATATTACCCGTACGCACACTACCGATACCGGTCGTTTCGCTGCTTTGCTGGCGGGTGTGGATGCGCTGCAACAAGACATCAATGCGGCCATCAAACCCGGCGTGAAAATGACCGACCTGCATCGAAAAACCAAGGCGGGTGTTGCACAGCTGTTGCTCGACCACAAGATTTGCAGCCTCCCAGTCGAGGAGCAACTGAGCAAGAAAGTTCCCCAGGCGTTTTACCCGCACGGATTGGGGCATCTGCTGGGCTTGCACGTTCACGACGTCGCCGGTCATCAGCAAACCCCCGAAGGTGATGTTCGTAACGATCCGGACAATCCCTTCTTGCGGCTGACCCGCACACTCGAAGAGGGCATGGTGATTACCATTGAGCCCGGCTTGTATTTTATTCCGATGTTGCTGAACAAACTGATCGAAGCCGAGCCACAGCACGGGCTGGATCTGGAGCTGATCGAACAGCTTAAGCCTTTCGGTGGCATTCGGATTGAAGACAATGTGCTGGTGACCGCAACCGGCCATCGTAACCTGACGCGAGAGGCATTCGACGCTTAAGCAGGTCGATAAATTACGAGTTCAGGTTTCGGAGTTTGCACAATACGAGCGGCGGGTGCCGGTGGTGCTTCTGCGGTCTAGGCTCCATGGATGGATTAACGCCGACCCCACAGAAGCACCACCGGTATCCGCCGCGGGCTACAGCCACCCTATTAATCCGAACTCCGAAACTTGTGTTACCAGGCTACTTCGACAAAGTAGCCTTGTAATGTGGCCCACCCAGATGTTTTGGGTAGCCCAGGGTTTCAATGGCCAGTACGTCTATGTCAGAACCGCGATAGCACAGCCCGGCTTCCCAGCTACTCAGGGCGGCTTTTTCCTGCGCGTTTCTGTCGCCCTCTGATGCTTTTGTGCTGTCCTTTAAGGCGCGATAGAGACTGTATTGCTTGCTTGGAATGACCGACAAGCCGGAAGATTTGAGCAGGTTGAGCAGAGCTTGTTGTGCGCCGGGCTGTGCTCCGTGGTCAATCAGTTCTGCCCACTGGCTATGGGGAATGAGCAGTAATGAAAAGTCGCTCGCCACGTCAGCCTGTGCTGAATCCGGATCGAGAAAGGTGACGGTAACAGGGGTGTCAGCGCTTTCGTTGTCGTCTGAAGTCAGCCAGACGCTCATCCCCGGTGAACCGGATTCAGACCGCTCCACCAGCGGCTGATCGGCCAGGGCTTTAACTACTGAATGCTCACCGGACACAACGACGCTTGCGATCCTGGCTGGACCGTCTGCTCCCGGCACCTTGCCGATGGCTTTGCTGGCAAGAAAATGATGTATCAACCCGGCGCGCTGCGGTGAGTCCATGCATTGAAAAAACAGTTCGCGCTCGAGTGTCAGACCCTCTGACAGAGGTAAATTACAGCTGGCTTCAAGGGCATCCAGAATGCGAAACGGGGAATAAAGCTCCGGGCATTCGTCGAGCAATTGCTGGCGAGCACGGTCGATGACATGGCTGTCGTCTTGGGGGTTGGGCAGGGCGCCGGTTTTGCGCAGCGCAATACGCCCTTCTTGCCATTGTCTGGCAACAGCCAGTGCTGCTTCCTGCGCGGAATCCGCATCGCTGATGGCGTCGACCAGACCCGAGCTCAGCGCCGTCTTGGCATCGACCAGTTTACCCCGGGTGATCCAGTCGGCAGCGGTTGCCAGGCCGGTCAGTCTGGGCAGGCGCTGGGTGCCACCGGCGCCGGGCAGCAGACCCAGCTTTACTTCCGGCAAGCCAAGGCGAGTGTCATTGAGAGCAACCCGGTAGTGGCAACCCAGGGCCACTTCGAGGCCCCCGCCAAGGGCCACACCATGCAGGACGGCAATTACCGCTTTCGTGCTTTGCTCCAGCGTCGCGATCACATCCGGAAGGATGGGTGACTGGGGCGGTTTGCCGAATTCTTTGATGTCAGCGCCGGCAATAAACACCTTGCCGCGTCCCATCAGGGCAATCACGTTGATCGAAGGGTCTGTTTCCGCCTTGTCCAGTGCCTCCAGCAAACCGGCACGGACGGACTGTGACAGGGCGTTGACCGGTGGGTTATCAATCTCGATCAGGGCCGTGTCACCCTGGCAGCTCAAGTAAACAGTCTGGCTCATCCTAACCCTCTATGTTTGCGCGCTTAACGGTGCCGTCGGAATTTGCTGTTTAGGGTGGTCAGCCCGGCATCAATAGTCAATAGAAACAAAATACCAAACTGCAGAGCGGAACAGCTGGGGTGCCTGAACGCCGCCAGCCATTGACAGGGGGAATCAGCGAGGGCTAGGATAACCTCTGCATGCGAAAGATAATTCCGCACAGCAAAACAAAAACAAGAAGCACTCAGGAGTGAACTATGAGACGTTTTGCGCTACGCCTTGCTGTTGCCAGCTTGCCACTGATTTTTGGTGCATCCGCCAGCCTGGCATCCGAGGTTGAATTACCCTCTACCATGGCCTGGACGGCCTACGGCACGAATTCCAGTGGTTACGCTCAGGTGGTTGCCATTGGCAACATGCTGCAATCCCAATACGGTACCTCGGTTCGCATATTGCCGGGTGACAACGATGTATCGCGCATGACGCCGTTGAAAACCGGCCGCGTCGACCTGTGCGCCTGCGGTATTGCCAGTTACTACGGGGCTGAAGGTGTGCTGATGTTCGCCGACCGGGACTGGGGCCCTCAGCCGATTCGTCTGATTACAACGTCCAAGGCATCGTTTGGTTTATCGATTGCAGTAGCAGGTGACATGGGCGTTGAGACGCCGGCTGACTTACGAGGCAAGCGGGTGGCTTACATTCGCGGTGACGATGCCCTGAACAAAGGCACCGAGGCGTACCTGGCGTTCGGTGGCCTGACCTGGGATGACGTGGAGCGGGTCGATTTTCCCGGCTACGCACGGTCGTTCGACGGGATCATTGCGGGGAACGTTGATGCCTCCTTCACGACATCGGTGACACCGCCAGCCCAGCAATTGGCCAGCAGCCCCCGGGGCATCAGCTGGCCGGTGCTTGACCCGAACGATACCGAAGGCTGGGAGCGCATGAGAGCGGTTGCGCCTTACTTTCAGCCTCACCAGGTGACCGCGGGTGCCGGCGGCGTCAGTGCTGACAATCCGGTTCCGAGTGCCAGTTACCCTTACCCGATTGTCATTGGTAATGAGACGCTGGATGACGATGTGGCTTACAGCCTGATCAAGGCCATGCAGGAAAAGTTTGACGCGTACAAGGATTCGGCGCCCGGTGCTAACGGCTATGCACTGGACAATCAGAACCTGAAATGGGTGATTCCGTTCCATGAAGGGGTGGTTCGTTACTATCAGGAAATCGGCATCTGGAACGATGATCTTCAGGCTCATCAGGATTACCTGGTCAACCGCCAGAATCTGATTCTGGACGCCTGGAATGCGTTCATCGACGATGCCCCAAGCGATAACGATGCCTTTACCGTAGCCTGGATGCAGGCACGCGCAGACGCCTTGAACGCTGCGGGTATGGATCTGGTATTCGAGTAATCGGCTGTGCAGCCAGCCAGCCCCCGGCTGGTTGGCTGATCTGTTTTTTTAATGAGTAGATCTTATGACGACCAAGGCTCAGGGTAACCCTGTCCGTCCCGACGAGACAGACCATAACGCGCCAGATTCAGAAAAAACCATCAGCATCCGCGCCTTACCCACTTTCCTGGCATGGTTGCCGGCCGCGATAACCAGCCTGTTGTTGGTCATGACACTGGATTACTTATTCAATTTTGGCTGGTTTTTGTTCGTCTCCAGTCTGGAAACGCAATTCTATTATTCGGTGGTGACCTTGTTGTTGCCACTGGTCTTTCTGTTGTGGCCTGCAGTGCCTTCCCTGGCGTCAAAGCCGGTGCCCTGGTATGACTATGCGCTGAGCCTTCTGACGCTGATCACCGGCGCGTATTTTGTCATACACGCCGAACCGATTCTTGAGCGTGGCTGGGCATTTGCCGCACCCGACTTGGCCATCTATTTCAGCTACCTGTTCTGGGTGCTGATTATTGAAGCGGCGCGCCGTGCCGGTGGCTGGCCAATCGCCATTATCGCGGCTGTTTTTTCTCTGTATCCGCTGGTTGCTGACGTTATGCCTGGCCCGATTCAGGCGTTTTCAAGCTCGTTGTCGGAAACCGCCATGTATCACACCATGAGCACCGAAAGTGTCATGGGCATTCCACTGCAAGCGTTCGCCAGCCTGGTGGTTGGCTTTCTGGTGTTTGGCGTAGTGTTGCAGAAAACCGGTGGCGGCGAGTTTTTTATCAACCTGGCGTTCTCGGTACTGGGCCACGTTAGAGGCGGTCCGGCCAAGGTGTCCATTTTTTCAAGCGGGTTGATGGGCTCGATGAGTGGCAGTGTGATCAGCAATGTTCTGACCACCGGTACGTTGTCCATTCCTGCCATGCGGCGCATCGGCATGAAGCGGTCTTTTGCGGCCGGTGTCGAGGCCTGTGCGTCTACCGGTGGTGTGCTTATGCCCCCGGTAATGGGGGCAACCGCTTTTGTTATGGCGATGTTTCTGAACGTCCCCTATTCAGCCGTCGTGCTGGCCGCGATTATCCCGTCCGTTTTGTATTTTCTCGGGCTTTTTATTCAAATAGACGCTTATTCGGCTCGCAATGAGCTGGAGGGGTTGCCAAAGGAAGATCTGCCGACCTTGTCGACTACGTTGAAGGAAGGCTGGTATTTCATTTTCGTGTTTGCCCTGTTGATCTGGATGTTGCTGGTGATGCAGCGTGAAGCCGTTGCGCCGTTTTATGCAACGGCGTTGTTGCTGGTGTTGAATCAGTTTTCGAAGAAACATCGGTGGGGCTGGAAGCAGGCTTACATGGCCCTGACGGATGGCGCGAAATTATTTGCTGAGTTAACGGCGATCCTGGTCGGTGTCGGCTTGTTGGTAGGGGCCTTGTCGATCACCGGCTTGTCCGGAACCATCGCCAATGATCTGATTTTCCTGGCCGGTGGCAGTGTGTTGCTGCTGCTGTTGATGGGTGCGCTGACCAGTTTCGTACTCGGTATTGGCATGACGGTAACGGCGGCCTACATTTTTCTGGCCGTTGCCCTGGCTCCGGCGCTGACACGGGGAGCGGGTCTGGACCCAATGGCGGTGCACCTGTTCATTCTCTACTGGGGCATGCTTAGCTTTATCACACCGCCGGTGGCGCTTGGCGCGTTCGCAGCGGCAACAGTCGCCGGCGCTCGTCCGATAGAAACCGGTCTTCAGGCGATGAAGCTGGGCAGTGTCATTTACTTTATCCCGTTTCTGTTTGTATTGAACCCGGCGCTGATTATGCAGGGCGAGGCACTGGAGATTGCGATTGTCTTTGTGCAGGCGGTGGTCGGTATTGTCTTTTTCGCATCGGCCATGCAAGGGTACATGATTGGCGTGGGTCGATTGGGCTATGGCATTGCCCAGGAAATTGTCGTTCGTGGTCTGGTCCTGATTGCCGGCCTTGCACTGGCCTTGCCGGGCGGGGGGGATTTGATTCCAGTGACACAGTGGCAATTGCTGCTGATAGCCGCGGCCTGCTTGCTGCCCGCGATCGGGCTGGCCCGGTGGGGCCAGGGGAAACAAGCGGTCGCGTAGTGGGTGACATCGCTGGGTAGAATGATCGCGCAGCAACGGGCTGCGCAGTCATCGGTTTAGCCGTGTTTCAATTGATCCTGAATGGAGCTGGCCAGACGTTTTAAGCGCGGCCCCAGCTTTTCAGTCAGAATCTGATGGGTCAACCTGAGCGACGCGCCGCCGCAGTTGATGGCCATTACCTCAGAACCGCCTTCAAGAATTAACGGCACGGCAACGGCGCTGATTTCGTTCTCCCAATCGCCCTCGGAAAACACAAAACCATAGCGCTGATAATCCGCCAGGCTCTTGTCAATGACGCCCTGTGCCGCCTCCCACTGCTTTGGGTCGGCTGTCTTGAGCTGTTCCAGAAATGCAGTGCGACGCTGCTCACTAACGCCACACAACCACGCCCGGCCAATCGCCGTGCTCACTACAGGCAGGCGCGAACCTGCCTCCAGACGCATCACCAGCGGGCCAGTACCCTGGCACACTTCCACATAGGTAATTGCGTTGCGGTCGACATCGCCCAGCGCAATGGCACAGTCCGTCGAATTGGCCAGCTCCTGCATATAGGGCCGAGCCAGCTGGCGAATGCCATGGCTGGCGAAAAACCGGTAACCCAGCGCCAGCACACCCGGGCCGAGCAGATATTTTTCCAGGTGGCTGTTGTATTTCAGGTAGCCCAGTTGGGTGAGTGTGTAAGTGAGACGAGACACACTGGGTTTGGGAATACCGGTGCGTTTCGACAGTTCACCATTACCCAGGTAGGTTTCACCCGCTTCAAAGGCGCGCAGTAACTCAAGCCCACGAGCCAGGGCAGTGACAAAATTACGGTCTTTTTCTTCGGGTTGATCGTCTTGCATGTGAAGGCATCACTCTTTAGATATTAACTCAAGTTTTGGATTTGCTGAGTTGACGAGCGACGAGTGCCGGTAGTGCCTCTGAGGGGGAGTCCGCAGCAGGGATGCTGCGGCCTAGGCTCCACGGATGGATCTACGCCGACCCCTCAGAGGCACTACCGGCATTCGGCGCGGCCCATTGCCACATGGTAACTCAGCCATTGTTTGGTAACATCAGCGACAACGCTCAATGATCACAGCAATACCCTGGCCCACCCCAATGCACATGGTGACCAGAGCGTATCGGGTTTGCTGTGCTTCAAGGTGTCTCAGGGCCGTCAGCGCGAGCCGGGCACCGGAAGCGCCCAGAGGGTGACCGATGGCAATGGCACCACCATGGGCATTCAGGCGAGCGTCATCAAAGGCCAGCCCCAGATGCTGTGCACAACCCATCACCTGCACCGCAAAGGCTTCGTTGATTTCAATCACGTCCATATCGTTCAATGTCAAACCGGCCAGCGCCAGTGCCTTGCGCGAGGCGGGCACCGGGCCCAGTCCCATGACTCTGGGTTCAACGCCGGCTACCGCGCAACTGACGATACGACCCCGGGGTTTGATGCCGGCATCGTTGCCGGCCTGCTGGCTGCCGAGAATCAGGGCCGCCGCACCATCGTTGATGCCGGAGGCATTCCCCGCGGTAACCACTCCATCCGTGAATAAGGGTGGCAGTCTTGCGAGCGTGTCAGCAGTGCTTTCTGCGCGCGGGTGTTCATCCCGGGTAACCTGAAGCGCGGGCTTTTTCCGTCCCTGGCTGACTTCCACCTCAAGCAACTCTTCGTCGTAAAAGCCCTGAGCCAGTGCTTTTTGATAGAGCGCCTGGGAGCGGGCCGCAAAGGCATCCGCCTGGTCGCGCGGCAGACCCATGTCGGCGGCAATGTTGTCGGCGGTTTCAGGCATACTGTCGAGACCAAACTGTTCCTGAATGCGGGGGTTGGCAAAACGGGCACCGATCACCGTGTCATACATCGTCTGGTTGCGGGCAAAGGGGCTTTCGGCTTTGGCCAGAACGTAGGGCGCACGGCTCATGCTCTCAACACCCCCGGCAATGTACAGGCCGCCCTCTTCACAGCGAATGGCACGGGAAGTATCGATGACGGCGGCCAGGCCACTGCCGCACAGCCGGTTGACGGTCTGGCCGGCCACAGAAACGGGTAGACCAGAGAGAAGCCCGGCATGCCGCGCGACGTTACGGGAGTCCTCACCGGCCTGGTTGGTGCAGCCTGCCACCACATCTTCATAGTGGTCGGGGTTAAAGGGGGTGCGTTGCACCAGGGTGCTGATCGCCAGGGCGAGCAGGTCGTCTGGCCGCACGCTGGAGAGTTTTCCGCCAAACCGGCCAAAGGGCGTTCGAATTCCGTCGTAAATGTAGGCGTCTTGCATAATGTACCTCGGTCAGTAGGGCGATTAGCGTTCTTCAGTCGTCAGCGGCAGGCCAAGCAAGGCCCGGCGGCGCAGCCAGGGGCTGGGGCGGTAACGCGGATCACCGGTGACGTTCAACAGGTTGTTCAATATCTCGAGAATGAGGCCCGGGCCGAAGTGGTCGCCCAAGGCCAGGGGGCCTTTGGGGTAGCCCAGGCCCAGTTCTACGGCCCGGTTGATGGTGGCGGGTTCTGCAATGCCCTGCTGCGCCATATCGCAGCCGATGTTGACGATGCAAGCGATGATGCGTTGCAACACGAACCCCTGGCTGTCTTTCAGGCGGGTGATGGCGCTGCCATCCTCACTGAGCAGCGTCGTGGCGGCCCGGGTGAAACCAGGTTCCGTAGCCGGGCTGGTCATGACGCTGCGGCGTTTATCGAGACCCGCCAGCATGTCGATACCCAGGGTACGTGCCGGTGGCAGCCCTTGCCGCAGGGCGCAGCCGGTGATGTCTTCACCCCAGGGTGTTATCAGGCACAGTGCCTGAGGGTCCTGAGCTGTATCGGCCAGGGGCCAGCCAGCCGTTTCGACCAGCGATGTTAGCAGGGCATGGCTGGGTTCATCCTCGGAGCTGATCCAGACCGGGCAGGGCGGGGTGCGCTCGATGGGGGGTTCGTCGGGCATCACTTGCTGCCCATTTTCGTAGGCGTAGAAGCCCGCGCTCGTCTTTCGACCCAGCAGCCCGGCACTGACACGCGGGCGTATCAATTGCGCTGGTCGATACCGGGGTTCCTGATAGTACTGGTGGTAAATGGATTCCATAACGGCACTGGAAACATCGAGCCCGGTGAGATCCATCAGGGTAAAAGGGCCCATTCTGAACCCGCCCTGGTCGGTCATGATGCGGTCGATGTCGGCACAGCTGGCGCTGCCTTCTGACAGTATCCGCAAGGCTTCGGTGCCGAAGGCGCGGCCAGCATGGTTCACGAGAAACCCCGGTGTGTCGGTGGTGTGTGCGGTGAAATGTCCAAGCTGCTGCCCGAGCGCTGTCATGCGCCCGGTGACTTCAGGTGCGGTTTTGATGCCCGGAATCACTTCGACGATCTTCATCAGCGGCACCGGGTTGAAGAAATGAAACCCGATCACCTGTTCCGGCCGCTTGCAGCCAGAGGCGATGTCGGTCACCGACAGCGATGAGGTGTTGGTTGCCAGAATGGTGTCGTCGCCGACCAGGCCTTCCAGCTCTGAAAACAGGCTTTGTTTGACCTCTACCTTTTCAACAATGGCCTCGATGATGACGTCGCAATCGGCCAGATTGGCAAGCTCGGCTCCGGGTATCAGGTGGGCCAGCAGTCGGTCGTGGTCTGCCTCGGTCAGCTTGTTCTTACTGACTTTCTTCTGCCAGAGGCCCGAGACGAAGTCGATTGCGGCGGTCGTCGCCCGGGCATTTTGATCGTACAAGATGACCTCAAGCCCCGCTTCAGCGGCAATTTGGGCAATGCCCCGACCCATGGCGCCGGTACCGACGATGCCCAGACGTTTGACCGTCAGTGACGCTGGCGTCGAAGTAGGGTGTTCACTCGACATAATGGAATTTCCTGTGACCTATGCGTTTTATTGTTATGGCGGACCCGGTGGATGGGTTCCGCTCTGAAAAACTGGATTCTAATGATTGACTGACATCCTAGGCTATGTAAAAGTTTGGCGCAATATATGCGGAAGAAGATACCGCATAGCGGAATAACAAAAATAGCACGCGGAGACGATCAACCATGATCAGAGATCAGGAAACACTGGACCAAATACTGGGTACGCTGCGAAAGTTTGTGCGTGAGCGACTGATTCCCAATGAAGCCGTGCTGGCTGAAACCGATCAGGTACCGGCAGACATCGTTCAGGAAATGAAAGACATCGGCCTGTTTGGGCTGGCCATTCCGGAAGCCTACGGCGGTCTGGGTCTGACCATGGAAGAGGAAGTCCGGGTCGCGATGGAGATCGGGCAGACATCGCCCGCCTTTCGTTCCATTTTCGGCACCAATAACGGCATTGGTGCCCAGGGCATTCTGATTGATGGCACCGATGAACAAAAAGACTATTACGTCCCTCGAATGGCGACTGGCGAGATCATCAGTGCGTTTTGTCTGACCGAACCCGATTCCGGTTCAGATGCGGCCAGCCTGAGAACCACGGCAATACGCGATGGTGATCACTATGTGTTGAATGGCACCAAACGCTACATTACCAACGGCCCTGAAGCGGATCTGTTCACCGTTATGGCACGGACCGACCCGTCGAATAAAGGCGCAGGCGGCATTACGGCCTTTGTGGTCGAAGGCAATACCCCGGGTTTATCCCGCGGGGCGATCGACAAAAAAATGGGGCAGAAAGGTTCTCATACCTGCGACATCATTTTTGAGGACTGTCGGGTACCGGCGGCCAACATCATTGGTCTCAAAGAAGGGCAGGGCTTTAAGACGGCGATGAAAGTGCTCGACCGTGGCCGACTGCACATTGCCGCGGTGTGTGTTGGCGTGGCGAATCGCCTGATCGACGAGTCGCTGCGGTATGCCATGGAGCGCAAGCAATTCGGTGTGCCCCTGTCCGATCAGCAACTGGTACAGGCGATGCTGTCTGACAGCAAAACCGAAACTTACGCCGCCGAATGCATGGTGCTCGATGGCGCCCGCCGCAAAGACGCCGGCGAAAACGTCTCGACCCTGGCCTCCTGCAGCAAATTGTTCTGCTCGGAGATGGTCGGCCGGGTGGCAGACCGGGCCGTCCAGATTCACGGCGGCGCCGGTTACATGGCCGAATACGCGGTCGAACGCTTCTACCGGGACGTTCGCTTGTTCCGCATCTATGAAGGCACCAGTCAGATCCAGCAATTGGTGATTGCCAGAAACATGGTGCGGGATGCCAGCTGATGGACTGGTCGACTCCCCGTCAGGCACCGGATGAATTGATTTTCGGTCGCTGGGCTAGCGACCTCGTGGCCGAATTGCCGGATCGGCTCAGTACTCGTATTCACGACAACGCGAAACGCATACCCGAGCAGCCCGCCCTGGTGGAAGGGTCGGTTCGCTGGAACTATCGGCAATTGTCGGCCAAGATTGTGACGGCGAAAACCTGGTTGACGGAACAGCAGGTTAAACCGGGTGATCGCATTATGGTGGTCAGCGAAAACTGTCGGGCACTGGTGGTGCTGTTACTGGCCGCAACCGAGCTTGATGCCAGCGTTGCCATCGTCAATCCGCGCTTGTCAGCCAGCGAGGTTGACGCCATTGCTGACGACTGTTTGCCCAAGCGTATCTACTTCACCTCAGGGGTATCCACCGAGGCTGCGAACCACGGTCAGCGGCATAAGGCAGAACCTTACAGGCACCCAAGCCTGGGTGAGCTCATGATCAGTGCGGTTCAGGACGTACAACCCGACCCGGTGTATCCGGAAGGGCATCGTCAGTTGGCCGCTCTGATTTACACCTCCGGTACTACGGGTCGCCCAAAAGGCGTGATGCTCAGCCATCGTGGCATTCTCTACATTGCCTCCATTTCCGGGGGGATGCGACACCTGACGGAAGGTCAGCGGGTGTATGGCGTATTGCCGATGTCCCATGTGTTTGGTTTGTCGTCGGTGTGCATGGGCTCACTCTACAACGGAGCTTGCCTGTATGCCGTACCCAGGTTCACGCCTGAAGCCGTTTTTGAAGCGCTCGATCAGGAATCGATCACGGTGTTGCAAGGCGTTCCGGCCATGTACGCGAAAATGCTCGAACACCTGCGTACCCGCAAGCAACCACTGAACAAAGACTCACTGGTCTATATGTCCGCCGGCGGTTCGCCGCTGGACCTGGAAACAAAGCAGCGGGTGGAAGCGGTATTCAACCTGACCTTGCACAACGGCTACGGGCTCACCGAAGCCAGCCCGACCATCAGCCAGACCCGGATCGATCAGCAGCCAGAAGACAACACCGTAGGCGCCGTATTGCCCATGCTTGAATACCGGCTACAGCCTCTGGACACTGCGGCTGCGCCTAACCAGCCAGCCAGTGATGTCGAACCCGGCGAACTGTGGGTACGGGGCCCGAATATCATGCTGGGCTACTATCGGCAGCCGGAGGTAACGGCGGGGTGTCTGACCGCTGACGGTTGGCTGAATACCGGTGACATCGCCAGGGTTGATGGGGAAGGCCAGCTGTACATCGTCAGCCGCAGCAAGGAGCTGATCATCCGTTCAGGCTTCAATATTTACCCGCCCGATGTAGAAGCCGCGCTCAATCGACACCCGTCGGTCATCATGTCGGCGGTGGTTGGCAGGCAAGTGTCGGGCAATGAAGAAGTGGTGGCTTACGTACAGTGTGACCCAGGGTCTATCGTGAGCGGTGCGGAACTGCAAGACTTCATCACCGATCAGCTGGCGCCCTACAAACGGCCCAGTGAAATTACCATCATGGAGCAATTGCCGGCGACCGCTACCGGTAAAATTCTGAAAGGCCGGCTGCGTGATCTGGCCAATAAGGGTGAGCAGTGAATGACAGATGAACAACCGTACTCAGGCTATCAGGCACTCATAGGCTGGGTGGTCAAAGAGCGGCAGCCCGGCACCGTAACCCTTGAACTGCAGCTTGAGGCGCACCACCTGAACCGCAGTGATTACGTTCACGGGGGTGTTCTGGCATCGCTTCTGGATACCGCCATGAGCTTTGCGGGGCTATACAGCCCCGATCCGAACTGGATACGAAAGGCGGTAACGCTGTCGATGACCACGACCTTTGTGAGCCCGGTACAGTCAAGAATGTTGACTGTCGTTGGCCGGGTGCGTGGTGGTGGTCGCAAAACCTTTATGTCCAGTGGCGAGGTGTTCGATGCCGACGGTACTCTGATCGCCTTTGGCGAAGGGACCTTTCGGCTTCGCTCGGGCAGTGAAAACGAGGCGCCCTGACGTTTGCAGCGAGGACACGTTATGGTGACAGCGCGCCCGAGCAGGCAGCACTGACTCACCGTATACGAAAGGGTGACCCCCTTCATATCAACAGTAAACGAGGGTCCGCCAGGCTGCGTGCATAGTCATTGAGAAAACGGGCGGCAACGGCACCGTTAATGACGCGATGATCATAACTCAAGTCCAGTGGCACTATCGGTGTTGCAACGAAGGCTTCGCCATTCCATACCGGTTGTTGCTGCATACGGGTAATACCCAGAATCGCAACCTCTGGCGGGTTTACGATTGGGCTGAAACCAGTACCGCCTATTCCCCCAAGATTGGTGATCGTCATGGAGGCACCCCCCATTTCATCCGGGCCCAGCTTTCTCGACTTGGCGCGGGTTGCCAGATCGACGATCTCTGCCGCAATCTGCCACAAGCCTTTTTTGTCAGCATCCCGAATAACCGGGACCATCAGTCCGTGTTCGGTATCCACTGCAATGCCGATATGAACGTAGTTCTTCATATGGAGGATGTCACCGTCTGAACTCAGGGACGCATTGAACTTTGGAAACTTTTTCAATGAAACGGCCAATGCCTTCACGAAGAAAGGCAGTGTCGTCAGTTTCACCCCTCGTGCGGAGGATTCACTGCGATACTGAGCGCGTAGGCGTTCGATTTCACTGACATCCACCTCATCGTGATGAGTGACCTGGGGAATCACCGCATTGGCAGCGGTCAAATTCGCAGCGGCAACCCGGTCGATTTTGCTGGTCTTTTGCTCGTCAACCGGTCCGAATTGACGGTGATCCACGTTCCAATAGCTGCTATAACCGTTCACAGGCTGCTCCGGTGTCTGATGGCCGTTGAGGTCATCCATGGTAAGTTGGGTTCTGCCCAGTCGGTCGGCCAGAGCTTGAAGATCGATCGATAAGCGACGCGCTTGCGCTCGAACGCTTGGTGATGCAACAACAGTGTGCATGCGAACATCCTCTCTCTTTACCAGGTTGCCGAGATGTACTGGGTTTCCATGAATTCCAGCATGCCTTCATGACCGCCCTCACGACCAAGGCCGGATTGTTTACTGCCACCAAACGGAGCAGCCGGGTCGCTGACAAGGCCACGGTTCAGGCCGACCATGCCGTAGTCCAGCCGTTCGCATACTTGCATGGCACGCTTCATGTTTTCGGAAAAAACGTAGGCCACAAGGCCATACTCGGTATCGTTTGCCCGGCGAATCACGTCGTCCTGATCTTCGAATGTTTGAATGGCAACGACCGGCCCAAATATTTCATCGTGCACACAGTCAGCGTTTTCCGGCACATTGGAGAGCACCGTTGGCGGAAAGAAAAAGCCTTTTCCTGGTAGCCGCTGTCCGCCACATTCTACTTTGGCGCCTTTCGCGACCGCATCGTTGACAAAGCCCACCACCTTTTCAAGCGTATCCAGATTAACCAGTGCACCTACGTCAACATCCGGGTCTGCACCATTACCGATCTTTAACGCCGACATTGTTTGCGTCAGGCGTTTGGTGAATTCGTCAGCCACATCTTTATGCACGTAAACCCGGTTGGCAGCTGTACAGGCTTCACCCAGGTTGCGCATTTTGGCGAGCATCACGCCTTCAATGGCGGTATCCATATCGGCATCTTCGAATACGATGACAGGGGCATTGCCACCAAGCTCCATTGCGGGCGTGAGTACCTGATCCGCCGCTGATTTGAGCAGCTTGCGACCAACCGCTGTTGAGCCTGTGAAAGACACAACACGAACGCGAGGGTCGTGCATCATATGATCGACAACCTCGGCTGGCTTACTGGTGGGCAAGACGTTTACCAGACCCGCCGGTACACCCGCCTCTTCAAGCAATGGCATCAGTGCCAGCATCGTCAGCGGTGTTTCAGCGGCGGGTTTGATAATGACACCGCAGCCGGCGGCCAGCGCAGGCGCAATTTTCCGGGTGCCCATCGCGGCCGGGTAATTCCAGGGTGTGACCAGCACAGCTAAGCCCGCGGGCTTGTGTTGCACGATGATTCTTGCGCCGGAAGCCGGTGCATGGGCAATCAGGCCGTCTGCCCGAACGGCTTCTTCCGCGAACCAGCGAAAGAATTCGGCGGCATAGCGAATTTCGCCCATGGCATCGGTTTTACCTTTGCCGTTTTCCAGTGTGATCAGATAGGCGAACTCTTCGAGCCGATCCTGAATCAACTCCCAGGCTTTTCGAAGCACTTCTGAGCGTTCACGCGGTGTTCTTGCTGCCCACTCAACCATGGCTTTTTCAGCGGCATCAAGGGCAGCATCGGCGTCAGCAATTTCTGCTGATGCGACGGATGCCAGCGCTTCTTCCGTCGCCGGATTAAATACGCCAAAGCGGCCATTTTCAGACGCTGAAACAAACTGACCATTGATATAAAGGTCGGTTGGAACCGTTTTGATGAAATCGTTATGTTGTGACATACCAATACCTTTCTTTAGAAGAGGTGCCGAAGTGGATCTGCCATGCGTCCGGCAAAGTTGTCGAGTACGACGGCGGCGTCTTTTCCGGCCAACAGAGAATCAATACTGGTCAGTGTCAGTATCAATTCATTGCCAGAGCCCACAATAGAGATGACAGGAGCCGAGTCGGGTGGGAGTTCCGCCGAGGATATTAGGGTTCCCCGCAGATCGTGTACGATCAGGTCAGGCTCGCCTTCCGTGGCCACGGTTTTCGACAATTGCGTGTGTGCAGCATAGGTTTCACTGATGCCTCGCCTGTGAATTCGCACCGTCGAATGATCGCCCAGGCTGGCCCCGGCAAAGGCAGCAATGACACTCGCGTCGTTGGCCGCTTCAACATGGTCGGAAGCCCAGCCAAGAAAGGCGTCGAGTTCAACCGGTGATACCCGTGCGGACAGCCGGGTAACCGCTTCATGGGTTACGGCCGTTCCTGTGCGTTTGTGTGCCGATGTATTAGCGTCTTTGAGCGCTGTAAAGTCGCTGGCATGAAAGGGTTGGGGGTGACCCGTGGCGGCGAGCAACGCCAGGTCGTAGCCAGCCTGGTAGGCCAGGCGCTTCAACTTGGGAGAGGCCAGTATTTTATCACCCGGTGCAGGCGCAGGCCGCTTGGCGGTTTCTGGCTTTTTGGGCGCAGGCGATGTGTCGGCGGGCGTTGCCGCCTGTTCGGCCGGCGGCTCTTCGGTACTGGCGGTTGTTGTAGCCGATTGCGAATAAGCCCGGTCAACCGGGTCAGCGACCTTTCCTTCACTGATAATGGCGATGGTTTCACCCGTGGGTACGTCATCGCCAGCGGCCGCCAGTCGGGCAGCCAGGTAGCCATCCAGGCCAGCAGGCACCTCAACCACACTTTTGTCCGTTTCCACTTCGAACAAAATGTCATCCTGTTTGACGGCGTCACCGGGTTCCTTGTTCCACCCGACCAGCACGCCCGAGTCCTGAGACATGCCGAGCACGGGCATGATAACCGGCTTACCTTCTGGCAGGGCCTGCGCGGGGGCGTCCGCTTTGGCAGACTCGGTTCCAGCGTCAGGTTCCTTGGCCGGTGTGTCGGCCGAATCGCTGATGATGGCGATGACCTGGCCCACCGGTACCTCATCCCCGTCACTGGCCGTAATGCCAACCAGGAAGCCGCTGGCCGGCGCCTCCACTTCCATGGTGGTTTTGTCGGTTTCCACCTCGAATAGGGTTTCACCCTGAGTTACCGCCTCACCCTCCGATTTGTGCCAGGCGAGCAGGGTTCCGGTATCCTGTGCCATGCCCAACGCGGGCATGATGATGTCATGCCGCATCGATTAGCTCCCCGCTGACCAGCTTTTTGGCCTGTTCGAACACCCGCTCCGGTGTCGGAACAGTAATGTCCTCCAGGGCCGGTGAGAACGGAATCGGAACATCCATCGCCCCGATTCGGGTGGTGGGTGCATCCAGATGATAAAAGGCTTTTTCATTGATCCGGCTGGCGATTTCAGAGGTCACACCAAAGCTCTGGTGACCTTCGTCAACCACGATGACCCGACCGGTCTTCTTGGCCGATTCAACCAGGGTTTTTTCATCGAGCGGTACTATGGTGCGGGGGTCGATGACTTCGGCACTGATGCCCACCGCCTGAAGCATTTCAGCGGCTTTCTCACAGACCTGAACCATCGACGAGGTGCCGATGAGGGTGATGTCTGTGCCTTCGCGTTTCACGCAGGCTTCACCGAAAGGAATGCTGTACTCCTCTTCAGGGACTTCGGCTGAGTCCTGATACATCAGCTTGTCTTCGAAAATGACCACCGGGTTATTGTCGCGAATGGCCGTTTTCAGCAGGCCCTTGGCTTCATACGCAGAAGACGGCATCGCTACTTTCAAGCCCGGTATATGAGCAACAATGGCGTGTAACGACTGTGAATGCTGGGCCGCTGAGCGCCGTGTTGCCCCCATGTTGGTGCGCAGCACCAGAGGGACACTCAGTTTGCCACCGGACATGTAGTGAGTTTTAGCGGCCTGGTTGCAAAGCTGATCCATGATCAGAAAAATAAAGTCACCGAACATCAAATCGACAACCGGACGCATCCCCGTCATGGCGGCACCTACCCCAATACCCATAAAGCCGGGTTCGGAAATGGGGGTATCAATAACGCGTTCCGTACCAAACTCTTCGACCAGGCCTGATAGAACCTTGAACGGCGTACCGGCTTCTGCCACGTCTTCGCCGAGAATGATGACCGTCTCGTCGTGGCGCATCTCTTCAGCCAGTGCTTCGTTGACGGCCTTTGATAACGTAATTTTCCGCATACTGTTCTCCTCAGGCTAAGACATGCTCAATATCGGTGTAGACGTGCATGTCCACCTCCGAGACATCCGGGTAGGGGGCGTTCAGTGCATATTCGACTGCATTCTCGGCATCTTCTGTCACTTCTTTGTGAAGCTCATCCAATGCCTCCTCTGTGGCATATCCGTTGTCAACCAGCCAGGCGCGCATGCGAATGATTGGGTCCCGGTTTTCCTTCCAGTCTGCTTCTTCATCCTTGGCACGATAATACTCACGGTTAATATCGCCCACATGGTGACCGTGGTACCGGTAGGTCATCAGTTCGAGGAAAAAAGGCCCTTCACCTTTTCGAGCTCGATCGACCAGTTTTTGCGACAGCTCGTTAACGGCTATAACGTCCTGCCCATCGACCTGATACGATTCAATTCCAAAGGCTTCAGCTCGAGCCGTAATGGAGCCGGCTGCAATTTCTTCAGTTTTTGTGTACTCCGAATAGCCATTGTTTTCACAGGCGTAGATGACCGGAAGGTTCCATAGGGCAGCCATGTTCATCACTTCGTACATTAACCCCTGGGCGGTAGCACCATCGCCGAAGAAACAAACGGCAACATCGCCCGTCTTCTTCAATTTGGAGGTCAGTGCTGCTCCGGTTGCGATACCCATCGAGCCGCCGACAATCGCATTGGCGCCAAGGTTTCCGTTTGACTGATCCGCAATGTGCATGGAGCCGCCCTTACCACGGCAATAGCCCTCTTCCTTTCCGAGCAACTCACAGAACATGGCTTTAAAGTCTGCGCCTTTGGCTACGCAGTGGCCATGGCCGCGGTGGGTCGATGTAATCTTGTCGGTTGGCAGCAGTGCTTCACAAATGCCAACAGCGACCGCTTCTTCCCCGGAATACATGTGTGTCAGTCCGGGCATTTTTGCCGATAAATAGAGCTGATTCGCGTTATTTTCAAAGGTGCGTATACGAACCATCTGGCGAAACATTCTCAACGCTTCGTCCGCACTCAATTTTTTCTTCGAGTTACTCATTGCAAACCTCTGTGGTTGGTCAGGCGGCTCTGTGACATCGGCCAGCAAGTCCGGCATGGCGAAAATTGAGGGCAAGTGCATCAAGCCAGGTGGCCGCAGCGCAGTACCGGGAACGGTCAGGTTAGAGCCTGTCTGCCTGATCGCTGTGTCTCAGGGTACTGCGCTGATTGCCGGTTGGCTTTACTGCATGATGATGCCGCCATCAATCATCAGTAGCTGGCCGGTCATGTAGTCACTTTCATCCGAGCACAGGAAGGCTGCGGTGCCGATGACATCATCCGGTGTTGACAGTTTTTTCATCAGAATCATGGTTTCGGCCAGGTGGTCCATCGACTGGCCTTCTTTCTCAAACATCCCGATCTCGACCAGGTCTTTGTCCAGTTGTTCCCACAATTCGGTTTTTACAACCCCGGGGCCGTAGCCGTTAACCGTGATCTTATGCTCCCAGAGCGCTTTAGCACCGCCCGTAGTCATGGCCAGCACCGCATGTTTCGAGCAAGAGTAGGGGATGACGTCCAGAAAGGCGGCACGGGACAGAATGCTACCAACGTTGATGATCTTGTACGGGTGATCCTCCATTGGGCCTTGCTTGATCATTTGCTTAGTCGCTTCCTGCATGCCATAGAGCACACCCTTGGCGTTGACATTCATGATCAGGTCCCAGTTGTCGTCATCAATGTCCAGAAACATCTTGGGCTTGTTCACACCCGCATTGTTCAGATAAACATTGATTGAACCAAAGGCATCAACACAGGCTTGAACCGCGGCTGTGTGGTCTTCGCGTTTGGTGACGTTCATGGACACTGCAACGGCTTTGCCTACGCCGGCTGCATTGATACTCTCGGCCACGGCTTGAGCACCGTCGAGATTCAAATCGCCCAGTACCACGTTGGCGCCTTGCGCGGCAAAGTACATGGCATTTGCTGCGCCCATACCTTGAGCTGCACCGGTGATGACGATGTTTTTTCCTGCCAGTCTTTTCGGATCCATTTTTCTCTCCAGTCTTGTTGTTGTTTGAAGTGGGTTGTTAACCGTCTATTGGTTTTAAAATTTCCGTGTTACTGCGTTGTTGTTATTGCCAGTTTTCGATGAGTTTTTGGACACCTTCGTGAGCCCGAGACAGGGCCTCTTCGGGTGTGATGACCCCGCGCAGCATTTCGTGCAATACAACGCCGCAGAACTGGGTTATCGCGCCAAACTCGGGAGTGGGTGGTCTTGGCCATGCCTGCAGTTGGTCCTGAATGGCCAATTGGTCCACCGCATCGAAGATCGGTGAGTTAATGCGGATGTTGGGGTCTTCGCTCGCCGAATACCGTGAACAACCGCGGCTGCCATTTTTGACATAGAGGCTCTGAGCCCGTTCTGAGGTGAATGTTTCCAGTGCGATGGCGGCTTCCTGCCTGCGCCGCTCGCTTAAATTGCTGGGAATGCCCAGCACAAAGCCGCCCAGTGGAGAAATGGGTTTCTTGCCCGAACCGGCCGGGTGCGCGATGAAGCCGGTATTGTCTTTGGCCGGGGAATTGTCGTCATCTTCGAAGTAGGGCGTCATCTGGGAAAAACTGTAGGTCATTGCGACCTGGCCCTGGGCATAACTTTTGGTGCGCTCATACCAGGACATGTTCAGAATGCCCGGAGGCGAGTACTTCAGAAGCTCCAGCAGGAATCTTGCAGCAGACAGGCCCGCCTCTGAATCGATCATTGATCGATACTTGTGACTGCCCAGGCCCGCAATTGAAAACTCTTCGCCATCCGGGGCCAAATCAATGATCGGTTGACCAAAATCGGCCATCGCCATCATAAAGGTATGGCTCAGCGCGGTGCCTCTCGCTGCGTTCCAGGCGATACCATAGATCTGCTTTTCCGGTTTATGCAGTTTTTCCGCAACGGCTAACAACTCATCGATCGTGGTAGGCGGCTCAATGCCTTCCTGAGCAAAGAGATCGGTCCGGTACATCAATACTTCGGAGGTCGTCTCTACCGGAATGCCATAGCAACGGCCACCCCAGTGGGATGCCCGCCAGCTGGCTGCGTGAAAGTCTGTCGGGCTCAGTGCCTCGATGTCGATCAGTGTATCCAGTGGCAATAGCATGCCGCGCTCGGCAAATTCGCCAATCCACGGGAAGTTCACTGCAACCAGATCGTAACTGCTTTTGTCACGACTCGAATTTTCAACAGCTTCGTCATACAGCTTATCCAGGGAGTAGGAACGGTGATGGATGGGGCAGCCAACAATCAGTTCGAAATGACGTTTGAGGTTGTTCATGATCAGGAAGGTAGGGTCGCTGTGCGACAGCATACGCAGGCCGCCGGCCAGAGACAGGGGTGTACTCAGCACATTCAGCGGTGGCCCCAGGCGTTCAGTGAAGTAGTCACTGCCAAAGAAACGTTCGTCGGGCTCATGCTTTTGATCCGCCAGATTGACCGTACTGTTGATCAGCAGGTTGTTGTCTTTGGCCATTTGGATCCAGAGAGACAGAAGCTGATCGCTGGGGTGCAAGGTGAAGCTGCGTTCGCTTTTGTGGCGCGCTCTGCGGTTAATCAAGCCTGATTCGACCAGTTCATTTAACCGGCGGGTAGCGGTGGCATAGGGTACGCCACTGATATCGATCAGCAGCGTTGGCGAGGTGACTTTTCCCTGAAAATGACGCCTCAGGAGCTCAACACACATACGAATATGGGCATTCGGTTTGAACAGTGAATGAGCCGACTCGAAGGCCAGCATGTGCTCGTCCATGTAGTCGAGGAAGCGCAATACGCCTTCATCCGGGGCGGCCAACACCGAAATTCTGTCTACCGAGTTGTGGTGCATTGACGACATAAAGACCGCTCCGTGCCTAGCCTGGGCCGACTGAAATGCAGTGGACCGCAATTAGTTCTTATTAGGGAACTGAATATACTCCGAGAGCGTAAGTATATTAACCATTATGATGTCCAAAATGGATATGGTATATCCAAACTGGATATATTGGGGGGTTTTTCAACATGCGGCCGGGGGTATGGTTATCCAGCCCGTTTCAAACTGGGAATGCGTAACTTGCCGTTGACCGAGCTGATGCAGCAGTAACGCAGTAAAGCAGAACAAAAATAACGGAGAGTAAAAATGAGCACTAAAACACTACTAGCAACCGCTGTAACTGCCACCGTGTTAATGGGTCCAGCCCTGGCGGTGGCCGAAATGAGAATTGGTATCACACAGAATAACGTGGGTGTTGATAGCTACCAGACGACCTATGAAAGCGCCTTTATCGCGGCCGCAGACGCCAATGATGAGGTTCGCGCCGTCGTGCTTGACGCCGGGGGTGATGTTGCACGTCAAATTGCCCAGGTGGATTCACTCATTCAACAGGAAGTTGACGCGATTATCATCTGGCCAACCAATGGCGAAGCTGTCATTCCGGCCGTCCGCAGAGCCCACAATGCCGGTATCCCTGTGGTTGTAACCAACTCAAACATTGCTGAACAGGGCTTTGATTTCATTCGCTCCTTCTCAGGTCCGGATAACGTGACCCAGGGCAGCCGCTCTGCCGAGATCATGTGCGACAAGTTCAAGGACATGGGGATCGAGAACGAAGCCAAAGTTGTACAAATCTCAGGACAACCTGGTTACACCACGGCTATTGAACGTGCGGCTGGTTTTGAGGACCGTCTGCCCGAGGTTTGCCCCAATGTAGACCTGATGGAAACGCAACCTGGTGACTGGAACCGGGAGCGGTCTCAACAGGTGATGGAAGCCTTCTTGACCAAGTACGATGACATCGACGGCGTCTATTCAGGCGACGACAACATGGGTGTTGGCGCACTGAACGCTGCTCGCGCAGCAGGTCGCGATGGCATCATTTTCGTTGGCGCCACCAATTTCTCTGTCGGCTACGATGCCATGGCTGAAGGCGACTATTGGGGTTCAATCTACCAGTCTCCTGTAGATGACGCAGAAGCGGCTCTGCTGACCGCCATTGAAATTCTGGAAGGAAATGACGTTCCTTTCCTGAACTATTTCGATACGCCGAAAATCACTCAAGACAATATGGATGAGTTTACCCGTCCAGTATTCTGATACCGGTTTTGGGTGGGGTGCCCAGTGGTGCCCTAAAACTCCCAAAAGTCAATGCCCCAAGGCGTTCAATCGAATGCCTGGGGCACTCTTTAACCTTAATAAAAACAATACGGTTTCAGGGATACCCATATGGCAAATCTAGCCAGAAAACGAATTCTTACGGTGATTGGCAATCAAGGCATTCTCATCGCATTCGTGGTGTTTATGGTGGTTTTTGCGCTTGCTAGTCCCAAGTTTCTGTCGTTGGACAATCTACAAAGCGTGGTCAGATCATCGGCGATTCTGGGTGTGATGGCTCTTGGCGTGACCTTTGTCGTCATCAGCGGGAATCTCGACTTGTCGGTCGGCTCCATGATGTCTTTCTCCACGATTGTGGTGCTTGATCTGCACGATAAATTAGGGCCCAGCCTGGCCATTCCAACCATGTACTTAATGACACTCGGTTTGGGCGGGACCATCGGTTTCCTGGTTGGTTATCTACGACTCAACTCCCTGATTGTAACCCTTGGCATGCTCTCGGCCATCCATGGACTGACGCTGACCTATTCAGGCGGTAAGAACATGGATATTGACGACAAAGCAGGCACCTGGTTCAGCTTCTTCGGGCAGGGGGAAATTCTTGGCTTGCCCGTGCCGATTATCCTGTTTGTCGCACTGGCTGCATTTCTTGGCGTACTCCTGGCAAAAACTCCGTTCGGAAGGAAGGTTTATGCCGTCGGTGGCAACTCAACCGCCGCGTCTTTTTCTGGCATACCCAGAGCCCGTACCGTATTTACCTGTTATCTCATTTCAGCGTTTTGCGTGGCAACGGCCGGGTTGATTCAGGCCAGTCGTTCAATGGGTAGCCAAAATACGGTTGGCCAAGGCCTGGAGCTGGAAGTGCTCGCGGCTGTCATTCTCGGAGGTGCATCGCTTCTGGGGGGTTCAGGTACGGTTCTCAAGACAGTCATCGGCGTATTGATTCTGGGTTTCATTCAAAACGGACTCCTGCTGATTGGGTGGCCCTTCTATATCCAGTATGTCATCACGTGGATCATTATCATCCTGGCGGTGTGGCTCGATATCTCAGTCAAGCGTGGCAAGTTCTGGGCCACGATATAGGAGCGGGTGATGAATTCTGATTTTATAAAACGCAACCTAAGCACGAGCGCAATTTGGTTGTTCATTGTTGTTGAGCTCATATTTTTCAGTATTGCGGGAAAATACTTGTCGTTAACGGATGTCGCGTTCATGGATGGCGGAAACATGTTACTTCTGCTCAAACAGTCCGCTCCCATTGGCATCATTGCTGTCGGTATGACCATTGTCATGGTGAACGGAAACATTGACTTGAGCGTTGGGGCCATCTTTGCCATGGCGGGAATTATCCTGCTGGACAGTTTGTCCTGGAGTATTTTCTCGGGCATTGGCGACTGGGTAATTGTTGCCAGTGTATTACTTGCTTTGACCACCGGGGTTTTACTTGGCGCTTTAAACGGGTTGATCGTGTGGAAGACAGGCGTCGATGCCTTCATCGTCACTCTGGGTTCCATGTTGGGCTATCGTGGTCTTGTATTTATGTTCAACGGTGAAAACCCAACGTCAAACCTCAACTGGACGCTGGTCGACCTTGCCGAGGCTCGATTTCTTGGATTACACACAGCCACCTGGGTGTTTGGGCTGACCGTTCTGGTTGTTTGGCTGATCACCCGCTACACAGTCCACGGGCGTAATGCGTATGCGATAGGCGACAACCGGAATGCGGCCGTCAACGCAGGCATTCGGGTAGGCCCGCATATGTTGATCAATTTTGCGCTAATAGGCTTTCTGGCTGCCTTGTCTGCGGTCGTTTTCTACGCCGGATCGGGCTCGGTAAACCCGAATGACGGCATGTTGTATGAATTGTGGGTCATCACCGCCGTGGTGCTGGGTGGTACCAAGCTGGCCGGTGGTTCGGGCTCGATCATCGGTACCCTGGGAGGGGTCATTGCTATCCAGTTGCTGCGAACAGGGCTGGGCTACATTGGGGCTGATACCTCAACCGTGAATCTGGTTCTCGGCCTTATCCTGATTGTGGTTCTGTTCATTGATCGCCAGCTCAACGTGAAGGGCGCACAGGAGTTAAAAGTATGACTCAGTCAACGCCAGCCCTGCGTCTGGAGGGCATTGTCAAAGCATTTCCGGGTGTTAAGGCGCTCGATAACGTATCTCTTTCTGTGATGGCAGGTGAAGTTCATGCGCTGATGGGAGAGAACGGTGCCGGAAAATCGACGCTGATGAAAGTACTCGGCGGAATCTATCAACCCGATGCTGGAACGATCTACGTTGCTGAAACGCCGGTTGTCATGTCCAACCCGCTCGATGCCAAGAATAAGGGCATCGTTTTTATCCATCAGGAGCTCAGCCTCGCTGAAGAGCTGTCTGTGGCAGAAAACGTGTACCTGGGTGAGTTACCGAGAAAGTCGATGGGTCGGGTTGATTGGAAAACACTCTTTGAAAAAACCGATGGGATTCTAACACGCCTGAAAGTGAACTTCGATGCGCGTACCCGGGTCGGGGATTTATCCATTGCCAACCAGCAAATGGTCGAGATTGCACGGGCTTTGACGGTGGACGCCAAAGCGGTGATTTTCGATGAACCAACCGCCTCACTGACCGATGCCGAGAAGCTGGTCCTGTTTGAAGTAATCGACGACTTGAAGAGCCAGGGGGTTGGCATTGTTTATATATCCCATCGCATGGAGGAGATTTTCAAGATTACCGACCGGGTCAGTGTGCTCCGTGACGGCCAGTATCAGGATTCTGTGTTGACGGCGGATACCACTGAGGAAGCCATTACTCGAATGATGATTGGCCGTAATCTCGACTTGTCCCGTGCTCCTGTTAACCATGAGCTGGGTGAGATTGCCATTGAGGTTAAAGATCTCAGTTGTGGGGCTTCATTCCACAACGTTAGCTTTCAGGTTCGGTGCGGCGAAGTCCTGGGGTTTTACGGTTTGGTGGGCGCGGGCAGAACGGAAATAGCGGAAACACTGTTTGGACTCAGACAACCCAGTTCAGGAGCGATCTTTCTGGAAGGCAAAGAAACAGTCATCAATTCGCCTGCTACTGCTATTAGAGAAGGGATTTCCCTGGTTCCTGAAGACCGTAAAACGCAAGGCCTGGTGCTTGGCATGAACTGTCGCGACAACATGACGTTGCCACAGATTGATGACATGAAAGCAGGGCCTTTCGTATCCGATGGTGCAGAAGTAGCGCTTTTCGACCTGTATCGGGATCGGCTGGATATTCGCACACCGGGCTGGCGACAAACCGTGGGCAATCTCTCCGGTGGTAACCAGCAGAAGATCGTCATTGGCAAGTGGTTGTCAATGCATCCGAAAGTCCTGATTGTTGATGAGCCAACGCGAGGCATAGACGTAGGCTCCAAGTCCGAAATTCACAAGCTGATACGGGAGCTCGCAGCCGGTGGCTACGCCGTTATCGTGATCAGTTCGGAAATGCCCGAAGTATTGCATGTTGCCGACCGAATCGTTGCCATGTACTCAGGCGAAATAATAAAAACGTTCACCTCAGAAGATGTAACGGAAGATAAGCTGATCCAGGCGATCTCCGGAATCACACCAAAATAACCAAAGACACTGTGGTGAAGTGCCGGGATGTGGCCAGGCACAACACCGTGGGCGAGAGGAATACCATGAGTAACAACATTATTGTAGAGCCGAGC
This sequence comes from Saccharospirillum sp., assembly GCF_039982735.1. Taxonomy (GTDB): domain Bacteria; phylum Pseudomonadota; class Gammaproteobacteria; order Pseudomonadales; family Natronospirillaceae; genus Saccharospirillum. Next base: position 86,780 of record NZ_JBDWXV010000003.1, on the reverse strand, counting down.
ATCATTGACACCGACGCACTTGACCCCCGCTGGGATTGGAGCCGTCCTATACCGGCACCCGGGCGTATGAATGTTGATTTTGAAGAACGTGTCGACTTCAAACGTTTGCACAAGTATCGCGTGGAACGCGCCAGACAGGCACTTCGTGAGTCTGACCTGGGTGCCATGTTGTGTTTCGACAACAACAACATTCGTTACCTCACCAGCAGCGTCATTGGTGAGTGGTCGCGGGACAAAATATGCCGGTATGCCTTGTTTACGGGTAATTCCGACCCTTATCTGTGGGACTTTGGCAGTGCCGCGGCACACCACCGATTGAATAACCCCTGGTTCGATAACGATCACTGGCGTGCCGGCATGTTGGGCTTGCGCGGTTCCGTGGCTGAAGAAGCCGGGCTATTCGAAAATGCGGCAAAAGAAATTCGCGATATTCTTCAGTCCGAAGGGGTTGCCGATATGCCCATCGGTGTGGATGTCTGTGAACCGCCCATGTTGTTCGCCTTGCAAAAGCAAGGGCTCGATGTTCGAGATGTACAGCAAGTGATGCTGAATGCACGTCAGATCAAAAGCATGGATGAGATCATCCTGCTGAATCAGTCAGCATCGATGGTCGATGGATGTTACCAGTTGATAGCGGACAACCTGAAACCAGGCAAACGAGAGAACGAGCTCGTTGCCATCGCCAACAAGTTTCTTTATGACAATGGGTCGGACGATGTAGAGGCGATAAACGCTGTATCAGGGGAGCGTTGCAGCCCACACCCACATAACTTTACTGATCGCATGTATCGTCCGGGCGATCAGGCTTTTTTTGACATCATCCAGTCTTACATGGGTTATCGCACCTGTTATTACCGAACGCTGAATGTGGGCAGTAAAACGCTTGCCCAGGTGGATGCCTATCGCAAAGCCCGCGAATGGATCGACGCTGCTATTAACCTGGTCAGACCGGGGATGACCACCGATAAGATTGCAGCCGTATGGCCGGCAGCAACCGAGTTTGGCTTTCAAAGCGAAATGGAAGCCTTTGGTCTGCAGTTCGGGCATGGACTTGGACTTGCGCTTCATGAGCGTCCCATCATCAGCCGACTGGTTTCCTTTGAGAACCCGTTTGAACTGCAGGAAGGCATGGTGTTCGCCCTTGAGACCTACTGCCCGGCAGCAGATGGCAATGGCGCCGCCCGTATCGAAGAGGAAGTTGTGGTGACGGCTGATGGCTGTCGGGTCATCACGCTTTTCCCAGCCCAGGATCTGTTCGTGGCGAACCCCTATTAAGTATTGGAATTGAGGAAACACTATGCCTACCTACACCTATCGGGCAACCGACTCCGGGGAGATCTTTGAGATCTCCCACAGCATTCATGACCCGGCACTGACCTCTCATCCGGAGACGGGAGAATTGTTGGAGCGCGTTATCATGGGTGCTCCGGCACTGCACATGAAAGGGCTCAAAAAGCACGTCCAGGTCAACTACAAAAGTGCCGCTGCCACTGCCTGTGGTTGTGCCTCTAACGTTGCACTAGCACAACAGATGTACAGCAATAGCCGGGAAACCCCGGTCTATGGCTCGGTCAACAGTAGACGCACCGTGCACGGGGGTGTCAGTACCGGGTCGGCTAAAGGACATAGCCACAGTCACGGCGGCAGCTGCGGTCACAGCCATGGTTCAGGCGGTAGCTGTGGTCACAAGCATTAACGATAAGCGCGTAATATTCCATTTCTGGGGGGGGACAGCCAACACGTTGATATCAACCCCGGTTCAAGGGATGTTGAGCCATCGAGATAGCGTGCTATGTCGGTGGCAACGGCCTGAAACCGGGGCTTGCTGATAAAGCAAACAGTGACAGAAAATATCTATAGACCACTGGCCAAAATAACAAATAGGAGGCCGTGATGGTTGTCAGTTCCCTTGGAATGACCCGGATCACAGTGTTGAAAAAGTACCTCAGTTTACCGCGGCTGACGCTGGTGACCCGTCTGAGTGTCGGCTTTGGACTAGTCGGTATTGGTGTGCTGTGTATGCTCGGTGTGAGTCTGTTCAGTTTGCAACAGTCCAGCCAGAGTGTGAACTCCCTTGTTACTGAGGCCTTGCCGGTAAAGGAAGCACTGGCAGATGCCAGGTTGACGTTGAAAGACATCAGTACCGGTGCGGCCGAGCACTATAACGCGAGGCAAGCGGATGTCATGGCGACCATTCGTGGCAGAGTCGAGTCAGACATCCAGGCTTTCAATGAGAGGGCAGACAGACTGGCGACTGACTTTCCCTTACTGAGTCAGTCGCCAGAGCTAGAAGCGCGGTTAACGCAGTCAGTGCAGCAGGCGCGGGAGCAGTTCGAACGGGTAGCGCTGAACATGAATACCCACGAGCGTTCCATAGAAGCCGAAACCCGCATTACCGAGGTCAGAGGGGAAATAGACCGGCTGCGTGCCGAAGCCGGTCCGGCATTTGACACCAACCTCGCTCGAATGGAAGCGCCTGAAGCAGTAACCCTTGCCTTTCGGCTACAGAGACTGTTCGACACTGTCAGCTTGCTGGCGATCAATGCCTCCCTGGCTGACAGTCTGGATGTTATTGAGTCTGCCCAGGCAGACCTTAGAGACAGCCTGGATGCGGTTGCCACTCTAACCTTTGATATCTTCGATCAGGTCGATGCTGACCCTGCTTTTGCTGACTATAACGATGCAATCGATCCCTTGTTTGACCAGGTTAACAGTCTGGCAACCGCCAACGATGGACTGATCGCCCGGCAAACCAACCTCTTTGTGGATATACGCTCAGAATTGCCCGGTAAGATAGAGGCCGTTCAAGCCAGTCTTGCCAATACGGGCGGAAACCTTCAGGCACTGTCACAGCAAGTCGATACCGCAGTAACAGGCATCAGTGAGGCGGCGCTGGATCAGGTAGCGGTTGGTCGCTACATCGTCATCGTGGCTACAATTGTCATACTGCTGCTGTGTCTGGCGGTCTCCTGGGTTGTGGTGCGCAGTGTGCGCCGTCCCATTCACAGGCTGAGCAAGTATATGAAGCAGGTGGGTAACGGTGATTTCAGCGCCAGGGTGGGTAATTACCCTAATGATGAAATTGGCGAGATTTTTCACTCGACCGAGCAACTGGTCGACAAGATAAGAGAGATGATCGTCAGGATTGCTGACCTTAACCGCGATATTAATGCAATTTCCACAGATACTGCTGAATCAACGAAGTCTGTGCGGTCCCGCCTAAACCTTCAGAGTGAAGATCTCAACTCGGTGGCGGCGGCGGTCACTGAAATGGCAGCCAGTGTTCGTGACGTGGCACATAATACCCGGCAGGCTGCAGGTGAAATGGTGCGCAGCGAGGAGCGAGCTCATGATATAGAAACGGCGGTCAGAGCCGCCGTTAATTCCAATCAAAAACTGACCGTTTCCATGCAGGAAGCGACCGGTGTTATAGAGACGCTTGATGGCGAAGTAGCCGGTATTGACCAGATTCTCGACGTAATCAGAAATATCACAGAGCAAACCAATCTTCTGGCTCTCAACGCTGCTATTGAAGCAGCACGAGCTGGCGAGCAGGGAAGAGGGTTTGCCGTTGTGGCCGATGAAGTTCGTACACTGGCCAGTCGCACGCAAACCTACACCCAGGAAATTGCGGAAAAAATAGACTGTGTGATGGCAGGGTCCCGGGAGGCGGTAGCGTCTATCTCTACCAGCGTAAAAGATGCGAATGACATTTCCGGTCGCGTCGGCGATGTGCAAGGAGCATTCAGCGAATACCTCACTTTCATCGCCCGTGTAAGCGAACTTAATGGGCAGGTTTCTGTGGCCACGGACGAACAGCAGGCGGTCTCGGAAGACATCACCAAACGCACCAATACCATTAGTGACACTGGTGCCGTCGTGGCAGCAGACTTTGAGTCGACTGTTCAGAGAACCGCCGAACTTAATGAAATCGCCGATCATCTTGACCAGGCGATTAAACGATTCCAGTTGTAGTCTGGGGGTAGGTATGACTTTTTGTGCAGAATTGAAGTATTTCACGTGGTTTGCCGTTCTGATGGCCTTGTGCAGTTCATTGTCCGCTGCCGAACTCAGGGTTATGAAAGAGGATTATGGCCAGTTTCACTATAATACCGATTTGCAGAGTCAGACCGGTGCCATTGATCTGGAGGACGAGACAACACAGCGAGTACGGCAGATACTGAATCAGGTGGATGTTGACTACAGTATCCAGATGCGCACCTGGCCGATCTCCTACCGGCGTGCTTCCGAAAGACCAGGGTATGGCATTTTTCCATTGGAACGGCATGACGACCTCGAAAGCACCTTTGAGTTCATAGGGCCTTTAGCGGAGTACCAGTGGGTTGTTTACACCCGGGCAAGCAGTGACCGTGAGATCAGCAGTCTGGATGACTTGCAGGGTATGAGAGTGGGTGGGTATCAGAACTCGCCCATTACCGAGTACCTGACGGAGCGGGGGGTAAATGTGGATGAACTGCCCTACGATGCATTGAACCTCAAAAAGTTGACCCTGGGCTATATTGATGCCTGGGTAACCTATAACGTGAACGCAGAGAGCATCGCCCGCCAGGCGGGCTACCCCATGCCCAGATCGGCATGGGTAGTGAAGACAGTGGATGTTTACCTGGGCATTAATAAAGACAGTGAGACCGAGTTGCTCATGTCGTTGGGCGAGGTATCTCAGGGGTTTTGACCTGTAGGGGGGGGCACTTGTGATTACCCGCCACCTCATCTGAATGCCCGGTAGAGAGCGGGTTGTATTCCTGTTCCCTATATTTTCTTCACTACCTGAACCGCTTCAGGTGGCTGGCGAGACTCTAACTTTACTACTGATAAGGTGTTGCTGTTGTGGAGCCTCAAGTTCATTAAGACACCTGAGGCTTTCACCGACGTTAGTACAGTTTCTTCTGAGGTGGCCCTGAGAATTTAAGTTCGCCAACACTCTTCATATCGACTTCTACGATTGCCGGGCCAGCTGTATTAACCGCTTCAGTCATTATTGCTGAAAAATCGTCGGCATGGCTCGCCTTCCAGAAGGGTAGCTGCATTGCTTCAGCGATTTTTCCGAAGTCTGGCGTATGGAGTTCGTTAAAGTACTGCCGACCCTCGAAGTATTTAGTTTGGATGCCGCGCATGACGCCATAACCACCATCATTCATGATCAGCAGCACCATATCAGCTTGTTCCTGAGCCAGGGTGGCTATCTCGCCGAGTCCGAGAGCAAGCCCACCGTCGCCGACCAGTGTCACGACTTTTCGCTCAGGTTGAGCAACAGCGCAGCCAATACCCATGGCCAGTCCCATGCCAATGGCGCCCGCCAGGGAATGGATATTACCCAGAGGTGCTTCGGCAGGCAGCAGTCGGGCTCCCCAGGTACTGCCTGAGACCGTGATGTCACGGACAAACAAGCCGTTGACGGGCAGCGCTTTGTGCACTGCATCCGACAGTCGTGCGTAGGCTCCCACCTGAATGCGCAATGCGTCCTCCGAGCTTTGCACGGCGCTTGCGATGTCAGCATCAAAGGTAGTATCTGCTTGCCAGTTGCCTTCAAGTGCGTCGGCCAGTCTGGTTAACGCATCGTTGCAGTCACCGCAGAAGAAACCGTCGATGTCGTAGTTGCGCTGATTAGCGGCCGGGTTTATATCAATTTGCAGCAGTGGGCGGGGTAATGCCAATGAGTAGGTCAGTGTTTCATTGCTGCGCAGGCGTGAACCAGCGACGAGCATCAGGTCGCAGTTGGCAAGCAAGGTCTGAACCGGTTCGGCATTGTGAAATGCACGTAAGCTGCGTGGATGGCTGTCTGGCAGAATGCCACGGCCATGAGTGGTGGATAGAACCGCAACACCCAGGTCGGCCAGTCTGCGAACGGCCACACCCGCGTCCAGGGCGCCTCCACCGACCCAGAGCACTGGGCGACGCGCCTCACGTATTGCGTTCACCAGTTCAGTGATCGTTTCTTCTGCCAGGTTGGCCATGGGCGCTGCCGCGGGCGGTGTGGTGTCACGCCATTCGACTTGCGCAGCTTGAATGTCGATGGGAATTTCAATGCTGACCGGGCCGCAAGGTGCCGTCGTCGCATCTTGAATGGCCCTGTGCAGCATCGGTACTGCCTGCTCAGGCGTACAGACCCGATAGGCCTGTTTGGAGCTGGCCCGTAAAAAGCCCATTTGATCACGGGCCTCGTGTATGAAGCCCGCATCTCTGTCCAGGTAAGCTTTTTCAACCTGGCCGGTAATATGGACCATAGGCGTACCGGCGTTCATGGCCTCAAGTAAGGCACCGACAGCGTTACCAGCGCCAGCGCCGGTACTGGTCAATGCAACCCCCAGTGAACCGACTCTGGTATGAGCGTCGGCCATGGTGACAGCACCTGCCTCGCCGCGGGCTGGAACAAAACGGATTCGGTCACGTTGCCCCAGCGCATCGGCGATGGGTAAGTTGTGGATGGAGATCACGCCGTAAACGGCGGTGACCGAGTAGACTTCAAGGGTCCGGGCGATGGCCTCACCCACTGTAATTGTGCTCATACGATGTCCTCTGAAACAGGGGTGTTGTTATTGGCTCCAGCCCATGGGTGTCGAGTCCAGCCCCAGGTAGATGCTTTTCTGTTGCATGTAGGCCTGAATACCTTGTCGGCCTTTTTCGCGGCCGAGCCCACTCTCTTTGAAACCACCAAACGGGGTTGAAATAGCAAACTTTTTGTAGGTATTGATCCAGATAGTTCCGGCCTCCAGTTGACGCGCCAGGGTCAGGGCCTGACGATAATCCTGCGTCCAAATGCCCGCTGCCAGGCCATAAACGCTGTCGTTGGCCTGACGTATCAAGTCGGCTTCGTCCTTGTATTTCAGGGCGACCAGCACGGGCCCGAAGATTTCTTCGCGGCAGACTTGGCTGTTGGCCGGCAAGCCTTCAATAATGGTGGGCAGGTAATAACTACCACCCGCCAGGTCGGGATCATCGGGTGCCTGGCCACCGATCAACACCTTGCCGCCTTCCTGCCTTGCCTGATCAACATAGGCCGAGACACTGTCGCGGTGGGCTGTGTTGATCAGCGGCCCAATATGAACGCCATCAGTCTCCGGATGCCCTACACGCAGACCCGAGGTAACTTCCAGCAACCGAGCCATGACAGCATTGTACTGACGCTCGTGTATGAACAGCCGGGAACCAGCAATACACGCCTGACCGCCCGAGCTGAAGATGCCGTAGGCTATACCACGTACCGCCTGTTCCACATCCGCACTTTTGCAGACGATGGTTGGCGACTTGCCGCCCAGTTCCAACGAGGTGCCAATCAGTTTGTCGGCCGCAATGTGAGCCAGGTGGCGGCCTGTAGAGGTGCCACCGGTAAAAGAAATCTTGCGAACTTTTGGGTGCCGTACCAGTGCGTCACCGATGACACTGCCGCGCCCGGGCAATACGCTCAGCAGACCTTTTGGTAAACCGGCCTGTTCAAACAACTCAGCCAGTTTAAGCGCCATCAAAGGGGTCGCTTCAGCCGGCTTTAATACAACGGCATTTCCGCCGGCCAATGCCGGAGCTACTTTTTGCATGTCGCTGGCTATTGGTGAATTCCAGGGTGTGATTGCAGCGATGACACCCAGGGGTTCGTATTCACTGAAGGTCATGAACTCGGCACTGCGCCGGGTCGGCAATTCGCCTTCGAGCGTTTCACAGGCCGCGGCCATATAACGTGCTGTTCCGGCGGCACTGGCGACCAGGGCGCGCGTTTCCGACAGTGGCTTGCCGTTGTCGCGGGTTTGCAGCCGTGAGAGCGTATCCAACTGCTGCATGATCAGGTCACTGACCCGGTATAATACTTCGGCCCGTTGGTGTGGCAGTCGTTGAGCCCAGCCCGGGTCGCGCCAGGCGGCATCGGCGGCGGTGACCGCGTCTTCGACGTCTTCAAGGCTGGCCGCGCGCAGCTCGGCATTGATCGAATCGTCTGCCGGAAACCGGGAAACGATGACGTCGCCGCGGCCTTCGCGCCAGTGGCCTCCAATGTAGATTGGGTGTGACATGTCCGTTCTCCGTCAGGTCGGTTAAAGGATTTACAGGACCACCGGGTCGAGTAATTGCCGGCAGACACGCACAACAGACAGTGCAGCCAGCATGGAGGTTTTTGGGTTGCTGGCGAGCGGATTGCCATGCATTTCAACCTGAAATTCACCAAACTCGCCTACGGCATGAATGCGGTGGGTGTTGCATTTTGTATCCGGGTCTACCATCAAGCGGACCCTTGTGTCGTCCATGCCGAGTCCACACAACGCGATGGTCGCTGCCACATTGGCATTGGCCGGAAACTGATGGGCAGCCTCACCCGCGCTGCCTTCGAAAAAGGCCGTCGCCTCGGTGACTGAGTCCAGGTCGATCATTGATTCCGCCGGTGAGCCCTTCCAGCTTTTCGGCGCTTTTCGGGCCTCATAGGTAACCGAGGTCAGCCCGCCTTCGCGGGCTGATGCGAGACCATCCATACCGGCGACAGCGCCTGAGAGAATCTGCAACCGTCCGCCTCCGTCAACTGCTGCCTGTCGCAACCGTTGATACAGGGCCGGGTCGGCCAGAGCACCGATGGATACCACGGCCAGGGTCCAGCCGCGGCTTAATACCGCCTCACCGTGTGCGGCTAGACCAGGATGTCCGGCGCATTCAACCACCAGCGTGGGCTCGGCGTCGCACTGGTCAATGCGGCTGAGTATTTTTGTGCTGGCCGGTAATTCGGCGGTGACTTTTTCGATGTCTGCTTCTGGCAGCACCAGCCAGCCCAGAGATAGACCTTCAGGCAGCAGGCGGTGAACTTCCCGTCCCATGGCGCCATAGCCAATCATCATGATGCGTTGTGTCATTGTGCGGGTTCTCCTATATGTGCCGGTTAAACCCGCCGGAAACGTCCAGCGCGGCGCCAGTGGTAAAAGAGGCCAGCGGCGAAGCCAGGAACACCAGCGCTCGTGCTGGCTCTTCCGGTTTGCCGAGACGTTTCATGGGAACACCGCGATCAGTGGCGATGCCTGCGGTCCACTCTTCCCAGCTCTGGCTGGGATCGCCGCGCCGTTCAAACCGTCGACGCCACTGGCCGGATTCAACGACACCTAGCAGAATCGAGTTAACGCGAATACCCTCGGAGACCAGTTGGTCGGCTAAAGAGTGAGTCATGTTTAACAGTGCGGCTCTGGCGGCGGAGGTCGCGATCATATGCGGCTCGGGTTGAACAGCCAGTAGAGAATTGACGCAGGTCAGTGAACCAATCTCGGATGCCGCAAGCTGGCTCCGAAACGCATTCAGCGGGTTGATAACTCCAAACAATTTCAAGTTGGCTTCCGATAGCCAGGCGTCACTGGGTGTGTCGTCGAAACGAGCTACAAAACCCTGGCCTGCATTGGCAATCAGCATGTCGACCGGACCGAGCATTGAAACCACATTCGCCGCTAACTGCTTGCAGGAATCCGCATCGAGTACGTCGCATTGCAAGGCGACGATGTTTGCGTCGGGAAACTCGTTTTTGAGTTGATCGTGCGCGGTGTTTAGACGGTCTTCATTGCGTCCGCAAAAAGCCACTTTTGCACCCTGTGACAACAACAGACGAACGGTTTCAAGTCCGATTCCAGATGAGCCACCGGTTACCACCGCGACGCGCTGTTCAATCATAAAACTCATGGTTGGTGCTCCATTTCAAAGTTGGTCTGGCCAGCAAGGTCAATCAGTTCCCGGGCAAAAGCCTCGGGCGCATCGAGGTAACTGGCATGCCCTGCACAGGCGATACTCCGGTATTGGAGAGAGAGCTCTGTAGCCAGCGCCTGTACTGTCTCGGGAGTGGTAATGGTGTCCTGATCGCCACACAGAATGCGCGCCGGCAGGCTAGTGTTTGGGGGCCACCAGTCGGCCAGATCGTCATTTGCCAGAAGCCAGCTTGCTGCTTTAAAACCGTCAATGTTCAATCGGCGCATGCCTGCTTGGACCCGCTTCAAGGCTGATGGCTCTGTGTCGGGGCGAAGCAGGCGAGGAGCCCTTTTCAGTGCAAAGGCGTCGGCACCCAGTTCAATCAGCGCGGGCCAACGGCTGCGATACACCTGATCCCGCACGTCTTCAGGCTGATGTTTGTAGCCGCGCGCCGGATCTGCCAGCACGACGCTGGCAAGGCGTGCGTTGTGGCGAGTAACCATGGCACTGGCGACCAGCGCACCGAGCGAGTGACCTACAAGCATGACATTGTCGACGTCCAGGGCGACGAGCCAGTCGTTCAATCGATCGGCGTAGTCGGCAGCGGACGGATGATCTTTTTTTAGGGCGTCGCTTTTGCCATATCCCGGGGCATCCCAGGCAAGCAGCCGGAAGCCAGGCAGGTGATGCGCCAGCAGCTCCCAGGACAGCGCCCCCGAACTGATGCCATGTAGCAGAACCATAATGGGCGCGTCTGCCGGGCCTGTTTCACAGTAGTGCTGGCATTGGCCGTTGAGTAAGATCATCCGTTCTAGCATGCGTTTTGGCTCAGTTGCGTTTTACTTTGGACAGTGGGTGGTCAGCCGGGTAGGTCGGAATGTTGGGTTTGGGTGTTCCCAGCATGACGCACATCAGCGCTTCTTCTTCACCGTGGTTGAACAAGCCGCGATAGATATTGGGTGGAATGGACACAACATCGCGCTCTTCCAGGATGGTTTCGGTGGTGTTCTCGCCGTCCTGCAAGGTCAACGTGATCGTGCCCTTGAGCATGAAAAATACTTCCTCCACGTCATCGTGCACGTGCAGCGGCCCCTCGCATTTGGACGGCAGCACCATGGTCGAAAACGTGAAATGTTCAGCCGGTATGGTGTTGGTATCGTTGGCAACGCCGGTAGCGCCGGTACCGATGTAACGCATTTGAGCACGACGGTACTTAGGGTCGTAATCGGCCTGGAATTTCAGTGCATTCCAGTCGTACTTGCGGCCTTTGAACCGGGCAATGCGTGACTCAATCCAGTCAGAAAACGACAGATCATCGGGTTTTTTCCAGGTGGCAAATTGTTCAGACATGACAGATCCTCGTGGTTGGTGACCGATCAGACAGTGAATCGGTCGATATCTCCAGCACAGTGTTTTTCACTGAATAGTGCACGTCAGGCCGGCTTTTTCTGGCGGCGAGTATCCGAGTCGATGCCGCCTTCGATGGCCCACTCGGTAAAGGACTCCAGCGAGTGGTGCATGGTGCGTGCCTGCCATTTTTCGGTCAGGCTGTCTTCATTGGTGTAGTATTCGAACGCGCCGCCAAGCGGGCTGTTCACGTACCAGAAGTAAGCCGAAGACACGGGATGACGGCCTGGGCCTATGAAGGTGGACCACTTGCTCCGGGTCATCGCGATTCCGCCACCAATAACTTCATGGATATCCCTTACGGTGAAGGCAACGTGGTTCAGGCCACGTCCGCGGTGTGGCAGCTTCAGCAGAAAGAGATTATGGTGACCGCCACGGGCATTCATGCGCAGAAAAACACCCCGGTCTATGTACCGGTCAGATACCACAAACCCGAGTTGGTCACAGTAGAACCGTTCCAGTGCTTCGAGCCCCTCGAGGTCATCAACAAAGAACACGGCATGACCAATGCTCACTGGTTCAGCCTGGTCATATACCGGGCTGGGTTCATCGACACGGCGCATGTCGCCATATTGGTTGATGGGCGGAACGGTCAGCTCCACGGAATCGAGTGTGCTGAGGACGATGCGGACGGTGAGTCCATTCGGGTCCTGAAATTCCAATGCGTTGCCCAGGTCGTGAAACCCGGGTGTGCCGGTCAGCTTCTGACGGTACTGGTCAAGATCGGCTTCAGTCGCGACACCCCACACCATGCGTCGCAGGGTAGGGCCTGGCTCAAAGGCGGGTGGCAGGCTCGGATCAGTCTTGTCAAAGAGACGAACACGCGCACCGTTTTGAGTGCGATACTCGCCGGATTTTACTTTTGTTAACCCAAAGTCGGTCGCAAACTGTTCGCTTGCTGCGCGATCTTCAATTCCAAATTCAAGTGCTTCTATACCGATCAGGCTCATGCCGTCCTCCAGGGGTGGACGCAGAGTCTTTAGCGGCGTCTCACCTTCATTGGATAGTCAAAATTGTGTGGGTTCTGCGGATTGGCAAAACCCTGTTTTCGTTTATTCTTGCGTCTACTGATCAGGGAATGACCTTTCGTTCGTTACTGTGCCCCGAGTGACCGAGTAACCCGGAAATAGTGGTCGCCGCTTCGGCGACAAAGGCCCGCAGTCGGTCCCGGTCTTCAACGGGTATTTCATGAACCGGTACCATGATGCTGACAACGGCTTCAATATCGTTTTCATGGTTGAAAACCGGATATGCAATCGATGAAATGCCCAACTGAAAGAAAGAGTCGCTAATGACATAACCCCGTTCACGATCTTCCTGAATCAGATTCCACAGCGCATCCCGTGTGCCGGGGGAGCCCGGGCTGTTGTCAGGCAGATGCTCATTCGGGTAAAGCGCATCAAAGGCCTGACGGGACAAGTCACTCAGCAATACCCGGCCCAGAGCTGTGCGATGGGCTGGCAGACGACTGCCGACGCTGACGCGGCGAATGGTGGCATTGGCCGCGCTGACGCGAGCGACGTAAATCACGTCCTGACCATCACGAACAGCAATGTGGCTGGAGCAGCCAGTGCGGTCACGCAACTGCTCAATGACTGGTTGACCCACCTGTACGACATCAAGCGAGGCGACATATTCAAAGCCGAGCCTCAATATATTGACGCCGAGCGAATATAGGCCGGTCGCTTCATGACGTTTGATGAAGCCCATGTATTCCAGTGTCTGGACAGCGCGGTAGACAGTGGCCTTTGGCACATCGACTCGTGCACAGATATCCGCAAAGCTTAATTCGCGGTCGCTGCGGCTCAGTTCGAGCAATATGTTCAACCCGCGTTCCAGCCCGGGTATCAGGTATTTTCGAGTGTCCTGTTCTGCCATGTCCTGTCCTGCCTTCTCATTGTTGTATCGGTGCGTATCAAGTAACTGACTTGAATGCTCCGGAATGGCCTGACGAAATATTAATATATGAAACACTGTTTATCATATGAATAACCAATACTATATATTAATGAGTCCTTTCGTCAAGCATTTTGGCCTGTCTTCTTTCTATTCTTGTCGATCTGTCAGGCTCGTGCTGTCGCCACTAGCCGCTTGTCGCGAAGTTCTATGATTCGACGCAACAGCTGATGCTCCAGAGATGCACGAATGTTCTGGCTGCCCCGGTCACTCCAGAGATTATTCAGCTCGTGTGGGTCTTCGACCAGGCTATACAGCTCACCATCCCCTGAATGCTCAAACAGGGTCAGCCGCCAGCTCTGGGTCACCAGGGTGTAAAGTGCACTGGCAGCATCCGAGTCTGCAAATACATCGATACCCGGGTCTTCAATAAGGACAGATGCGGCTGGCTTGCTCTGGTCAAAAATGTTCTGCCCCTGAATGCCGACGGGAATGCGTAAGCCAGCTCTTTGCAATATGGTTGGAGCGAGATCAATGGCACTGGCCAAACGGGTACTGCACTGGCCGGCGCGCGCGCTCAGTTGTGGGTCTCGCCAGATAAAGGGAACCCGAATCAGGCTTTGAAAATGCAAACCGAGCTTCAGCAGCGAGCCATGATCACCCATGTAATCGCCATGGTCAGAGGTAAAGGCCACCACGGTATCGTCTGCCAGGCCACGAGACGACAACTGCGCAATAATGTCGCCTACCGCATCATCAACCATGCTGATGCTGCCGTAGTTCAGCGCAATCGCTTTTCGGGCCTCATCTTCCGAAACGGCGATGGGCCAGTGGTTCCCTCGCTGCTCTTTGCCCCAACGGTAAGCCGTCAATGCGCTTGGCGACAACCCTTTGATTGCATCGACTGAATGATGGAACGATTCAGGCAACTCAACCTCTTGCGGATCGTACATAGACCAGTAGCGGCCGGGTGGCGTAAAGGGGTGGTGAGGGTCAGGGAACGAGACGATCAGTACGAAAGGCGTTTTGTCATCCTGCTGGGCCAAAAATTCGCAAGCTTGCTCCTGAACATAACGGGTCGGGTAAAGGTGCTCGGGCAAGGCGGTGCGCCAGGCCTGCGGTGGCAAGGGTCCATACGAAGGATCCGTGGGCAGGGAGGCATCCGGGCCTCGTTGTGCAGCCGCTTCCGGGTCTTTTTCATTCAACCAGGCGCTGTAGTGACCTTCTATCTGATCACCGTGGCCAATGCATAGCTTCACATGATCAAACCCGTAGTAGGGCAGTGGAATGTCCTGTTCAGGATGCTGCTGCCATTGCTGACGAATTTCGCATTCATATGGCTTGCCGGAACGCTGGCGTTTGAAGCTGTTACGACTTTGGTCGCTCAGAGCATCACCCGTTCCTCTTTGTTCACGCTTTGGCGCGGGGATGTTGGTGACATTCTGAAAGTGGGCTTTACCGATATAGCCGGTATTGTAGCCAGCCTCACGCAGTACATCCGCAAAAGTCTGGCTGTCGAGGTCGAGTGGAATGCCATTTTGACGAACACCGTTGACCGACGGCATTTGCCCGGTCATGAGCGCAGCCCGATTGGGCTGGCAAATCGGGTTGGAAACATAAAACCGCTTGAAGCGCAGCCCATCGCTGGCGAGCTGATCGATGTTCGGGGTTTTCACCATACGATTTCCGTAGCAACCGAGGTGGTCAGCCCGTTGCTGATCGGTCATGAAGATCACAAAATTGGGTCGCTTCATCGCTCGTCCTCCGGCAACCCTGACCTTGAGTCAGAGTGCCTGGTGGGGTTAGTCAAACATCAGGCTCACGGGCCAGGTAACGATTTCTGGAAAAATAAACACAATGCCAATCGCCAGAAAGTCGCAGATCAAAAACGGGACAGCCGCACGGTAGATATCCGACATGGTCGTTCCTTTTGGGGCGACTGCACGCATCACGAACAAGCCAGCACCCAGAGGAGGTGAGGTCGACCCCGTTTCAATGGCGATCAGAAACAGGACGGCAAACCAGAGCGGGTCGAACCCGAACTGAATGACGACGGGTACAAAGATGGGCAGTGTAATCAGCATGATCGGCAAGGGCCCCATGAACATACCCAGCACAACAATGCTCAGCACCATGGCAAGAACGATCAGTTTTGGACTGACAGGCAAACCCAGCACCATATCCATCATACCGTAGGTAGCCCCGGTAAAGGCCAGCAACTGCGAAAATGCAATGGCGCCGGCGACAATCAGTAGAATCATCACCGAGATCATGGAGCTCTCGAGCATGGACTCAGAGAAGCCTCTGAAACTCAGCCGACGTTTTATAACCGCCAGTAGCACGGTCGCAACAGCTCCTGAAGCAGCCGCTTCGGTGGGTGTGGCGATGCCAATGAAAATGAAGCCAACCACTGCGAATACGATGATTCCGACGGGGAAAATATTCAGTACAGTCGATGTCAGCTTTTCTGACATCGGTGTGTGCGGTATATCAAAAGTTGGCGCGACATCCGGTTCAATGGTGCATCGGATCAGTATGTAGCCCGCATACAATACGGCCATCAGCAGTCCAGGTACGATGATCGCGATCAGAAGGCGCCCAATAGACAGTTCAGCTACCACACCCAGCACGACAGCCAGTGCGCTTGGTGGAATCATAATAGCCAGACCCGCCGAACCCAAAATGGGGCCCAGAGACATGGGTTTCTTGTAGCCGCGTTTTTCCATTTCTGGCACGAGACTGGAACCGAGCAGGGCCACTGACCCCATACTGTTGCCAGTGAGGGTGGAAAACAGTACGCCTCCACCCACAGCCATAAAGGCCAGACGACCACGCACTTTGCCAAACCATTTGTCGAGTGTGTCCATGACATCTGTTGCTATGCCGGACCGGAACATAACCTCGCCCATGATCATGAACATCGCAATAGGGACCAGGGTAAAACTCGTGAGTGCACCGGTGGTATTGAGTACCAGTTGCTCAATGCCAGAGAAGCCACCCAGGAAAACATAGGAACCGACAAGGTTGACGGTTAGAAAGGCAAAGGCCACTGGCATCCCCAGGGCCATTAATATCAGCAGGGAGCCCAATAGCAGGCTCAGTGTTTGCCACCATTCCATCATGAGTGTGACCCCCAGCCCGGAGATCGCAGCGACCGTCCTTGGGTAATAGCCTGGTCAATAAACTGCAGGGCCATCAGCAGCATCGCCACCGGAAACACGATCGTCAGCCATTGACTCTTTGGGGCCAACAGGGTGGTTTCACGCATGCCAAATTCCCATTGATCCATAAAAACCACAACACCGAACCAGGTGCTGACAAGACAGGCGAGCGCGCAGGTCAGGCCGATGATGATGGCAAGCCAGGTTCTTACAGGTTCTGGCAAAGCATCGGTCAGAATATCGATGGCCACATGCCGGTGTTTCTCCAGCATGTAAGGAGCGCCAAGAAACGTCATGTACAACAGAGAATAGCCACTGATTTCAATGACCCAGATTTGAGACTTGCCAAAAAAGAACCGCGACACAATTTCCAGGAATACGAACAGGGTGGCGCACAATAGAATTACAGCACTCAATCCAGCCAGGCTGACGTTAATCAGGCTTAGCCCATGCATTGCTCTGGCATAAACACCCGTATCAGATCGCAAACTGCCCATGGAAATAACTCCTGTCGAAACAGACGTGAGCGGACCGGACAAACCGGTACCGCTCACTTGAACTTCAATCTACCAGCATCGCTTTCAGTTCAGCGGCCAGTGCCGGATCTATCTTGGTGGCCAGATCATCCCAGGCCTGATCAAGTGCGATACTCTGGTAATCCGCTGCGTCTTCCTCAGACAACCGGATTTCCTGGAAGCCAGCATCGGCCACTTCCTGGTTACCCTGGTCGATGATCGGCTGCCAGCCACTTTCCAGCTGTGGGGCCAGTTCTTCACGCAGATAAGCCTGTACCCGAGTCTGCAAATCTTCTGGTAAGCGAGACCAGCTACGAGGGTTGATGATGACATTAAACCCAGCCCGGTAGATGGCAGGTGTTATGTAGTAGTTGACCACATCTTCATACTGCTCGGCCCAGCCAAGGTTGCCCTGAACGAAGCCGTTGATAACTCCACGCTCCATAGCGGTGTAGATCTCGCCGATCGGCAGCACCAGCGGCTCGGCACCCAGCCCACGAACGAAAGGCAATACAGTCGGGAATACCCGGATGCGCATGCCTTCGAGTTCGGTGTGGTCTGCCACTTCGTCTTTGAGGAAAATATAAAATTTCACATCGGTGGCGGGAATTTCACCCAGGTAAACCAGGCCCCGGTCAGCATGAATGTCAGTCATGCGGTCGAAGTAGCCGGTAGCGCGAATCTCTTCATAGGTCTTCAGTGAAATGTTTGACGATGGTGACGAGGGAACCAGACCGGAATAGTAGCTTGGGCTCATCAACGCCATGTCCATCGACCCGTTGCGAACTGCGTCGGCCATTCTGAACGGATCCATGATTTCCGGACCACCACGCCAGTTCAGTTCCAACTCGCCTTCGAATTCAGCATTCATCGCGTCAATGAAACGGACGAAGCCATCAGAGACCGCTGCGGTTTTGGGCGTGAATGACACCACATTCATGCGAATCTCTTCCGCATGGGCGAAAGCCATCGCAGCCGATGAGGCCAGAACTAGGGCCAGTTTTGTCAGGGAACTTCTCATCATGACGTTATCCTCGGTTGTAATTGTTAGATATGCTATCGAGTGTTTCGATGTTTTTTTTGAGTTTTCTGAGTCCAGTCCTTCGATAGTCAGCCGTTCAAGCTAGCGCGACATCCCAGGCGCTATAGCCGTAAACCCAGTCGGCGTTGCCTGCTTCCTTAAGCCAGTCATTAGCACGAGACCCACGCTGAACTTTTGCCGTTCGCTCCTTGCGCGCTTGCTCATAGGTTTGCAGTGCCGCTTTCAAGGTCTCGGGCTTAACCCCCTCCAGTGCTCTGGACAGGACCACGGCATCTTCAATCGCCATGCAGGCCCCCTGTGCCATGAACGGGACCATAGGGTGCGCTGCGTCGCCCAGCAGGGTGGTGTGCTCCTTCGACCATTGGGCCATGGGCTCACGCACATAAAGCGCCGATTTGGTAACGCTGTCGCAGGCATTCAGCAGGGTTCTTACATCCGGGTGAAAGTCTGCGTAGACCTCACGCAGCTCTTCGACATCGCCGGGCAGTGTCCAGGACTCTTCGCGCCAGTCATCCTGAGCGGTGGTGGCAAAGATGAATACTTCCTCGCCTCGTGTCAGGGGGAATACAACAACCTGACGGTCGGGTGTTGGACCCCACCACTTGGTGAAGGAGTCCAGATTGGGTACATCGACTTTGGCACGGTCGATAACGGCACGGTAGGACACCAGACCGGTAAATACCGGAGAGTCATCGCCCCATAATGACCGACGCACAGCAGAGTGAATGCCATCGCCACCGATGACCAGATCCACCGTCTCCTGTGTAGCATCCTCGAAGTGGACGGTAGGCCGCACCCCGTTCTCGATGTGGCTCACCCGGGCGCCCAGGCGAATAGAAGACTCCGGCAGTTTGTTTTCCAGGGCTCGCAGCAAATCACCTCGATGAATGGTGAGCTGGGGCGCTTGGTAGCGCTCCTCGGCCGACTGATTCATTGGCAGGCGGGAGGTTTCCTCGCCTGTGTCCCAGGTGCGACTGATGCGATAGTTGGGGCGTGCGGCCGTATTGCGTAGGGTTTCACCGACGCCGAGTTGATCCAGAGCACGCACGGCGTTGGGAGTCAAATTCACATCAGCACCAATGCGCAGGAACTGACTGGCCTGTTCAAAGACGCTGACGTCGTGGCCTTGTTTCTGCAGAGCAATCGCTGCGCATAACCCGCCTATACCACCACCGCAAATTCCAATTTTTAATCCGCTCATGCTTCACCTGTCTCTTGTTCGTCGTTGCTGCGGCTGTTGTGAATGGCGCCGCATCGGTTTTCAGGTTTGTTACTTGCTGATTTCGTGCTTGTTTCAAATATGAAACTATGTTTAATATATGATTCTGATAATTTAGGCCGTTCCAGTGTTCAAGTCAACGCTGTTGGGCGGCTTTGTGTGTTTGTTTTTGAGTGCCTGTTAGCGCAGTGACATCAGGTTGAACGCCGGGTCAGCCAAATCGTCGGCGACTAACACACGACCATTACTGATCCAGCGCTTTCCAAGCTTGATCGCCCGGGCCTGATTGAACGCGACCAGTTGGGTGAGCCGCTCCTGTTCATCGAGGTAAAAAAACACGGGCCCGGAGGAATCTTCCCGAATCACACAGCGGGAGCCCGGCACTGGAATACCAAGCATCTGGATGTTGGCCTCGTACTGGTCAGACCAGAGCCAGGCTGGTTCGTTGTATCGGTCGGATTCTCCGAGCAGTGCACGGGCCACTGTCATGGACTGGTTTTGTGCATAGGCCCATGACTGTAAACACAGGCCCAGCTGCGGATGTTGAGCAATATCGCCAGCGGCAAAAATGTCGGGGTTTGACGTTCGGCCCTGGTCATCCACAACCACGCCCTGTTCAATGGCAAGGTCGGCTTGTCTGGCAAGGTCCAGATTAAAGCTGACGCCCGTCCCAACCAGTACCAGATTGGTGGTCAGAGGGGGCAGTCCGTTGGCAGTGACTTGAACCAGCCCCTGTGAGCCAGGATCCAGAGAGAGATTTGTGCATCCCAGGTGTACCTGAACGCCAGAGGCGCGATGCAGTTCTAGCAAAGCCGCTGACACTTCTTCGCCGACGCTCCGAGCACACAAGCGGTCCTGAGCTTCATAAACGCTGACTTCGAGTCCCAGGCGGCGTGCACTGGCAGCGACTTCCAGGCCGATCCAGCCACCGCCAATCACCGCCAGATGAGGGGTGCTTCCAAGGGCCTCGCGCAGCGCCAACGCATCATTCCAGCTGCGCAGCGTGACGACCCCTGGAATGTCAGACCAGGCGTCCACCGGAATCCGGGCGCGAGCCCCGGTTGCCAGAACCAGTTGGTCATACCGGAGAACCGTGCCATCGTCCAAGGTAAGTGTGCGGGCGTGAGCGTCCAGTGCTTTCGCTGTTCTGGGGCGCTGCCACTGAATCTCCAGAGCCTGAAGGTCGGTGTCGCTGAACAAGCGAGGAAGTACTGGCTCTTCGGTCAGGGCGGCCTTCGACAGAGGGGGCCGCTCATAAAAGTCACAATCTTCATCCGCAACAACAGTCAACCGTCCGGTGAAGCCCTCGCGACGCAGGGTTTTGCAGACCCAGCCGCCGGCTTGTCCACCACCGACGACCACAATGTGGCGGTTATCCGGCGTTTGATGTTGGGACGTGCTTGAATCAGTCATGATTTGGCTCCCGGTGTCACTGTGGGTTGTTCAGCGGCAGACAAAGCCGCCGTTGATCGGGATCAGCTGGCCGGTAATGAACCCGGCGCTGTCAGACAGTAAAAAGACGACCGTGCCATCAATGTCTGCCGGGTGCTGCTCGCGTTTCAAAGCGCGGCCCTGCTGATAGGTCTGATAGCGTTCTTCCGGAACATACTCGGTGGCCTCGCAGTGGGTCAGCCCGGGTGCGATGGCGTTGACACAGATTTCGCGATCACCCAGCTCACGCGCCATCGAGCGAGTCATCGAAATGACAGCACCTTTGCTAGCGACATAAGCCATCAGCAACGGTGCTCCCCACAAGGCCGTGTCGGAGGCCACGTTGACAATACGACCAGCCGGTGACTTCGCCAGGAGGGGCGCAGCAGCGCGGGTAGTGAGCCAAAGACCGCGTACGTTGACGCGCATGACTCTGTCCCACAGGTCCAGGTCGTACTCTTCCAGTGTTTTCCCGCCGACCTGAGTTGCAATGGCTGCATTGTTGACCAGGCCATCGAGCGGTCCATTGCTGGCAATCTGCGTAAACCCCTGTTCAATGGATTCCGGATCGCCCTGATCAATCAGCAAGTGTTCCACTTCAACACCGCGATTTCGCAGCGTTGTCGCGGTGTTCTCCAACTCGTCAGAAAGAATATCAGTAATGACCAGGCGTGCGCCCTGATTGGCCGCTGCTTCGGCGATACTGCGTCCGAGCCCGCGGGCAGCACCGCTGACCATAATGCGTTTATCCAGCAGTGCATCACGCATCAGAGGTAGCCTCCTGGCGCACGGCAAGCTGCTGCTTGGCTGCTTTCAGCAGAACCCGGCGCAAACGGGACAGGCCGACATCGTGCTGATAAAGATTTTCATGCTGGCGGGCATCCGGCGCCAGGCTTTCCAATATTACCCGGTCCTGTTCCAGAACGTCCCAGTGCAAACCTTCCAGCTTGTTGCGATACAGGAAGCGCCAGACCTGGCGTTGCCAGCCGTCGACCTCACGCACACGCCAAAAGAAGACACGGCAATTGTCGTTGTCTTCCGGGACGACCATGCCGACGATCCAGAACGGACCACCCGGGCCAAATTTCTTTTGATAGGGGATCGACAAGCGCAGCCACAATGCACCGCTTTTACCGTATTCGACCCAGTCAAAGTTGACCCCCGCCTGTTCGGTTTTCTTGAATATGAAACCACTGTCAGTTGGTTCCAGTGTCATGTCAGCCTGGCGATCACCTTCTGCCATGGAGTGAGAGTTGGCGTGAAGAAAGGTGCCATGCATCGGATCCATTACGTTGTCGATGGCATACTGATAGTTGCATTGCCAGGTTGCGGTGCACAGGAAGTGGCCAAAGCGGTCGGTTTCGGTGAGCTGCTCGGGTAGCTCGAGGGGTGCAGGGGGCTCGTCAGGCGTGACGCCAAACCAGACAAAGACTGCGCCATGGGCTTCCTGAACCGGGTAGCGTCGAACACAGGGTTTGCCAACCATGGGGCTATTGCTGATGGCTGGAACGTCGCAAACGGTTCCTGAACCGTCCACTTCAACGCCGTGATACCAGCAAGCAAGGCGATCGCCCAGGTTCCAGCCTTTGGAAAGCCGGGCTCCACGATGCGGGCACCGGTCTTCAATGGCCTGAATTTGTCCGGCGTGATCGCGCCAAAGTACGATATTTTCATTAAGGCGAGTGATGCCCAGTGGGTTGCTGCCCAATTCCCAGCTGGCAATAACCGGATACCAGAGCGAACGCAGGCCGGAATCGAGATAGGACTGTGGGTCCGTTTTAAGGTGTGATGTGGTCATAAGATACCCTCCTGATTACCGGCCAAGGATGGCCAGTTCCTGCTGAAAACTGGCTTCTGTCCAGGGCGCGCCCTGACGGTCGTTGTACCCGGCGTTGTTGAGACCAGTAACAACGTCATCCAAAGACTGGGCACCACCAGAAAAAACGGTTTCCAGCCCTTCAATCAGTGACAGTTCAAAGGCCTCGGGCACGCGTTCCCGGTTTTGCCACACACGGTTATCAAAACCACCGGGCGCTTCTATGCGACCCTGGCCTGGCTCGGAAGATGGAATGATTTTGGCCCAGTCTTGCAGTTGCGGGTTGTACTGCGGCGATGTGTTTGTGGCACCCATGGTCTTAGTCCTCGTCACTGAGTTGCAGTTGGACAGAATCATCCAGTATGCGAACCGGGTAGGCTTTGACATCCCGATCTGCCGGTTCACGCAGGCATTTTCCGGTCTTTATGTCGAACATGGCTTCGTGAAGCGGGCATTCCACCTTGCCGTCTTCCACAAACCCTTGCGACAACAGGGCGTAGGCGTGCGGGCAAACATCCTCAAGCGCGTAATACTCACCATCGAGTACATAGATGCCGATTTCCTGACCATTTACTTTGGTCGAAAATGGAAAGTCCTCCTGGACCTGATTCTTGGTACATACGGTTTGCCAGGTCATGACATACCCTCCTGCCACTGATGTTGGAAAGGTCAGATGCAAGTCTCATATATGATATTTAGTTTTGGATATGAGACTTTGCCGGAGTATATCTACGGATTCGCAGTAATGTCAATACTATATAGTATAAGATTGTAAGCGACAGATACACTGGGAGTGGCAGGTCGTGTTGAGTCGTGTGACGGTGCTCTGTTGGCCGGGGCTTGAACGCCTCAGCGAGAGGCGTTTAGGAGGATTGGGTTGTCATTGAAATGCTGTAGTCATTATGGGGGATGTGCATGATCTGCCAGGCAAAGGTATCGCCCTGATCGGTTTGATAATGCGTTTCCAGTCTCAGGCCGTGGTAGTCCTGAGGCGAACTACCAGGCCATACCGTCGCCTGTACCGTTTTGGGGAGTGTCAGCTGAGTCAGCCGGTTGACGGCGCGCCAGGCGTGCACCGTTCCCGATGCCTGCAAGAGGGGGATCAGGGTTTCATGTTCCAGTTGCTCCTGATCGACATCCAGTAATCCCTTCGCCCGGTCTGCTCTGAGATAGACTTCGGTATGGCATTGAAATGCACCATCTATCTGGTCCTGTCTGACCAGATGAACATACCCTTCAGAACAGCTTCCCAGATGATCTTGCCACGGGCCAGGCTTGTTCAAACTCTCTCGTTTCAGCAAGGTGATGAATACCAGTTTGACCTGGGTCCCGTCGGGCCGGAAAAACTGAAAAGCTGGGGTGCCGATTTCCCGGTTGTGGTCGATATCGGCAACGAAGGTGCCGTGGCGACGCTGACGGACGAGGTCGCCACTGTCTACCAGAGACTTGAGGCCTTTCTGAATGGTACCCAGGCTCAATGGTAACGACTCTGCAAGCGCCTGCTCAGTGGGTAGTTTTGTCCCTGCTGGCAGGGTATCGGCAACGATCAATGCCAGCACAGCGTCACGCAGACACAGATATTTGGGCGACTTTGGTGAATTCTCCAGCTCCGTTGCCAACTGATGGTTCAGGTGGTCCAGCATAGTGTTAAGTCCGATGTCTTCAGTCATGTTGGTGAGAAGGGTACCCGAACTGTTGGGTAAAGTATTCACGGGGTGTTTGACGAAATTGTCTGCGAATGGAGGGAGGGAAAGCAACTGGATTGATCTGACTGAAACCCCTGTTGTCAAAGAGTACCTGTAGGCCGACTACTATATGTGGAAATCGCAACGAGATTCGAACTCGCGACCCCAACCTTGACAAGGTTAAGATGACAGAATAGACATAGTAAAATATTAGACTCCCTGAGCCTACGATTTGGTACATGGCCTAAAACCGCTTAAACAATGACTTTCCGGGTTTTAAAATTTTTTAGGTATTCTTAGAGCATATGGTCACTTAAAATTAATGGTCCATGACCCTCACTAGTCGGTTTCATGCACCGAGAAGCAGTGCAGGGTTGGGGTTATTCCTGTCCAGTTAGTCAATATCCCGAACCAGTTGGAAAAGGGCCGCCGCCGCAGCAGTGCGGGCATTGAGCCATTACGGTGCGGATCCGAATGGCTAGGGGCATTGGGGTGGCAATCTGCTGTACAGCCAAATCAGCAGTTTTAA
The DNA here is from genome assembly GCF_039982735.1 of Saccharospirillum sp. Taxonomy (GTDB): domain Bacteria; phylum Pseudomonadota; class Gammaproteobacteria; order Pseudomonadales; family Natronospirillaceae; genus Saccharospirillum. The sequence goes on along the minus strand of NZ_JBDWXV010000003.1, from coordinate 62,422 downwards.
GTTGGATAGGTCAGCCACTCTGGAGATATTCAAAATGTTGCAATGGACAACAAAAAATCGGAAGGTTGGAGGCTCAAAGGTTATTACGCTGCCCGCCGACCTTTTTGAGGAAACTTAGTGGAAAGTTAGTGAAGAGCTATCAGTGACAGTGTCTGATGGTAGCGTAGAGCTCCGCTCGAATAGAAGTCTCAGCCTGGAAGATTCGATAGCCAAGGTTTCTGAGGACGAATTACCATCGATCGAAGACATGGTAGGTTTGAGCTCACCAACAAAACCAGTCGGTCGGGGGGTTTAGCATTGGTTCTGTGAATCAGTCTGTTTAACTATGATTGATTTGGCGACACGCTCAATGCCAGTCACGGTGAAGGTGCTAAGTGTATACATGAGATTGAATGAGAGTGTTTCTCGATATGGTGCCATATAAGTAGCTATAGCTCCTAGAAAAGTTAAAAAACCTCAATTAGAACCGACTCAGTCAATTGGCGAAGATCACTGGAAGGTTTACTACAGCTCTTGCTGAATTTTTATTGCCCTTACACTGATATGGCCGTTGTCATGTCCATTATTGTCTCGACCTAATTAATACTTTTGGTTCACACCCTACTTTTCTCGGCTATACAAACGCTTGAGAGAAACTTTGTGTGGTAGTGGTCAGAAGCTTAGGCAACTTGAACCTGATTCGATGACAAGAGGGCTCATTGAAGATATGAGTCACGTGAAGCTACAAATAGCAACTAAGTGACCATGGCAATATACTAGAATGTTGACGTTGAATTGAGTCCAGACAGCCTTAGACAAGGCACGACAACGATTTGACACTACTATCCGGTTTTCGAACAGCATGATACTGGACTAAAGGAAAATCCAACTATCTTCTTGACTAAAAGTCTTGCTGTCGAGAATAATACAAGCGGTGTTCAATTTCACAAGGAAATAAAGGGTTCAATATACGACTGAATATACGGCAGGAATACTTGAAAAGTCTATTAAACTCTTATCTGCCGTATATCAATTAGTGAGATATTCCCTAAGTGGTTATGATTCAACCTAGGCTACTAGGAGGCAGTAGCCCTTATCAGATTTCTGTTAAAATTCTTTAAACTAGTATCGGCGTCAAGAAGAATGCAATTAAAAACGCTGACAACAACCGCATGCATATGCCTAGAACCGCAGCACCCATAGCTTCTCGCTCGCTAAGGTCAGAGCATTCCGCCCACACGACTGGAATTTGCCCAAAGACGGCTGACAGTGGAAGACCGGATGAAGCTAACACAAAGGAACCGATGACCAACGAAGGGTCTAGATCGGCAGCAATTCCTTGAAGGGTGCCCATTGCCAGTGTTGGACTTACAAGGACCGAAAGTACACCGGTTTCTGGATGAATGTTCAAAAGGAGCATTGCTTGTCCTAACATTGCCTCCATTGGCTGCCAGATACCAATATATTCGAGTATCCCTATTACGGCAAATACCAGGGCTACTGCTGGAATCAATATGAGCAGCAGAAGCTCTACACCTTCACGGGCTGCGCTAAATAGCATTGGCATAAACTCCGTTCTTGGTGTGAATCTCGGTAGAGTGCTGATTTCAACGGTTTTAACGTTTCTAAAGACCAATTTTGACAAAATAAGCGGCGAAACAAAGAGCGGGGAAAACACAGCGATGAGTATGACGGCGAAGACATTTACATCAGCAAAAGTCAAAGCCATCAAGCCCAGCATGAAAGTAGAAAATGATTGTTGTGATTGGACCATAGTCGCTACAGCGATTTTCTGCTCATCCTTGGTTGCATGTGCTTTTTTAAGGATAGGTCCTGAAATTCTACCCGCTGCATTGATATCGCCGAAAATATTGTAGATGCTCGGAATTATGACGGCCGGATTAACACGAATCACCTTCATCGCAGGAACGAAGATTCTTACGAGAGCATCGGTAAAACCAAGACGTTCAAGAAGTCGACCTATAATCACGCTGGCGATGATTGCAGTGCCAACTACTCCAGTTAGAAAAACATCCACTACAACAGGGCGTACTGAGTCCAGAATGGAATTGAACAGGCCCGAAAGGCTGGTAGGCGATATTAAAAGGAAGAGCATACATAACGATAGCAATGTCATTCCAACATACTCAACCTTTTCCCACTTCCTCTTGTTTTCTTTTGAGGTCGGTAGATTGTCTGCATCAGGTGTGATTTTCTGAGTCATTTTATTTTCCTCATTATTATATTTTTTCAGGCGATATTGGTTGCATTCTTGCCTAGTAAATGTGCTTCAGCGATGTTCCTTGCATACCCTTGCATTGTTTTATTGCCGACCTCTTGAACAGGAGTTGAGGTAACTCGATCCCGAAAGAGAACGACTTCTACTTCCTCAAGCAATTCTTCGAGTGCATAGGCAAGGGGTAGGCCATTCTCCAATATTTCCATTACATGACAATTTCCTACTATAAAATTCAGGCCGAGATCCTTTGCTGTTTCAATCAATTCATGCCCGCTGTATACACGGCTTATTGAGGCGATTACCGTATCTATCTCAGGGTTTTCATGCACCGCCGTTTTGAGATTGTCAGGCGAGAAACCCGTATGAGGGAAGATGTGTATGACATTATTGACCTTGCTGCTACTTTCACCCAGATGAATGAACCCTTTAGTTTCCACGCTTGTTTCCTGGATAGAAGGTACCCCCCTGATTCTTTGCTCTTGTTCCAATAGCTGTCGGTCTTGATCCAGGGCCATAAATGAATCAAGCCTATCCAGGATATCGCCAAGGGTGTGGACATCGCTTAGCGCTTTACCAATGAACATAATGTTACCGTGAATGCCACCGTAACTAATATTTGATGCAGTAATCTTGTGACCATGGAGGAAAGCGATTCCGGGGTGCAGGCCATGGAACGCTTCGTGGCATTCAAGCCCCGCGATGTTGTACAGGTCCAGATAATTCTTCAGCGTAACTCCCCCGCAGCTAGCTGCATCGGCTATAGGGTGATGCGCAATGATGGCATCTACATCAGTTGCGCCTGCAAGCTCAATAACAAGCTCCGTCATCGTCATGCACACTGCTATTTTTTTGACTGGTTTATCAGGGGCTCCATAGATAAGCCCTGGGATTTCCAAAACCTCTTTGCCATAGATACCAGAAGACTTGAGAATTACAAACGGGTGGTCCCCGCTTCTAACTTCATCCATGGATGAGACTGTACGGCCACCGGTAATGGTGCTAAGCGCTTTTACTATGTTTTTAACGGTTTTCATTTGCTTCTCCTCAGCCAAAAAAAAACCGCCAGCACAATCCCGAGTCAATGACCCAAGACTGAGCTGACGGTTTTAATGCGCCCCTACAACGTGGTAGGAGTTCAATTTACCAGTCAACTTTACCTAAGTGGCTTACTTGCAAGCTTTTGACACTGAAACCTAGTCAATAGCAGCTCGTCAGCCGTGATATCGCTTGATCAGGTTACTTTGATCAAGCTTCTTCAATGAACTGTTGTTTTTTATGACATCAAATACTCATGTACGTGTTTTTTCAATATAATAACTGTGCATGATAATTCGGCTTTTACATCATAATCTTTGAAAATTGCGTTAACGTCAAAATTATATTTGGTGGTAAGCACATCCAACAACTCTTTCTTAAGCCCCTGAACCAGGTAGTGGTTAGCGAGCTCGCCAGTATGGTTGTCTATCGCCTTTAAATATGAAAGCGACGGCACCCGCTTGTTTTCGGCTATGATTACCAGCTTTTCATCGTGTATTTCCACTCTTTGTCGTACGGCACCAATTCCGAATACCTTGTTATTGATGACATTGTAGTCTTTTATTAGTTCTTGCTTAAATTCCCCTATTGAGCTCATCTCTTATGATTCTTATCGTGTTTTGAGGTTCAAGTAGGTAACAGTTGGTATTGTTAAGTTACTGTATATTTACTGATTATGGTATACCAAACTGCTGCTGTTGCTGACATTACCCCCCGTTTTATGGCAAGTCAACCCTCTTTCGTGTTTTTTTGGTCGTGCTTGATAGGCAACGCCACTAACCCTGTTTGCTGCTTTTTAGTCAGGGTCGTTGTCTGCTCCTGGTCGTTAGGGTAAGCAAAAGACTGTAAGGAAGAAGGGCTTCGCTGCAATTATATAGAGGCCTTAAGTTGGTCAGATAATTTCTTCCTGACTTCTTAAGTTCAAACAAAAACTCACCAGCCAGTCCGGGTTCAAATAGATATTTCACCTTACCTTTTCTGAAGCTTCCTTGTTTCGGTCGCAGCTTTTTCTGACGTTCAAAATTTTAGGTGACGCTAAAGGCCGAAACTATTTTTGGAACACACGACTGAAGCTGTGACTTTTAAATGTGCAAAGGTGTATGTTGTGCGATACCGAACTAGCCGATTTATCCCTAACGAACAACACCGAAATTTCAAAGTGAAGTTGGAGATTATGCCTTTCCAAAAACACAGTGAAAGTTGAGAAAAATCCCCGACTTTTCATGCGCTAATCGTTATACTGGCTTAACATTTTCAATTCTGGAGTTACCTTATGTTTTTTGCGTGGCTGGCCGTTGTTGCTGGATTAGCCTTACTGGTTTGGAGTGCCGACAAGTTCGTGGATGGTGCTTCTGTCACTGCAAAGTACGCGGGCATGTCACCTCTATTGATCGGTATGGTGATCATCGGCTTCGGCACCTCGGCGCCGGAAATGGTGGTTTCAGCCATCGCTTCTGTTCAAGGTAATCCTGGCCTGGCATTGGGCAATGCCTACGGCTCTAACATCACAAATATCGGACTTGTTGTCGGCCTCGTGGCGGTTATTTCTCCTATCCGTGTGCAGTCTCGTGTTCTCACAAAAGAACTGCCATTGTTGCTGGCCGTCACTGTATTAGCTGGATTTCAGTTGCTGGATGGTGAACTTAGCCGGTTAGATGCCTACCTGCTGTTGCTGGTCTTTTTTGGCATTATGGGTTGGATGATTATGCAGGGACGAAAGCAGCCATCTGACTCTATCGAGGCAGAATACCAGAAAGAGATCGACTCGCACCCTATGAGTCTTTCCCGAGCTCTAACCTGGTTGGCAGTAGGCCTGATTGTGTTGGTGATCAGTTCACGCTTGCTGGTTTGGGGTGCTGTAATTATTGCGCAGAGCTTTGGGGTCAGCGACCTGGTTATCGGTTTGACAGTGGTAGCAATTGGCACCTCGCTACCTGAACTGGCCTCTGCACTGGCGGCCATTCGTAAAAATGAACATGAACTGGCATTGGGTAATGTGCTGGGCTCCGGTTTGTTTAATACTCTGGCCGTTGTCGGGATTGCAGCAGGCATTCAACCTCTTGCCGTCGACCCTGAAGTTTTGTATCGCGACTGGGTGGTGATGGCGCTGTTAACGGTGGTGCTGCTGATTATGGGTATCGGTTTGCGCGGGCGCCAGGGCCGAATTAATCGCTTCGAAGGGAGCTTCTTGTTGCTGGCCTATGCGAGCTATACCGGATACCTGGTTTCGCTGATCCTAAGCTGATCCACTCACAATGCCTCTGCAGTCAATTGATGTGGCTGATGTCGGAATCAGTTTGGCCTCTCGGGAGTATGTTTTTTGGTTGCTGAAGCAACTGGTTCCAACGGCATACCACGAACCTGGGTAAGGCGGGCAGCGCTGCTGACAAGTGCGACCAGTGTGGCTGCGAATGCAACCCAGAGTGTGAGATCAACACGACCACCCTGAAAAGACCAGGCCAGCGCGAATGCTGCTGAACCAAGGCTTTGACCAAGGGTTCTAACGGTAGCAAGCACACCTGAGGCGGTAGAGCTGAGTAAAAAGGGGGCATTGGCCATAATTTCGTGGTTGTTCGGTGCCTGGAAAAAGCCATATCCCAAGCCACACCAGAAGGACCCTAGGACCAAAACCGGAATATTTTGCTCGTAACTTCCCCAGGCCAGAGTCACCAGGCCTCCTAGAAAAGCCAATAGCCCGGCCGACGACAGCAATGCCGGATTATATCGATCTGACAGGCGTCCCGACCAGGGACCCGACAGCAACAGTGAAATTGGCCAGGGTGCAAAAAGCATAGCTGCTTTAAGTGGGGAATAGTCGAACACAGATTGGTATAAGAAGGATAACGCCACAAATGCCAGCCCCTGAGCAGTAAATGCCAGCAACGTGGTAATAAGAGATAACGAGAACCGGGTCTGATTGAATATCCTCAGCGGTAGTAGAGGGTAGGGCGCTTGTTGTTGGCGTCGTATGAACACTATCCCGAAGGCAATTGAAAGAGCGCCCAAAAAGACGGGCGTTAGCGGACTCGTTCCGTGCCCCAGGCGTTCCAGGGTCAGCATTAACGTGGCCATCACTGCTGCTGAATACACAGCTCCCTGCCAGTCGAACTGTCGTCGACTTACCGATTCAGTTGTAAATGAAGTTATCGTGAGCCAGGCCGCAACCAGACCTAATGGCAGGTTAAGCGCAAAGATCCAGCGCCAGTCCGTAAAAAAAAGTATAACCCCGCCCAAACTTGGACCCGCTGCCAGTCCGCCCGCGACAACAAGGGCGTTCAGTGCCACTGCCCGGCCTAGTCGTGTCGGCGGGTAAATGTCCCGCAACAAAGCAGGGCCGAGCGCCAGCAGCGCAGCAGCGCCTATGCCTTGCACCACTCGGAAACACATCAACACCGTGAAATCAGGCGCAAGAGCTGAACCGAGTGACCCCAGTGTAAACAACAACAGGCCACTCAGGTAGACGCGTTGCTTACCCAGAATATAGCTCAGGGCGGATGCAACCATCAGCGTAGCGGCGCACACCAATTGGTAGACCGTGGAGATCCAGACCGCCTGGGATTCTGCGATATCCAGACCGACCGCCAGTGTTGGCAGTGAAATGTTAATCAGACCCAGGTCCAAAACCGCTAGAAGCGTACCCAGTACAACGGCCAGGCTGGCACGAGGATCAGCAGTTGAGTATGAGGGTACAGGTGAGGTAGTCACGTAAAAGAACTCTCTGGTTGTCCGATAGACGAAGTATAAAGCCATAATAACAGTCTTGGTATACCAAGAGTAGAGCTCAATCAAAGATAGCTCCCCACTGAAACGGGCAATGTTACCCGCAGTTTCCAGTCAAAATGGAACAGTGTATCAAGATCACTTAAAGTTTTGATATATATAGAAAAAATCCGTATTAGAGAGTTGCCTGGTGGTGTCAAATCAGCCTTTTCAAAGAGGGAAAATCGATTTTCTCTGTTGACATCCTTGGCGTGTCCCGCTAGCTTGTTACTTGTCTTTTGGTATACCAAGTGCCAATAGAAGAGATCAAAACGTAATCATGAACGGCAATGAATAACTCAAACAACAAGGTTACCCCGTCTGGGGTGATGGTTGACCGCACTGCGGCCGATCTCTCAGCAGGGTACATAGACACAATAGATGAGGTGGTAAAAATGGCTGAACTTATGAATCGTGACGACTTTCGGACCGCTCTGGAACAGGCGATTAAAGGCAAAAGCGCAAACAGGGCGCCCTTTAGCGTAGCCTGGGCCAGCGGTAAACTGAGCCGCGACCACTTGGCTCGTTGGGCAGAGAACCACTTTCACTATGTAGGCCCTTTCGCTGATTACCTGGCATACATCTATGCGAATACTCCGGACAGTCAGACCGAATCCAAAGATTTCCTGCTGCAGAATATGTACGAAGAAGAGATTGGTGGTGACCGCCACACTGATCTGCTGATCCGCTTTGCAGAAGCCTGCGGCACCACTCGCGAACGCGTCGAGAATTCCGATAACATGTCGCCCACCACTCGTGGTTTGCAAAGCTGGTGCTATGCGATCGCCATGCGGGAGCACCCGGTCGTCGCCGTTGCTGCTCTGGTAGTGGGTCTGGAATCGCAGGTACCTTCTATCTACCGCAAGCAGACGCCGATCCTGCGCGAGCAATACGGCTTTACCGATGAAGAGGTTGAGTTTTTCGATCTGCATATTGTTTCTGACGAAATTCACGGTGAGCGTGGCTACCAAATCGTTTTGGAACAAGCCAATACTGTTGAATTGCAACAGCGGTGCCTGAAGATTTGTGAGATTGGTGCTCAGATGCGTTTGCTCTACACCACAGCGTTGTACTATGACTATGTCGTCAGTGAGCTCCCGCTGGAAGAGCTGGACATGAGCGAAGCTGCTTAACTTTCTCTGACCGTCTCAGAATTTAACGCGATACCCTAGATCCCGCTTAGTGTAAACCCGCCGATCGATATCGGCGGTAACTGGGCCGGGGCCCTATTGTCCAATGCACCCGAGAGGTCCAAACGTGACTGAATACTTAAACTACATCGATGCACAATGGACGAAGGCATCCTCCGGGGAAGTCTTCGAAAGCCGAAACCCGGCTAACTATGAAGAGTCTTTAGGTCAGTTTCAGGCTTCTACCGAAGCGGATGCTCGCCAAGCACTGGAAGCAGCGCATCGTGCCTTTCCTGAGTGGAAGAAGACGCCTATGGGTCAGCGCGCGAAAATCCTGAACGCTGCGGCTGACTACCTGGAAAAGAACGTAGATCAGTTTGCAGAAGAACTGACCCGGGAAGAAGGCAAGCTACTTTCAAACAGCAAGATGGAAATCATGCGTTCCGCTCAAACGTTTCGCTTTTACGCTGTAGAAGGTACGACCTTTACCGGTGAAACGTACCCGTCGGACGACTCGCGTATGCTGGTATATACCCAGCGCGAACCCCTGGGTGTGGTCAGCGTGATTACTCCCTGGAACTTTCCCATTTCGATTCCAGCGCGAAAAATCGCCCCGGCGTTGATTACCGGCAATACCGTTGTTTTCAAACCGTCTTCGGATACACCGCTTATTGCCTATAGGCTCGCAGAAGCGTTGCATCACGCTGGCATTCCCAAAGGTGTGTTTAATTTTATCACCGGTAGTGCAGGTGATATCGGTGCAGAACTCACGACCAACGACGTAGTCCGTGCAATAACTTTTACCGGATCAACAGGTGCAGGTAAGCGTATTCATAGCTCTGCCAGCCTCACCACGCGCACGCAAATGGAGTTGGGTGGTAAAAACCCGATGATCGTTCTGGATGATGCCGACATCGACACCGCTGTTGATTTGACTGTTCAGGGTGGTCTTTCCCTTACCGGCCAGGCTTGTACTGGAACCAGTCGGGTGCTGATAACGCCAGCTGTTAAAGAACTCTACCTTGAGGCTTTGGTCGAACGTATTAAAGGCATCAAAATCGGCAATGGCATGGAAGCGGATGTCAAAATCGGACCGCTTGCCAATAAACAGCAACTGGATTCCGTGCTGAACTACATCAACATCGGAAAGTCGGAAGCCACGCATGTATACGGCGGCGACCACCTCTCCGGGCCAGGATTTGATCACGGTTACTTCGTACAGCCTGCGGTGTTTTCAGACGTGACTCAACAAATGCGCATCGCTCGTGAAGAGATATTTGGCCCGGTGATTGCTGTTATCGACGTAGATGACTACGACGACGCGGTTGAAAAGGCGAATGACACTGAATTTGGCCTGAGTGCTGCTCTGGTAACCAATGATATTCGATACATTCAGCGTTTTCCGCTCGAAATCGAGGCCGGTACCGTTAAGGTAAACCGAACGACTACCGGTAACCTTGTCAATGCGCCGTTTGGAGGCCTCAAGCAATCCAGCACCTCAACCTTTCGTGAATCAGGCCGAGCCGGTCTGGAATTCTATACCCAGATTAAAACCGTATACATCGGCCGGTAGTCATCGGCCCAGGAGTCAATTATGAAGTCCTTTTTCCGTCTTGAATTGTCTGAAGCGAAGTTGATGTTAGAAGCTGCCAAGAAAAAGTCAGAAGAGATTGGCGTTTTGGAAACCATCTGCATCTGCGATGAAGGTGGCTATCCAGTAGCCATGGAACGCATGGACGGTGCCCGCATTACCGGCCCGCAGATCGCCTGGAATAAAGCATTCACTGCTGCAGGTCACAAGCGCTCCACCCATCTTTTCAACACCGCACCTAACGGTCCGGCATTGCCCGGAAACGAAGCCTTTGGTATCCAGTGGAGCTTTGAAGGTAAGTTTGCCGTATTTGTTGGTGGCTTTCCGGTCGTTGTGGACGGAAATGTCGTCGGAGGCGTCGGCCTGAGTGGTGGTAATGGCGAACAAGACACCAAAGCAGGTCTGGCCGCCCTGCAGGCATTGAGCGACGCCCTCAGTGAGCAGGGTCACGAGGTCATTGTGGAAGCAGATATCAAGAAATAATTTCGTATTGGTCTGTGCCATACCGGCCGACCATGTCGAAGACGGTAAGGTGAGACATCACCGGAGGTAGTTATGACCTATAAAATAACAATCAAGGAGACATCGGATTCCTTTGAAGTAAATCCGGGTGAAGCTTTATTGGATGCGGCTGAACGGGCTGGAGTCGCCTTGGCACACGATTGCCGCTTCGGTGGTTGCGGAACCTGCAGAATCAAGTTGCTGGAAGGCGGTGTAGAATATGAAGAAATGCCTTTTGGGCTAAGCGAGGAAGAGGCTGGGCAGGGCTATGCACTCGCCTGTCAAGCGCATCCGACATCGGACCTGACGATCAGCGCAACGGTTAGGGCCGAGGACTACATTGCTCCGGATTACCACACGGCGACAATCAAGGGTTTAGAGCGATTGTCTCATGATGTGACTCACCTGGTTCTGCGCATTCCCTCTGCACAGGACGTTCGCTTTCACCCGGGACAATACCTGAATATCATGCTGGAGGACGGTACGCCGCGTAGCTTTTCCATGGCATCACCACCGAGCGGCGGTCTATTCGACTTGCATATTCGCCGCGTTCCAGGCGGGCGTTTCACTGAGCGGCTCTATGAGCAATACCAGATAGGTGACACGCTCGATGTTGAGCTGCCATTGGGAGAATTCAAATACCGCTCTGAAGACCAGCGTCCGATATTGCTGGTAGCCGGCGGTACTGGTCTGGCACCGATTAAGGCAATTGTTGAGTCGTTGCGAGAGCGTGAGGATACGCCTCAGATCGTTTTATACTGGGGAGTTCGTGGTCACGCTGATCTGTATATGGACAATGCACTGAGAGATTTGAAGAAAGACTTTCAGAATTTCCACTATGTGCCGGTTCTATCCCAGCCAGAACCCGATTGGGCCGGTCGCAATGGATACGTGCATCTTGCAGTCTGTGAAGACTTCAACGATCTGTCTCACTTCGATGCCTATTTGTGCGGTCCCCCCCCGATGATCGATTCAGCCAAGGATGCATTCATCAAACGAGGTTTGCCGGTAGATCGAATCTACTCGGACAGCTTCAACTTTACTCATGAAATAGCCGCGGCCTAGGTCGCGCTGTTCAGGCTGGTGGTTTATGGTTGATATTGTATTCGTAACAAACGATAGAAAGACGGTCTCTGTGGCTGAAAATTCGAACCTCTTGCGCGTATCTCTGCGGGAGCAGTGTGGTTTGCCGTTCAAATGCGGAGGCGGTAATTGTGGGACCTGTAAGTGTCATATTGACAAAGGTTTGGAAAATACTGACCCGGTAAAAAAGAAAGAGCGTAACATCCTCAGCGATGAAGACATTGAGAACGGTTATCGGCTGGGTTGTCAAACCTTCATTCTTGGTGACGTGGAAGTTTCCTGGGAAGTGAAAAAGTAAAACCGAGGGGCGTATGACTCGAATAGGAATTATTGGCTTTGGAACGGCCGGCCAGGACATCTATAAGAAGATTCAGTCGGGTGCGGCGGGATCGTGCCGGACGGTAGCGATACTCGTTCGCGACCGAAAAAAATATATAGATAGTATAGACGATGCTAGTCTACTGACAAACAGTGAAGAGGCATTCTTCAGAGAGTCTATGGATGTAGTGGTAGAGGTGGCTGGTCATGCATCTGTCTCGAAATACGGAAAGCGTACACTGGAGTGCGGACGAGACCTCGTAATAGTATCTGTGGGAGCATTAAACGAACAGGAGTTGTACGATAAGCTAATCTCTGCGGCTCGTGAGTCCGGCCGCCGTGTCTATGTCCCATCTGCGGCTGTAGCAGGACTGGATCGTATTGCGGCCGCGTCACAGGGACAACTGGATTTTGTTCGGCTTACGACCCGTAAACCGCTTAAAGCGTGGCGGGGAACTTATGCTGAGAAAGTAGTGAACCTGGACGAAGTCACAGAGCCCGTGGTGATCTACGAAGGCAACGCACGGGAATCGTCGCGCCTGTTTCCCGAAAGCGTCAATGTTTCGGCTGCGCTTAGCCTGGCCGGAGTTGGATTCGAGAGGACGGAAGTTCGTGTAATCGCCGACCCGACCATCAATAGAAATATCCATGAAATTACAGCGGCGGGTCACTTTGGCTCGGTTCGAATAGAGGTCGAAAATACCCCTTCGCCTTCTAACCCCAAAACAGGGTACATCGTAGCCATGAGTGTTTGTAAGGTGCTTAAGGGCATCGCTGACCCGTTGCAGATTGGAATCTGAAGTTGGGACGCAACTGGTGTCTTACTACCAGATTAATCTTTGATTGTCAGGCCTGTTCTTTATCGATGGGTTTGTCAATCGAAGATTAGCATGCCATTCAATATTACACCCGTTAACGGTAGAATTCTGTTATCTCGGCAAAGCCCGGGATTCTTTTGTGTCTGGAACTCTTGTGACCCTGCTGAGGTTTAGGCAGCTTTTCAACCTCCAACACTACTGTGCTTGCTCCTTTAAGGGTTCCGTAGGACTGGCAATATTAAAATAGGCCATAACAACTCCCGGTTCGGCAGGTTTAGTCGTTTAAGCATGATCCATTGAAGCCAGCGATCCCCAGGCTTGCTCACAGTACAGTAAAAGTTTTTCCACCTCTTTCAGGCAGCCCTGAACCGGTCTCGACCGCACCGGTACTGATGGCTAATTGCTGCTCTTTATCGCTTCAAATAGACAGCGTGGTGACTTCCGGCACCGGCTGTCGAATACAGTGACTCCAGCTGTAAACATCCCAGTTTTAGTTTGCCGAGTCAGGGGCGTGTCGTCCCCGCTAGTGACAAAAGCCAGTGAGACATCATCATCTATAAATAACATAGTCCACCTGAGTAATAGAGTGTGCCTGGTGACTCGTACATTGTTTTAGTTATTGAGTCGAAGTGCCGTGGGTCTTCATAGCATCCTGATCTTTAACTCAGCTTTTGCCATTCGCTGCTTGGGTTTGCAAAAACAAGGTGTTGTTGCAGATACCTAAGATAAAAAAGGCCACCCCCAGCTGACATAACGCCAGGCGGGGGTGACCTCTGAACCGTTTCACGACGTCTTTTGTTAGTTTACCAGATGGTGACACCGATTACCGTGGAGATCAGCAAGCCGCACACCACGGGGATAAAAAGTGCTCGTACTGCATCGAGTACGGGAACTCGGGCGAAGCCCGCTACAGCGATTAAGGATGACCAGGCGACCAAGGTGCCACCGCCCGTCCAGATGGCACCCATCTGGCCGATTGAGGCAAGGGTAGCTACATCTGTATTGACGGTTTGTCCCAGAGCACCGGCAAGTGCACCAGTCAGCGGGAGACCGGAGAAGCCGGAGCCGTCAGCGCCAGTGACCATACCGATCAGCAATAGCCCGATGCCCATGAACAGAGCGTTTTGAGGAATCAGGTGTTGTACGGACTGCACCAGGTCGAACAGGAACCCTGGTGCATCGCTGACCCCCAATATTGCACTGGCGGTTTCGCTGTTGCCCATAAAGAAGAAGCCGGCGATTGGCAGTACTGCGCCCATTGCTTTGAATGCGAACACAAGACCATCGGTGACATGATCAGCCGCGACGGTCAGACACTTTCGACCAGTTCCGGCGAATGTGGCGAACAATAGTATAAATGCCGCTACACCACCTACCAGGGCCGCTCCATCACCGCCTTGTAGCGTTGGTAATGCGTCGGTGTATTTTGCAATCACCATATAGGTGATGATGGCCAGGAACGCTACTGGTACTAGTATCGCGAAGACATTGGACCAGCGTTCCAGTGCTGGAAGGGTTGAGACATCGATGTTCGGGTCGTTTTCGTGCTCAATTTTCGATCCAGCCTGAGCAAGTTGAGCTTTGTTTGAGAAAGAGCCCATATGCCGGTTTCTATTGCTCGCTTTTTGCTTTTCCAGTGTCTCTGGGCATTCCAGAGACTCACCTTTTTCCCATATTTGAACACGTGCCTGGTCTGGCTGCATGATGTTCTTGCGAAAGCCCAGGTAGGCGATCAACATTGCAATAGCGCCTGTAATGAGGGAGAGCACAAAGGCGCGATCGGCTACGAGACCGACATCTACGCCTGCGGCACCGGCGCTTATGCCAGGTGCGACCTGGATGATATAGTCGGAAGAGAGCGCCATGCCCTGGCCGGCAATGGCAATCGCTACGGCAGCACCCATGGCTGGCAGGCCAGCAGCGATCGCGGCTGGAATCAAAATGGCGCCTACAAGCGGTACAGCCGGGGTTGGCCAAAAAAACAGCGAGATTACATAAGTGACACCCGCTAGCACAATGTAGGCGATGTGACCATTTGACATAACCTTCTGAAAGGGCATGATCATTTTCAGATCAGAACCTAGATGCCTAAGAGAGCCTAACAGGGCGGTCATCATAGCGATGATCAGGAAAATATTAAACAGCTCTCCGGCTGCAGTAATACTGGCATTGAACAGTGCAGTAAATGCGGTGGTCAGACTACCAGTATATGCCAAGGCAACCAGGAAGGTTGCAGCGATAGCAGGTACTACTACCGTAGTACGAAAGATCATGGTCACGAAAATCGCTAACATGCCCGCCAGATATAGCCAGTGGGCCAGAGTTAGAGGTATAGCTTCAGTCATAATGTCACCTGTTTAAACTCTTTGCATTATTGTTGCCGCAGCAACGCGAATATACCTTCGATTTCAACTGAAGATCCGCCAGGCAAAGCATAAGCACCCACGGCTGACCGTGTGTGTCTACCTTTATCCTCGAAAAGGTCCAGTAATAAATTCGACGCGCCGTCTGCAACTCTAGGCATTTGTTCGAAGTCAGCGGCACAATTTATGAAAACAGTTAGCTTCATGCATTGTGCGAGATTACTCCAATCACCGTTGCAAGCGTCGAAAAGCTGAGCAACCAGGTTAAGGCCGCAAAGTCTTGCCGCCTCAATCCCCTGATTCAGATCCAGATCACGTCCAATCTTACCGCGATAGATAAGCTGGCCATCCTTTTTGCAGGTCTGTCCTGAAATGAATACCAGGCCGTCTTGGGCCAGGTGTGGGACATAACTACCGGCTGGTGAATTGGTTCGGCTAAGGTCGAAACCCATGGCTTTTAACTTTGAATCGACGTCATGCATTCGGTCTTTCCTTCATTATTGGCTAATTCTATTCTTTTTACCGGTTAGAAAATCAGATAAATGGTCATTTTTTGTCATTTTGGGTCGCTTTCCTCCTCTGTCGATCTATGGGTAGTTTTTTGTAAGCCGATGCTCAAATCCTTTCACATTTAACAGGCGTAGGAGTGCCTATACCGTGTGATTCAGCAGACGGTTCCTTATGGATCAAAGTAACTGCGTATCGGATAGAGCGAGGGCTATTTATGTGCCCACTTATTTATAATCAGTATTGTTTTTATACTTCTGATACTTCCATGTCTCGTTAGTTACGACAATTCTTGTGAGTAACTCGTACAACGCCCTTGTTTAACGTAAATGAAGCTGATTTTACGGCTGAGAAAGCTCAAGGTCGTCACTGACCCATAGCTGACATGCCAGTCTGTAACCCTGCTCGATTTTTGATCCGAGCATCTTTTTTTCTTTCCAGTTTGGTTCTGGAAGGCCAGTGTCACCTTTAATTATCTTGCACATGCATTTGGCGCATTTCCCCATTCCACAGCCATAGCTCAGGTGTGGGTAAGGAAATTGGCGAATACCCGCTCTTACCACCATGTTTGAGTTGTCCGGGATTTCCCCTTCGTGGGCTTCACCGTTCTTATGTATCTTGATTAATGGCATATATCACCTGAAAGTATCTTCGAAAGCGTTAAAGCTTAATAAACGTTATTTGTTACCCGGTATAATATCTATCCTAGAAGCAAGGCTCCGTAAGCCAGTGAGGAGACGACTACCAGAGCTGGATGGACCTTGAAATACAATAGGGCAACAGCCGCAATAACCGCGAGAATGCCAGTGTGATAGACACCTGCCGCGTCGATGCTTTCACCGAGAAAGGACATCACCAGTAGGCCCATCAACACTGTAATCACGGGGCGCACCCAGCTACTCATCCGTTTGACACGAGGCGAATCCTTGAATTTGTATATCAACCCCAGTGCAGCCAACATTAAAATCAGTGAAGGCGCAACTGTGGCGAATAACGCGACGAATGCACCTGTAATCCCACCGATGTCATATCCAATTTGCCCGGCCATTTTCGTCGCTATGGGGCTAGGCAGTGCATTACCGATCGCCAGGGTTTCTGCGAATTCGGAAGCTGTCATCCAGCCGAATCGACCCACAACCTCGGCTTCAATCAACGGAATGATGGCCGGGCCGCCGCCATAACCAATTATGTTGGGGACAAAAAAGGCAAAGAAGATGCTGAGATAGATCATAACTTCTTCCTCCCGAATAATGATGTAAACCCTCTACTGGGTACAGCGACAGCAGCACAAAGCAAGGCAAGAATCAGAAACGCCGGATGGATGGACAGGCCATAAATCAATACAGTCGAGATAGCGATCAACAATAGGCTGGGTATCCAGCCAAGAGAACCGTAGGACTTTTGGAAAAAGTCCCAAGTCAGTTGCGCCATCATAACCATGACGACGGGTATCACGCCCATCGCCATACCCTGTATCCAGGCAATGTCACGGTACATCGAAAACACCCCAAGCAGCAGGACCATGGCAATGATCATGGGTATGGTGATAGCCAGTACCGATACCAGGCAGCCGGGAGCCCCCGCTACTCTGTAGCCAACATAGCCTGGCAGCTTGGTGGCAATCGGGCCCGGCAGAGTGTTGGCGATGGCAAGTACATCTGAGAACTCTTCGTCGCTCATCCAGCTGCGACGTTTGACGACCTCATCGTGAATCAAAGGAATCATTGAAGGGCCTCCTCCGAATCCGAGCAGTCCGGTTCTAAGGAAAGAGACCAGAAGGTTTCGTTGTACTTGCCATTTCATACTGCTGTCCTGCGTGTTTGTACCTGTCGATTCACCCAGGTCGCCATATTACCGTCGACCATTAGCATTAAGTTCGATAATATTGAAAAAATCGATTTTTAAGACCATAGGGCAATCTAAGAAGTGCCGTCAAGCATTTTTTGGCATTTGGTATACCAAAATATCAGAAATATGGAGTTTTATGACCAAGAACGCTGTTCATAAGGAATCGGGCTCGATGTCGGGGAGGGTTTTTGAGGTACTGCGAGAAGACCTGTTGAACGGCCAGTACCAGGCCGGTGAGAAGCTGGCTATTGCTTCTTTGCGAGCGACTTACCAGATCGGGTTGAGCCCGCTGAGAGAGGCCTTGAGTCGTCTGGCGGCTGTTGGTTTGTTGGAGCAGGAAAGTCAACGCGGGTTTCGGGTGCCAAAACTAACCAGTGATGAGTTACAGGATATCGTCGAGCTCAGAGTCGAGCTTGAAGGAATGGCGATAAGCCGGGCCCTCAGGTACGGTGACGCTAACTGGGAATCAGAAGTGCTCGCTGCTGGCCACCGGCTCAAGAACGCCAGCAATAAGGGGGTTCCCCAGGCAGAATGGGAGCAGTTGCATACTCAGTTTCATGCCGTTCTGCTGTCGAGCTGCCAGTCAGTCTGGATGCTGAAGTTCATTCGACAGCTGCACGAGCAATTTGATCGTTATCGCCGCAAGGCTCCACGTAACCCGGCTATTCGAGGGACGTTGGATGCGCAGCACGAGCAGTTGGTTGAGCTGGCGCTGGCGCGAAAAGAAGCAGAGATTCGGCAGCTGTTGGAAGATCATATCCGTCTGTCGCACGAAGTCGCGCTGCAGAGCTGTGCCTGACCTGTCGTTCGTCCAATAATGGGATCGAAAGCCTCCATGCCGATTCTGGCGACCGATTGTTCAATTTAAAATAGATGGTGGAGATTGTGCCTATTGTTGGTATATGGTATACCAAGTAGGCATTGATAACTCTGGTCAAAAAGCTCAGGGCTATTAAAAACACATCTATGATAGGTAATAACAATGAGTGCATTCATCCTAGCGGACATGACCTGGCCGGAAGTTAAAACGGCGCTGGAGACTGTGAAAATAGCCATTATCCCCGTGGGCGCCCATGAGCAACACGGACCGCACATGGCAGAGAGCTGTGATGGTGTCTTGGCAGAGGCAATGTCAAAAAAGCTTGCTGAGCGCCTCTATCCAGACGTTATCGTCGCTCCTACCATTTCGATGGGGATCTCTCCGCATCATATGAACTTCCCAGGTACCATTACGTTGCGCCCGGAAACCTTAATCAGTCTCTTGCGCGATATGGTGACGTCTTTGAAGCAGCATGGTATTGACAAATTTCTGTTCATTAATGGCCATGGTGGTAATCAACCGACACTCAGTGTCGCATCCACCATGTTGACTCAGGAGCTGGGTGTTGAATGCTACCACGCTAAGACCACGGCGTCGGCGAAGGAGGCCTTCAAAAAACATGTGACTTCCAAGCTCTATGGTCACAGTTGCGAGCGGGAAGTTTCAGAAGCGCTTTACCTGGCACCGCACATTGTACGAGAAGATCTGTTGGAAAAAGGTGACATTATCGAAGGCGGCCGCTGGGAAGGCTTAAGGCCAGGTCAGCCGATACAGGGCTATTACACTTACGATGAAATGACACGTAACGGTTGTATTGGTGACGCCACCAAGGCGAGTCTGCAAGCGGGTGAAGATATCGTCGAGGAGGCACTCGAAGGCTTGGCCGGCGCTGTACGACAAATATTGGAACAATAACCGGAGGGTGTCTGTATGTATGTGGTATTGACGAGCAAAGTAGAAGAGTACTGTGCCCGGCCGGAAGGCGGGCTGACCGTCGTTAAGACCTTCGATTATTATTTTTATAATAAGAAAAAAGCAGTCTTCAGCATTGCCCGGGTAGACTCTGACAAGGCGCGGGTCAATATTGTAGAAATTGATGAAAAAGGTAGTAACAATTCCATACCAATCAAGTTCTTCGAAACCTTCGATAGCCTGGAAGCCGCGGAAAAGGAGCTTGCACACCTGACCCAATCGAGCGTTATGGAAGTGGACTTGCGACCGGTTGCAATAGATTAACCTGAGTAAGCTACGGGCTGTGAGGTCCACTATTGCATAACAGCACCCTACGCGCTTAAGGCGGCTTTTATAAGCTGGATTTCATGTAGGTCCGCTTTGCTTTTTCGATATGAACACGTGCATAGCTTTCAGCCAGATCGGCTTGACCATTGCGGACGGCTACTAAAATATCGAGGTGCTCACCCAGTGCCTCCATTGTCCGGCCTGGAGTGTGTTTACTCAGATTGGAAAATGCTCGGACGTAGTCCTTTAGTTCGGTCAGCATTTCGTGTAGCCGGATGTTCTTTGAGGCTTTGCCGATAAGGTCGTTATACCTAAGGTTGACCTCCATATGCAATTCTTCGCCGTCAAGTTCAGCCGGGTTTTCTTGAATTCGCTGCAGGGTATCGATTTCACGGTCAAATTCAGCAATGGTTTCTTCGTTTATTTTTTGCGCTGCCAGCCGCACTGCCAGCGTTTCGAGTGATGAAAGGATTAGAAACACCTCCAATATCTCGTCACGCGAAATCTCGTTCACGACAACGCCTTTTCTTGGGATGGTGGAGACGAAGCGCTGGGACTCTAGCTTGAACAGCGCTTCACGTATCGGTGTTCGGCTGATCTTCAACTTTTCCGCCAGGTTACGTTCCACTAGCCTATCGCCAGCTTTATACTCTCCACCTAAGATGGCATCTTTTATGTAGGAATAGACTTTATCCCGGATAGGGGCCAGCTCTTGGTCAGTCCAGGGCTGGTTTTGGGGTTCGGTGTTCGTCATACGGTCCTGCAAATATATGGGATTGTTGTGTGGCCCAGAATAGCACAAATCACACCGGCAAACCTGTGGATGTAACCGATTTACTAGTTTGGTCGCATTAGCACGCTGCCTGTATCCTTGCACGACCAATCCCGGGTCCACCTGTCATTAAAGGGTAGATGCCAGTTGTGAACGCCCCAACTGTGGCACCCTGAAATAAGGCACTGATTCGAGCAGCTCCTGACTGAGCTGTTTCGAGGTTTGGTGGAACCGCAGGTATTGCTTCCATCAGCAGGTTGGGGTCAGTAGTGGGAGAAAATCGTTTATAGCAATTCGAGCATTGTCACCGTTCGGTCATCACGTGGAATTAAAGCATCTGCGAAGGAGTGATTCAGAGGCAGAAAAGGGTATGGGGCGCATGTGATCGTTTTGCGTTGAAACCCCTGCAGCAAAAGGGCTAGGCACAAAAAAACAGCCCTTAGGCTGCTTCATCGAATTTGAAGCGGGCTTATACGCCAGGAGTGTTTAACGACGCGTTAGCGCCCGAAGGGGCCATCACAGGGAAGTGATGGATCATAACGAGATGAAATCTTGGTTCCCATAAACAGAAAAAGCAGCCCTTGGGCTGCTTCTTCAAAATTTGGAGCGGGAAACGAGATTCGAACTCGCGACCCCAACCTTGGCAAGGTTGTGCTCTACCACTGAGCTATTCCCGCAATTTGGTCATACTTTTTGAGGCTTCTTCGAAGCCTAAACTCGCGAGGCTTCCCGCCCAGCCCCAACCTCGTCAAGGTTGTGCTCTACCACTGAGCTATTCCCGCGCACTTTATCCCAAGAACACTAAAGGTTTTCAGAACAAAGATGGTATCCCGTAGGGGACTCGAACCCCTGTTACCGCCGTGAAAGGGCGGTGTCCTAGGCCACTAGACGAACGGGACACACAAACTTTCGATAGGACGGTGCTGCTTTGAAGCAACCTCGTCTGGCCGTTTCCGTCGAAAGCGGGGCGCATATTACCATTGGAATTTACCAATGCAACACTTTTCCTGAAAAAATTATCAAAATCAGTGTGTTAGCGCTGTGTGTAGGGTGTTCTGATGGGCCGGGGCATACCGTCACTCATGGGTCTCTGCTATCGTACATTCCAATGAATCCGGTAAAAGGAAGGCGTCAAGATGGCCGCTAATGGGATGGCTTCGGCGAGTTCGGTAGGCCCGCGAATGCAGGCGGTGGTCTGATGCACCGGGCAGTGCTGCGCTGGGTATTGTTTATCGTTGGCTGGCTTTGTGTAGTGCTGGGCGGCATCGGAGTGGTATTGCCCGTGCTGCCGACGACGCCATTTCTGCTGCTGGCGGCGGCGTGTTTCGACCGCTCTTCGCCCCGCTTCCACCGCTGGCTGTTATCCACTAAGCTATTTGGACCTCTGATCGAAAACTGGCACCGGGAGCGGTACATCGAAAAGCGCTCCAAGCGCGTCGCCCTGATTGTGGTGGCGGTGACGTTCAGCAGCTCGATCCTGATTGTTGAACCCGTGGCGTTGAAATGGATGCTGGTCGGTTTTTGGGCGACCTGTACTTTTTTCATTGGGCGGTTGCCGACAATACCGTTGTCGCAAAGACGGTTGCGGGAAGGGGTTAGTGCGGGTTGAACACCATTAGAAAGGATTTTATGGGAGAGCCAGTGGCTCTCAGCGATGCTAAAGTGCCCGGACAGGGTGGATAAGTCTGGCTGGCCTGGCATGAACAGGGATCTTGAAGTATGCAAACGAAACCGGACTGGTTCCGGTGGCGTATCAGTATCATCGGCATTGCCGGTTGGCATAAGAGTGCTGCCTCGTAAGGTGCAAACCTTACGGGTTGGAACCTGGAGAGTATCGCTATGAGAGTCTTGTTGAGTCTGCTGTTGGGCTTGAGTGTGTCGGTCGCGGCCCTGGCCGAGGATGTCATCGTTTCCCATGCCATTGCCGAACGCGGTGAGCCGCAGTACCCGGCCGACTACCCCCACTGGGATTACGTGAACCCGGATGCCCCTCGCCAGGGCTATGTTACCTATGGGGTGCGTGGCACCTTTGATAACTTTAATCGATTTGCACAGCGTGGAACCACACCTTCCGGCATTCGGGATTACCTCTTCGATACCTTGATGATCGGTAATGGCGACGAAGTGGGCGTTTACTACGGGCTGATTGCCGAGCAGGTCGAGTACGCGGCCGACCATAGCTGGATCATTTTTCATCTGAACCCGGAAGCGACGTTTCAAGACGGCGAGCCGATCGAAGCCGCAGATGTGGTCTTCACCTTCAATCTTTTTATGGAAGATGGCGTTCCTCAATTTAAAACTTACTACGAGGGCGTAACCGTTGAAGCGTTGGATGAGCGCAGGGTGCGGTTTAATCTGGAAACGCCCAGTAAAAGCTTGCTGGTCAGCCTCGCGACTCTCACCGTGTTTCCGGAGCACACCTTTGCGGATCTGGATTTCAGCGAACCCTTTGAGGAAGTGCCGCTTGGCAGTGGCCCCTACACTATCTCGGACTATCGCACGGGGCAATACGTTGTATACGAACGACTCGATGACTATTGGGCAATAGATCACCCGGCCCGGGTTGGGCAACTGAATTTTGATTTTGAACGATACGATTACTACCTCGACGATACCGTTTTGCTAGAAGCCTTTAAAAAAGGCGAGTACGACTTCCGTCAGGAAAATGTCGCTAAAGACTGGGCTACCGCTTACACCGGGGATAACTTCGACGCCGGCTACATCATCAAGGAAGAAATTCCCCATGAGCTGCCCCAGTCCATGCAATCCTTTGTGTTCAACATCGAAAACCCCCAGTTTCAGGATCGTCGGGTACGAATGGCCATTAATATGCTGTTCGATTTCGAGTGGACCAACAAAAACCTCTTTTATGACGCTTATAACCGCACCCGCAGTTATTTCCAAAACACCGATTACATGGCGGACAGTCTTCCGGAAGGGCGTGAACTAGACATTCTCAACGAATTTCGCGACCAGTTGCCCGCCGAAGTCTTCACGGAGGTGTTCGAGAACTTTAGTACCGATGGCAGTGGCAATGTGCGGCCCCAACTGCGACAGGCATTAACACTGTTGCGCGAGGCTGGTTATGAGACTCAAGACGGCCGATTGATCTATGCCGAAACCGGTGAGCCGCTGGAATTCGAGATGCTGCTGTATTCACCTACGTTCGAACGCATAGCCATTCCGTTCCGCGAGAACCTGGCACGAGCCGGCATTACCATGAACATTCGCACCGTTGATGTCACCCAGTACACCAACCGGATGCGCGAGCGGGACTACGACATGCTGGTTGGCAGTCTGGGTGGCGGCGCCTATCCGGATGCCGACCTGATGATTCAGTTCCACAGTGATTTTCTGGATTCAACCTACAATTCAATCGGCGTTCAGGATCCGGTCATCGATGCCCTGGCAGAGGGCATTCGAGACAACCAGCAAAATGATGCAGCATTGCTGGCCTACGGCCGCGCACTGGACCGGGTGTTGTTGTGGAATCATTACGTGATTCCGCACTGGCACATCGGTGCCTACCGGGTGGCATACTGGAACAAATTCGCCCGGCCGGATACGCGGCCCCGATACGCCCTGGGCAGTTCATCCTGGTGGCTGGATACCGACGCCGAGGCTGCCTTGCCAGACCGCAATGCTCGCTGAGGACAGGGGATGACGGCCTACCTGATACGGCGCCTGCTGCTGGTTATCCCCACGCTGTGGGCCATTGTCACCATCAATTTTGTCATTATCCAGGTTGCCCCGGGTGGCCCGGTGGATCAGATGATCGCCAACATGGAGGGCAATACCGCCTCCATGCTGGATCGGATGACGGGTAACAATCAGTCCGATGTGCTGCAAACTCCCTCCTCGTCGGATCGTGAGTCTGGCAGTGGTAACCGGTCTGGGGATTCCAGTTACCGCGGTGCACGGGGTCTTACCGAGGAGGACATCGCCGCCATTGAAGCCCGGTTCGGGTTCGATAAACCCCTGCACGAACGTTACTTCACCATGCTGTGGGATTATCTGAGGTTTGATTTTGGCGACAGCCTGTTCCGGGGAGGGTCAGTCGTTGATTTGATTGTGGAGCGCTTGCCGGTTTCCATATCGCTGGGGTTGTGGACGACGCTGATTGTCTATCTGGTGTCGATTCCGCTGGGCATCCGCAAAGCCATTAAACACAGCACCAAATTTGATGTCTGGACCTCGGGGGTTATTTTCGCCGCCAACGCCATTCCCTCCTTTCTGTTTGCCATTTTGCTGATTATCTTGTTTTCCGGCGGCAGTTATTTTGACTGGTTCCCGCTGCGTGGACTGGTTTCCACCAACTGGGATGAGCTGAGCCTCGGCGGGAAAATTCTGGATTACTTCTGGCACATGGCCTTGCCGGTGCTGGCGATGGTGATAGGCGGCTTTGCCAGCCTGACAATGCTGACCAAGAATTCCTTTCTGGATGAAATACACAAACAATATGTGATGACGGCTCGTGCCAAGGGCTGTACCGAGCGGCGGATTCTTTACGGCCATGTCTTCCGCAATGGCATGCTGATTATTATTGCCGGGTTTCCGGCTGCCTTTCTGGGCATTCTGTTCAGCAGTTCGTTGCTGATCGAGACGATTTTCTCACTCGACGGCCTGGGATTGCTCGGGTTTGAATCCACCTTGCAACGTGATTATCCGGTTATGTTTTCGACACTCTATGTCTTCACGTTAATGGGGTTGATTATGGGCATCATCAGCGACCTGATGTACACCCTGATCGACCCCCGCATTGATTTCGAGGCGCGCTGATGGCCAGTCACCCGACAGGATTTCTATCTCCGGTGAACCGGGCTCGCTGGCTGCGTTTCAAAGCGAACCGACGAGCTTGGTGGAGCCTGTGGATCTTTACCGTCGTCTTCGCATTGTCGATGGTTTCGGAGCTTGTGGCCAATGAAAAGCCTCTGTTGATCTGGTTTGACGGGAAACCCTATGCTCCCTTGATACAGGACTACACCGAACTCGACTTCGGTGGTGATTTCGACCTGATGGCCGATTATCGAGACCCGTATATACAGGAGTTGATCGAGTCAAACGGCTGGATTATTTGGCCGCCGATTCCCTACGCCTACAACACCATTAATTACGACCTGCCAAGCCCGGCACCGAGCCCTCCGACCACTGAAAACTGGCTGGGTACCGACGATAAAGGCCGGGACGTGCTAGCCAATGTGTTGTACGGCTTCCGGATTTCGGTGTTGTTCGGGTTTCTGACGACGATCATTTCCGCGGTTATTGGCGTGGCAGCAGGCGCCGTGCAGGGGTATTACGGCGGCAAGCTGGACTTGTTCATGCAGCGGTTCATGGAAATCTGGGGCAGTATGCCGACACTGTTTATCCTGATCATTCTGATGAGCATCGTCACGCCGAGTTTCTGGTGGTTGTTGCTGGTGGTTCTACTGTTCGGATGGATGGGCTTTGTGGGGGTGGTGCGAGCCGAGTTTCTGCGCACCCGCAATTTCGAATACGTACTGTCGGCCCGGGCGATGGGCATGAGTGACCGGCGGTTGATGTTCCGGCATATTTTGCCAAACGCCATGGTCGCCACGCTGACCTTTATGCCGTTTACCTTATCGGGCTCCATCACCATTTTAACCTCGCTCGATTTTCTGGGTTTCGGTATGCCGCCCGGATCGCCGTCGCTGGGTTTGTTGCTGGCGCAGGGCAAGGCAAACATTCAGGCCCCCTGGCTGGGCTTTACCGCGTTTTTCATTGTCGGCTTTATGCTGACCACCCTGATTTTCGTGGGCGAGGGGGTGCGCGATGCCTTCGATCCGCGCAAGGCGTATTAAGTGATGAGTACGGTTAACAAGAAACCACTGGTCAGTTTGGTCGATGTGTCATTGGGTTTTGGTTTCGGCGATGCAGTAACGCCCGTGGTGCAAAATGTATCCCTGGACATTCATGCGGGGGATGTTGTTGCCTTGGTCGGGGAAAGTGGTTCCGGCAAAAGCGTGACTGCCATGTCGATTCTGCGCCTGGTGCCAAGCCCGCCTCTGGTCTGGCTGGGTGGTGAAATTCAATGGCAGGGCGAGCGGATTGATAATAAATCGGACCGGGATCTTCAGGCCTGGCGTGGCCGCAAGGTTGGGGTGATTTTTCAGGAGCCGATGACATCGCTGAACCCCCTGCACACCATTGAAAAACAAATCGTCGAAATGGTGCAGTTGCACCATCCAGTGTCGGCTCGCCATGCCTCGGCCAAGGCGTTGAGCATGCTGGAGCGGGTCGGATTGAAAGATCCAACAACCAAGCTTAAGGCCTACCCGCATCAGCTGTCCGGAGGCGAACGGCAGCGGGTGATGATTGCACTGGCGCTGGTCAACGAGCCGGAAATGCTGATTGCCGATGAACCTACCACGGCGCTCGATGTGACCATTCAAGCGCAGATTCTGGAATTAATTGCCGATCTCCAGCGCGAGTTTGGCATGGCCGTTCTGTTTATTACGCACGATCTGACACTGGTGCGTCGTTTTTGCCAGCAAGTGGCGGTGATGGAGCAGGGCAGACTTGTGGAGGCCGGTCCAACCGACCGGGTCTTCAACGCACCGCAAAACCCCTATACCCAGGCGTTGTTGGCGGCAGAACCGGGAAACCCACCTAAGCCCTTACAAGGTGAGCTTCGCCCCTTGCTGAGTGGACGTGATGTCCGGGTTTGGTTCCCGATTCAGAGGGGGATTCTGCGGCGCACCGTCGGCCATGTGAAGGCGGTCGATGGCATTGATTTTACCTTGCACGAAGGCGAGTCGCTGGGCGTTGTCGGCGAAAGCGGTTCGGGAAAATCCACGCTGGCACGCGCTATCTTGCGGCTGGAAGCGAGTGAAGGGGTGCTTGATTTTGAGGGCCAGTCTCTGCAGAGTCTGGATCGCAAAGCGTTGCGTCCAGTGCGCAAGCGGATGCAAATTGTGTTTCAGGATCCGTATGGCAGCCTGAGCCCGAGGCTATCGGTGGAGCAGATTGTTCGCGAAGGGCTGGATATTCACAAGATTGGCAAACCGGAAGAGCGAGATACCGCGGTCATTGAAGCCCTGAAAGCGGTGGAGCTGGATCCGGAGATGCGCTTTCGCTACCCGAACGAGTTTTCCGGAGGGCAACGTCAGCGCATTGCCATTGCCCGGGCGCTGATCATGCGGCCACGCTTTATTATTCTGGACGAGCCCACCTCAGCCCTCGACCGGACGGTGCAGTTCCAGGTGATCGAATTGCTCAAGCGATTGCAGGCCGAGTATGGCTTGTCGTACTTGTTCATCAGCCACGATCTGAAAGTCGTTAAAGCCCTGTGCCATTCGGTGATGGTGATGAAAGACGGTAAAGTAGTAGAGCAGGGCCCCGCCGATCAGGTGTTTAATTCACCGCAAAACCCCTACACTCAAGCCTTGCTCGAAACCGCTTTTGCGGTTTGACTATTCAGTGGCTGGGTCCGCGCTGTCTGGTTCGGTTCTGCTAACCCGCCCTCGACGCTGGTCGCGTCTCTGCAGGGTCGCCGTAGACCCATCCATGGGGGCTCGGCTGCAGCCGAGGCGTCGGACCGATCCAACTGCAGACGTCCCTGCAGTGACATGACCAGCACCGAGGGCTAGCCAGTTGCGCGTTTCTTGTCGTTTGACTAATAAAGCTAAAGCGTTCTAAAAGGAAACCTGATGTCCCTACCCAAACTGGATCACCGCCAGGGAATCTGGATCGCCGCACTGGGTGTGCTGGTGCTCAGTTTCGATGCGTTGCTGGTGCGACTGGCCGCCACCGATCCGATGAACATCGCCTTCTGGCGGGGCGCGCTGATTTTTGTATCAGTGACCCTGTTTATTCAATTGAGCGGTAATCGCGACCAATGGCGTCAGTATCGCGCTCATGGTGGTGCGGCTTTGCTGGTTACCGTAATTTACGGGATTAATTCCGGATTGTTTGTCTTCAGTGTGAGCCATACTTCGGCTGCCAATACGGTGGTTATTCTGAGCAGCTCGGCCTTCTTTGCGGCTTTTTTCTCCTGGTTGTTGTTGCGAGAGCGGGTGGCGTTACGTACCTGGATTGCCATTGCGGTGTCTGTGGCAGGCGTTTTGGTGGTGTTTTCAGGGTCGCTGGGCAAACCCGGCAGCCTGGGTGATTTGCTGGCGATTGTTCTGGCTCTGTCGATGGGGCTGACATTGACGCTGTTAAGGCGTATGCCGGACTTGCCCAAGATGCCGGTCGTCGCGGGTAGTGGCATTGTACTGGCTATTTTGACCTGGCCATTGGCGTCACCGTTGGGTCTTGAGCCCGGCCAATACGGTTGGCTGGCGGTAATGGGGCTGGTGCAAATGCCAGTTGCCTCGGTGTTGCTGATGATGGCGACGCGGTATTTACCGTCACCGGAGGTCAGCCTGTTCCTGCTGATTGAGACGGTTCTGGGCCCGGTCTGGGTACTGTGGGTACTGAATGAAGCCGTTCCTCCGCTGACGCTGGTTGGCGGCAGTGCCATTCTGGGTGCGGTGGCGGTGCATTCGTGGTTGTCGCTCAAGCGTGAACGTCCCAGGGTCGCCGGTGCCAACCTCTAGCTGGTTACTGATACCCGGTCCCTCCTGGTTTTGAAGTACCGGGTCGGCTGAAAGCTGCGATGCCCCGTGATCAGTGCCCCTCTTGAAACCATGCCGGGAACGGGTCGGTCAGGGCCTTCCAGGCGGCGGGGCCCTGTTCGTATTCTTCGTCGGTTAACAGGCATTGTTCCAACTGCTCGGTGATCTGGTCGGGTGCCAGCTCGTGGCCGATAAAGACCAGCTCCTGCCGGGCATCGCCATGTGGTTCAACCCAGTTTGCGGCAATGGCCTTCAGGTAATCGGGATCATCCGGCCACTGGTCTCGCGGGACGGCGCGCCAGAAGAAACCGGCCATGTCATAGTGGGCGATGCCGCCAGCCTGACTCCATTGGCCGGCACACTCCGGTCTGCTTGCCAGCCAGAAATACCCCTTGGAGCGAATCAGCCGGCCATCCGGCCAGGGCTGGTGTATGAAGGAGTGGAATCGGTCAGGGTGAAAGGGCCGGCGCGCACGGTAGGTAAAGGCGCCGATGCCATAGGTTTCGGTTTCCGGAGTGTGCTCACCTCTGAGTTCTTTTAACCAACCGGGTGCCTGTTGCGCTTTTTCGAAGTCGAACAGTCCGGTTCCCAGAACTGCACCGGGGTCTATCTGGCCGTGGTTGGTTTCTAGCAGGCGGGCTTCCGGGTTAAGGGTAGTCAACGTCGCCTTCAGACGATCCCGGTCTTCAGCAGTGAGCAGGTCTATTTTGTTCATGACAATAACATTGGCGAACTCAACCTGGTCGACCAGCAAGTCGGCAATGTTGCGGTGATCATCCTCACCCAGATTCACAGCTGATTCCTGAACCGATGCAGCCCGATTCAATTCGTCGAGAAAGGTGCTGGCGTCTACCACTGTGACCAGTGTATCTAGCCTGGCCAGCTCGCTAAGTGAATAACCGTTTTCATCGGTAAAGGTAAAGGTTTCGGCAACGGGCAGCGGCTCTGAAATACCGGATGATTCGATGACCAGATAATCAAATCGCTGTTCCTGTGCCAGAGCACTGACCGCTTGCAACAGGTCTTCGCGCAACGTGCAGCAGATGCATCCATTGGTCATTTCGACCAGCTTTTCCTGGGTATAGTTAAGCGATACGTCCTGGCGTACCAGAGCCGCATCGACATTGACATCGCTCATGTCGTTGACGATCACGGCAATCTTAAGCCCTTGTCGGTTTTGCAGCAGGTGTTGCAGCAGCGTTGTTTTACCCGCCCCCAAAAAACCCGATAAGACAGTAACATTCAGTGGTTTCATAGTCTTCCTCCTATTCAAGTTATGTTACAACATAACATTATGGGTGCGCAAATTCACTCGACAGGTAAGCCTGAAGGAACGCTGACTCGGTTCTTGCGGACAGGTATAATGCGGCTTTAATGAGCCCGGAACGTTCCGGTGCCGATGCAAATAACAGGTGAGCTATGCCGATCGAGAAAAATACCGTAGTGACGTTTCACTATATCCTGAGTGATGAATCCGGTGAGACGGTGGAGTCCAGCCGCAGTGGCGAGCCCAGCGTGTACCTTCACGGGCATGGTGGCATTTTGCCCGGCCTGGCCGAAGCACTGACCGGAAAGGAGGCGGGCGATTCGGTCAGCGTTACCCTGGCACCCGATCAGGCATACGGTCCGCGTAAGCCGGACGCGATTCAGCGTGTACCCGCCAAGCACCTGATGGGTGCCAAAAAATGGAAGCCAGGGATGATCGCTCAGGTGAACACCGAGCAGGGCCCCCGCCATGTTCTGGTAGCCAAAGTCGGGCATAAGTTCATTGATGTCGACACCAACCACCCGCTGGCCGGTAAAACCCTGACCTTTGATGTGGAAGTGGTCAGCTTGCGGGAGGCGGAACCTGAAGAAATAGCCCACGGTCACGTGCATGGCGCGGGTGGTCATCACCACTGAGCTCTTTGCTAGATTTTGCTTCGTTTAACAAAAAAAAGGGCCAAGAGGCCCTTTTTTTGTTAAAGCTGGCTGGTTCAGCCGACGGCCTTCAGTGCCGCATCGTAGTTCGGTTCGTCGGCGGTCTCGGCGACCAGTTCGGTGTGGACCACCTTGCCGTCTTTGATGACCACAACAGAACGCGCCATCAGGCCTTTCAGCGGGCTGTCGGCAATGGTCACGCCGTAGTCCTTACCGAAGGATTCGCTGCGAAAGACAGAGGCGTTGGTAACACGCTCCAGGCCCTCAGCGCCACAAAAGCGTTGCATCGCAAACGGCAGGTCGGCTGAGATGCAGACGACGTCAACGCCATCCAGTTTGCTCAGTTCTTCATTGAATTTGCGAACCGAGGCCGCACAAGTGGGGGTGTCAACGCTGGGGAAAATGTTCAGTACCACGGTTTTTCCGGCCAGGTCGCTGAGTTTCAGGTCCGACAAATCGGTTTTGGTCAGCGTGAAGTCGGGTGCGTTGGTGCCAACAGCGGGCAGATCGCCAACGGTGTTAACCGGGTTGCCTTGCAGGGTAATTTTAGCCATAGCGGAGAGTCTCCCTAAATGAAAACAGTCTGTATTAAACGAAGATGTGAGCCCGGCAGTGTAGTCTATACAGCGAAAAGCGGGCTACACGGTATTATCACTGTACGGAAGTGGGGTGTTTTTGGTTGAATGCAATGCCAGAGAAACCCGGACACACGTTTTAAGCACGCCGCAGACAGGACACCCTATGAGTCATTCAAAGCAAGAAGCGCTGATCGATTTGCGCAGTGATACCGTTACCCGACCGACGGATGCCATGCGCGCCGCCATGGCCCGCGCCGAGGTCGGCGACGATGTATTTGGCGACGACCCCAGCATTAACCGGCTGGAGGCCCGCATGGCCGACCTGACTGGCAAAGAAGCCGCGTTGCTGCTGCCGACCGGCACGCAGAGCAACCTGGTGGCGCTGCTTAGCCATTGCCACCGCGGTGACGAATATCTGGTTGGTCAGAATTACCACACCTATTACTACGAGGCCGGAGGCGCCGCTGTGCTGGGCAGTATTCAGCCTCAGCCAATGCCTGTACAGGCCGACGGAACGCTGTCGCTGGACACCCTGGCGCAGATGATCAAACCCGATGACAGTCATTTTGCGCGTAGCCGGCTGATTGCCCTGGAAAACACCCATGGTGGGCGAGTAATGCCTCGCGACTTTATCGGGCGTGTGCGGCAGCTGGCTGACCAGCACGGGCTTAACGTCCATTTGGACGGTGCCCGGTTGTTTAATGCAGCGGTCGCCAGCGGCCAATCGGTTGCCGAACTCTCGCAAGCGGCCGATTCGGTCAGTATCTGCTGTTCGAAAGGGCTGGGCGCGCCCATGGGGTCAGTTCTGGTTGGATCGACTGAGTTGATCAAACAGGCTCGGCGCTGGCGCAAGATGGTCGGCGGCGGTATGCGTCAGGCAGGCATTGTCGCTGCCGCTATCGAATACGCGCTGGACCATCACGTCGACCGTTTGGCCGACGATCATGCCAATGCGGAACGGTTGCACGCTGAACTGAGTGTATTGCCGGGCATCATCAGTGCCACGGTCAACACCAACATGGTGTACATCGAGCTCGAATCGCACGAAAAGGGGCTGGCGTTGCAGGCCGCACTGAAAGAGCGCGGTATTTTAACAGCGGGCGGTCAGAAGATACGACTGGTGACCCACCTGGATATAACCGCCAGCATGATCGACCGTTTTGTCGCAACGGTGGCTGAGGTCCTGAGCTAGCTAACCCGGCTCCAGCTCTCGTACCACTGTTCGGCACTGGTCGAGGTGGCACTGGCAAGCCTGGGGTTGGCCCGGTACCAGACCATGGCCAGCGCACTCATCAGACATTGTGCCTCGCGCAGCCTGGGCGCACTGATGCCCAGGTTCTCGGCCAGTGTCTGTGCCTGAGGTTCGCAGAGCTCGAACCCCAGGCACAGGCCTGCCAGATCCATCGCGGGGTCGCCTGCAGCGGCAAATTCCCAGTCCAGCAGTGTCCATTCCGGCCCCTTTACCCGTAAATTCCCCGGGTGCCAGTCGTGGTGACACAAAACTGGCTGCTTAACAAAACGGTAGTCCCGGCACTGATCGAGAAGGAACGTATGAATATGAGCCGGCAGGGGTTTGGCATGGGTGAGCAAATGCTGGATCTGAATGGCCACGTTCAAGGGCTCGCCCTGGGGCCGGTGATGGTGCACTTGCTTTAACGCCAGTGTCAGAAACGCCAGGTCGGCGGCATCACCGCTGAGCGCAGCATCGCCCTGGGCCCAGTGACACAGCTGCCAGCGCGGACACGCGGCAATGAGCTTGGGTGACCAGAGTTCGTTGCTGAGGTTTAGCAAAATGTTGATTTCACGGCGCCTGTCGACCCCGAGAGATGGTACCTCGGGGTGATTCAGCCGCAATGCCACTTGCTGTGACGGACTTTTGACCTGAAACAGACGGTTGCACTCACCACCGGGCCAGGCCGTTATCGTCAATGGCCCGGGCAGCGTGTCTTTGATCTCATTCAGGGCTGCAAACAGCGCAATAGTCATAAGCGGATACCGAAAATACCTGTTCCCATTGTGTCAGAAGTTGGGTTTCCCTGGCGACTTCAGTAGAATGCACGCCAGTCGGGCGCTGTTGGTGCCCGGCCAGAGCACGTCAGAGAGGCTAATTGACTCTTTGACGGCTCGCAGCGTTCTCGCCGGGGTGCCTACTGCGGTGCTTGCCGAACCAGGCAAGCCACAGGGCTGAGACTCACCCGCCGAACCTGAACCAGTTAATGCTGGCGTAGGGAGTTGAGACGACAGGTGGGACCCGGGCGCTCCCGGGCTGGGTCCGCACCGATCAACCTTTCCCCTATGAGTACGTTGGCAATTTAGCCCACGACTCGTGCGCCGGTCATTGTGATGTTAAACATTGAACCGGAATGCTTATGATGATTGTAAAACCTGCCGCAGCGACGGCCTCCCTGATGACACTGGCACTGGCGGCCCATGCCGAGCCCCTGACAGTCTATACCTACGAATCCTTTGTCTCCGAGTGGGGCCCGGGGCCCCAGATTGAAGCGGGCTTCGAAGCGGAATGCGGCTGTGATGTTGAGTTTATCGGCCTTGAGGACGGTGTGGCCCTGCTTAACCGCCTGCGCCTTGAAGGGTCATCCAGCCAGGCAGATATTCTGCTCGGCATCGACGATGCCTTGATAGCTGAAGCTCGCGCCTTGAACCTGACGCTTCCCCACGGACTGGACACCAGCCACCTGAGCTTGCCCTACGACTGGCAGGACGCCGAATTTGTCCCCTACGACTACGGTCATTTTGCCTTTGTTTACGACCAGACACGCGTCGATAACATGCCTACCTCGCTCGAAGAGCTGGTCTACGACTCCGACCTCAGTGTGATTTATCAGGACCCACGCGTAAGCACCCCCGGTCAGGGGCTGATGTTGTGGATGAAATCGGTATTTGGCGACGATGCCGATGATGCCTGGACAACCCTGCAGGAGCGCGTGGTCACTGTTACTCCGGGCTGGAGCGAGGCCTATGCCCTGTTTCAGGAAGGCGAGAGCGATGTCGTACTCAGCTATACAACGTCTCCGGCCTACCACATGACCTTTGAAGACACCGATCAGTATCAGGCGGCCGAATTCAGCGAAGGCCATTATGCGCAGATTGAAGTGGCGGCGGCTCTGGCATCGTCTGATCAGCCCGAACGGGCGCGTGAGTTTCTGGCCTTTCTGATCAGCAAAACCGCTCAGGATGTGATGGCCGGTACCAACTGGATGTGGCCAGTGCTGGATGGCGCCGAGACGCCTGAAGCTTACGACAGCATGGCCAGACCTGAAACCCTTTACTTCGACAGTGAAACCGTCGCCGAAAACCGCCGTAACTGGATTCGCGAATGGCGCACAGCGGCCAGCCAGTAAGGATAGCCAGGCTGTGAATCTGTCACTTGTTCTGGCCCGGCTCGGTACCGGCGCCCTGTTGTTGACGCTGCTGCTGGCCCTTGCCGGTATGGCGTTGCACCCGGGTCAGGGGTATGGGTGGTCGAGCTACTTCGACGCCTGGCTGTGGCAGATTATCCGTTTTTCGGTACTCCAGGCAGCGCTGTCGGCGCTGTTGTCGGTGGTGCTGGCGTTGCCCTTTGCCTGGGCCTTGGCTCAACGGCCCTTTCGCGGTCAGTGGTTGCTGGCCGGGTTTCTGAATCTGGCGTTTGTGTTGCCGGTGCTGGCAGTGGTGCTGGGCATCGTCGCGCTGTTCGGTCGCCAGGGTTGGTGGCCACTGGAAACGACAGTGTATGGCTTGCCCGGTATTCTGCTGGCGCATGTGGCGTTGAACTGGCCTTTTGCCGTTCGGTTGCTGTGGGACCGGCTGAGCCAGGTGCCGCTGCATCATCGCCGGTTGGCGACTGTGCTCGGGTTATCGACCCTGCAACGGTTACACCGGATCGAATGGCCGATTCTCAAGACCGCCACCGGGCCCGTGTTTGTTTTGATTGCGCTGCTGTGTTTCAGCAGCTTCACGGTGGTGCTTACTTTGGGCGGTGGCCCGGCCAACACCAATTTGGAAGTGGCGGTCTATCAGGCACTGAAATACGATTTCGACGCCCGGGGTGCGGCGCTTTATGCGGCTTTTCACGGTGCCCTGGCACTGGGGTTGATGGCCTTGCTGGGGCACAACAAAGTCTGGTCAATGGAGACTGTAGCCCAGCCGGCCCGGTCCGGCATGAAGCGCGCCAGTGCACTGCAACGGGTGGCCATCATCACCTTGCTGCTGACCTTGCTGGCGCCTTACCTGGCGCTGATCCAGCGAGCGCTGCGAGCAGACTGGCAGTGGCCGGGCCAGTTGAATGAAGCGCTGTTAACCAGTCTGGGCATTGCCAGCTTCAGTGCGCTGGTGGCTGTGCTGCTGGCGCTCAGTCGCTGTGTTTCGGTTCAGTCGGCACGCCGGCGCAGTCTCTGGCTCGATTTTGGGGTATTGGTGATGCCGGCCATGGTGCTGACCACCGGCCTGTTTTTATTGTGCTTGCGGCTGGGCTGGGCACGCCAGTCGACCTGGCCGCTGATCATCTGGATCAATGCCCTGATGGCCATGCCGCTGATTTTACAGCCGATCAAGGCACGTACCGCAGCGGCGCGTAACCAGTATCAGCGACTGACCCGGGTTCTGGGGCTCTCTCGCTGGGGGGCTGTGCGCTTTGTTTATTGGCCGGTGCTGTGGCCGGTGCTGACTTGGGCGCTGGCGCTCAGTGCGGTGCTTAGCCTGGGTGACATGGGCGTGGCGGCGCTGGTTGGCCAATTGGATTTTGTAACCCTGCCGCTGATGATTTTCAGGGCCATGGGCAGTTATCAAATGACTCTGGCGGCCCAGCTTATGGTCGGGTTGCTGGCATTGTGTGCCCTGCTGCTGGGGCTGGCGGAATGGGCAAGAGGGCGAGGCCATGCTTGACGTGACTAACCTGTCGGCTCGCCTGGGCGATCAGACGTTTCACTGGCAGTTTCAACTGAATGCCGGTGAGCTCATGTCCATTGTCGGGGCCAGTGGCCTGGGCAAGTCGACATTGCTGAACGTCCTGATGGGGCTGCAAGCCCCGGTGCAGGGCGAATTGAACTGGCAAGGGCGCTCGGTTATGCAGGTGCCCGTGCATGAACGGCCGTTCGGCATACTGTTCCAGAGCCACAACCTGTTTGATCATTTGAGCGTTAGGTTGAATCTGGCACTGGGGCTCTCACGCTCCGGGCGGCTGACCGATGAGCAGCAGCACCAGGTCGAAGTAGCTGCACGCCGCTTCGAATTGCAGTCTATGCTAGACCGCACGCCGGGCCAGCTCAGTGGCGGCCAGCAACAGCGGGCGGCGCTGGCGCGGGTGTTTCTGCAACGCAAGCCGGTACTGTTGCTGGACGAACCCTTTTCGTCACTGGACCCGGCCTTGCGTCAGGAAGGGCTCGACTGGGTTCGGGACATGCAGTCGGAGTTGGGTTGCACGGTATTGCTAGTCACGCACCACCTCGAAGAGATGTTGCCAGTGACCGATCGAATACTGTTGGGACTGACCGGTCAGCAGTGGCTCGACCTGTCGGTGTCGGAATTCAGGAAAAAACGGCAGGAAGGTCGTTTTGAATCCCTGCTGGGCAGCATTGAAGGGCGATAATACTGCCAGCCCGATTGATCTTTTCGCCTCTGGCAGGCAGCATGTGGGTTGGTTTCAAACGATCGTTTGAATAACGCACTGTTGAAGGATTGCCAATGAATCTCGTGGGTCGTTTTCTCCTGTTACTCCTGCGGGCGCTGATGCGTCGTCCCAGCGGCGACCCCCTGGCACCGGTTCAGCACCGGTATCGGGTCTGGTTGCACGATATGGATCTCAATTTTCACCTGACGGCGGCTCGTTACTTCTCTTTTGGTGACCTGTGCCGCATTCAATGGCTGATCGATACCGGGCTGGGGCGCGCCTTTCTAAAGGGTCGTTACCGGGCCGTGCTTAATGCCCAGGAGCTGACTTATATCCGAGAGTTTGCGCCGCTCAGTCAGGTTACTCTGGAAGTTCAATTGCGCTGCTGGGATGAGAAATACGCCTACTTCGAGCAGCGTTTTTACCACGGAAAAACACTGCATTCGGTCGGTCATGCCCGCATGGCCATGCTGCATAAAGGCAAGGTGATGAGCATGGGCGAGGTACTGGCGCGAGAAGGCCTCAGCGTTGAATCACCACCGGAAACCGAAGCCATAATCGACTGGAAGGAAACCCTGGCGGCGAAACGGGCTCAGTTCGGTTAACCATTCAAGTTTCGTAGTTTGCTGAGAATGCGAGCATCGGTTGCCGGGGATGCTCCTGTGGGGTAGTCCGCAGCATGGATGCTGCGGCCTAGGCTCCATGGATAGATCTACGCCGACCCCACAGGGGCATCCCCGGTAACCGATGCGGACCAATGCCTCCCTCCGAAACTTGAGTTAACGGGTCTTGTCCACTGAATCCAGAATATCCGACAGGTAACCCTTGTGCTGGTCAATGTCGGCGCGTGTCAGACCCGTCATTTCATAAGGGAACACCAGCCAGTCGTCGGTATCGTACAGGCAGAAGTCGGGTCTGCGTTCGGTTTGATGCGTCGCCGGGCGCTGGTAGAGGGTGGCGATGCGGGTGTCGGCGGGCATGTTCCGTTTCAGGTGTTTGTTCAGGCGGTCCAGCACGGCTTGCACGCTGTGTCCGGTACCGAAGACATCGTCGACGATCAACAGGCGGTCATCAGCATTGAGGTTATCGAGCAGGTATTGGGTGCCATGCACGCGGATGTGTGTTTCTGGCGAGGCAATCATGTCGGAATAGTGGTCCATGCCCCGGTAGGACGTGCGCAGCGCAATGTGGTCGGTCTTGTTACCAAGCGTTTGCAGGCATTCTTGAACGTAAATGCCGATGGTGCTGCCACCGCGCCACAGACCGACGATAAAGTTGGGGCGGAAGCCGCTTTCATACACCTGAACGCCCAGTCGAAAGGCATCCTCGATCAGTTGGGCTTCATTCAGAAAACGTTTGTTGCGATGGGTGTCCGTATCGGTCATGGCTTGCCGGGGGCTCGGGTCGATGGGATTATAGGGGCTCACCC
Organism: Saccharospirillum sp.; assembly: GCF_039982735.1. GTDB lineage: Bacteria > Pseudomonadota > Gammaproteobacteria > Pseudomonadales > Natronospirillaceae > Saccharospirillum. The sequence goes on along the minus strand of NZ_JBDWXV010000003.1, from coordinate 24,312 downwards.
AGTGAAGCTAATGATTTTATGGCCAAAAAACAATACCTCAGTGCCCAGGGCCTGCTAGAAGACGCCTTTCGATTGGGGGCGCAGATTCTGAATTCCGGTTTTCGGCCGACCTTTATGATCGCCGTTTGGCGGGGTGGGGTGCCCATGGGCATAGCCGTGCAGGAGTTTCTGGAGTATCACGGCGTGTCGACCGACAACATCGCCATTCGCACGTCATCCTACAGCGGTATCGACCAGCAAAGCCGCTCGGTGCGGGTGCACGGTCTCGATTACCTGGTTAAACACGTCACCCGGGAAGACTCACTGCTGATCGTCGACGATGTGTTTGATACCGGCCGCTCCATTGAAGCCATTATTGATCAGTTGCAACAGCGCGCCCGGTTAAATACCCCGGCCGACATTCGAGTCGCCGTGCCTTACTACAAACCCAGCCGTAACGAAGTGGGGCGTGAACCGGAGTATTTTTTGCACGCCACCGATGCCTGGCTCAAGTACCCGCATTCACTTGAAGGTCTGAGTAATGAAGAGATCGCAGAGCATCGGCCCGAGTTGTATCGCATTCTGAGCCCGCATCTGGAAACTACCAAGAAGGGTGACCTGTCATGATGGTCACGGTTTTTTTATTGGCCGTTAGCCTGATGCTGATTGGCTATACCCTGACAGTTGTTGAGGCTATGCGATATTCAGCCGCCTGGGGCCTGGCGACACTGATCCCACCGCTGGCTGTTGTTTATGCCGTTTGGCGAACCCGACAGCAACCTGTGGCAACGGCTCTGTTAATTGTACCGCTTGTGTTTATATTGTTTGCTATGCCGTTCTTCAGTATGAGCTAAGCCTTGTTTCAACCAGTCGACAGGCAGTCGGCTTCACCCGCCTGCCTGATACCCCCTGCCTACCTCGCGATTTGAAACTGTTGAATGGTTCCGTTTGGCGCCAGCTCACCCATCAGGGAATTGTCTTGTTGTTCCGGCAGTGTTGCCAATGGCTGGAAAACCAGTCGTTGGCCAATATCCTCGTCATCGAGTGTCAGGTACAACATGCCGTCACTGTTGGGTGACCAGGCGAAGGTGGTATCCGTCTCGTGGTTGTTCAATGCAGACAGTTGGCTAAGGCGTTCTGCGGCGATGTTCAAAACGTAGACATCGGTTTGTTGTGTTGCTGCCGTAAAGGAGGGAATGGCCAGCCATTGCCGATCCGGTGACAGCAAAATGTTGCCCAGGGCCTGTGTAGCGCTGTCGCTACTTAGGGCATCGGTGATAACCCGGTTGCTCAGTTGGGCCTGTGCATCGATAGCCAGCAAGGTGATGCGATAGGGCAGAGCGCCTTCAAACCGGCTGTAGCCGTAGAGCAGTTGCCCCGTTTCCGTCCATCCCCAGAACAGATCCGTCAGGGTGCCTGAGAGGTCAGTCAGTTGTCGATTGCTGCCACCGTCAACGTCTGACGCGAACAGTTGAATGTTACCGTCTTCCAGTTGGTCAGCCTTGTAGGCCAGTCGGCTTTCATTCGGGTTCCAGATATAATCGTTCACGTCACCGGCGCTGACCAGATTCCCGCTAACTTTAACCTGTGCATTTACCGCTTCAGTGCCATTTTGGTAATCGGTCCAGTAGAAATTGAACAGTTCTACAACGCCACTGGTTTGCAAGTCACCCAGGTAAGTTAAGAAGTTTCCCTCAGGCGACCAGGTCAGCTTAGACAGTGAGGCGACATGGGTGCCATAGCGGGTGGAAACCGGGACCTCTGTTATCGTGGCTTCACCCGGCTGCGCAATGAAAACCGCTTTGCTGCCGTTGGCCGCGGCGGCGCCCAGGTAGGCAATGACCGAGTCATCCGGGTGCCAGACAAAGGGCGGGGCACCGGCAACACCGGTATCCGCGGGGTCGTATACGGTATGGCTGGTGTCATCGGCCAGATTCAGCCAGACCAGTCGGCTCTGGCGGTCGTGATAGGCCAGTTGGCTTTCATCCTTGCTCCAGTCATAGGCGTTTTCGTTCAACAGAGGTAGCACCGTCTCGCGCGGTGTCTGGCCTTCGTTCGTATCGAGCAAGTGCAGGCGAAAGACCGGACTGGTACCACTGGTTGCCGTAACCATCGCCAGCCACTGGCCACTGGTGCTCCAGCGAAGCTGGCGTATGGATTCGGTTGCGTCCAAAGCGATGTCGATGCTCGCTTTGCTGCCGCTGTTGGTTTCAGCAAGCATGAGTGTATCGGCTTCGCTGGTATGCCGACGAACAAAGGCCAGGCGCTGACCATTAGGCGAAAGTTTTACCTGCTCAATTGATTCATTAACGGCAATCGGATCGGTCAGCCGTTGTGGATTGGCTTCCGGATAACCGACCCGGTATAGATCACCATCGCCTTGCCGCTCCTTTTCCGCTTGCACGACCAGCAACCGTTGCTTGAGAACATCGAGTTCGACACTGGCCTGAGACGACTCACCTTCCACATCAGTCGCCGTGACCGTAAGTGTGGCTTTGAGCGTGTCGTCCGCCAGCCAGGGAATGTCCACACTGGCAGAGCTGCTGTCTGGCGACAGCGTAACGTCGATCTCGGGTTCGGTGGTTATCGACCATTCAATGTCGAGTTCCGAGACGGCGTTGCGATCGTCAGTTATGGTCAGCGCGACCCGGTTGATGGTCCCCTCGGTCAGGCTCACGGTGTCTAGGCCTTTAATAGAGGGTGCTTTGTTCTGGTATTTCTCCGGCAGGTCCGGATAGTCACCAACGCAAGCTGCCAGCATTGGAAGTGCAGTGAGCAGCGATATAAGTAAAGGTGAGGATTTCATGGCTCTTCCTTAAACATGAAACAAGGGTTCTGAACAGTCACTTGCAAGGTACCGTCCAGGCAATGCATGGGTGTGTTACTTGAATTCCAGGCTGGCACCCAGCCGGAACGTTGCCAGACCAGGCTGGCTGACAGGCCAGTTGACGTGGGTATCAATACGAAGATTGGGAGTGACCGGAATTTGCAGTTGCCCTTGAAGCATCAGCGCAAAATCCTGTTCATCACCATAGCGAGCCTGACTCCAGATCGTCCCGTTCTTCTCCCAGGAATAATGGTTGAAACGGTGCAGGCTTTGTAACCCCAGGCCGCCGCCAAGCCAGAGCAATCGGTCGCCCGCCTGAATGTCTTGCAGCAGGCCGGCAGTAGCGGTAATGCCATAGGAAGAAGAACCGTGCACGGCGTCGTCGACATCGGGGCGGAAACGAGCCCAGTCGAGCGCCGCCATAAGGTAAGCCCGGGTATGCCCTTCAACAAACACCGGCACCTGATAATCGGCATGTATGGCCAGCCCTGCAGCCAGAGGGTAGTCGTTTTCGTCGGGCTGGGCTGCTAGCAGAGCAGAACCGCCAGCGGAAAAAAAAGCGTGGTCCCATTCAACAGACCAGGCGGGGACGGAGAAAAACACTAGGCACAACAGCGCCTGAATTCGGTTCAGCATGATGCATCCTTGTTGTAGCGGTTCCTTCTCGGGCATCCATAGGGCCCAGAGCACTTGCAGGCTTACTGTCTGCCCTTTCTCATGGCGAGCGAGAATGCCACTGAACCCATTGCCAGCGCAAATTTCAAAGTAGACCTCGATCACAAAAAAAAGAATTGAGTAAAAAAATGAGTGCAAGGTTGCGTTCAGAATAATAGGGTGCGCATCTGTCAGGCGGTCGTTCTGTTCTGAATCCGCCTATGTAGTAGGTGATGCACCAGTCTGGGTGCATCCCATTGAAGGACAGCAACTGACGACTTAAGGGAGAGCCAGGATGCTCAACAAGTCACTCGGTGCATGGTTGATTGCGGTATTGTCATGTGCCGTACTCAGCGGTTGCGCTACACCTCAACTGAACTTTTCGGTCGATGCTTCGCGCGCTATTAATCTCGATGAAACCGGCGATGCCTATGCCGTCGTCGTGCGTGTTTATCAACTGACCGATCCCGTCTTGTTCGAGCGCTCTGAATTCGACGACATGTGGAAAGCCGATGAGCAGATTCTGGCTGATACACTGGTTTCTCTGCATGAAATAACGGTCGAACCATCCCTGTCCCGAACTGTATCCATTGAAAAAGCGGAGCGTGCCCGCTACGCCGGTGTCGTTGCCTATTTCCGAAACGACGAGGGGCATTGGCGCGCCCATAAGAAGGTGAATCATGGCTTTATCCGCGCGTCGACGAATATGACTCTCAAACTCGATGGCAACCGTGTTGAGTTGGAGTACCGCTAAACACAACCGGGCAGGTTGGGCCAGATCTACTTGAGCGAGCGGCCAACCTGGTCCGTTGCGTTAACGAATTTAAAACGAGCCGGGAAGGCTTGCTTCCCACTGTGCTGATTTCGGTGTACCGGAAATCGAGATGCGCTGTGTTGTGTGATAAGGGAGAAGTATGAAAGGGTTAAGGAAAGTAGTGTGGGCTGAAGGCGTCTTCTTGGGTCAGCAGCATTTTCAAGCCTGGGATCAGTATCAGTTCCGCACTCAGCATTTACGTTCACGCTGGCAGCAACCCTACAGTTGGGGTGTGGGTGAATTGATCTGGGATGAGGCCGCACTGCTGAATGGTCGTCTCGACCTGGTCCGTTGCCAGGCCCTCCTGCCAGACGGGCGGGTCGTCGATTATCGTCGCGAAACTGACGGCCCGGTATTTCTGGACCTGACACAGTTTGACCACGAAACGCTAACCTTGTGCCTGATGCTGCCACGCAATGAACTGGCCGATACCATTACCGGCTATGAAGTAAATGGTCGGCTGACAGGCTGGAAGTCCGACTATACCGATCTGGAAGATGAGTACGATGCGGGGCGTCGCCGGGAAGTGCTGCTGGCCCGCCCCAACTTGAAACTTCAGCCCGACTTCCAGGCCCAGGACAATATGGTCTCGATGCCATTAGCCCGGGTAACCCGGCGCTATGATGCCGAGTACCAACTCGACGAATCCTTTCTGCCGCCGTTACTGCAAGTGGGTTCGGCGGCCCGACTGAAGCAGCTGGTCACCAACCTGGTCGATCTGCTGCAATCCCAGTTTCGTAGCCTGCAGGAGCGTCGACTGAAGCTTGGCGACCTGAGCAGCATGACCGCCACTGAAATGGCTGACTATTTGCTCCAGGCCGAGCTGGTATCGGCATTGGCTGAACTGAGAACCTTTGAACAGCATCCCCAGCAAACCCCCTTTGAGTTATACAAGCTACTGGTGCGCAGTCACGACCGGCTTGCGCTGCAACTGATGCCGGATGAACTGCCTTTGAGTGTCAGGTATCAGCACGATCAACTAACCGATACCTTTGCATCGCTGAATACGGCCATGCGGCAAGTGCTGGGTGTGGATCGTCAACGCTCAGCCGATGGCCTGGTTTTTACCAGTATTGCTCCGGGTCGTTACGAATCATCGGCCTTGTCGGAAGCGACGGCCGATCGTTGTACTTTCTATCTTTCAGTTCGCCACTCCGGTTCAGACCCCACCTGGTTCACCCGGTTTCCGCAGTATTTCAAGCTCGGAGCACCCGATCAGATCGAGACAATGGTGTCCAATGCCCTGCCTGGCTTGCCATTGCAGCACACTCAGCGGTTGCCACAAAAAATTCGCATCAAGTCTGAATGCGAGTATTTCCTGCTCGATAAATCCAGTCCCGTATGGGCCGACATTCGCCGGGCCGGGCAATTTGCTGCCTTTGGCCTGGGTGACTTTGTGTCGGCGGACGTCGAACTGCTGGTCATTGAGGAATAAATCATGGATACCCGGTCTCACGACATGGAAGCGGTTCTGGTAGAAAGCTGTTCCCCCATTTTCAATCTTGTTGAACCCTTGCGTCAGCCGGAACAAGCCGACCTGGTCGAAAGCTCTTTGCGCGCAGATCTGGAGCAGGCGTTTGTCGAGCTGGAGCGTCGAGCGTTTGAACATCAGTGGCCAAGTGCGGTTACCCGTGATGTGCGTTATTGCATGGCCGCCTATGTTGATGAACGGGTCATGTCTTCCCGCTGGCCACATAAGTTCGACTGGATGGTCAAACCCCTCTGCGTGGAATATTTCGGCGACAGCAATGCCGGTGAAGGCTTTTTTGCCCGGCTTGATGAGCTGCGTCGGGGGTTACCTGAACACCGTGCCGTCGCCGAGCTGTATTTCAGTTGCCTTCAGTTTGGGTATCAGGGCAGCTACACGCTTAAGGGGTTCGACCAGTTGCAGGCCTACATATCCACATTTCGCGCTCAGCTGGATGATTTGCGCGGCCCGGTAAACCGTGAACTGGCCGATCAGGCGGTACCGGAGCGTCAGTTGGTTTACCGAATTGGTGGGAATCAGCCTTACTGGGTCATGGCAGCGGTAGGCGGTGCATTGCTGGTGGCTCTCTTTCTTACCTATGGCGGATTGATGAAGTCAGCATTGTCAGGCAGCGCCGACCGACTCTTGCAGTATCAGACAAGCACCCAGGTTGTGAATGGAGGTCAGGTCGATGGCTAGCGCAATGGGACTTCTGTTCCGATTCAAGGATGTATTGTTGTCGCGGGCTTCCGGCGCGGTTGTGGGTCTTGTTGCGGTACTGGTCATCATCTGGTTCGCCGGGCACCACGTTGGGCTGACTTCCTCTCGCCTGAAATTCATCGCCATGGGCGTTGTGGTGGTGGTTTTTCTGCTGATCTGGCTGGTAACAGCCTTGTACAAATGGCGGCGCGGCAGGAAGCTGAGAAAGCAGCTAGACGCCATGAGCGGTGGTTCATCAGACGCCATTCAAAGTAAAATTTCCGATGTTCTGGATGCGCTAAAAGGCTCTCATCTGGGGACCAAATACCGCGGTAACAGCGCACTTTATGCGCTGCCTTGGTATATGGTGATTGGGCCTTCTGCGGCGGGCAAGAGCACTCTGTTTTCGCAGTCCGGGCTGGAATTCCCGTTGAAGGACGACCAGCGGTTTCATGTTCAGGGTATTGGCGGCACCCGCGATTGTGACTGGTGGTTCTCTGACCAGGCGATTCTGATCGATACCGCAGGCCGCTACACCAGCGATGAAGACAACGACGATTGGCTGTCTTTCCTGCGGGTGCTTAAAGCAAACCGTTCCAAGATGCCCATTAACGGCTTGATGCTGGCGCTGCCCCTGGATCAGATATTGACGTCTGAAAAAGCCGATCTCGAACTGCACGTCAAACACCTTAAGAATCGCCTGCATGAACTGATTTCCGAACTGGGTGTCACCTTTCCAATTTACATCGTCATCACCAAGTCCGACTTGTTAAAGGGCTTCGAGGCCTTTTTCAGTGATCTCAGTGAACAGGAAATTAAACAGCCCTGGGGTGTTTACCTGCTGGATGAAACCGAGGACAAATCATCCAATGGCCTGGCGGTACTGCATGACCGGCTAACGCAGTTGTATCACCGGTTGCTGGAGCAACGAACGCAAAAAGTTAACCTGGCTCAAAAGCCCGAAGACAAGGTTGCCATTTATCAGTTTCCGAATCAGTTTTCTGGCGCGACTGAAAAACTGATGGAGCTGTTGTCTCTGCTGTTTAAAGACAACCCCTATCACGAATCTCCCTGGTTCGCAGGCGTCTACTTTACCTCCAGCACCCAGGAAGGCGTTGCGCTGGAGCGCCGCTCCAACGCCTTCAAAAGCGTGTTTGCCAAGGTGGCTTTTGCCGTCAAACGCCAGTCAGAGCTGACTCGAAGCTACTTCATAGACCATTTGTTTACCGAAGTTATTTTCCCGTTACAGAACGCGGTGCGCGGGAATCGCAAGCGGCAACGGTGGAGTCGGGCGGTCAAGGCGGTTTGCTTTATGGTCATTAGTGGCGTTGTTGCGTTAACGGGTATTGGCCTGTTTGGGACCTACACCAGCAACCAAATGCTGATTTCCGGCTACGCATCCAAAGCAGAGCGGTTACTGGAACGCTATCACGATGCCAGCACATCAGACCATGAACGGCTCGATGCACTCGTGGGTTTGCACGAGCATTATCAGCAACTGGAAAAGATGCAGACCTATTCCCCGTTGCAGGTCGTGCGCCGTTACTCGCTGGTGGAATCTCACGCTGAACCCATGCAGCAGTTGTTGCTGACAACACTGACTGAGACCGTTGAAGACCGTATCGTCCCGGAGCTGCACACTCAACTGGAAACCTATTCAGCATCATGGCCAGAGTTGGATCAGGTAACGCGAATTGCCGAGCAGCCAAGTTACTATGAAGCATTGCGCAGTTACCTGATGCTAACCAGCCATACCGATCGTCAGGACCTCGACATTCTGAAAACGTACCTGAGCAAGCTGTGGTACGAAAGCTATGCCGACCATGAGCTGCTGTTGAGCTACCAGCAACGCCAAAGCAGCATGCAGAGTCTGATCGAGCTATACCTCGTCGACGTCTTCAGCCAGATGGATGAGAGCCACGTTAATCCCTGGTCTGGCTCTCAAGACTGGGTGGCCCAGGCACAGGATCGCCTGGTGACCGACGCCGACGCCCAGGTGATATACGACCGTCTGGTTGCTTCCGGCAACAGCCGGTTTGCGTCTACCGGCCTGAATGATGTTCTGGACCCTTCGGTACAGGGGGTTTTAAAAGGAGAGTATCGCGTGCCGGGCGCCTTTTCCCGTACGGCCTGGGAAACCTATATTGCCGATGAAATCGACGCTCTGGCAGAGACAGCTACCCGGGGCGACTGGGTACTGGGGCTGGACAGTGGTACCGACGAGGAAACCGCCGATAGCAGCCAGTGGCGTCAACTGCGTGCGGACGTCCGTGCGCATTATTTTGCCGACTATACCGAGCAATGGTCCCAGTTTGTTCAGTCGGTTACGGTGCCCAGGCCTGCGTCTATGGCCGATGCGGTGCAAGCGATCAAGGCGCTCGGCAGTGATGAAGCACCCTGGACAGCGTTGTTCGACCGGGTTGCCCTGGAGTTACAAATTACCGACCCGGCGGTCAGCAATGGCCAGGCTGCCAGTGCACTGGTGTCTGACTTGACCGGTGATGGCGAAGCAGCAGAACCGGTACCAGTGCCTCTATTGCCTGCGTTCAAGTCGGCTGCAGAACCCTTGCTGGCGGTAGTAATGGCCGAGAACGGCAAGTCGACAAACCCGGCCTGGCCCGCCTACCGGGAACAGATGCTGGCACTGGCTGAGGAAATGGAGTTCATGCTGGCAGCGGCCGACATCGACCGTGAGGCCAAACTTTATTCGAGCGATTTACTGTCTGGCAACGCCAGTGGCAAGCAGCTTTACGCCGCCTGGATTGAAATTAACGCCTTGTTGGATGCGATGCCCGACAGCAGTCGCTCCTGGGTCGAGTCTTCCTTTACCGCACCCATCGAACAGACCTGGTCGGCACTGTTAGCCAGTGCAACACGCTCACTTCAGCAGCAATGGGATAGCCGGGTGTACTCGGTGTATGCCAATAACCTGCAGGGGCGATTCCCGTTTTCCTCGGCTGAAGTAGAAGCCACCCCGCACGATGTCCAGCTGTTGCTTCAGCCGGGCCAGGGTGAATTGTGGTTGTTTGTCAGCGAGGAACTCGAGTCCTATTTGCAACGCAGCAACGGCCAATGGCGCAGCCGTACCTGGCTGGATCGCGGCCTGACGTTTAACCCACAGTTTTTTGACGCACTGGTAGGTGCCGACCGTTTGTCGCGCGGCCTGTTCAAGCCCGGGTCGCCGGAAATGGGTATGGGCTATGCCTTGTATCCGATGCCGGTACCCGGGGTTACCGAAGCCTTGATAGAAGTGAATGGGGCGGGCTACCGGTATCGGAATGAACCGCAGGAATGGCGCGAGTTCAACTGGACGCTGTCGCAGAACAACAGCCAGGCCCGGGTGCTTGCCCGGGCAGGCAATGGCTCTGCACCGGTCAGCTTTGAAGCTAATGGTCAGTGGGCCTTTGTTCGGTTAATTCAGGAAGCGGAGGTGACTCACCTGCGTGGTACCGAGTTCGAATTGCACTGGGAATTTGGCCAGGGTAGCCGGTCGACATCGGTTCGGTTTCGGATGCGGGCCGACCGCGAAGGCAGTGTGCTGAACCCGAGTCTGTTCCGGCAGATGGCACTGCCCCGTTCGCTGTTTCGGGCCGGCTGATGTTTGGGTTCAAGCCAGAAAAACCAGCGGAAACCGTCCGCCCGGATCCGGTGACGCTGGGTTTTCTGGGTAAGTTGCCAGACCGGGCGGACTACGTTCATTCGGCATCGGGCTCAAGAGAAGTTCAAACGCTCGATGCCAGTTTGAAGGATTGGTTGTCTTTGCAGGCCGCACAGCAGGCTGCAGACGCCACCACTGTTCAAACGGAGAGCAGTTCCGGGGTTGGCTTTTTACAGGTAGGAGGGCACGACCGCCAGGGCATGAGTGGTTATGTGTTTCCCAGCGAGGACAGCCATGGCCGGCGTTATCCGTTTTTGTATTTTAGCCGGTGGTCGGATACTGAATTGTACTTTAAGCCGGCGCCGTTATTTTTTGGCAGCTGGATGCAGTTTGGCAAGATCAACGCGGACCTCGCCTGGCCGGATCAACTGCCAGACCTGAGTGTCTTCGACCGGTTCAGGAACGCTTCAGCCAGCGCCGACATGTCGGCCGGAAAACAGTTGATGAAGGCATCGCTGGCGTACTTGTCGGAGATCAGCCTGCAACGCTGGCTCAGTCACCTGGTCGGTGGTGACCCGGTGTTGCAAATACGCCTGCTGGCTGGATGCCGAGACCTGATAGACAACTATCGAAGCCGGCGGCACCGGCCGATGACGGACCTGGAGTTGCCGTTGGGCCCGAAAGATATGGCCCCGGTCAGCCTGGTGTTCTGGTTGCACGTGCTCACGCCAGTGGGTAGCGACAGTTTATGGCGGCCTGATGTGTTGTGGTCTCTGAACCCCGCTGGCGGGAAAGTGTGGATACTGGCCCGCCCGCTGGCAGGCTCACACTGGCAACAGGCCATAAAACCAGCGCCGGGCTCGGATTGGTCGACGACCGGGCAACTGCATAGGCACTGGGCCGAGCAATTGGTTGGCCAAGCCGATGTACGTTTGTTGGATGTGGCAATACGGTGGAGTCAGATGGAATGACAATAGTAATTTCAGGACTGAACAGTTGGGATGCCTGGCTCACCCAATGTCTGGCTCCGTTGCCAGCTGAAGCCGAGGGTTCAGACCCGCGCTATGGCGAACGTTTCAGTTCGCTCAAGGCCGAAGTTGAAAAGAAACAGGATGTTGATTACGAGCGCATCCTGACGCTGTCTACCGACATCCTCAGCCGTGAAGCCAAGGACCTGCGCGTTGCCTCATACTTCATCTTGGGAGCCGGACGAGTGTATGGCCTGGAAGGGCTGGTATGGGGGGTGCGTCTGTTAACCGGGTTGCTGGCGATGGATGCTGAGCAGTGCTACCCGCAAAAGCCGAAAGCACGACTGTCTGCCATAGGCTGGTTACAGCAGCCCCGTATTCTGCATTTTGTGCAAAAGCACGACAGCAAGGCATCTGAAACGTTGTTTGTCGAGGCTAAAGAGAGCTGGGAATCTTTTGCCACGGCGGCCGGTGAGGCTGGCATCGAGGGGTTCGGGTGGCCCGACCTGTTCGACTGGTTGCGTAAGAATCAGCCTAAACCTGCGGCAACGACAACGGCCGCAACCGTGCCTGCGGCAGGCACAAGTTCCGGGTCGGCTGAGGCCAGTCAAACCTTCACTGAAATGCAATCGCCCGATACTGCCGGGTCGGTTCAATCGGAAGCTCAGTTGTTGCAACTCCAAAAGCAGATGTTGGGCTATTTCAGGGAAAAATCCAAACACGGCAGCCGGGCCGCTTTTGCGCGCAGTGTGAAATGGGCCGACTTGTCGTTGCCCCCAAACGAGAATGGCAAAACTCGCATTCCGCCACCGCGTGAGGCCAGCTTAAACAAAGTTACCCACGCCATTGACAGCGAAAATTGGGCCATGGCATTTGAAGCTGCAGAAGATGCCTTTCTGGAACCCGGCGGCCTTTTTTGCATGGAGCTGCAGCGCTTGTCTGCGCTGGCTGCGCAAAAAGCCGGGTTTCGCAGCGCTCGCTCGGTTATTGAGTTTCAGGTTCGCGAATTAATGGAACGCTTGCCCAAGCTCAGACAATTGAGCTACGAAAATGGCGAGCCCTTTGCCGGGGGCGCAGCGCTGGCCTGGATTGAGCAGATCACAGCAGCAAGTTCGAATAGCCAGGGTGGGTCGTCAGACGTGGACTTTCTTGGCGAGGCGCGAAAACAGCGTGATGAAGGCTCGCTGGCGACAGCCCTTGCCTGGCTCAGATCTCAACTGACGGGGGAGAACCTTGTTAGCTTGCGCATTCGCCTTGCCCAGGCACAACTTTGCCATGAATCCGCCGAACCAGCTCTGGCCAGTTCGCAACTCGACACCCTGGTTGAAGCCGTCGACGACTTTCATTTGGCAAAGCTGATGCCAGATTTGGCCATGGCCATCTGGCGTCAGGCCTGGCTGGTTACCAAAGACCTGCTTGCCAGTGCCGGGGGTGAGCGGCAGACAGAACTGAACGAGACCCTCGACAGGCTGCACGCCAGAATGTGCGCCACTGATCTGGCTCAGGCGGCAGAGTGGTTCTAATGAAGACCCATTGGATGTTCAACAAGGAGGTAAGGGACAGACCCGCCTCACGACTAAGGAGTACACAGCATGGCTGATAGTTTTCAAAATGAAGTACCCCGTGCGCGGGTCAATATAGCGCTGGACCTCGAGACCGGAGGCGCCAGTGTCAAAAAAGAATTGCCAATGAAGCTGCTGGTAATGGGCGACTTCAGCAATGGCAAGGGTGAAGGTGATGTGAGCGAGCGCGAACGCGTCAACATTACTTCGTCTAACCTGGAGCAAGTGATGTCTGATCTGGCGCCGGAGATGAAGTACTCGGTGCCGAACCGCATTAAGGACGACGGCAGTGAAATCAACGTATCCCTCACCGCAAAATCGTTCAAGTCGTTCCACCCGGAAACGGTTGCCGCTGAGATTCCCGAGCTGAGCCAGTTGATGTCGATGCGCAATTTGTTGAAGGACCTCAAGTCCAACTTGCTCGACAACAGTTCTTTCCGCAAGGAAGTTGAGCGCATTCTGAACTCACAGCCGGATTTGACCTCCCTGAAAGATGAATTGAAGTCCCTGATTGCCGAGCAACAGGCAGAGACCGCTGACGCGGACGACGCCAAGGAATAAGGAGCAGCACATGACTGTACAGGACAGCACCACTCAAACCGCAGAAACGGTTCAGGAAGACGGCAGCATCTACAGCCGGCTTTGCAGTCTGGTTGACATGAAACCCGTCGACCAGCCGATTGATATCAATCTGTTTCAGGATTCGAAAGGCATGGCCGACGTTGCCTCGAATCAGCGCATTACCGCCGCACTCAAAGTGTTTTTTGAAATAGCGCTGGAAGCGGGCGAACAGATTGAGCGCATTGACAAGAACCTGCTTGATCAGTACATCGCAAAGATCGATGAAACCATCTCCAGTCAGCTCGATGAAGTGCTGCACCACGCCACCTTCCAAAAGGTAGAGTCAACCTGGCGCGGCCTCAAGTTCCTGACAGATAGAACCGATTTCAAAAGCAACACCCGCATCGAGCTGCTCGATTGCGACAAGGAAACCCTGCGCGAAGATTTCGAAGAGGCACCGGATACAACCCAGTCCGGCTTCTTCAATCATATCTACACCCAGGAGTACGATACGCCCGGGGGTGAGCCCATTTCAGCCGTCGTGGCCAACTTCGAGTTTGACCGTTCAGCACCGGATGTCGAGCTTCTGACCGAAGTTTCCAAAGTGGCCAGTGCGGCACATTGCCCGTTTATCAGCGCCATTGGTCCGCAGTTTTTCGGCAAAGACAGCGTCGAGGAAATACCTAAAATCCAGGATGTTTCCAGCTACATGGACAGGGCAGAATACATTCGCTGGAAAGGGTTCCGGGAAACTGAAGACTCGCGTTATGTCGGTATGGTTTTCCCCCGCTTCCTGCTGCGCCTGCCTTATGGCGAGGAAAACCCGGTCCGTACCTTTAATTACAACGAAGGTGTTTCGGGTGAACAGCATGACCGGTACTGCTGGGGCAACTCGGCTTTTGCGTTCGCTTCCAACATGGTGCGCAGCTTTAAGAAGCACGGCTGGACTGTCAACATCCGTGGCCCCGAAGCGGGTGGCAAGCTGGAAGGGCTGCCCATCCACTTCTATGAGTCCGGTCGCGGTACCGAATCGAAGATTCCGACCGAAGTGCTGATTTCTGAAACCAAAGAGCTGGAATTCGCCGACCATGGTTTCATTCCACTCAGCTACTACAAAAACAGCGATTACGCCTGTTTCTTCTCGGCAAACTCGACCCAAAAACCGGTTGAGTACGATACACCGGAGGCGACGGCGAACTCGCGGATTAACTCCCGGTTGCCTTACATCTTCCTGGTGTCGCGTATTGCCCAGTACCTCAAGGTGCTGCAGCGGGAAAGCATTGGCTCACTCAAGTCCCGCCAGGACCTTGAGAACGAACTGAACGCCTGGTTGCAGAAGATGGTGACCAAGATGAACAACCCAGAACCGGAACTTGCGGCCACTCACCCACTGAAAGACGGCATGGTGACGGTTAAAGAAGCGGCCGATAATCCCGGTTACTACACCGTCAACATGTATGTTCAACCCCACTTTCAGGTTGAAGGTGTCGATGTTCGATTATCACTGGTTTCGCAGATGCCTGAATTGTGATGAACCTAACGGGTTGAAACTGTGAACCCGGTACAATTCGAAGCGTGTCAATCAGTAAAAACAGTCGGTCAAGACAAGGTTGTCTTGCCAGGCTGTCATTCTTCAGCTAGCGGCTTATCGATTCCCCGGGGCCGCTCTGAAGAATGGTTTTCAAAGAGCACAGGGATGGAGGCTTTTGCCTGCAAGGTGTTTAGGCACCGTCCCCCTGAATTCTCCAGCAGCGGGCACCGGCTTTGGTCGGTGTGGGAGAATCGTTGCGCGTCGCGCAATGTCCGTACATCCCTATATTGATAGGATTTTTAGTTAAAAGGAGATTATGCATGGCAATTCCTGCCTACATGTGGCTGAAAGACGATCAGGGTAACGACATTCAGGGTTCGGTTAATGTTTCTGGCCGTGAAGGGTCCATTGAAGTACTGGCCTTCGATCACCAGTTGCGCATCCCAACGGATGACGACACCGGTGAACTGACAGGAACGCGCAAGCACGAGCCTTTTGTCATTACTAAGGCTTATGATGCGGCCACTCCCTACCTGTACAAAGCGTGCAGCAACGGTCAGACCCTGCAAAGCCTGACGCTGAGCTGGTACAAGATTGACGAGACCGGTACTGAAGTTGAGTATTTCCGTCATACGCTGGAAGGTGTAAAAATGACGTCCGTCAGTCCTACCATGGCTAACGTCAAGGATCTGGACAAAGAGCGTTACCCGCACCTGGAACAGGTTGCGATTCGCTACCAGAAAATCACCTGGACGTACCTCGATGGTAACATCGAATTCTCTGATTCGTGGGTTGAAGGCCGGTAATACCGACCTCTCAATGCGCTTGCCTGGCAACTAGATGCCAGGCGACGAATTAGCAACAGGGCATGCCAGGCATGCCCTGATTTTGTCCGTTTTAAGAAATAAGCAGGTGGTATTGAATGTTCACCCTCTACGAAACACTGCACGGCAAACACCTGAACGGTCAGCCTTTGGCTGAGTACCCGGGTAAAGACGAGCGGCTGGCGAGCATTCACGACCATCTTGTGCGTTTATTGAATGCGCGCCAGGGTGTTCTCAGTCATCTACCCGACTATGGGTTGCCAGATCTGAATTTGTTCTATCAGGATCTTCCCTATTCAGAAGCCGACATGGCTGTTTCAGTAAAAAGCATCATTGAAAAATACGAGCCTCGTTTGCGTCAGGTTCAGGTTTCTCCCTTACCTCGGGATATTCAGTTTGCAGTCGTCAGAATGGAGATCAGCGGCTGGGTCGTGGGTGGTAACCGGGTACGGTTCAAAACCTATTTCAAGAGCACCGGAGAAGCCGAGGTGCTGCAAGCCATCGGCTGAACATAAGCCAGAACGTTTCGGTTGTGAAGAACGCAAGGGAAGCCAGCATATGAGTAGGATGTCATGAAAGAGTACTTCGAAGCAGAAATGCGATTGCTTCAGGACGCAGCCCAGGAGTTTGCGGAAGCATACCCGGAGCAAGCGGCCATGCTCAATCTGAAAGCCGTAAAAGACCGCGACCCCTATGTTGAGCGGTTGCTGGAGGGTATGGCGTTTCTGACCGCACAGATCCGTGAGCGCATTGACGATGGCGTACCGGAACTGAGCGAGAACCTGCTCGACCAGTTGAACCCGTCGCTGTGCCGCCCTTTTCCCTCTCATACTCTGGTGCAAGTCACGCCCGAACCACAATGCAAGCAAACCCATACACTGGGCCGGGGTACTCGGGTGTTTGCCCGAAACATTGGCCCGGAGTCGGTAACCTGCGAATACACCACCACCGCGCCGGTGACTGTGCAGCCAATAGAAATAGAGAGCGTCTCGGTTCTAGACCGGGTAGGTGGGGGCACCCAATTACGACTAACCCTGCGCAAGCAAAGCGTGTTCGACTGGGCTGATCTGAATTTTACCAACCTGCCGTTGCACCTGCATTGCGATCGCGCATTGGCCTACGCACTGTATGAAGTATGCCTGCATGCCGATACCCGGGTTCAGCTGTCTCTGGATACGCAGCCAGTAGCGTCCAACAGTGTCATGACCCCGGGCATGATGGACCCTGAAGACTGTCTGTTGCCCTCGTTTGGTAAAGGCCATGTGGCCTTCAGTATTCTGCACGACTATTTCAATGCCCGGGAAAAATACCTCTTTCTCAATCTGGGTGGTTTCAACAGTGCTGACTGGCCAGCAGAAGGGCGCCTGCTGACTGTGTTGATAGACTCGCCTGTCACCTTACCGGCAGGTCACCATGTACAGCGCGAAACCTTTGCACTGAACTCGGTTCCGGCTATTAGCTTGTTTGCCAGCGAAGCAGAACCGGTGCGGTTGACGGGTCTCGTGCCCGACTACCCACTCAAGGTTGACCACAGTTTTCGCGATTGCGCAAATATTTACTGCATTCAATCGGTATCCGGTCGTAACCCGAGAACCGGTCAGGTTCGTAATTTCCGGCCCCTTCAGGAGTTGCGGTACCGACATCGGGATGAACCTACTTACGCCACTCACACGCGAAAGTCGGGCGCTGGAAGACGGCGTACGTTTGTATCTGTTACTGGAGTGAAGCCGGGTGCTGAAGAGGTGCTGTCAGTGGATGTGCTCGCCAGCAATGAAAACTACCCGCGCCAGTACCTTGACCTGCACAAACTCAATGGTCTTCATCATGAGGCCTCGAAAGACTTGAAGGTAACCAACATCAGCCGGCCTTCAACAATGCTTACGCCACCGTCTATGCACGATTTCCAGTGGCAGCTGATTTCGATGATGTCGCTGAACCTGTCGAAGCTCAGTGATGCCGAGCATCTGAAAACCTTATTGAGCCTCTTTGACTGGAGCGACCAGGTAGAAAACCAGAACCGCATTCTCGCGATAGAAGGCGTATCAACCCGGGTCGAGCACCGTATTCGTCAGGGTATTCTGTTTCAGGGGCTGACGATTCAGCTGGAGGTGCATGAGTCCGGATTCAGCTCGCGTTCGGATCTGTACATGTTTGGAACCGTGCTGCACCAGTTCTTTGCGAATTTTGCCAATATGACCGAGTACGTAGAGACGCGACTGGTGTCTTTGCCAACCTATAAGGAGTGGGCATGGAACCCAACCATGGGCCAACGGGCAACGCTGTAAATACGCTCGTAGAGCAGGCTACCCGCTTCCACTTCCATCAGTTGGTGGAGGCAGTATTGGCGGCCCGGGGCGAGTCGGCCGCAGTTGCCCGTCCGGATTGGTTGCGGTTGCGTCCGTCAGACTGGCTTTCCTTCCCCGCTTCGGATGTGCGCCGCGTCAGCCGTCTGCCCGGCAATGGTGTAGAGATTGAAACAACCTTTTTTGGTTTTTACGGCGTCGATGCGCCGTTGCCCCAGTACTTCCTGGAAGATGTGACCCATCAGGATGATGCAGGGCAGAGAATTCAGGCGTTTCTGGATGTGTTCAATAACCAGGCTTACTGGCTGCTGCATCAGGGGTGGCGCAAGTTTGAATTGCTACAGCAAGTCGGCGATCAGAATCTCTTGCAGCGCACCAGTAGTGCTCTGTTGGGTGGTTATCATCGCCGGCATCAACTGTCTTCCGGGCTGCCGGGTGCGCTAGCGGCCAAGTGCCGCAGTGCCGCCGGGGTTGAGTCGGTATTGCAAGCGGCTTTGTCGCTGCCGGAACTCGATATCGATACCCAGGTACTGACGCAAGTACGCGTTGACCAGGTGATGTCGCTCGATGGCAGTCAGGCTCTGGGTCGGGACACTCTGCTTGGGCAAACCATGAGTGTTATGGGCCGGCATGTTCGGGTACAGACCGGTGAAGTCAATGCCGAGCAAGGCGCTGCCCTAAACCCGGGCGGTGAGCTCGGCCAACGCCTGAATGATCTGCTCGATCAATATTTGCCCTCAGGCGTTGGTTACGATGTGCACATTCGGCTTCCTGCCAGTGAGCGGTTACCCATGCAGCTGGGGACTTCTACCGTGCGGCTTGGTCAAGCCCTGGTAATGGGAGAGGCCGTCAGTACCGATTGCACGCTGGTATTCACCAGCCAGCAATACAAGCAAGCCAGTGTGGAACCATCCAACCCATTATCAAAAGTGGCCTAATGGCCCGTTAGTCATTAATTGAATCTTCGAGATCGAATGCAGGTAGGGAGAACATCGCATGGACAATCGAACACTACGAGTACTGGTCGACAAGCTAACCCCTCATTGTGGCCTGGCGCTGGAAGCCGCCGCAGGCTTTGCCGCCAGTCGGGGTCACCGGGAAATTCGCCCCGAGCATTTTTTGCTCAAGTTACTTGAGGAAGGTCAGCGGGGACACCTCGATGTTATCCTGTCGGTTTTCAATGTTGATCAGGATACGCTCTGGCATAACGTCATTGAACATCTCAATAGCCTGCGCACGCATCACGAAGGCAAGCCAGCCTTGTCGTTGGCCTTGTTTGAAGTGCTCGAGAAAGCCTTCGTACTGAGCAGTTTACATTACACGCCGGAATCCATCGACTCGGCTGGCATATTGGAAGCCTTTGCCCAACTGTCCGGGCTGTGGGAGCACGATCAGTGCTATGCGCCGCTGGAGTCCATTTCGTTTGATGCCGTGCATCAGAATTTTGCTGAGCTGGCGCGTGAGTCCAGTGAATCGTCAACGGGGTTTGGTGCTGGCGCAACCGGGGCCAGCCGAGCCACAGCACCGGGCAGTGCAGGCGGACCTTCAGCGCTCGATCAATTCACCGAAGACCTGACCGAGAAAGCACGGGCAGGGGGGATGGACCCGATCAGCGGCCGCCACGAAGAAATTCGCATGGCGATCGATATTCTGTGCCGTCGCCGTAAGAACAACCCTATCCTGGTGGGTGAGCCGGGCGTTGGTAAAACCGCCATCGTTGAAGGGCTGGCGCAACGCGTTGTCGCCGGTGAGGTGCCCGAGCACCTGATCGGTATTCGTATTTGTGTGCTCGACCTGGGCTTGCTTCAAGCCGGGGCGGGTGTAAAAGGCGAGTTTGAACGAAGACTGAAAGCCGTTATTGAAGAAGTAAGAGATGCCGAATCACCGGTCATGCTGTTTATTGATGAAGCCCATACGCTGATTGGCGCGGGTGGCGAAGCCGGCATGAGCGACGCAGCCAACCTGTTGAAACCGGCGCTGGCCAGAGGTGAACTGCGCACCATAGCGGCAACGACCTGGAGTGAGTACAAACAGTACTTCGAGCGCGACCCGGCACTGGAGCGTCGCTTTCAGATGGTAAAAGTAGAAGAGCCGACACTGGAAGCTGCCATGCACATGCTGTCTGGCTTGAAGCAGCGCTATCAGGACCATCATGGCGTTCAGATTACCGACGAAGCCATTGCTGCTGCCGTTACTCTTTCAGACCGCTATATCACAGGGCGGTTCCTGCCCGATAAAGCCATCGACCTGATCGACACGGCGAGCGCTCGCGTCACCATGAGCCAAAGCCTGAAACCCCAGCAGCTGGAAGGGTTGCAGTCGCGCATCGGGTATCTTGAAGATCGGCTTCGCGCACTGGATGCAGAGCAACGCCAGGGGCTAGTCGTGAACTCAGACGTGCTGGAGCAATTGAAATCCGAGCTTGCCAATTCCCTGGAACAGGCAAGCGAGGCAGAACAGGACTGGGCCGTTCAGTCCGAGCTGGTCCGGCATATTCAGTCGGCCGGTCATGCCTTGCGCGGTGCTGAAAAAGAAGATGATGTCGGTGTCTTGCTTGAACAGAGCCGGGTGCATCGCGAAACCCTGGCCCAACTGCAACAGGGCCGGCCGCTGGTTCAACCCGAAGTGAATGGCACCGCCATTGCCGATGTCATCGCTGACTGGACCGGCATACCGGTGGGCAGCATGGTGAACGATGAGCTGCATGCGTTGTTGAACTTTGAAAGAGCACTGGGCCAGCACCTTGTCGGACAGGACGGTGCACTGGCCGTCATCGGTCAGGCCCTGCGATCCAGCAAGGCAGGCCTGAGTTCAGGGCAGGGGCCTCAGGGTGTATTCCTGCTGGCGGGCCCCAGTGGTGTCGGTAAAACCGAAACTGCCCGGCAAATCGCGGCCCACTTGTTCGGTAGTGACCGCTCACTGATCACCATCAACATGAGCGAATACCAGGAAGCCCACACCGTATCCCAGTTGAAGGGCTCACCTCCGGGTTATGTTGGCTATGGCAAGGGCGGTGTGTTGAGCGAAGCCGTCCGACAGAAGCCGTATTCCGTTGTGCTGCTGGATGAAGTCGAAAAAGCTCACGTCGATGTAATGAACCTGTTTTACCAGGTGTTTGACCGCGGTTTCATGCGCGATGGCGAAGGCCGGGAAATCGACTTTAAAAATACCATTGTACTGATGACCTCCAACCTTGGGGCCGACGACATTCAATGGCGTTGTACGGCCGCACTGGAAAGCCCGGAAGAACCGCCCGCTAACAGCGAGGAACGCTCTGCCGGGGAAATGGCAGAAGAGCAGGAGCCAGATGCAGCTTCTGTTCAACCAGAATCAGCAGAGCCGGTGGTGATGCCACCCCCAACCGTTCAGGAGCTGGCCACACTGGTGCAACCAGCCATCACCGCACACTTTGCCCCAGCCTTGGTGGCCCGAATGCAAATTGTGCCCTTTGCCGCGCTCGATGAAGCCGCACTGGCGGGCATTATTCAGCAACGGCTCGACCAACTGGCCGAGCGCTTGCAAACTGAATACCGCATTGAACTCAGATGTGACCGGCAAGCCATGGACCGGCTGGTTTCCATGTGTCGCGTCAGTGACTCCGGCGCACGGCTGGTCAACCGCGTTATAGACCAGCAACTGATGCCGGGCATTGCCAACCAGTTGCTGCACTACCTTGCTGAGGGTGATTTGCCCGACATCCTGCAACTGGATTTGGATGAGCAGCAACAGCTTAGCTTCATCTTTCTCGATCGCCAACCCGATGCTGAATTGAAGAGCGCCTGAGCTTATTTGTCAGCGCCTGGATATTACCAAGGAGAGACACATGACATTGTCCATTGCCGGAATCAATCGGGCCATGCGATCAGTTGGGCTGGCCGATGAAAGCCAGTTCTTCTTCAAGCTGGCCGACCTGCCCGACGATACCTGTCTGGTAGAGTCGATGCAGATAGAGCATTGGAGCCTGCACCAGGACTACCGCATTCAGGTTAAGGTGCTGTTGCGACACCGCATCGCAAGCGATGAGCTGGTGGGTGAGCATGCAACGCTGTCGATCATGTCGGCCAGCGGCCTGATTCCCTTGCACGGCCTGATCATCGATACCGCCAATGCCGATGGCAACGGCGACTACAGCGGGTTGAACATCACTCTGGCGTCAGTACTTTCCCCACTGAAACGGTCTCAGCATAACCGGGTTTTTGTTGATCGCAGTGCGCTCAGCGTAGCGCGTGACATTCTGGAAGAGCGCCTGGGTGCCTGGTCTACCGTTGATGTTTTGAGTGAGCGTGATGAGCCCCGGGCGATGATGATTCAGTACGAAGAATCCGATTTCGACTTCGTTACTCGCATTCTGGCCCGGGAAGGGATCTTTATTCATCTGTCGCCTGGCGACAATGAAACCACCATTCAGCTGGCGGATGACATTACCCGCTTGCCGCATGCCGAGACCGACATCACCCTGCGTTTCGCCGCCAATGCCGGTGCCGCCAAGGATGACGAGCACGTCAGCGCGGTGAGCCGGATCTTCCGTCAGTCACCCGCCAATGTCGTACTGTCGGACACCGACCCCTGGGGCACCACAGACCTGAGTGCAGCGGTAACAGTGCCGGTCGCCACAGCGCAGGGAGAGGCCCACCACTGGGCACCCAATGAAATGGACGCTGAACGGTTACAGGCGCTGGCCGAACGCATGGCCGCCGTGCATACCTGGCAGGCGGAAACACTGTGCCTGCATACCACGGTGAGAGCGGTGCAGCCAGGCATGTTGCTGGAGCTGGTAGACCACGCCACCGACAGTGGGCGCTACCGCATACTGGGTGTTGATCAGAGCGGGTCACAGCGTGCGGCCGCCGGTAATGGACTGGGCGGTAAAGACAACGGCTACCTCTGCAAGCTGACGGTCATTCCGGTGGCCATTCCCTACGTACCTGACTATCAGCGTCGCGCACCGGTATTTACCAGCTTCACCGGTTGCATCGAAGAAGAAGTGGATGACCGTGGCATGTACCGGGTGCGTTTACCGTTCGACCAGCGCGGCGAAGCTGACGGTCCAGCCAGCCCTCCTACCCGGTTAATGCAAACCTTGGGCGGCGAAGATCACGGTATGCATTTTCCGTTAGCCAGGGGTACCGAAGTTAATATCAACTTTGAAAACGGAGATTTGGATCGGCCCCTCATTGTCGGTGCGCTCTATAACCGAAATGCGGTCAATCCGGTTACCGATGCCAACGCCCGACAGAACCTGATTCAAACGCGCTCCGGGCATCGTTTTCTGCTGGATGACACGCCGCAACAGGAACGCATCGAACTGGCTACGCCGGAAGCCAAAAACCACCTGACATTGAACGCCGAGAAAGATAACCACAAGGTTACATTTGAAACCCTTGAAGGTGATGCCTATCTGTTCGCGGGCAAATCGATGACGCTGGAGTCCGGTACCGATCAAATCACAACCGTTGGCGCCAACCACAATGTTCATGTGAAAGGCGACCAGTCCTTACAAACCCAGGAAGGCAGTATCCGGGTTGAATCGGCTAAAGACATTGAGTACAGCGCAACGGGCTCGATTCGCTGGCAGTCCAGTGAGGGCGACATCAATCTCACCAGTGGTGCTGGCATGCACTGGCAAGTAGGGGATGGCCTGTCGGAGCAAGTCGATGCCGGTAATTACCAGATTCAGGTCCAGGACGGCAGTTTGACTGTAGAAGCCGCCCGGGATATTACCCTGAACGGCGTGGGTTCCGGGGCGATTACCCTGAAGCAAAGCGACGGCACGCTGCAAATAGACAGCAGCGGTAACCTGACACTGGCGGGACCAGCGGTAGAAATAACAGCAGACGCCATTGCGATTAAAGGCGGTACGGTCAGCAACAATTAACGTGACCAAAGGAGGTGGCGGGTGACTCGTACAAAACGCTGAATTTAGAAGGATACTGAACATGGCAACACAACAGACGACAGGCCATTTGCACCTGGCCGGGTACCGCTTGCCCATCCTGGCCCTGACCGGGCGCGAAGCGCTCAACCGGCCCTGTTACCTCACAGTCACCTGCCCAACACCGCTGCCACTGCCGGGGACCGAGCTGTTGAATCTGCCCGCTTCGGTCGAACTGCAATTGATCGACGGGCGCAGCCGCTGGTTTCATCTGCAAGTGCAGCAACTGGAACTGATTTCAGATGGCAACGACCGCGCCGAACTCCGCCTGGCCAGCAAACTGCACCAGGGCACCCTGCAACCGCGCACCCGCCTGATGATGGACCAGACCCGGGAACAGGTGCTGAAACACCTGCTCGCCAGCATGGGCTATCAGCCCCAGGAGCTCGACCTAATCCTTGAGCCCGGTCCGGCCCCCGATGGCCCCTTCCTGCAAGCCCAGGAGACCAACCTACAGTGTCTGCAACGGCTGCTGGCCGAGATCGGTGCTAACTACTGGTTTGAGCACCCACCGGGGCAAGACCACGAGACCCTGGTGATCCGCAACAACCCGGACATCACCCCCTATCTGCCCCACATCGAATGGGCCAGC
>NZ_JBDWXV010000002.1:0-134840 GCF_039982735.1 Saccharospirillum sp. | reverse complement strand
GCTGCATGAAGTTGGTAGTAGGCTGGCGAAATGGAAAAATTTGGCAGGAATCAGGTTTTTCACCCACAGTGAAGCCGCAGGCTACTCCGCAAAGCGCATTTTTTATCGGGTGAGTACCTAAGTCAGCAGCTCAGCCAACCTAAGCCCAGGAGTTCGCTGGTAGCCAAACTGCTGAAAGGTGGCTCTGATCGAAATTGCCGTACCGACCAGACCTTTAAACTGGCTTTCAAAGTGCCGGGTGTTGTAAATCCAATGCTCGGCATCGATGTCCAGACGTTCCAGAATAGGCGGGGTGTTGTGATCAATACTGCCGCGTTTGTCACTTCGTATCTGGCGACCGGTCCAGTCAACCAGCTCCAGATAGTCTTGCAGTCGAAAGGGTATACCAGCGGGCATGTCTTGCCTTGGGTATCCGACAAACGGAAAAAGTAACTTTGGTTGGTTTGGTTCTGGTGACGTCAGTTCTTCTTTGGCCGTCTCTACTCGTTCTTTAACGGATGTAAAATCCGAAGTCTCAGGTGTAGCGGCCATCTGTGCACGAATAGGGTTCAAGTCCACGTAGGCCAGGCAGGTTAGCAGGGCTTTTTCATCCAGCAATGCTTGGGATTTAAACCTGGCTTCCCAGAATCTGCCGGTGCAGTTGTCTTCTGTATTGGCTTGCCGTGCGATGTCTTCATTCAAGGCCCGCATGAACCAACTGATCGACATTAGGCGTTCGCGCCATATGGTGGCCGTTTCGGAGATGACCTTGAGTTGTTCTTCGTACAGGTCTTTCCCGGCCAAGTAGGCTTTTGTCAGGAAGTTGCCGGAATACAGCTTGTGCCATCGTTCAATGACTTCGGCTTCTGTCCAGCCGTTGGCTTTCTGGGCGTTAATGTGCAGCACGATGTGGTAATGGTTCGACATGACCGCGTAGCCACACACATCCAGAGCGTAGACCTCTGCTAATTGCAGGATGCGTTGTTCTATCCAGGCGCGGCGGTGTTCGTAGTCGTTACCGGAGTGCTCGTCACGGCCGCACAGGAATGCGCGGCGCACGCACCGGGAGGTGCAGTGGTAGTAGGGTGTCGCCTCCAGGGCGATCTGGCTTTTCCTTGAGCGTGGCATAGTGTCTAACCCTGACGGCCCGTTTCAATAGTACTGTATAAAGTACTGTATGTACTTTGGTAGGTCAACCATTCAAGTGGGTGTCCAGGCAAGAAACTCGGTGTCCAGGCAAGAAACTCCCACTCAGACCAGGGGAGCCAATACGCCAGCCGTAAGTTCCGCCAGAGGCTCTGGAGGTACCGGATGATACAAAGCATGAGTCGGCGTGGTCACTACTGGGATAACGCACCAATGGCAAGGTTGTTCCGCAGCCTGAAAACTGAATGGGTGCCTGCTTTGGGCTACCGTAATTTACCTGAAGCAAAGAAAGACATTGCCGACTACCTGATGGACTACTACAACTGGCAAAGGCCTCATTCGTTCAACGGTGGCATGTCTCCCGTAGTAGCCGAAGAAAAACTTAAAATACTGTCCGGTATTAGTTGACCACTACACTATTGTCTTATACTCGACGGTATATCTTCATGTGATTCAGGGAGCCTAAGAAAATGAAGAATCGATATATTAAATTTCTGGTCGAATCGGTCGCCTATACATCGGGAATGATGTTAATCGGTGCTGCAATTTGGTTTTGGCGAAAAGACTCAGGTATTACCTATCAAGACGTTCTATTTTGGGTAGCCATGGTACCAGTTGGCTTTTCTGCCCTATCCCAATTTGGGCGCATTTCATTGGGGGAGAATGAAAGATACCAAATCAGTAAGACTGCTATTAATGGTTCTGGTATCTCCAAGTCTGTAGGCGAGCTCAAGGACGAAGAGGCTGCTTTTGGTGTCACTATTAAATTACTTGCTCCTGGTGTGATGACCCTAATGTTGAGCATGTTGATTTAGTGATATAGAGTAACGTGTCTGCATTAATGACTATATGTGGGAATTTGGGTAGTCGCGTCGCTCATGGGATGGCTACATAAGAAGGCACTATTTTTAATGAGGGTTATAATGAAAATTGGAGCGATTTCTTTAGTAGTGGTGATTCTTGTCGCTACAGAAATCCGGGCAGAAGATTATTTTAAACCTTTGGATAAAATGGCCTTAACTCCTACTGAATTAAAGTGGATTTATAATTATGCACCGCTGGTAATTGAATGGGTCGAGGAGGTCGAAGTTCGTCAACTGGCCGAGGGCAGAGAGTTAACAGATTCTGAATTCGTGCTGGCGAGATCTATGTCTGTGAACAACCCTGAGAATATACGCGTTATTGTAACCAGCGATTTTCCGGTTCCTTTGAATCGGGACCTTAGTGATGCTCTTCGGATATACGATTTTGACCCTCTTGATTCAGCAGGAATGGCTTTAGGATATGCGGTTTTTATTAAACCCGAATACGAGGGTGATACAGCGCTTCTGGCCCACGAGTTCGTGCATGTGGCCCAAGCTGAGTCAGTTGGGCTGCGTCCATTCCTGGTAACCTATTTAGCCGGGTTGAAAATGTATGGCTATTTTGAATCACCACTGGAAACCGAGGCGAGAACAGAGGTGTGGCGTTTATTAAATGGCAGCGACTAACAGGACATCCAGTGCGCCGGGCAAAGCCGGTAGAAGATTGGAGGTGAAAACCCTCTGCCTGGTAAAGGCTGGCAACCCGCCGGGACCTCGAGTCATGGGCCACGAGACTAAATGGACAGCCATCACAGTGGGCAGCAAGAAAAATCCGACCAATGCTTTTCAAAGTTTCGAAGCATTCTTCGTGAAGTTGGTAGTAGGCTAGCGAAATGGAAAAATCAAGCAGAAGTCGGGATTTTCAGCCAAAGCAAAGCCGCAGGCTACCCCGTGAAGCGTATTTTTGTAGGGTGAGTACCTAAGTCAGCAACTCAGCCAACCGAAGCCCAGGGGTTCGCTGGTAGCCAAACTGTTGAAAGGTGGCTCTGATCGAAATTGCGGTACCGACCAGGCCTTTAAACTGGCTTTCAAAGCGCCGGGTGTTGTAGATCCAATACTCAGCGTCGATGCCGAGGCGTTCCAGAATGGGCGGGGTGTTGTGATCGATACTGCCGCGTTTGTCATTCCGAATTTAGCGGCCGGTCCAGTCTACCAGTTCCAGATAGTCTTGCAGTCGAAAGGGTAGGCCAGCGGGCATGTCTTGTCTTGGGTATCCGACAAACGGAAAGAGTAGCTTTGGTTGGTTTGGTTCTGGTGAGGTCAGGTCTTCTCTGGCCGTCTCTACTCGTTCTCTAACGGACGAATACGCGTGAGTGTCCTCGAATACGGAGGACTCCTCTGTGCCGGTACCGGCTTCCCCGGTTTGAACACTGTGTTCAGTCTTTGTATGCCAGAATCAGGTTGCACTCGGCCTTGCCTTCGTTCAGTCGCTGAACTGGCCCTGGACGGAAGCCGATCTTCAGGCATTGCGCTTGAATATCCGCGATTGTAATCCCGTGCATCGTTTGAATCTCAGGCTCTTCGGACACCAGCAGACGCCCCCCTGGCTTCAGGACTCGAGCGATTTCAGCCAGCCCCGCCGGAATATCCTGCCAGTGGTGATAAGTGCTGAAGGCCAGCACGCTGTCGACGCTGGCGTCGGCCAGAGGAATGGATTCAGCGGCACCGTTAAACAGTTCGATACGCTCGGCTAGGCCGGCTTGATCGGTCTGTTGTCGCGCGATTTCCAGCATGGCCGGTGTTGGTTCAAGCCCGACCAAACGGCCTTTTGGGCAGTAACCGAGCAGGTAGCGCAGGCTGCTGCCGGTACCGCAACCAACGTCGAGGACGGTCTCGTCGTTTTGCCACTCCACGGCGTCTATGGGCATGCGGGTCGTGGGCCAGTCTCCGTAGTTGTCGGCGTACCAGTGCGCGGACCCTTCTGTCCAGCGGTTGTCCTGTTCCTGGGTCTTCATCCTGCGTTCCTCGTGTCTGAATGTGAGGTCAGAATACGCCCGGGACGTCCCGGGCGGCAGAGTGCCGCTTTGGGAAAAATCGGCTTATCTTTCTGTCTTGGCTTGGTACACTGGCGGGAATAACACGTTGGAGAATCCCAATGGACATCATTGCACCGCTGGCGATCGGGCACTTTCAGATGCCGGTGCTGGAGCCTCACCCCGAAGCCCATCATGCCGAGTATGTGCTCTCGTACATTGAAGCGGGTGAGTTGAATATGGATCACGGTGACCGGTTGACGCTAAAGGCCGGGTCTGTGGTGATCGTTCCGGCTGGAGTGCCGCATCGCTTGCGCGGGGGGCGGAATTTGAGCGTCTGGCACCTGGCGTTTTGCCCGCAATGCCTTGGGCTGAATGAGACCCAGGCGATGATGGCCCCGTTTCGGCAAGTTCGGCTGGGGGCCTTGCCCGTTGCCCGGATTGCGTCTGAGCGGCGCACGATTCTGACGCAGTACTGTACCGAGTTGCAGCGGATGATCGACGATGACGCCCGGTCGAGCGATGACCTAAAACGTAGCCTGCTCAGCCTGATTCTGGCGGAAGTCGACCGGGCCATGCTACCTGTGACAGTGGCCCGGAAATCCCTGGTGGCCGATGCGCTCGATTATATCCAGCGTCACTGCTGTGAACCGTTGAGCCTGGCTCAGGTTGCACAGTCGGTGCATCGAAGCCCGGCCTACGTCACTGATCGCGTCAAACAGGCGACCGGCGCCAGCGTCGGCGAATGGATCATCAGCAATCGTCTACATCACGCGTGTAGTCGCTTGTTGCATACCCGTGCACCGGTGGCTCAGATCGCGGAACAGGTAGGGTGGCAGGACGTGACCCACTTCATCCGTCAGTTCAAAAAGCACATGGGTATGACACCGGGCGCCTGGCGCCGGAGCCAACAGGCGCAGGATCATACGCCCGCGACAGACTAAAGACTAAATGGACAAGCACCATAGTAGAGAGTTAGGGATCAGTCAGTGAGTTGCTTTAGTCCATCGCAATACAGCGCTACCGATTTACATCAGTCTGGGAAGTAAAGGAATATTGGTTGATTTTGTATTTTTCGGGCACGAAAGTGCCTCAGGTAGCCCTGGCGAGGGTAGCCGGTAACAGTGAATAACGCTGTTGGCTGTTTGGGTTCGGCAGATTCCAGCTCTTCTTTGGCAGTATTGATTCGCTGTTAGGCTGAAGTGAATTCTGACGCTTCCGGTGTATCGGCCAAACAGGCCCGGATAGGATTCAGGTCTACATAAGCCAGGCACGTTGCCAGGGCTTTTTCATCCAATAACATCATCTAGTGCGGTATCAACTTTTGGGTGTTCATGGGAATGTCCAGTCTTCAGGTGGGAGACTTGCGGCACCGCTTCCTTTGCCGTGTGGAATTTAGCTCAAAAAAAAGCCCCGCTTGGCGGGGCTTCTTTAAATCAACCACTTAGCATTTAGCTAGGAGTGATGTTTTCCGCCTGAGGGCCTTTCTGGCCCTGAGTGACGGTGAATTCGACGCGCTGGCCTTCAGTCAGGGTTTTGAATCCTGAGCCGGTGATGGCGCTGAAATGAGCGAAAACGTCTTTGCCGCCTTCCTGCTCAATAAAACCAAAACCTTTTGCTTCGTTGAACCATTTTACGGTGCCGGTAACTGTAGACATAATCAATATCCTGTATATAAGAAAAGTATGCTCCGATGGAGCGATTTAGCGATAAAACGGAGGCGGTACTTAAGGACTGCAGGACAAGGACTCAATAACTCTCGGCATGAAGCAACTAAATATTCGTCGTTCTTTTAAAGCTGGGTGCAGGGTAAAGCTTTTACTGGCAGAGACCAGTCCTATTTTTGGCGATTTTCGTTCGAGAGAGCGGCGAAGAGGCTAGTCACTTGATTTTATTCAATATTATTTTCCCCACACTTTAGGTAAAGTGTCCCAGCGTCTCTTTTGAGTCTACATAGCCGTACCGAATACCAGGGCATTGTCATCCAATACGGCTAGCAGTGCCGGCAAACAGCAGGCTCTCTTGTGACAGGCACTTTAGGTGTGGTCTTTTAGCGACCAGTCTTTTAGCGACCAAGCAGGCTGTACGATGATTGACACCGTTAACGTACCTGACTAATAATGCCCGTGGTTCCAGGCACCGGCCGCTCGCGGGCATTTAAGCCAAGGTGAAGTTCTGGCAGTACCTTTCTACGTCACCCTTGCGCATTCTGTAAGGTGGTAATGCGAGCACCATCTCCTTTCGAACGGCACACAGAATGCCTGCAAGCGGAGACACATCCATGTCACCTCCTTCTGAAACCTCGGCATCTGCGGATGCAAGCCGGCGCTTCATCGAACACCCTTTGGGTCCATTGTTTGCACAAACGGCATTGCCCATCATCTTTGTTATGGGCATGAACGGGTTGCTAACCGTTGTCGACGCATTGTTTCTGGGTATCTTTGTCGGCGCTGATGCCTTGAGTGCCGTCACCCTGATGTTCCCCGCCTTCATGTTACTGGTTGCGGTATCCACACTGGTATCGAATGGAATGTCGAGCCTCCTGGCACGGCATTTAGGCGCGCGGCGAACGGATGATGCCCGGGTTGTCTTCGCGGCCGCGCACGGGCTCGCTATGGTGGTGAGCATCGTTCTAATCGTGCTGTTCCTGATGTTTGGCGACCGTTTTACCTTGGCGGCCGCCAACGGCAACCGGGCCTTGGCGGAAATGGGTTATGCCTACATGCGGATAACCATTTTTTGCTCCCCTTTGCTTTTCGTCCTGGCGTTGCAGTCCGATGCATTGAGAAACGAAGGCCGTGTTGGGTTTATGGCAGCCATGAGTCTCTTGGTGTCATTGGCGAACATGGGCTTTAACTATGTGCTTATCGCTTTGCTGGAATGGGGCGTATCCGGGTCAGCCTTTGGCACGGCGCTGGCGCAGTGCCTGGCCCTGACCATCGTGCTTGGTTTTCGATCGATGGGCGATACCGACCTGCGACTGCTTGGCCCTGCCTGGCACCCCAGGGCCTGGGGTGGCGTCCGCAAACGCTGGGTTGAAATCCTTACGTTAGGCGCCCCCCAAAGCCTGAGCTTTCTGGGCCTCGCTTTGGGTTCCGGAGCGATCATCCTGGCATTGCAGCTGGTGCAATCCGACACCTATGCTGAGACCGTCTCTGCTTACGGAATCGCCACGCGGCTGATGACCTTTGCCTTTCTACCGTTGCTTGGCCTGAGCTTTGCTCTCCAATCGATCACTGGCAACAACTATGGGGCAGGTCTTTGGCACCGTTCGGATGGCAGCCTGCGACTGGGGTTACTACTGGCTCTGCTTTACTGCCTGCTGGCAGAAATAACTCTGATCGTCTTTGCCAGGCCAATCGGAGGCTGGTTTGTTGATGATCCGATAGTCGTTGATGAGGTGGGACGTATCATGCCGATGATCGTCTCGATGTTTTTTGTCGCCGGTCCGATACTGATGATCGCAACTTATTTTCAGGCCATCGGAGATGCTGGGCGAGCGGCCTTACTCAGTCTGACCAAGACCTATCTATTTGCCATACCGCTGACCTTTCTTCTTCCAGTGTTCCTGGGCGAGACGGGCATCTGGCTGGCTGGCCCAACGGCAGAACTGTTATTGCTGCTGTTAACATGGATGGTGTTGAACATCACAGCCCGCCAACATGGACACGCCTGGGGTCTATTCAAAACTGGCAGTGCGGAGGCCTCAGTGTGAGTAAACCTGTACTAACTGTGACCTCAATTAAAGCCCAGGCTAAACGCCTGAAAGCGCAACTTGATGCATCGGGCGAAACAATAAGCCACAGTCATTCACTCGAACTTCTTGCACTTCATCATGGATATAAGGACTGGAACACCTTCAGCGCCGCCCTGAAACAGCAGTCACTGCCACCTGTAGCCGTGGGCGAAAAGGTCGAGGGGCACTATCTGGAACATCCGATCAGTGCAACGGTGGTGGCTGTGTACCCATTGGAGCCAGGCTTGTTTAGGATTCAGTTGAAACTTGAAGAGGCCGTTGATGTTGCAACATCGCAGCTTTTTTCTGCCTGGCGGAAGCAGATTCATGCTGTTATCGACTGCGCGGGTATGACTGCCGAAACAACTTTGAACGGCGAACCGCATTTGAGACTGGCACTGCAATCGAACCTACCGGATGATCCAGCTACCTGAAAACCACCGGGGTAGCTATTTCACACCGGTTTAGACTATCGGGCAAGCACGCTAGGCTGGGTATCTTGTTGGCCCTGGCGCCATGAAACTGATGATGCCATAGACCAGCCTGACGTCCCGAAGCACTCCTTTTTCCGACAAAGGGTTTACACTCAGTCAATGAAAATTCACGGAATCCAAACCATGAATCATCAAAAAGCCAAACGGCTAAACATAGCAATCTCGATTTTATTTGCTCTGGCAATGTTACTAACGTCATACGTCATTGCTGATAAAGACTTGTCTCAAATGGTTGTACTTATCCTGATAGCACTGTGGTTCATTCCGTTTCTGTATCTGAGTAAAAAGGGTGCAGAAAAATGAAAGATAACGCCAGCCATTCATCGAGGACTAAATGGACAGGCACCATAGTAGGGAGAGCACTGTCGAGACATATATGTCTCAGTTTGGTCCTCAACGCTGGTCGCCAAACACCTGAGTCCAATACCGTTGGAGATCGGCTGCCTCATTGTCCGCTCTGCTCACACCAAAATGTTCGAATTGGTCATTCATGATGTTTTTGCAGTGGCCTTCGCTTTCTAGCCAGTCTTCCATAACGGCTGTCACCGTACGCTGCCCGGCGGCGATGTTCTCGCCGA
This sequence comes from Saccharospirillum sp., assembly GCF_039982735.1. GTDB lineage: Bacteria > Pseudomonadota > Gammaproteobacteria > Pseudomonadales > Natronospirillaceae > Saccharospirillum. The sequence goes on along the minus strand of NZ_JBDWXV010000002.1, from coordinate 126,071 downwards.
TCGTGCTCCAGTCATAATCAGTCGCGTTTACCCGGTCTTTAAGTTTTAGGCCATCAGAGCCCGTATGGCTGTGGAAGTTATTGGTAGCCATGTCCTGGCTATGTCGCGCTGCGGCAGTATTCAGGTCACACTGATAGTTCAGGGCAGGCGCGGCAGGGAAGTCGGTATCGCCACAGGTTCGCGGGGTGGCACGAGCGGCGTTTACCTGTTCCAGCATGTCGGCCTGGTAGGCATCGACTTCGCAGCCGTTCAGTGTTTGACGGGAACCGTTTGTGTCGGAGCCTTCAGGCTGACAGCCCACTAAGGTTGTGAATAGGGTCAGGGCGGAGAGGGCGCAGAGTGCGCATTTAACCATGGTAGCGTCCAGGTTCGGCAACAAGGAGAGTGCAGTATGCCATAAGTCAGGCAGGCTTAACGTTTTTGAAACATCCACTTTAGGTAGCGAGCGTTTACGTGATACCCACCTTAGGGCGATGAACTAGAGGGGTGTCTCGACAGCCGCCTCAGTTAACGGTTAGTGAGTCCCGGGCTACAACACCTGGACGCACCTGCTACATTGATTCTCTATTCGGCTACAAATTCGGAGAATCGACAACGACCGACGCCGACGGTCGCTACCGTTTCCGCACCATCAAGCCTGTGCCGTACCCGGGCCGAACACCGCACATTCACTTCATGGTGAAGGACGAGGCGTTCGAGGACCTGACCACTCAGCTGTATATTGCTGGACACCCTCAGAATTCTAAAGACAGGCTCTATCGGAACGTGGGGAGCCCAGGGTTGCGGCAATTGGTGGAAGCCGAATTTGTCGCTTCCAGCTCCGGCTCTGCGGAGTTGGAGGCAGAATGGAACATTGTGGTAGGAATCTAGGTTGTACCCTGGTGAAACACCCACGTCAGAGAGCTATCAAGCAATGGGTTTGCTCGCTTTTCACCAATTACTTTGGTGTGCGGGTCCCGGCAGCGCATACAGACAGGCGACGGGTGTGCTTTAGCTCCTGGCAGCCGCTTGTGCTGCTATCAATGCCCCTTCAAGGTAGCCCGCTTCCTGCACAGCCACTTCGGTGCTTGCAAACGCCAGCTGCAGGTGCGCCAGCTCCTGTGAAAACGCGCCGAGATCACACTCAGGGTGCTGTGGCGGGTCAAGACGGTCCTGCGGCGTGCAGGTGAACGTTTGCTGGCTCCAATCTTCAATCACCGACTGTAAGGGGTTGAGCGCATCGGCACCAAAGATCTGCCCCAGCTGGTTTAAGCAAGCCTGGCGCAAGGCTTCCTGGTTCAGTGTTGCTCGCTGTTGAGCACTGACGCCGATAAACCCAAATAAGGCATACCCGCGATCCTCTCCGGCACTGGCGTCATGTATTTCTACCAGGGGCCCGACCCGACTGAAGGCATCACCAGCCAGCCCCTGCTCCCGCCAGAATGGGGTTGCGTAGTGGGCAACAAATTTAGCCTGAGCGGCCATCCAGGTTGGTGTGTCGCGAAGTGTGCGTTGCAGCGGAACGGATAGATGCTTGGCAATGTGAGTTGATTCGAGCGCCGCTCTCGGCGGTACAGCAATAATAAGCCGCCTGGCCATGAAGGATCTCGTCGGGGTTTCAATTTCCCAGAGTTCGTCTTGCCGTTTAAGCCGATGCACGGGTTGGTTCAGATGCACACATCCGTCATCCAACGAACGATGCAGAGCCTGGGTTAACTGGCTCACACCTCCGTCGATGCGGTAGGAAAGGGGCGTTCCCGCCCCCGCAAAACGCTCAATAGCGCTGTTCACCGTTGCCTGGTAGAGCGCGTCACCTGCCGTGTATTGTTCAAAGACTGGAAGTTCAAGTTGCTGGCATAACCGGGCTATGCGGTGCTGATGGGGCCAAAACCAGGAAGGCCCGAGATCCAGCATATCGCCATTGCTGAGAGGCAAACCATGGATTCGACCACCGACCCGGTCTCGCGCTTCCAACACAGTGACGTCAAAGCCTTGCTGCAAGAGAAGAGAGGCGCTGTACAGGCCCGCCAACCCCCCTCCAATAATGCCGACGTCTGCCGCCTTAACCATCTGGGAACCCCATTCATTGTTGATCATCACTTGGCGGCTATTGTAACGACTTCGCTGGCGCGTGGTGCTATTAACCGGCACTGTCGAGACACCCACATTAGGCTACTATCAAGAATTGTCTTTCTATAGTTTTTATTAATGAGTTAGGGTGGGTGTCTCGATAACGATTTACTCGCTGGATTAGCAGTTCGATTTACCCTGTCCAGGCTAGCTGGAGGCTGGTCGCAGCGTGATTCGTGTAAGCTCTGAAGGTCTGCCCAGGCGTAAGGCAAACCCAGGCCATAGTGCTGTGCCGTTGTTGACATACAGTTGCATGCCGCTGACGTCATAAAGCCCGGAAACGAACCCTCCGTTAACCAAAGCAGTGAGTCTGTCTAGGCCCAATATCATTCCGCCGTGGGTATGACCAGAAAGTTGTAGCGCGACACCTTGGCTGGCTGCATCACGAGCGTTTCTTGGCTGATGGTCGAGCAGGATAATGGGCACATCTTTCGGCACACCAGCCAACGCTTGTTTCAGGTCTGGTGGGGGAAAGCCGGTTTCCGGCGCTGTCACATCGGTAACGCCGGCCAGTACGATCTGTGCCCCATTGCGCTTGATCAGCGCATGACTGTTGGCGATCTGTACCATTCCGAGCGATCTGAAGTGCTGCATCCAGGCCTCGCTGTCGAAGAAGTACTCGTGATTACCAGGAATTACATAAACACCGTCAGGCGCACGTAACTCACGCAAGGCAGCTATATCCAGCATACGGTCTGCAATTGAGCCATCAATCAGGTCGCCCGTCACTACGATCAAATCCGCCCCAACCGCGTTCGAATCGCTCACTACCGCTTTCGTCCATGGCGCATCAAATAGACGGCTGATATGCAAATCAGTGAGTTGCAAGATTGTGTACCCCTCAAATTGCGGAGGGAGATTTTTGATAGCGATCTCGACGTCCTTGATGGGCGGAATTCGTACTGCTTGCTGGACACCGATGGCTGCAAGTACGAGAGCACCGGAAGCCATCCAGTAACGCAACCCCAAAGGAATAGTTATCCATCGCTGCCGTACAAGCATCATCAGCAGCGCTCCTAGGTCGACGATAAGCTGGAGCACCGCAACGAATAGAATTGCACCGAACGCCCAATTGAAGAGCATCACAAAGCCACGCGGAAACTCCGGTGAGAACACGCTGCCGGAGGAGAGACGGCTGTACAGGTGATATTGCGAGGCGAGCAGCAGCAGTACCGCAACCGCAATTTTGGCTGAAAGCGCCCACGGCATTGGCCAGATGAACCGCACAATGACGTATACGCAAGGCATGCCGAACATAACATGAAACATCTGTGCTATTCCTCGCTTGAGATGGCTTGTGACGCTTCGGCCCTTGGGTGTCGAGCCAGCCGTGTTTGCTGAGCCACTCCAGTCTCCAACAATTCCCTACGCCCAGCGCTGTCATTAGCGATCATCCAGCCAGGGTATTCAAAAGATAGGGCGCTAGTCTCGGCAAGCATTGGCACGATCTCGCGCTCGGCATCTCGTCCGATCAGGGAGTAAAAACTTTGGTATGACTGGAAACGAGAGATGCAAGCCCTATCGGAGACACCCAGCGCTTTACTCACCTGCCAGGCAGCCCAGTTGAAACACCGATGTAGCGAACATGGCCATGTCGGACGAGGAATTCGAGCGCACGCAGAGTTTCATCAATGGGTGTCGCAGGATCCCACGGCCAGCGATTCGGTCGACCTCATCCTGAAGAACGCCACCCGCTGCAGCGTAATGCGGAGTAGGTGTGCCAAAGGTCATAGTACCAAGGCAGAATTCAGAGACGAGTAGCCCGGTTGAATCAAGTTGACGATAACGCATGGTTGCGACTCTTGATGGATGAGTCTGCATCAAGCCATACAAATACGGAACTTGCAAGTTCCGAAACTAAAAAGTATCGTTAATCTATTCCATGAGGTTGTTGTGATGAAGCGGGACGATTTGATGAGGGTTAAAAGCGGGCATACTGCCGAGAATCCAGTGCGTGGACGTAAGCGTGATCCAGGATTGGATGCAGCCATTTTGGGAGCGGTGATCGAGGTAGTTGCTGAGCTCGGCTATGACTCCATGACGATGGATATGGTCGCGTTACGCGCCAAGACTGGAAAGGCGGCTGTCTATCGCCGGTGGAAGTCTAAGGCGAATTTGATTGTTGATGCAGTGGCGTACCTGAAGAGCACGCAGGTCGATTCTGACTCACTTCCGGATACAGGAACCCTGAGGGGGGATCTGCTCGGGCTGTTCAAGCCGTCTACTGCACGTGAGGGTGAACGGAACTTGCGAGTCATGGCCGGTCTGGCCTCGGTGCTATCGCTGCATCCTGAATTGGCAGAGGCAGGTAACGCTGCCATCGTCGAACCATGGGCGAAAGTTAATCGTCGCTTGATGGAACGAGCGGTTGCTCGGGGGGAAGTCCATGCCAAAGCCGACATCGACACGGCATGCCAGGTCTTGCCCTCAATGGCCGCGTATCGGGCATTGATACAGCGTAAGCCGTTCGAACGGCAGTTCCTGATCAGCGTCATCGACGGTGTATTGATGCCTGCTCTTGGCATAGATCCGGCTAAAACACCTACTGAAACTATCCCCCCCAAGAAAGATCAGGTGTTGCGGTAACCCCCTGAGATTAAGGGTGGCCAATCGGGACAGCCAACATAGTGGGCACCAATTGACTGCCATTGCCTGAGTTGCCTGGAACAGTTCGGGAGGCCAGGCTACCTCCCGAATAAGTCGGATTCAGATCGAATGTCAGGTTTTGGTAGTCACCCTCCCGACACTTCAAGCCTCGCCATTAATCGGGCCAGCTCTTCCTGCCATTGCTTCTGACGATCGGGCTTCTGAAATTTCGGTTTTCGGGTTTGATCATCAGCCAATTTCTGTTCCAGTTCGATTATCCGTTCAAGCAACCGGTCGGGATCATCCATTTGCGAACCCGGTGTTGTATGGCGAGGTGCATCAGGATCAGGTCCGTGTTGCGATGACTCAACATGATCGTGGGATCCAAAGACGTCATCGTATTGGCCGAGGTCATGAATTTCGATCAACTGCCCGCGATGAATCCACCAGAATCGGGTCGCCACCCGCTCAATGAATCGGCGATCGTGTGAGGTAAACAACAACGACAACCCGGGTTGCCTGAGGTTGGCTTCGAGCTCTTCTTTTCCCTGCAGATCAATGTGGTTGGTGGGTTCATCCATGATCAGCAGGTTGGGCTGATCCAGTTGAAAGGTCATTAGCAGCAGGCGGGCTTTCTCGCCATCCGTACCGACCGACTGTGATCCAGGTAGGGAAACCCCCAATGGATCAGCGACTGACGAATGTCATCGTCAGTAGCGCTCGTTTGCTCACGAACCCAATCCTGAATGGACTGATCCGATTCGAACCGTTCGAGTTCCTGGTCGAAATAACCAATTCGTACATTGGGGTTGAATCGGGTCGTCGTTTGTTGATCCGACGGACGTTGATGCGTTTCAATCAGGCGGCGAATGGCGCTGGATTTACCGGCACCATTGACGCCCAGCAGCGCAATTCGGTCGCCTGGCCGAAACAGCCGCTCCTCGACATGAAACAGTTCTGCTCCATTCGGAGCTGTCACCCTTTCGTTTTCCAGTATGAACAGTTGACGTGCTTTCAGCAGCTCCGCATCGATGTTTAATGACAGGCTTGACCCAGCGGTAACAAAGGTCTTTTCGGACTCAAGCCGATCAATCCGCTTTTCCATGGTTTTGGCTTTTCGGGCCAGATCTTCGTTGTCATAGACTTTACCCCAGTGCGCCAGGCGTTTCGCACTGCGCTGGAGTTTGTCGATCTGCTGCTCCTCTGCCTTGCGGGCTTTCTCGGCGGCTTCATCCTGTTCCGCCAGCCGCGTTTTGGCAGCGGTGTAGCTGTCGTTGAAGCTGTAGATACGCTCATCTCGTAGCCAGAGTGTCCGCTGTGTGACGGTGTCGAGCAGGTCCCGATCATGTGAAATCATGATAAAGCCTGGCACGTCTGGTTTCTGTAGGTAGCGATTCAGATGCCACATTGCCGTGCTGTCCATGTGGTTACCGGGTTCGTCGAGCAACAGCAGTTCCGGTTCCAGCAAGACGGCACGGGCAAACAGTGCCAGGTTTTTCTGCCCACCACTGAGGCTCGCCATGGGCAAAGCCCACTGAGACTCGTTAAAACCCAGTTCGGTCAGAATGTTCTCAACGCGATAGCCTTCGGTAAGCTGCCTGGTTGTCGGCAATACGTCTATGACCGCATCGTGCAGTGGAATGGGGTTCAATTCTGACGGCAAAAATTGTTCAACCCGACCGATGACCAGCCCGCGCTGAACCTGGACCCGCCCGTCATCCGGTTCCAGATCACCCGCCATTAAGGCCAGCAGTGTGGATTTGCCGGAGCCATTGTGGCCAACAAGACCAATACGGTCTCCTGCTTCTATGGAAACCGATAACTGACTGAATAGAGATTTGGTTCCTGCCTGATAGGAGACATTAAATAAGGAAATTAAAGACATAACTCACCTGCGTGCAATTCAATACGAAGCACAGATGAACACTGATTGGCGTTGGAAAGGTCAGCGTATTCTGTGCGTTAAACGGCCAGAATCGCTTTGCGTGGGTCTCCAAGATGGTATGCGTAACTTAATACGCACATAACTGCAGCGGACTGCATGTGGAGCTCCTTCTGTTGGTGAGTGACCGATTCAGTTTACTCGGACTTCGATCGGATGCCAAATGCGGTCTTTGATGAATATATATAGGCTGCCTGATTCTTTCGGGGCACCCTGGCAGTCGCAGACCCTTAGGGCTCACTGGGACGCATTGGCTTTAAGTACCTCCAGCGGCACGATCGATAACGCACTCCTGTGGGTGGCTTCCAGATTCACGATCGGCACACAGCCCTTGTCGTGGGCCTGCAGGTAACACTGTTGAGCCACCCACAGTAGCTAGCTATCAAGGAGAGTCAACCAATAGTATTAAGTAATGAGCTAAGGTGGGTGTCCCGACAATGTGCTCGTTGTGAGCCTTAAGGTGACCAGCTATCAGGGATAGTCTTCCAATAGTTTTAAGTAGTGAACTAAGATGGGAGTCTCGACGAAGTGTGGTGGCAGGGTCAAGTCTTCTGGTGGGTGTCACTGTGGTTTAAGTAGGCGGTGTTGCGAGCTATTCCATATGCACAGAAAGGGTTGGTTCGAGAAAGATTTTTGATGAGGGTATGTCTTATGGATCTTGAGTTTGTGCGGGATAAATCTAAGGGTGTTGCTTTAAAATATGGCATTCATATACCTGCCACGTTGCCTTTTCTTGAAAGTGCTCTTAAGCCAAGACCGATCAATGAAATTGTTGACCGTGCACTTGCTAATTCTGTAGTCGTTGCTGCATCTTATGGATTCAATAAAGAATCTGCATTTGAGTGGCTGAATAGCGAGTCATTAGTTTACTTGTTAAGCCCCCAGGAGCTCAATTTCCTAAGCGGAAACGAAGAAAATATTCGACTCTTTAATGAGCAAGTTGAGGCGCTGTACAGCTTCTCATGGTCTCTTAACCAATTCACTCATTTGGATTTTTCAAGAGAATGCCCTGATAATCTAGTAAAAGTCTATCCAGATCTTATAGCAATGGAATCAGATGTTAGATTTAGGGAAAATACTAAGCTCAGACCTGTTCAGGAGCTTATTGAGATGTGTGATCTCGCGTACTGCATGCATTGGGGTATTAAGCAGGCTGATATTGACGGGGTTAAACTAAAAACGGCACTTGATCTATTCATGGCACCTGAAAGAAGGCGTGCATTGGAATGGATGCTAGGTAATGAGGAGTGGGATGAAGTGCCGTTAGACACCTAGACTCATAAATGTACGATTTGCAAGTCTACCATTATTGCAGACGAACTAATAGGACAGGTGAGGTAGTGTGTAATAACTTTGAGTGGAGAGGGAGAGTAGGCACTTCATTAAACATCGGTCGCTTTGTATGGGTGCCTGTCGACCTAGTAGATTGTCAAGTAGGTATTCAGCGGTCATTATGCAGTGATCTACTGCTCGTATATTTGACAGTATGTGCTATTGCGAATCAGGGAGTCCAAGGAATGAAGAATCGATACGTTAAGTTTCTGGTCGAATCAGCCGCGTATACACTTGGATTGTTGTTGATCGGGGCTGCAGTTTGGTTTTGGCTAAAAGACTCCGGAATAACCTATCAAGACGTTTTATTTTGGATAGCTATTGCGCCAATTGGCTTGTTTTGCCTATCCCTATTCGGGCGCGTTGCATCGGGCGAAAGTGCAGAATACCAGATCAGCAAAACCACTATTAACGGTTCAGGAATTTCCAAGTCTGCTGATGAACTCAGGGATGAAGACGCTGCCTTTGGTACCCTGGTGAAGTTGCTTGTTCCCGGGGTGATGACGCTGCTGATTAGTATGTTGATGTGAAGGGCTAATGAGACAGGCACAATGGTGGCTTGGCCGGACACCCAGAGGCTAATAGGAGAGGCAGGGCGGCACTGTCGAAACGCACACATTAGGTAACTATCAGCACTCTTATTTAAATAGTTTTTATTAATAAGCTTTGTGTGAGTGTCCTGGCAGTACTTTTTCTAGGGTCATCGATAGACGTGTTAACAAACCCTAGCTGACAATTGAGCTACGGGTATCGCACTGGTAGGTTTTATATAATGCCCGAACCCCCTCCATCATCAGCATTCGATATTCATCCGGGCTCTCCGAATGCCCCGATTTCTCCATCAGGTCTCGATGCTGCTTCGACAAACTCAGTTTTGGGTACAGGCCACTGACAAAGGCAAGATGTGTCACTAAAAACCGACGGGCACCGTCAGCTGACGCAAACAGATTTTTCTGCAATAGCTGGTCGATAATCTCTGACAACTGCTCGTTCAATCGCTGTTTGAATAGAAGCAGGCGCTCTGCCGAGGCTTTTTGCTCAAACACGCCAGCCAGTAACTCATAGAAACGCATCATTCTCGGATTGCCCAGCACAATGGTCATCCATTGATCGACAAAGGTCTCTGGGTTGATGTCGGAGCGCTCCATCAACCCGGTAACATGGGTTATCCAGCTATCCATGTCTCTCGACATTAATGTCAGAAACACATCCTCCTGTGTTGGAAAATACCGGTACAGGTTGGACCGCGTAAAGCCCGCTGCTTTGGCGATTTTCGCTAAGGTAATGTCATCGTAACGATAGCAATCAAACAGGTCGGAGGCGGCCTGCAGAATCTGTGCTTCACGTTGCTCGATCTGGTCATCCTGGCGCGCTCGCTGCCAGCCACTGCATGTTTTCATAGTTCTGAAAGGTCCCGGTCACAGGGTCGTTATCATACGGTTTGTGGGTCGAAAGTCATTTTTTGATATAAAAGACAGAGCGTCTCTTGAATAAAGACACTGTGTCTCTTATTATCTGGTCAATCATTGCACAACAGGACGGCCCCTGTGAAGAATCTTGCTGCTCAAACACTGATGGGGCTTAACCAAACTCGGAGGCATGAGTGGCTGTAAAGCCACTAACGCGCCTCTGGCAGGTAATTGGCGCTGTGATTCTGCTCACTTTGCTATTGGGAGTTACCTTTATGCTTTTCAGCCAACAGTTCGGCAGTCGTCCGAGTGACGACGATCGACACCGGTTTAAACAATCCGAGTATTACAACGGTTCAACGTTCGTCAACTTGAGCCCGCCGGCACCGAAAGACCCCGAAGTCGGTGGATGGAAAGCGGCCTGGCAGTTTTTGCGCGGCACACCGAACCGTACGCCCGACCAAGGGACGGTGGCAGCCATCCCCATTCAACCAGAAGCGTTGGCACCGGTAGAGGGCCCGGAGCTTTACTGGTTCGGGCATTCGTCTTTTTTGCTGCAGTGGCATCAGCGCAATTTTCTGTTTGACCCGGTTTTTGCCGATGTCGCGGCACCACACCCCTGGCTAGGCTCTAAACGGTACAGCGGTCAGTTGCCCATTCAACCGGGCGACCTTCCTCACATCAATGCCGTGTTTATTTCACACGATCACTACGACCATCTGGATCTGACCGCTATACGTCAACTAGCCGGGAAAACCGAACGTTTTTACGTCCCCCTCGGGGTAGGTACACACCTTCGTGGCTGGGGCATTGAGCCCTCGCGCATTGTTGAGTTGGACTGGTGGGAGCATACATCACTCAACGAACTGGCCATCACGCTGACACCGGCCCAGCATTTCAGTGGTCGTCGCCCGACCGGTCAGAATCAATCTTTGTGGGGTGGCTGGCACCTAAAAAGTGACGACTTCAGCCTCTTTTTCAGTGGTGACACCGGCTATAGCCCTCACTTTACAGAAATACGCCAACGTCTCGGGGCGGTCGACTTTGCCTTGCTGGAATGCGGGCAGTACAACCCGGCTTGGGCTGACATTCACATGATGCCCGAAGAAACCGTAAAAGCGGCGCGCGATCTTGAGGCTGGTGTAATGATGCCAGTGCATTGGGGAGCCTTCACGCTGTCGATTCATGCCTGGAATGAACCGGCGCAGCGCGTGGTCGCCGAGGCTCAGAAACAGAACCAGGCCATTGTGGTACCGCGCATTGGCGAACGACTCGATTTGCTATCGCCACCGACGACGATACGCCCCTGGTGGGACGTACGGCTGCAATCCATGACTGCACAGGAAGCCAAAGGAGCCTCTGATTATGTTTGATCTCAACTCCGTACCATCGCAAGAAGGCCGAGTCGCTATCGTGACCGGCGCCAATGTCGGCTTAGGGTATTCGACGGCACTGGAACTGGCCAAAAATGGCGCCACGGTGGTTTTGGCTTGTCGCAACAAAGACAAAGCCGAAGCGGCCATCGCGTCGTTAAAAAATGACGTACCTGAAGCGAGCTTAAGCTACCTGCCTCTCGACTTGAGCGACCTGTCCTCTGTAAGGGCCTTTGCTGAACGCTTTCTGAGTCAGTTTGATCGGCTCGACCTGCTGATCAACAACGCCGGTGTCATGGTGCCGCCTTACGAGAAAACCGTAGACGGTTTTGAGTTACAGATGGGGGCCAACTACTTTGGGCACTTCCTGTTGACCAGCTTGCTGTTGCCTTTGCTGGAAAAAACCGGAGACGCACGCATCGTTAACCTGAGTTCCATTGCCCATCGCAGCGGCAAGATTCATTTCGACGATCTTCATTTCGAAAAACGCTATTCAAAGATGGAAGCCTATGGCCAATCAAAGCTGGCCATGTTGATGTTCACCTATGAACTGGATAAACATCTTAAAGACCGTGGATACTCGACGCTGGCTGTAGCAGCGCATCCGGGTGTTGCCAATACTGCGTTAAGCCGTTATCTACCTAAACCGCTCATCGTCATACTGACCCCCGTGGCCGGCTTCCTGTTGTCCTCACCGGAAGAAGGCGCACTGCCTCAATTGTATGCGGCGCTCGGCGAGGATATTCACAGTGGCGATTACATAGGACCTAACGGCTTTAATGAAATGCGCGGTAAGCAACCGGTTAAGGTACAGCCCCGGCCTCACGCATTGCACGCAGACGTCAGCAAGCGACTGTGGGACGTGTCGTTAGAACTGACCGGGGCGAAGTATTTCGACTGATGGTGTTTATCGCTCATTGCTCATGATGCGCCTACCGTGACACCCACGTTAGGCGGCTTCTCAAAAGGCTCTGATCAGGAAGGCTTCCTGATCATGGCAATGCCGATCCAGAGAAACCAGACGATTCCGGTAATACCGAACAGATCTCTCAACACCGGTTCAGTGGAAAAAATCGTGGCTACGCCGATCGCCCCCTTTACCAGCGTGAACGCTGATAGGGGCTTTGAGAACAAGCCATGGCGCCAGCTAACCGCTCCAAAGAGTAACAACCACACACCACCGATAAACTCGATGCCGCCGCCCAGGCTTTCCGTCAGCAGGGCTCTGGCATAGTAGATTACCTCTGCTGCAGCGGGGTTCGAGGTGCTATAGCTTGCCAATAGCTCATGTGAAGTTATGCCGATCATGCCGGTGCATAACAATACCACTACCCAGAAGTAGCCAAACAGCGTGGCCAGTGCCATGGCGGGTTGCGACACCTTCTGGTAAAGGCCGCCAATGACATACACGCAGAAGCACAGCAGACAAGCAAAAAGGACATAGCCCAAAACGTAGGTAACGTTAAATAAGCCCTTATTTTCAATGAGGTATGCAATCTTTTCGGCGGTAGTCGCATCTGCCGGTGTGCTCAATAGGGCGCCATAGATGATGAAGAGGGTGATATAACATAAAGCCATGCCGATAAAGGCTGCGCCGGCAAGGGGTTTTAACGGACGCTGGGCCGGGTTTATTTCGTTGATCAGTGTGTCCATCTCTTGGTTTCCTCAGTGTTTATCTCAGGTTGATGGAGCCATTTTGGGCCTTTCCGCCGCTGTAATCGTCTTTTCCAAGTGAGAAGGACACTGTTTTTGAGTCATTGCGAAGGCCTATCCTGTTCGCCAGGATGAGTTGAGGCATCACAGATGCACTCAACTCTCATTTGGCTGTGATTGATACTAGGGGCAGTGATAGGTCGACCTACCAGCGATACCCCAGGGAAACGCCGAACGCTGTTGCATCCAGCACAACCGATTCGCCGTAAAGCTCCACCTCTGCGGTGGCATAGCGAAGGTCAACGCCGGCCGTGAATTGGTCGGTCAGTAGGTAGTCGACACCGGCGTTCAGCCACAGCCCAGTGTCCATGTCCTCTTCCTCTGTGTCTCCCGACCCGTCATTGTTCACCTGTGCGGCATACGCCAAGTTAACACCGCCACCAATGTAGGGGCTGAACTTCGATTGCAGGTCAATGTACTTTCTCAACCCCAGCTGTGCCGCTGCGGTATAGGTGCCTTTCACCTGGCTCGTCGTACTGTCTTCGCTGCCAGACCCAAACAAATCGACGGCAACGCGTATGCCATGAAATCCGGTCTTGAAATCGGTCAGCACGCCTATCGAGCCATGGCCATCCTGTGCACTCCAGGCACTGGCATCAATCGTCTGGCCGCCAAAATAGGCTTTGGTATTGATGGTTGATTCACCAGCCTCAGCCACGGTTAGCAAGGCAGTCGATAAGGTGACAGCAACGGCAATAGACAGTTTAAAGGGGTGGTTCATGTGTGGTTTCTCCGGTTAAGGTAAGAAGTAATCAGCGATGGAATAATGACGGTCCGAAAACGTTGCGCCGGGAAACGGCTGTAACTGACGTTGACCGTGGCTCGTTTCGTTGGCCATAAAGCCCATCAACTTTTTACAGTTTTCGTCAAAAGTTGAGGGTGCTATTATGGTTTTTCTGCCGCTGTCTTCGTCCTTTCCAAGTGAGAAGGACAGGTTTTTGACCAAATTAAAGGGAATTCAGGATGTTTATCGATGGGATAAGCGTTGGTATAGGGGTGTTGTTTCTATCGCTGCTCTATCTGAATCCGGCCTATCACAAACCGAGTAAACTCGTTGCCGGCGTCATAGTTATCATGAGTTGGCTGGTATCCGGCACACTTATGCTGGATCAGGGAGGCCTATTCGCGAGGCTCTATATCGCCTCAATCCCCGTCGTCTTTTTCCTACTGCTACCGATGATCTATTGGTATCAGCAGCGGTTGACCGCCTATGGCACTCAGCCACAGCCCGAGAAACGAGCCCTCCATTGGATACCCGTTGGGCTGGCTGGCTTGCTCAGCCTATCCATTGGCTTAATGCCGGGCGAAGACTTCAACAACATGTTCTTTAACGACCCGGAGCAGCTTTCGGTCTGGGTGGGTATTAATTCCGCAGGGTTTGCCTTTCTTTTGGTCGGGTGGACGATCCTGAGCGTTCTCTACCTCGGTAGAATCGTGATCAATACCAGGGCATATCACCAACGACTGAATACCGAGTTTGCAGACCATGAAGGTAAGCGGCTGGACTGGCTTGTCGGCTTTACCGCCCTGCTGGTGGTCACCTGGCTTTATGCACTCATTGTTTTGGGGGCATCCTCCGCTACATCGATGCCGTTTATTAGCGAAACCGCGCTTTCTTTAATGGTCCTTCTGCTTATTTGGCTATTTTGCCTGCAGACTTTGAACAGAAGACCAGCATTTTCCCATATTGAACCGGACCCCGAACCCGAACCGGAATTGGGATCAGAAGAAGGTTCTGAGCAGAAATACGCTAATTCCTCGATTGATGGTGAACGCTTAAAACGCATCGCCGATAAGGTTGAACGGAAAGTGAGGGGAGAAAAGTCCTATCTGGACCCTGATATCGATGCCTCAACGCTCGCGTCTGAACTTGGTATTTCCGGTCATTACTTATCACAAGTGTTGAGTCGGGAAATGCAGACGACCTTTTACAGTTACATTAATGACGCTCGTATTGAAGCGGCGAAAGAAGCACTGAAAGCCAGTGAACAGACTGTTTTGGAAGTCGCATTATCCGTCGGATACAATACCCGTTCGTCGTTTTACAATGCGTTTAAGAAGAGAACAGGCATGACGCCAAGTAAATATAAGGCGTCTGCCACTTCAGCTGAGCCGTTTCATTAGCCGACTGGTTTCATCGTGATACGCGTATCGCACGATTATCGTGACATCCACCCAAGTCCACTATCAAGAACTGGTTTTATATAGTTTTTATCTATTAGCTAGTGAGGGTGTGGGTGGCCCACCGAGAATCTTCTAAACGAGAATCTTGCGTCAGCTCTTTGAATGGGCCGTTTAAGCAGGCTTCAATATCTTTGCTATCATAGGGAATGGACATAAAATTGATAGTTGCTGGAAAGCATTAAAGTCCTGCCAGCATATTGCGTAGAATACGACAATAGCGGGACAGGTAAAATGCTTAAATCAACTTTTAGATTATGTGCCATCGGCATGTTAGTGCTTTTTCTGGCAGCATGTAATAGGACAGGCGATACTTCAAGCAGGCCTTTACTGACCAAGATATCCGCTGCTAGCAGTGAGGAGTGTCCGGCCGGTGGTTCGATGCTTACGGTTGGGTACGACAACACCGACGACGGGACCATCAATGAAGTAGTCGATATCGCCACGATGTGCAATGGCGAATCCGGCTAGAACCTTATCGTTGAATACAGCTACGATACATCATGTGAATCTGGCGGGACCTCACTTGACTTCGGTTACGATATCAATGATGACGGTTTAATCGATGCCATTGTAGACACTGCTATAATTTGTTCTTCCAACGAAGTTCTTAACGATATTTACGGAACACGAGTTCTGTATTTTGTTGACGGTGTTACTACGCCCAATCTTAACTTTTCCGATAAGTTCATTGACGTACTTAGTAATCTGGAGTTACGTGGTGTAATTGAGCTGACGGAAGTCATGTCTGCTGACTTTGCGGCCAGCATCGGTACTGGTGATTTTGATGTCGTTATATATTCGGAACGGAATGTTGGAATTCCTCAGGCTAATGTCACCGCGTTAACTCAATGGGTAGACGCTGGAAATTCGGCCATTCTGTCAACCTGGTCTCCAAACGTGGTGATTAATCAATTGTTCGAGACCAGCTCTGTGGGAGTAAACTTCACGTCAGCCACGTTCACCGATGAAATTGTCGGGCTATTCCTTAACGAAGTCCCTGTATCAGACACGGGGTGGGTTACCTACTCCCGCCAGCTGCAACCAATCGGTTCTGCCTATACCGCGTGTTCGTGGGCGAACAATACATCCTGTGCCGTGGTTGGCAACGGTGGAAAAACAATCAATCTAGGTATTCTTGTCGATTCATTGTCTTTGTATCATACTGAGATACTTGTTCCAAACCTGATAAGACAGATTTTGTAACGAACTAATTCGACAGGCATTATAGTATGTATCGAGAGATAACAAGCAGTCTGATATTTTGCTTCATTTGTTCGCCGTCAGTTTGTAGAATTGAGTAACGAGTATTGAATATGCATCTGGTGATGGATGTTAACCACCACATTGGAGGGTAAGACAAGCTTTCCTCCTCCTTGGCGAAGGGAAAAAAATGAACAAAGTATGGATGCTTACTGGAATTGTTTTGCTTTCCGCGTGTGAGTATACGAATGACGACCGGGTTGTCCCTAATCATTTTGACATCCAGGATGCCATCATCCTTTTTACAGAAAACGGGGAACCGTTAAAAAAAGTTACCCGAAATGGAGCAGTGGAGGAAGTCGCAGTCTTCGATGAAAGTGGTCACTTGAATCCAATTGTTTCGAGTTTCCCGACGCGGGGAGCAAATAATATAGCCGTGATTCATTATGCCTACGAGGTGTATTGGGTTCGTTCACCTTCAGGGGATGTGATTTCAGAACCTATACTAACGAGCTTGGATGGCCTCAATGACACCGTTCTTTATGGGGACTATGGAAGCTTTCGTGAGTTTAAAGAGGATATTTTCCAAACCCAGGGAGACTTTGCTGTTTTCAGGGTTGTTAACGATACTCTTGACAAGATGGAACTTCAGGTGGGGGAGTTTGACTCTAGCGGCCAGTTAGCCACTAATTCAGTTCCTAATTCTGAGAATACAAGAAATTTTCATCTCAGCCAGAAAGGGTTGCTCGCTTTTACAACTACAGCGACTGCGAGCAATGAATGCAGAACTGTTATTGCCAGCTTAACGGACACAGAGCAGTTAGCGATTGACTCAAATGTGTTTTATTGGGTCGGTTCAAGTGGCTCTCTCTATTATCAGCCATGGGAATATAATTCGTATTATGAAGGAGAGATATTTAGAGTTGTCGATGAAGGTGCTCTTACATCTGAATTAGTTGGGAGCAGCCGGATAATCTTGCCTGCATGCGCATCAGGAAGCCATTTTATTGGTGTAATTGATGATAAAACCTATTTTTTTGATGAGCTAAATAGGTCCATCATCGAGTTCAATGAAAGTACTTTTACTCTGCAGGTTCTTGATACCGAGTCATTGTATGGTGCTTTCGGTGCAGGAACGGCTGGTGACTACATTTATATATGGCGGGATAGCGGAGTCGAGACTGTCTTGGAGCAGCTGGATCCCATTAGCGGTGTTAAGACTGAAATATTCTCTGTTGAAGAGCCATTCTATGGAAGAATAATAGATGACACATTTTGGGCAAGGACGTGGGGATTGGAAAATGATCGTATTGTTAAGGTTGATGGTTTGTCTTCCCTATCAGGTATGACCCTCCCAACCGAAATATTCCGTACACCCGGAAAGGACTCATTTAATTTCATATGGTTGACTGATTGAGTTCTTCTAACTTGAGTTTACAGTCATTTTTAAGGCTGAGAACTATCAGGTTGTGGCCGGTTTTTTAGAAGCTGGTAGGTATTTGAGATATAGGTTGAGCCGTATCTAACCAAAGTCAATTAGGTGAGGGCTAAATGGGCTACTATCACAATGATAATAACACTTCCGTGATTCTCACATTAGGTGGCTACTTAGAACAGGCTACCGATGATTTTTATTAGTGCATAGGCTAGGTGTCTCAGTTGCTGTCATTCTCTGCTGAGTTCATCAAATCAGATACCCAATCAATGAACACGCGTAGTTTGGCGCTGATATAACGGTTTTGTGGAAAGGCGACGTACAGCGGCATAGGGTCAAGCTGCCACTCTTCGAACAGGGGTATCAGTTCATTTCTGGCGACTGCCTCATTCGCCATGTAGACCGGGAGCGAGAGCACCCCCAAGCCTGCCATACCTGCAGCCAGATGCGCGTTGCCATCGTCGACGGAGATTCGGTTACGGCCTTGCACCGTGATGGACTCACCGTTTTGTTTCAATACATAGGGCAGTGCCTTACCGATACGTTCCCAGGTGAAGCCGACTACACAGTGATGTGGCCCTGCCAACTCATTCGGGTGTAGTGGTGTGCCGAACTGTTCCAGATATCCGGGGGAGGCATATAGACCGAACGGCAAGCTCCCTACGCGGCGTGCCACCAGTGAAAGATCAGCCAATTCCCCGCCACGCACCACGCAGTCCACGCCCTCTCCAACAATATCCACAACCCGGTCGCTGACTCCCAGGTCCAGCTGTATGTCGGGGTACTGTGCGTAGAACGAAGGCAGGGCGGGTATCAGGATAAAACGAGCCAGCGGGCTGGGTACATCCACACGCAATCGCCCTCGGGGAACGGCAATCGCACTGGGCAAGCCGGTTTCTGCATCGTCCATATCGGCCAATAGCTTCACCGCTCGTTCGTAGTAGGCCGCACCGTCGGCGGTTACATTGACCTTACGGGTGGTGCGATTGAGCAGCTTGACCCGCAAGTGTGCCTCCAGTTGCTGAACCAGTTGTGTGACGCTGGTCTTGTTCATGTGGAGTGTGTCAGCTGCCTTGGTAAAGCTGCCTGTTTCCACCACTCGAACAAACGCCTGCATGGCATTGAAACGGTCCATGGTTACTCCGGCTCTTTTAGATTGTTTGGATTATACAAACAATGTTGACGGCAATGGCTAGTTTATCGGCCCCGAAAGCGGCTTTACAGTAATCCCATCACTAACCAGGGCCTAGTTGCCCAAAGATGGAGTTACCCATGAACAAACGTGACGTCGTTTTTCCGCCTGGCCGCCAGGCACTTTACGAACAGAACCGCTACTCACCGGCGGTCCGTTCCAACGGGCTTTTATTTGTTTCCGGGCAGGTAGGTAGCCGCGAGGATGGCTCACCAGAGCCGGACCTGGAAAAACAGGTACAACGGGCGTTCGATAACCTGAATGCCATTCTAAAGGAGGCGGGTTGCACCTTTGATGATGTGATCGACACAACCCTGCTTGTTGTGGACCCTGACTCGGTCTTTGGCCCTGTGATGAAGGTAGTGCATGAAAACTGGGGAGAGGCGCCGTACCCAACACTGACCGGCATCGGGGTTACCTGGTTGTTTGGCTTTCAGTTTGAAATCAAGGTGATCGCAAAACTGCCAGAAGGTGCCACGGGTTCAACAGCTCGCTAGAACCAGGTTCTGAACCAGAGTTTTATTGGGCAATGGCGAGTGCCTGAACAGCCGGATGTTGAGATTTAAAGCGCACTGTCGAGACACCGGCATTAGACCGCGATCAAAAGCCATCTTCTTATAGCTTTCGTTTAAGGACAGGGTGAGTGTCTATACCCTGTTGCTTGCCGGTGTCGATTCAGGCGGGCTGACGCTGGTCGAATGCTTGGCGGGCTTTATTCACTTCTGGCAGTTTCTCTATCGTCCAGCAATACAGTGCCTTGTAGGGCTGTAACAGGCTTTGGCCGATGTCGGTTAGTTCATACTGTACCGCTACCGGTGAGCTGCTGATGACTTCACGGGTGACAATACCGTTGCGTTCCAGGCGTCTTAAGGTCTGGGTCAGTGACTTTTGGGAAATGCCTTCCAGCAGTCGCTTGATATCGTTGAAGCGACGCGGGTGTTGCTCAAGGACGGTCAGAATCATCATCGTCCACTTGTCGGCAATTTCGGCAAATAGAACTCGATTTGGGCAATGGGCGGTAAAACACGGATTGTCGGCCACAAGGTTTCCTCAAGGTAACTTGGTGCAATTGAAGTGCCTAATTTACACTAGGTATAAAAAATATACTATGTTCGCCGTTAAACAACCGAACAGGAAATTTTTTTTGATGTCTGCTGATTCTATTGATACATCCGTTCTCTTCCAGCCCGTTGAACTGGGCTCTCTGACCCTTAAAAATCGCATTGTAATGGCCCCGATGACGCGCAATATGGCGCCCGAAGGCATTCCCGGTCAAGCCAATGCCGACTACTACCGTCGTCGCGCCGAAGCGGATGTCGGCCTGATTCTGTCGGAAGGTACGGTGATCAACCGACCGGTGTCACGCAACGAACCGAATATTCCCTTTTTTCACGGCGAACAAGCGCTGGCCGGCTGGAAAACGGTGATCGATGGCGTGCATCAGGCTGGCGGCCGCATGGGTCCGCAAATCTGGCATACCGGCACGGCCCCCAGCGGCAGTGGCTGGACGGCCGAAGGGGAGATGGAAAGCCCGTCCGGTCTGTTCGCTCCGGATAAGCCAGTCGGCAAAACCATGACCGACGCTGATATCGCCGACACCATAGACGCCTTTACTCAAGCCGCAGTAGATGCCAAACGCCTGGGGTTTGATGTGGTTGAAGTGCACGGTGCTCATGGTTACCTGATTGACCAGTTTTTCTGGGCAGGTACCAATCAGCGAACCGACCGCTGGGGTGGCGACACGGTGCTGGCACGTGCCAACTTTGGCGTTGAAGTCATTAAATCGATCCGCCAGGCGGTGGGCCCTGACTTCCCTGTGCTGTTGCGGTTAAGCCAATGGAAACAGCAGGACTACAAAGCCAGGCTGGCGCAGTCACCAGCGGAAATGGACGCATGGCTCGGGGTTTTGGCCGATGCCGGAGTGGATGTTTTCCATTGCTCGCAACGCCGTTTCTGGGAAGCCGAATTTCCTGAGGTTGATGGTGAAAACGGATTGAACTTTGCGGGTTGGGCGAAAAAACTGACCGGTAAAACCACCATCAGCGTTGGTTCGGTCGGCCTTGATGGCGATTTCTTCTCTGCCTTTGGCGGTCACAGTTCGCAGCGAACGGAGCTGGATCAATTGGTGCGTCGCCTGGAGCGCAACGAGTTTGATCTGATCGCCGTCGGACGGGCCTTGTTGGGCGACCCCAACTGGGCGCAGAAAGTTCAGCGCGGTGCCAGCGATGAACTGACCGGATTCGAACCAGCGCAACTGGCTGAGCTGGTCTGACCTGACCAGCACTCACTGTACCGGTGTTCAGCAACGGCTGACACCGGTTTTAGCCCGATCTTGCTGTGACACCCAAGATAAACGGCGTCGCATCGACAATTGGATAAAGGGCATTTAAATAGGTAGGGCTATCGACCCTGTTTTTTCGACAGCTCTGCCTATTGGGCTTGGGGCTGATCGCTCAGTCATTACCAGGAAGTCAGCGCCGACTGTCCAGACCTGGGTATCAGGTAGAGTAAAGGCGTTCACAGGCCACTTCCGTTTTAGCCAGCCCAAACAAGGAGGTCCATGACCATTCTCCAGGGTTGAGTACAAAATCATCGCTGACGCTCAACCCACTGGTTATCTGTATATCGCTAGTGGTTACTGCATCGCGAAAGCCCACCGTATGGTGCTGGCTTACCACTTCCTCTCCTGCCAACAGCCGCTCCGTGATGACCTTGGAGTGGATAACAAGTTGGATGCTTTCGGCCCGTGAAATACCAACCCCATGTCCATTGAAATTGCCCGAGGCGATTCGTATCGCAACTGAAACGCAGGACCCGTCACTCTGACTGGCAACCAGCTCACCTCTTCCGACGATCCCCTGAAGCCGCATTAGCCTGCCTCGTTTAGGCGACTCTATAAAAATCATACCCGTGGGTGCCTTGCCCTCACTCAACGCGGTCCCAGGTGAATTGAAATCACTAACGAGTTCGCCACCGGTTACATCGGCCATGGCGACGCTGGCTAGGAACAGGCCTATAATGGTTCCTCCTATGGCTAAACGTTTCATTTGACACCCCCGGTCGATGGGTTGAATCCTATGCCGCCCGGGTCTTCACTTGGCTGTGCCAGCAGCCAGAGTAACCAAAGGGCCCCGATCACGGGAATTATAATCAGCAGTAAGCACCACCCCGATTGCCCAATGTCGTGGAGTCGTCGTACACTGACTGACAGGGTCGGTATCAGTGCAAGGGCACTGTAGAGTCCCTCTAAAGCGCCGTACCAATTTAGGCTGGCATCTATTCTAACCAGGATCGCCGAGATCAGTAAGTTAACCAGCATGAATTGCCAGAAAGCCTGGCGAGACGCCTTTCCAGACCATTGAAAAAGCCGTCTCCAGCCGTCCAGATACTCGTACATACGTTGTCCTCCTTATCAGTTTCAGACCCCTTCATCTTCGGCTGTGATAGCTTTGAAGGCGTCCTGAATCAGGTTCGAGGACGTACTGAAGCGCGATTCGGTCCAAAATGACGCTCAATATACTGATATATAGGTTCTTATGATTTTTGTTCCATTACCCTTTGTCGTCGCTCTGCTACTGGTTATTCTGGCTATTGTATTGTTTGCACAGCAACGGCCTGTCGGTCTTGCCACGTATGTATTTATTGGGTTGTGTGCGGCCGTGCCCGTCATCGTGGGCGTCAGAGCAATGACGGACATTGCCCTATTCAGAGCCTTGCAACCGGCAATCGCATCCTGTGTTCCTGTCGCTGCCTGGTATTGCTTTGCCAGGGCTCATCGTCGCAAAGCGGCCTTTCTGGTTCATGCGTTGCTGCCCCTGTTCGTTGTCCTGGGTTCGCTAACCTATCCTTTTTGGAACCCTCCACTGGACCCATTGCTGGCATCTATCTATTTGGGGTACGGGGTTGCGTTGATCCGAGTGTCCTTCAGTGCCGACAATGTGCCCGGTCAGGTACGGCTTTCCCAGGCTGGAACAGCGATAGTGGCCGAACGCTTTGCTGGCGTGCTGTTATTGCTATCCGCAATATTCGACATTGTCATCAGCGTTGATATTGCTAAATTTCAGGGATTGCATAAGGATGCGATTCTCAGCACTGGGCACTTCATCCTACTGCCGGTGCTCTCCGGGATGGTGCTGTTAATTGGTATGAGCAGAGTACCGTCAGACCGTCGAGGCCAGGAAGTTCAGCCGGCTGCGCAAACGATGGCCAGCAATGTCGACGAAGGCTCAACTCCTGAACTCTCAGATGATGCCGCCAAAACCATCATAGAGGCCATTACTGGGTTGATGGTTAAGAAAGAGGTATTCCTGGATCCAGACCTGACACTGGACAGACTGGCTCGCAAGTCTGGAATACCCTCGCGACAGATATCGGTGGCCATTAACCGGGTGTATCACCGGAATATTTCGCAAGTTGTTAATGAATATCGGATTGAACGGGCAAAAGAGCTGCTTGCTAATACAACCCATTCGATCACCCAGGTTTATTTAGAATCTGGTTTTCAGACCAAGTCCAACTTCAACCGGGAGTTTCTTCGGGTAACTCAGCTAACGCCAAGCGCTTATCGTCGGTCACTGAAGGCGTCATGATAGGGCTGTTAAGTTAAGCAATTTTCGGCGAGTATGCCATAGTGAGTCGCCCTGGATGGTGCAAATTTACCCCTGCCTGCTTTGAACTGTGTCGGCCGATCGAAGGTATCGGTGGGCGCCTATGTTGGCTGTCGGAGATACACTTGCACGCAATTGCTGGGTAAGCCGCTAGGGATGATCGGTAACGTTAACAGAGAGAGTAATGGGCTATGGAAGCAAGACTATCAACCATTGGTCAAATTGCCATTACGGTAAGCAATGTAGAACAGGCACTGGCTTTCTACCGGGATATGCTGGGACTGGAATTTCTGTTCAGTGCGGGGCCCGATCTTGCATTTCTAAATGCGGATGGAATTCGCCTTATGCTCAGTACTCCTCAGGGAGCGGGTATCGTTGGCGGGAATTCGATTTTGTATTTCAACGTCTCAGATATACAGGCAGTACATGCTGCTGCCGTTAATCGGGGTGCCCACAGCGAGAGAGCACCGCAACTCGCTGCTAATATGCCAGACCATGAGCTATGGACGGGTTTTCTTCGGGATCCGGATGGTAATCTGGTAGGTCTGATGGAAGAGAAGCGATAACCCACTCTTTACTGTAAAGGCACGCTACGAAAGTCCCTTGCATGATTCAATTGGGAGTCATTTGCTGTCGAAAGTTGATATGAAAATGATTCAAGATTCGCTGTTAGCAGCTTCATTATCATAGGTTGCCACTCAGTGGTTCAATGGATTAGCTGGCAGTTTTTTTTGAAGGTGGCAGGATGCACTGTAAGCTTGGTAGTTTGACGGTTCTATTTAAATGTGCGGTGGTAATCGCAGTTTTTACCTCCATTGCGAGTTGTGCTCGTTATGTGAAGTACGAGTATGAGTCGCATGTGTTTCCGCTGGATGATGAAAACGAGCTAGTGGTCTCTACTTTCCCATCCTGGTTTCCAGCGACAAAAAATCATATCCCTTTTTTGTACAAGAACTCTCACGCTCCCCAGTCTGTCAATTTTGAATTTTTTGTGCGTGCCAAGGGTACCACTGCTGGACGTAACCCAAATATTGAATCAATCCTCGTGAGAAATTTCTCCTATGAATTCCCGGGGCAGATAGCGGTGGTGTTGCTTAGTGACTATTCAGCTGGCTTCTGGCAGCAGGGTCAGCAACATTTTGACTCTGAAAACCTGGAGCCTGTCCCCTGTGTTGATGGCTGGTACGTTAGCGTAAAGTTCGATCTAGTCCTGAATGGAGTGGTCCATAGAGGCGAGAAGGATTTGTACGCGCAGGAGGTATCGACGGTGTACCCGCTGCTGCTCGATGCGCTTAGGTAGCCAAAGAGGGCGGCTGTAAGAATTAGGCAGAAAGCCCCCGGGGCAACAACCCCGGGGGCCTGTTACTCGAACCAGGGTTCGAGTCAGTCAGCGGCAGTCTGGTTCTGAGCCAGCATCATGAGAATTTCCCGCAAATCATTGCGAATCGTCTCATGCTGCCGGGTCAGAGCGTTCAACTTGTCGTGTACCTGATCGAACTCGGCTTCACGGCGCTCTGCCATAACCATCGTTTTAATCTCTTTAACCAGAGACAGGATGGCGCCTTGAGTGTCAGTTTGTTGTGTCATGATTTCCTCCTTTGGTTGTCAAGTTACTGCGTTTGTCCACACCCGGGTTTTTAACTCAGGCATTTGGACGCTTGGATGCTTTGCGGTTGGAATCGGTTACCTCGCCGGTGCCGTCTGGTCTCATCTTGTTATTGATGCTGGTACTGCTCGAGTTGGCCGCATTGCTCGATGCGCTGGCGCCGTCCGGCGCGACTACGGCCACCCCGACCGGCCCGGCTGCGGCGGCACCATATGGGCCAACGGCGACAGCGACCGTGTCTGATGCGGCAGCGGCGTAGTCGGAGCAAACACTGACTGAGACCACGCTGGTTTCGGCGACGCCATCGCCGACCGCTGAGCTCGCCGCGCTAGCCGAAGCCGGGCCGTCACCCTGTTCGGCTTCGGCGGCTACGGCCGAGGTCGCCACGGCGTGAGGGCCGTGGTCGACCACCGGCTTTTCCTTGTATTTCTCTTGCTGAGCTCCCGCTTCCCGGTCGGCCGTGGTCTTGGCACTATTGGTTTTATTGTCAGTGTTGGTGTTGGTGTCGGTATCGGTATCGGTATCGGTGTTACTGTTTGCATGGGTCTTTAGCGTGCTCATGGGTCACCCCTTTCGCTGCGGGTTAGAGTGAAACCAGCTGCACGATATGCAGCAACATGGTTACACCCGTCACAATGACCAGGATCCCCGACAGGTCGACGAAGAACCCGGTCTTGATCATCTGCCAGACCGGTACCTGGCCAGAGCCGAAAACGATGGCGTTGGCCGAGGTCGATATCGGCAGCATAAAGCCGTAAATGGCGGAAAACGTGGCGATCAGCGCTACGACCAGCGGGTCACCACCGCCGGCTTCGGCGACTGGTGGAATGGTCGGAACAAGAACAGTGATGCTCACCAGGTTGGTGCTGATCTCGGAGAACAGAATGGCCGTGCCCGAGGCGAGAAAGCTGACAATCAGCGGGCCAACATTACCGATGCGGTCGGCCAAGCCGGCGCCGAAAACCTGAGCCAGGCCGGTCAGTGTCATCAGGTTGCCCAGCGCCAGGGCGCAACCGACAAGCAATACGGGCCCCCAATCCATCTGCCGGACATCACGCCAGCGCAGCGTGAAGCCCTCTGTGCGATTAACTGGCATCAGAAACAGGCTGCAGGCGACCAAAATGGCGACTACGGGTGGTGGCAGCCGTTGCACCAGAAACAGGTGTGGTGCCGAGCCATGACCGAACGTCAGCGCCATCAGCGCAGGGAGCAGCCATAGAAAGACCGCCAGACCGAAGGCGATGGCCGTGTTCTTTTCGCCGCGGCTCATTCTGCCCAGCTGGCGGCGGTGCTCGGCCAGATGCTGTTGGGCATTGGGTAGCGTGCGCACTTCCGGACGATTGACCAGGATGACGATGGTGACCAACAGCAGAAACAGCACTGCAACGATGGGGACTGCCAGCGCCATCCAGCTGCCTACTGAAATCAACACGTCGAACTCGGCTTGAATAAACTCACGCCCTACCATATTGGTGGCATCTCCAAAGGGCGTCAGTAGCGCGCCGACGGTAGCGCCGTAGGCGGTAATCAGCATCAGTGCCGTGGCGAAACGCAGGGGTTGGTGGTCGGAAAGGTCCGGGCGTTTTTCATGAATGTCTGGCGCGAGTGCCTGCACCAGGCCAATGGCAATTGGTACCAGCATTGAAGCCACTGCGCCATTATCGATGACACCAGACAACAGGGCCGCAAGCAGACCGAAGGCAAAGATGATGCGCGTGGTTGAATGGCCAATACCCGGTAGTGACAGCACGCCCAGGGCAACCCGTTGCCCCAAACCGTATTTCACCATAGAGAGTGTAATCATAAAGCCGCCTATCAATAGAAACAGGGTTGGCGACGAGAACGCACCAAAGACGGTGCGGGCAGGCGCGACATTGAGCACGACGGTTAGCGTCAGGCCGAGGATGGAGGTTACCGGAATGGGAATGGGCTGGGTGATCCAATAGGTAACGGTCATAAAAATCACCGCCAGCAGCGCCTGCTGCTCCCAGGTCAGGCTCAGGGGAGTCATCAGGATGGCCAGCATCAGTGTTGGTCCGAGTAACAGGCCTATAACTTTGGTTCGGGTGAAAGGCGGCTTGTTGGACGGTGGCGTTTTGGTTTTTGGAAGAGC
Source organism: Saccharospirillum sp. (assembly GCF_039982735.1). GTDB lineage: Bacteria > Pseudomonadota > Gammaproteobacteria > Pseudomonadales > Natronospirillaceae > Saccharospirillum. The sequence continues at coordinate 99,270 of NZ_JBDWXV010000002.1, read as the reverse complement.
CATATCGGCCTCCTTCGCTGCTCATGAGCCTCAACGCTAGGCCAGGGCAATGCAGACGACCATGGGTTGAACGGCCAGACTTTCGGACAAGTCTGCTGTCATGGGCTCTGGAGCGGTGATGTACTCAATAAGAGTCAGGGTTCGAGCAGGCCGTTCTGAATGGCGCGATACACTGCAGCGGGTGCGTTAGGCACGCCCAGTTTGGCGAAGAGATTCTGGCGGTGGTTTTTGACCGTGGATGAGCTGATGTGCAGCAAACGTCCGGTTTCGCTGTTGGACAACCCCTGAGCGATCAGATAGAGCACTTCCAGTTCCACGTCTGAAAAACGCGGCAATTGATGGGCTTGCTGTTCTTGATGGTGATGGCTTTGGTATTGCATAAACGCTTGTAGCGACGATTGCGCATCGGGAGAGAGTGCTACGTCGCCAGCGGCGGCAATTTCAATCGCTTCAACGATGCGATCCAGAGGAGTCTGGCGGGTAATGTATCCGGCGGCACCGACTGTCATTGCACGGTAGATAACCTCACCCCTGGGATGGATAGCGACCAAAATCACCCGGATGGCCAGGCCGCGAACTTTAATGGCGTCTAACGTTTGCCAGCATTTTTCATTGTCTTGTTGTTCGATTAACGCAATATCCGGCTTGAGGCGTTGAAGCTGTCGCAGTGGTTGACGGCCAGCGTCATTCTCACCCACCAGTAACAACCCCGGGGCGTCGGTAATAAGACAGCGTAATCCATACCGCAATAACGGGTAGCTGTGTGAAATGAAGACTCGAATATCCACTGAGTTAGACCTGTGTCTAGCCCGAACTCTGGATATTACCTAATGCCGGGTTTAAATAAGGCGGACCGGCGGGTATGAACCGCAATTGAGATGGGAGGCGTGGCAGAGTGATTCACAGGGGCCTTTTGCATCGTAGCCTATCCTTGTCAGTGTTAATGAGAGTCCCGTGGACTTCAAAAAAAGGTACGACTGACCAAGATTGACTAGCGGTTAGGGCACCCTTCAATGGTGCGCCCAGACTTCATAGGGTCCGCCGTACTGCTCTTGCAGTAATCTCCCATTCTTAGTGGGAGTCAATAGTAGAGCTCAGGCCACAAGGGCCAACTTCAATTATGCGATGTAGTGCCGCACAGCGTCATATTCGGACTGTCTTTGCTATTAGTCCAGAGGTGATGGGTTGCAAAGCCCTGAATTTGGGCAATGCTGTTGAAAGAGCCTAGATGAACATGCACAACAAGAGCCAATCTGCTGTTTAGAGCACATGACAACCCATGCTTATTGGCTATCGATGGGTGATTTTATATAGCTAAAAATGTTGTTCGTAAGGTGGATGTTCCGGTGTGTCTGATGCCCGTTATTTGATTCTCGATTTCCCCCAAATAAATAGACCTGATCTGGCGCAGCGATTAGCTGCCGAGTGAAAAACAACAGGGTATATTTGGTTGGCCCAATGCCCAGGTGGTGTCTTGGATGGGTTGTCTGGGTGTTTTTTGAATGAATAGCGGTTTGGATTATGCTGACTATAATTCGTTAAAGTTCACCTGCTAAGCAGCCGTTACAATGCGAGAGAAATCGCTCACTTATATGATGGTATCTTTATGTTCTTTAACCGAAACTCAAAAGCCGAAATCGCCAGGCTAAAAAGTAAGCTGTACAAGTTGAATCAGGTTAGAAAAAGCCTGGATGCAGAAATGCTGGTTCTTATATTAGACGGCTCTGGCATCATTACGGCGCAAAACAAGAATACGGCCGATGAGCTAGGGTATTCCGATGAGAAAATAAAGGGTAGGCAACTCCTGGAATGCGTACCTGAGAATGCGAGAGATACCCCGCATTTTGCCAGCCTAAAGTCCGCATTGAAAAACAGAGAGCACTGGGTTGGTGCCATACAGTTTTTGAATTCAGATGGTAAGCAGGAGTGGCTGAGGTCAGTGTTGCAGCCGGTCGTTGATGAGGAAGATAACCTCGAAGAGTTTACGCTACACAGTACCGTGCTCACCCGTACCATTGATACGTCAAGAGCCTATCAGGATCTGGTTGAGGCACTGGATCGCTCAACGGCTTTGATCGAGTTTGATACACATGGTCATGTGATGCATGCGAATGACCTTTTTCTGGGTGCTATGGGTTATACCATGGATGAGATCAAAGGGAAGCACCATCGAATTTTTTGTGATCCGGAAGAAGTGGCCTCCAGTTCCTATACACGGTTTTGGGAAAGGCTTGCCAACGGCGAAAGTGTTTCAGACCGATTCAGGCGGATCAGCAAGAATGGTAACGATGTCTGGCTAGAGGCTTCTTACAATCCTATTTTTAGCCAGGATGATGTGCTGTATAAGGTTGTTAAGTTTGCCACCGTCATTACAACAGAGGTTGAAAGAGAAAAGGCCGTAGCCTCTGCGGCAGATATTGCCTACAGCACCTCAACAGAAACCGATGCCATGGCCGATGAGGGCGCTCAGGTTATTGAAAAGACCCTGAATGTCATTCGCGAATTGTCCACTCAAATGGATCTGGCGGGAGAAGAAATATCGGCCCTGGACGAACAATCGCAACTGATTGCCAGTATCGTACAGAGCATAAGCAGCATTGCCGATCAGACCAACCTGCTGGCACTTAATGCCGCCATTGAAGCAGCCCGGGCCGGGGAACAGGGACGAGGTTTTGCGGTAGTGGCCGATGAGGTACGCCAATTGGCTTCAAGAACCAGTAACGCCACCGAGGAAATTGCGGAAGTAGTGCAGAGAAATCAGAACCTGACACAGTCTTCGGTTAACGCGATCAAACAGAGTAAAGAAAAAGCACAGCAAAGTTTGGAGCTGTCTAGCGAGTCTGGCCGCGTCATGAAAGAAATTAAGAAAGGCGCTCAGCAAGTTGTGAGCATTGTCAGCCAGTTCGCCAATCAGCTGAAGTAGCCCTGGCGGTCGAGAAGCCCACTCTAGACGGCTATCAGGCTTTCACTGTGATAGCTTGTATTTATATTGTCAGCGTGGGCGCCAAAGTCAGTACTATCTGTTTTCTATAGAGTTTGCTGGGTCCTATTCGATTCACCCAGTTCTTATTCGCTTTGTGATTCGTCGATGACAGCGTCTTTGCCGCTTACTTTTACCTGGTACAGAAGACTGTCTGCCCGGTTTAGCACGTCTTCCCCTGTTGTGTCGTTGTCGCCACTGGTTGCCAGGCCGGCACTTAGGGTCAACGTTTTCAATGGGCTGGCGGGGTTGCCGATGTCCAGTCGGCGCACTGCAGTAATGGCTCTGTCGGCAATCGGGCGCGCCTCTTTCTGACGCGTATTGGGCAAAAGAATGGCCAGCTCTTCACCGCCGTACCGGTAAACCTGATCCCCGGGTCTCAGGGTTTGGGTGATAACTTCAACCACCTGCTGCAGGGCTTCGTCACCGCGAGTATGACCAAATTGGTCATTGTAAGCTTTGAAGTAGTCCAGATCGCACATCAGCAACGAAAAGCTGTCGCCGCCTTTCTTGAATCGTTTGAAATGGCGCTGGAGGTCCTGGTCGAAGGCTCGTCGGTTCTGTGCGCCGGTCAGTGCATCTTCCAACGCTTTTTCCATCCAGGATACCTGGGATTTCAAAGAACGATTGGTTCGTCGTCTCTGGAGTTCATAAAACACCAGAAACAAAACACCCATGGAGTAGGCAATGCCGGTAACGGTTAAAAACCAGCGTTGGCTGCGATCGAGGCGTTCGGCCATGTGCAGGGCACGTGTCTGACGCAGTTCCCACTGATGTTGTTCAATGGACGTTGCGCACTGAATGACGGGGTTGACGGTGCGCACGACGGACGCCAGGTCGGTCGTGGTGGGGCTCGTTAGGCGATCTAACAGTTGACCGAGTTGGTTCAAGCTCGGTTCAGTGCAGTCATAACGCTCCAGATAGAGCCCAACATTAAGGAAGCTGTAGGCCAGTTCAAATTGAAAATAGCCGTCTTCGAACTGCTCCTTATCCAGCGGTTCAGAGGCCAGTATCGTGAGCCCGTTTTGCAAATACTCACGTGAACGGGTGATGATCTGGCGGCCTACCTGTGGGTCGCCCACAGGGCCGAAATGGCGTTGCAGGTCGGGGTAAAACCAGCGTACTTCGTACACCACCCAGGCAGCAACAACACCGAAGCTCAACGTGGCTAACCACAGCCACCAGGATAACCGATTCTGCAGCAGGTTCACTCTACCGCCCTGATCTGTTGAATCATCCATACCCATTCGGTGAAGTCCCGCAGTATGTTCGGATCGCGATTGCGCAGGTCTTCCTCTACCAACCTGACCGGGCCATGTGTTCGTAACGTCAGCGGCCGGTCGTTCTCATGGGTCATGAGAATCCAGTTTTGGTCTTGCCAGTTGGAGATGACGACGGTGTAACCATCGTGAGCCTGAAGTTCGATACTGCTGGGGGTGCCCTCGAAATGCTGCGAGACAAAGTCTGCCAAGCGAATGCCCTGGATTGAGATCTGATCCCGACGGAAAGGTTCATAAATAACAATGGAGACGTTTGCCTGGGTGTGTAGCTCCTCCAGGTTCATCACGCGGTTTTCAGTGCCTTGAATCAGCGTGATGCCATCGCGATGGTTCGTCGACCACGCCAGCATGGGTAGGAATAACGAAAGCGAAATAAGTGCCCGGTATAGCGTTTTCACGGAAAGCCCTCTTGTCCGTTGAGACCTGGAAACGCGATGTTAGTGCGTCAGGTTGTGCCAGTAGCCCTTCCACACGCGACCGAATGTACAGCCTAGCCTTCAGGTTGGCTATTGAACGGTAGTCGCATGCGTCTACCTGACCTCGGGGTTGAAGGGAGTGAAAAAGGGCACCGCGTTCTTGAGTATCAGGGCCCGAAGACCGGTATCGGTCAAAAAACGTCCGATAGTGTACATGGACTGTATTGACCGAACCAACAAGAAGTTGCAGAGCCTGTTTATTCCCCAGGGTGCGCCGCTGAACCGGCTGGGATGCGGCTGGGTTCAAATATTTCGATCCAAAAGCCATCCGGGTCTTAGATAAAAGCGAAGTCGTTCATTTTTCCCTCTTGAGGGCGCTTCACAAAGGGGTCGCCCAAGCCTGCAAAGCGGGTGCAGGCATCGTTTAGGTTGAGCACGGCAAAGCCGATGTGCCCACAGCCAGGCTGTACTTTTAAAATGAAAAGTGTACACTTTTCAAAATTCTCCCGGAGTTCCCCTTGCCAGATTCGACCGACAAGTCAGACGGCTGCTGCAGCCGCGGCGGTGCCCGGCCCGGTTGTGGCCGTAAACCCGGCATCAAAACACGCCCGGTTCGCCTGCCGGTTTGGTTGCTCGACGCTCTCGAGCAGCAGTGCGATGTTCGCCACGCCATTATCCGTGCCTGTCAAAACGAGTACGGCATTGAGCCGCCCGCCAATGCCTCCGAACTTCATGCCTGCAGCACGCCTGAGAAAGCCGATGACTAAACGCCAGTTCCTTCTTCACTATTTCTTGCTGAATAAGTGGTCGTACCTGATTGCTGTGGTTTGTATTTTCGTGGTCAATTGGTTGCAGGTCGAGATCCCGCGCTACATTCAGCAGGCCATCGACCTGCTGGGCAAAGCCGACCAGGCGGCCCGCAGCAATTTGAACGAATACGTTCTTTGGGTGGTTGCGTTTTCGCTGATCATGGTCGGTGTGCGCATCCTGTCGCGGATGTATTCACTGAACCCGGGGCGGATTACAGAAGCGACGCTAAAGAACGACCTGTTTTTTCGACTGAACCGATTACCTAACGCCTATCATCAGCAGTTTCAGTCCGGCAAGCTGATTTCGATCATCAACAATGACATGAACGGCATTCGGCTGTTCTATGGCATTGGTTTCCTGCAGACCGTGAATGTGATCTTCGCGCTGACATTGACCCCGATCTGGATGTGGCGCATTTCGCCCTCGCTGATGCTGTATTCGGTCATTCCAGTGGCGCTGGCGTTTATTGCCTTTAACCAGGGCTTTATGCGAATGCGCAAGTACCAGGCCGAGCGCATGCAGCGGTTGCAACGGCTATCCGAACAATTGATGAACTACCTCTCGGGCATCGACCTGATCAAGAACCAGCAGATGGGTCCCTGGGTGCTGGCCGAAATCGAGCAGGTGAACAGCCGTTTGCTGGATACCATTATGCGAGTGACCCGGATACAGACATTCATTCTGCCGTTGCTGGATTACGCCAACGACTTGATGAAGGTCGTCATTCTCGGGTTCGGGGGTTACATGGTTCTGCAACAGGGGCTGACGCTGGGGGAAATGACCGCCTTCCTGTCGTACTCCGCGCTGTTGGCGTTGCCACTGGCGCAACTGGGCCGGATTGCTGTGGTCTATCAGATGGGGATGGTCAGCATCGAAAGTGTTCAGTCTATTTTGAATGCCGAGATACCCGAGACGGATCGTACGCCACCTCAGCCAGCGGCGTCGGCCGGGCGGACACTCAGTGTCCGCCATCTGAACTTCGCCTACCCGGGGCAGGATACCCTGGCGCTGAAAGACATCAGCTTCGATATCGGGCCCGGTAAAAAGGTGGGTGTGCTGGGCAGCATCGGCTCCGGGAAAACGACGCTGGTCAATTGCATCAACCATCACCTTGATGTACCTGAAGGGCACATTTTCTGGGGCGATGAAGACATTGCCCGACTGCCACGACGACAGTGGCGCAGCGCCGTGCGAACCATCACCCAGGAGCCTTATCTGTTCTCCGATACGGTGGAAGCCAATGTCCGTTTCGGAACCGATGGGCAGCCGGTCGACAAACATCAGATCGACGAGGTACTGGCGCTGAGCCAGTTGAGCGACGACATCTCGCGCTTTCAGGACGGCGACCAGACCCTGGTGGGCGAGAGAGGCATTATGCTTTCCGGCGGCCAGAAGCAGCGCCTGAGTATCGCGCGGGCACTGCTCAGTCCGGCCGACCTGATCATCATGGACAATGTACTTTCTGCCGTGGATTACGAGACAGAACGAAAAATCCTCGGCGGTCTGTTCAGTCGCATCGGGCAGCAGTCGGTGCTGGTGGTCTCGCATCGCATCAGTGCTCTGGAAAATCTGGACAAAATTCTGGTGCTTCATAACGGGGAGATCATTGCCCGGGGCACTCATGAGCAATTGCTCGACAGCAGCGACTACTACCGGGAAACCTGGGAACTGCAGCAGCACGATGTGGAGGAAAGCGCATGATCAAGGGACTCGACATCAGCTACATTCGCCGCTTTGTGCAATTTGCGAAGCCTTACAAAACCTGGGGGCTGATCGGCGTCGCGATGTTGCCATTGTCCATCGCGAGCAACCTGCTGTTTCCTTGGCTGACCATCAAGATTATTGACGACTATCTGTCCGTTGGCGAATACGAAGGCTTGCCCCTGCTGATTGGGCTGATGGTTGCTGTGGTCGTCGTCAACTACATCGCCGATTCATGCTACTCGTTCTTCCTGCGCAAAACCGGGCAGTTCACGCTCTTTGATATCCGCATGTTGCTGTTCCGGCGCATTCTGAAACTGCCTCGAACCTATTTCGACCGGACACCAACCGGCGTCACCCTGTCGCGTCTGACCGGTGATCTGGAAGCTATTTCCGATTCCTTCGTCATGGGTGTTCTGTCGATGGTGCGGGACCTGATCAACACCATCGCGTTGATCATCCTGATGCTGGTCATCGACTGGAAGCTGACGCTGATTGTGCTGACCGTCTTTCCACCGGTGCTCTACATCACCAAACTGATTCGCGACAAACTGCGCAGCATGTATCAGATAACCCGCAGCGCTTTGGCCAAGGGCACCGGTTTTTTGCAGGAGTGTCTGCTCGGCGTCAAGACCGTGCAGTTGTACGGAGCCGAAGAGGAAGTTGAACGACGCTATGCCGACTATACACAGTCGTTTTTGCAGGCCCAGTTGAAGTCGAACAAATACGATGCCGTGTTGTTTTCGGTAATTACCGGTGTGACCACCATCACCATAGGTCTGATCATCTGGTACGGCTCCGGCAAGGTGGTGCAGGAAGCGGTGACGCTCGGTGTGCTGATCGCTTTCATTAACAACATGGAAAAAGTTTTCGTGCCGCTGCGTGATTTCACCGGTCAGATCGCCGCCATTCAGCGGTCGTTCGCCGCGTTCGATCACATCGACGAACTCTTTCAGGAACCGCTTGAAGAAGATGGCCGGAACCTTATCAGTAAAGACACGCTGGGGGACCAGCTGCAGACCTTCGAGTCGCTGGAGTTCCGGGATGTGTCCTTCCGTTACGCCAACGATGCGCCCTGGGTTTTAAGAAACGTCTCCTTTCGGCTGGAGAAGGGTCATCAGCTGGCGTTGGTGGGTACGACCGGGTCCGGTAAGTCGACGATTCTGCGGTTGATCTCAAAAGTCTACCAGGATTACGAAGGCAGCATTCTGCTCAACGGCATCGAACTGTCGTCCCTGTCGATCGAAGACGCCATGCCTCTGTTTTCTCTGATGCAGCAGGATGTGTACCTGTTCGACGAAAGCATCGCCTTCAACATTGGCCTCGGTAAACCCTCGGTAGATCGTGAACAGATACACGAAGCCGCACGCTATGTGTATGCCGATGGCTTTATAAAAACACTGCCCGGCGGGTATGACATGGAGCTGGACGGCAATGGCGGCAACCTCAGTGCCGGTCAGACACAATTGATTTCCTTTGCCCGGGCTGTCGCCCAGGGCGGCCAGGTGATTATGCTTGACGAAGCGACCAGCTCCGTCGATTCGGTGACCGAAAACCTGATTCAACGGGCGATCAGCCGACTGTTTAAAGAACGGACCGTGATCGCCATTGCACACCGGCTGAGTACGATCCGGCACAGCGATACCATTCTCGTGCTCGACCAGGGGCGTGTTGTCGAGCAGGGTAACCATGAGCAGTTGCTGGCGAAAAACGCCGTTTACGCCGGGTTGTTGCAACAAGCCGACGATCCGGGTGACGCCGGTGAGGAACTGGTGTTGTCGTGATCCGTATACACACTGACGTCACTTAGGCAGCAATTGTACGCGCCGGTTCTGCGGTGGCTCTTGGTAAGGCTTGGAGGATGCAGCAGTAAGGTGGGCGTTGAGATGAACGCCCTGGCCAAACTGACAGGTCAGGGCCTATTCGTCGTCTGTGAAGGCTGAGCGATGATAGGCCGCTGCGGTCTCCACCTCTTTGATGCCCGTCTCACTGATTTCGGGCACATCACCGCCCGTCAAAACATCCAGGACGGCGTGAACGCCCTTTGATAACGAGGTCAGGTTGTAACCGCCTTCGAGCACGAACGCCAGCTTGCCTTTGCAGTGTGCGTCGGCGATTCCCTGCACGATGCTGGTGATCACCTTGAACCCGTCGTAGGTCAGGTTCAGTGCCATATCGTTCCGGTGCGGATCGAACCCTGCCGATACCAGTATCAGGTCGGGTTGGTAGCGTTCAGCAGCAGGGACAAGAATGTCCCGGAAGGCTTTCTCAAAAGCGACGTCGCCAGCCGACTCGGGCAATGGCACATTGATGGTGTAGCCTTCCCCCAAACCAGCGCCTACTTCTTCCAGATGGCCGGAACCCGGATAAAAGGGTGCGGCACAATGAGTATCGAAAAACAGCACGCTGGGATCGGCCCAGAAAATATCCTGGGTGCCGTTGCCGTGGTGCGCATCCCAATCGATGATGAGAATGCGCTCGCAACCGAGTTTGGCGTGGGCATGTGCGGCCGCTACGGCGACGTTGTTGATCAGGCAGAAGCCACGGGCGCGCACCGGTTCGGCATGGTGGCCCGGAGGACGAACCAGGGCGAAAGCGCTGTCGGCTTTGCCGTGAACGACCGACTCTACCGCCGCGATGGCGAGGCCAGCGGCCATGACGGCGGCGTCGATGCTGTCGGGCGAGACGGCGGTGGTGTCTGAATCGAGCCAGGCGTTTTTGCCGGTTAACGAGAACAGATAGTCCAGGTAGGCGCTGGTATGAACGCGCGCCAGTTGTTTGTAGCTGGCCTTCGGGCCGGTGCGAACATGAACGCCGCGAATCGGGTGCTCATCGAGGTAGGTTTTTACCGCAGAAATACGACCGGGGTGTTCGGGATAGCTCCATTTGAAATCGAGCCCGCTCAGGATGGTTCTGACGCGCTTCTCAACCCGGCTGGGTAGATAGGGCACGTCGACTTCCGGGTTGTGGCCAAGCATTATCTCATCATAGAAAACGTTAACCGTTCGGCTAGGCATCAGATCGTCACCTCTTCCAGGAATTGTCCGGTGTTTGCTGGGTTTGCGTTCCGCACCAGGGCTGTCATGTCAGGGCTTCCTTCACCTTGTGGGTGAATGCAGCAGCGCGAACACCGGTTGTTACAAAACCAAGCCGTGTCCAGGCTGATTTGGCTTCTTTGTTGGACGATGAGTACTCCAGCATTAAATCGTGCGCCCCCTGCTGGTCGGCAAAATCAACCAGACCGCGCAGCAATGCCTTGAAGATACCGGCTTTGCGGAACTCCGGCTCAACCCAGATGTCGTCAAGAATAGCAGACCGGTATTCTGCTACCGTCGCCTGTTCCCAGATACTCTGACTGGACCAGACAGTAACATCCCCCATACCGATCAACCCCACACCGGGCTGCTCGGCAACGACGACGCGTTTGTCGGGCGAGGCCAGTGCCGCTTCAAGCACTTCGAGCAGCCGCTGGTATTCCGACTCCTTGAGTTCCAGTTCTGGCCCCCCGGTTACATGCAGCGCGAGCTTTTTGAGAAAATCCACAAGCATGGGTAAATCCGCCTCGGTCGCATCGCGGATGGTGTAGGCGGGTGTCTGCTTTTTGGTAGCCATCCCAGGTTTTCCTTATTGGTGTCTCTGATTGAATATGGATGTCACTTGCTTCACAGAGAGATGCCGTTCAACTAGGTAAGCAGCTAAACCGGTGTTTGTCACTGGAACCACTGTTCTTAAGACATTCATATTGGTGGCTATCACAGTCAGGGATTGATAGCTCGGGTGAACTCAGTGAGATGGGTGCGTCGGTTGCGCGTTCACAGTAGACAGCAACCCGGACAGCCTTCATAGTGGTTTTTTAGTCAGTGAGGGGGCTTTCATGGCGCTGGACATCTGGTTGATTTATCTGGTTGCGGTCATTGGGTTGTCGTTAACACCCGGGCCCAATAGCCTGCTCGCGCTGACCCATGGCGCGCTTTATGGCCATCGACGGTCTCTGTTTACCATCAGCGGCGGCACACTCGGTTTTATAATCGCCATTGCCTTGTCGATGTTTGGTATCGGCATGTTATTACAGGCCTCAGCCCATGCGCTGATGGTGTTGAAATGGGTAGGGGCTGCGTATCTGGTGTGGCTGGGTATCCAGGTCTGGCGCTCACCTCCGCCTCAGGTCGAGTATGTTTCGGAACTGAAATGGGTATCTGGCACTACTTTGTTCCGGCAAGGCTTGTTGGCCGCTGTGTCGAATCCAAAGGTGCTGTTGTTCTTTGGTGCTTTTCTACCGCAGTTTCTGGACCCGAATGCGGCCCTGTTGCAGCAGTTCGTGATCATGGCGCTGACCTTTGCCTTGGGTGAGTTTTTTGTCGAGTACGGGCTGGCGCGATTGGCTTTTACCATTAGACCCTGGCTGGCCCGGGTTGGTAAGCGGTTTAATCACGTCTGTGGCGGGCTTTTTATTGCCATTGGCTCAGCCTTACCGTTTACCAGTAATTAGCATCGGCTTTTTTGAGCGCGATGCCTGCCTGTATTCCGGGTACAGGGTTCCAGTCGGGTTCCCTCTGGTTGGTGCAGTCCGTGCTGTTTCTGGCGTATCTTGCCAGGTCAGCAAGGGCACCGCGCCGAGGTTGTTCAGCCCAATGTCCTTTTTAAGGTGATCGCTCAGGTGAGCCACGTCCAGGCGCATGGCCCGCTGGTGTCTTAACCATCTGGAGCGCTGGTACCGTGATCTGATGACGTTAAGGAGTTGACGGGTCCACATGGCTGCTTCCTCATAGTTGCTGTGTTTGATGTGAGCACGGCCATGCTAATTCCTCATGTTAACTTGAGGTCAAGTGCGAATGATGAAAATAATAGGGCAGGTGACAGACCAGTTCAGATGGCTTGCTGATCTAGCCAAAACAAGGAGATAACCGAATGAAAATAACCAAAAGCGCAATGGACGCGGCCGTAGCGGAAGGCATTCTTTCGCAGGAGCAATCCTTGCGGTTGCTGGCGTTTCTGCAAGCCCGACCGGAGGTTGGCCCAAGCTTCAGTCTGACCCATGTGCTCTACTATCTTGGCGGGCTCATTGCTATCGGCGCTATGACATTGTTTATGGGGCTCGGCTGGGAAGCCTTTGGCGGCTGGGGTATTGTGTGTATCTCTCTTTTCTATGCGGCAGGTGGGTTACTGCTTGCCAACCGATTTCAGAAGCAAGGCTATGCCATCCCAGCGGGCATATGTGCCACCTTCGCGGTGTTTCTCACACCGCTGTTCATCTATGGGCTTCAGCAAGGGTTGGGTGTCTGGCCCGAAGGCAGTGAGTACCGTGATTACCACCGGTACATTAAGTGGCATTGGCTTTATATGGAGCTCGGTACGCTTGCCACTGGTGTCATCATAGCCCGGCTATACAAATACCCGTTTCTGGTTTTGCCGATCGCCTTCACTCTATGGTATTTGTCGATGGATCTGGCAGCCATGCTGGTGGGCGAGCGGCCCGATTTTGAGTTACGGTCGCTGGTATCGCTGTATTTTGGTTTGCTGATGCTGGGCCTGGCGTTCTGGGTGGATATTCGAGCCAGGCATTCTGCGGATTACGCGTTCTGGCTTTACCTGTTCGGTGTGTTGACGTTTTGGGGTGGCCTGACCGCACAGAATTCTGACAGCGAGTTGTCGAAACTGCTGTACTTTGGCATTAACCTGATAATGATGGGGCTGGGTGTGATGCTGGTGCGCAGGGTTTTTATGGTGTTTGGTGCGCTGGGCAGTAGCTTTTATCTCGGGTACCTTGCTCACTCGGTGTTTGAAGACAGCCTGCTGTTTCCGATCGCGCTAACGGCGATTGGCCTGGCGATCATTTATCTGGGTGTTTTGTGGCAGAAGAATGAGCAGAGCCTTACCGTGAAAGTGCGAAGCATTTTGCCGGTTGCCCTGCGAGAATTACTGGACTCCAAGTAACGTTAAACCGCCGCTTAGATCCTCTCAGAGGTTGTATTCTCAGCACACCTGTACTTGCTGCTGCAAATGCAACCGTCGCCGTATCCGCCGTGCGAAACCATCGACGCCGATGTTAAGGATAGCGCTGGCGACAAGCAGCAGGACCGCCCGGTCGAATCGGAATTCGGCAAAGGCAGAATCGATAAAGAAACCAAGGGTGGGAATGCCGAGCATGCCGAGAATCGCGGTTTCGCGAATGACGGTTTCGAAGCGGTAAAGTGAGAACGCCAGGAACAGACGGAACTGGCGCGGCAGCACTTCAAAAAAGTAGCGGTTCACGCCGCGGGCGGCATCGTCGCGCAGTACCAGAGTGTTGCTGTACTGGCCGATCAGGTGAGCGATGATGGCGCCGTTGTGCAGACCGAGCGCGATAATGGCAGGCAGCATACTGGGCCCCAGCAGAATCAGCGCGATAAAAGCCAGCAGGTATTCCGGCAGCGAGCGCAGCACGACCAGAACACCGTGGCTCAGGCCACGCGTCCAGCGGTTACCAAACAATCGCGAAACGGACGGGAACAGCATTACGCCGAGCAGCCCCATCACCACCAGCGAGAGTATTGCTAGCACCAGGGTGTTGACCAGTCCCGGCCAAAGTTGGCTTTGCCACAGGTCGGCCAACCAGGGCCATGCATCGACGCCGCTGCGCAGCGGTGCGGGCACGATGTCGTAGGTCAGAAACTGCCAGATCAGGCTGGCGTTAACCGGCGCGACTGGCGGCAGCCACCACAGGGCTGCCAGCAGCAAGGCGGGAATCATCCAGCCCCGGCACCAGCGATGCTGGGTGGCAATCAGAATCAGCAGCGCGTAGAAAAACGGCGCTGCTTCTGCGTAAAAGCCCTGGCGCAGCAAACTTTCCAGATGGTAGCCCAGCGTTGGCAGGCCGATGAAGCCGAGAACGGCGGAGCTGCGAATGCCGCATTCCAACCGGTAACGGGTGTAGGCGGCGAGGTTCGGCCAGGCCTGGGGCAGGGTGGTGAACATCAGGCTCGATAGCCGGCTGGCGTTAGTCGGCAATGCCTGGCGCGGGGCCGGGTCGGTCTCTTCGAACAGCTCACCGTAGACCTTGGCAAAGATCCCGGCGTAGGGCACCGCAATGGCCAGCACGCCGGCCAGGGTGCTCAGCCCGAATAATTGAATGAACAGCAATGCCCAGAACAGTTCATGCACAGCGCGCAAAGAAGCCGCGAGCCAGCGAACCGCACGCCGCCGATAGATCAGTGCCAGCCCGAAGCCGGCGACGGCGCCCAGTGCTACCCCTTGAAACGCGAAAGCCAGAGTGGCCGCGATGGCCTCGCCCAGGGTGCGGGTGGTCGGCCATTGCGGCCACAGCAGGCCCTGCGCCAGCCGCCCCAGTTCCCGCCCGGGAGCCAGAGTATGAATCGCGATGTCGGCCCAGGGCAGGCATAAGAGTGCCAGCAGAACGAACAGGGCGATGGTGCGGCGCATGGCACCGGTATCGCGGGGCAGGGGGCGAGTGGTCATGAAACGTCTGATGGATAGAGCGGTTTGATGTCGGTACTGGTCAGCTGGTCGCTCGGGCGGTCGAATGCCACACGGCCATCGCGAATGCCAATGATGCGATTGCAGTGTGTCAGCGCCTGATCAATATTGTGCAATGCGAGCACAACGGTTTCGTGCTGTTCGCACACCAGCGCTAACAAGTCGTCGCCCTGGCGTTCGTCAATCGCCGACACCGGCTCGTCGCCAATAAAGACGGGGCGTTGCTGGTACAGTGCCCGTCCCAGATTCACACGGCTTTGCTGGCCGCCGGACAATTGTTCCACCGGTGCCCATAACCGGTCGCCCAAGCCGAGCCGGTTGGCCAGTTCTGTAACCTCACGACGGCGAGCCGGTGCCGGGCGAATCAGGTTCAGCAGGTTATAGGCTGTGGCATAGTGGTCGAGCCGACCCATGTAGAGATTGTGAAAAACAGACAGTACCGGCACCAGACCGGGCTGCTGCGGGCACCAGGCCACCTGACTCGTTTGTTGCTCGCGCAGCGCCCGCAACAGAGTGGTCTTGCCCGCGCCTGACTCCCCCAGCAGCGCTACCCGTTCACCCGACCGGATGTTGAGATCCAGGTCGTGTAACACGGTGCGGCCGCTTACCGTCAACGCGGCCTGTTGAAGTCGAAAGCCGGTCACTGGGCGTCCATGATGCCGATGGATATTGCAGTCGCTTCAATGGGTGCGTAATCCGCATTGGTTGCGGGAATGAAACCGCTGCGCGGGAAAGCTGCGAGCAGGTCCGGGTCGGTCATATCCAGCAGTGCTTGTTGCACGCGCTGGGTGAAGCCGTCTCCGAAACGGGCGTCGGCATCGCCGCGGATGGTCCACTGGTAATCCGGATAAGCCGGGGTTTCCCATATGATTTGCACGACGGTGGTATCCAGCTCACCCGCTTCTACAGCGGCGTCCCAAACGGCGTAGTTCACCGCGCCTACGTCATAGGCACCCGATTCGACCAGGGCGATGGTACGTGAATGATCACCGGAGAAGCCGACCCGGCTGAACAGGGTTTCCGGCGCTTCATCGAATTGCTCGCGCAGGTAAAACTCCGGCATTAACCGTCCTGAAGTAGAGCCTTTGGAGCCAAAGGTGAAGCTTTTGCCGCGCAAGGCATCGGTCAATGTGTCGGCCGGAGCCAGGCCCGCGCTTTCGTGGGCGATGAAATAGGATTTAAAGGCGGTGTCTTCCTCGCCTTGGGCAATGGCCTGACTGCCCGGCACCAACTGCCTTGCCTGTACTCCGGTTAGACCACCAAACCAGGCCATTTGCACCTGATCACTGCGAAACGCGCTAACGGCGGCAGAATAACTTTTAACGGGAATGTACTGAACCTCGATCTCAAGCTGCTGTTCAAGATAGTCCGCGATCTTGCCAAAGCGCTCGGTTAACTGACGTTCGTCCTGATCGGGGATGGCGGTGAACACAAAGGTCTCGGCCAAAACGGCTGGGGCCAGAAACGTTGCGAGGCTGACGCAAAAGGTTTTTGTTATCCAGTTCATGTAGAGTGTCCTTGTTGAGGCCATTGTAGCAAATGGGCATGGAGGAATAGGGGCAGGAGTATATCAAAAGACTGCGCTGTACCTGTATTCACCTGCGCACCGTTGACCCGTTGTTTGGAGAAACATTCGGGCCTTGGTGAGCGGACGTGGTGACAGTGGCTTATGAAGCTGAACTATTGGGGAGGGCGTCGACTGGGGTGGGGCGATGGTTTGCCCATTGGAAATTCAGAGGCTCCTAGAGGCAAACCATGCACTGTAAAGTGCTAGCTAGGATCTGGAGCTGGCATCATAAAACAAGGCATTGGTTGTCTGACGATTCAACGCATCCACTGCTTCGGCTTTCTGCTCTTTATGGTTGGCGTCGTGGTTGTGTTCGGTGTTGATGCCGAGTTTATTAAACAGACGGGCATCGGCGTCTTCTTCGGGGTTGGCGGTTGTCAGTAGCTTGCAGCCGTAAAATAGTGAATTGGCACCGGCCAAAAAGCACAGCGCCTGCATCTGTTCGTTCATGGCTTCACGGCCGGCGGAGAGCCGCACATGGCTTTTAGGCATCATGATGCGGGCGACGGCAATGGTGCGAATAAACTCGAACTCATCGAGGTCTTCGACCTGCTCCAGCGGTGTTCCTGCTACTTTGACCAGTTTGTTGATGGGGACGCTTTCGGGGTGCGGCTCCAGGTTGGCCAGTTGCACCAGCAACCCGGCCCGGTCGCTGGCGCTTTCACCCATACCCACAATGCCGCCAGAACAGACCTTCATGCCGGCATTGCGCACCTGCTCCAGCGTATCGAGTCGGTTTTGGTAGGTCCGGGTGCTGATGATATCGGCGTAATATTCGGGTGATGTATCTAGGTTATGATTGTAGTAATCGAGCCCGGCTTCTTTCAACATCTCAGCTTGCCTGGGGCTGAGCATGCCCAGCGTCATGCAGGTTTCCAGGCCCAGTGATTTTACGCCGCTGATCATCCCGATGACGGCGGGCATGTCTCTGTCGTGAGGGTTGCGCCAGGCTGCGCCCATGCAAAAGCGGGTGGCCCCATTGTGTTTGGCTTCCTTTGCCCGCTGCAACACGGTGTCCACGTCCATCAGCCGTTCTTTTTTTAGCCCGGTATTGTAGCGGGCGCTTTGCGGGCAATATTTGCAATCTTCCGGGCATGCGCCTGTTTTTATCGACAACAGGGTGCTGACTTGCACGCGATTGGGGTCGAAATACTGGCGATGTACGCTCTGCGCCCGAAACAGCAGATCATTGAAAGGCAATGCGAAAAGCTCACCTACCTCGGCGGTTGTCCAGCCGTGGCGTATGGCACCGGGCGCCTGCATGAGAAATCCTTGTTGATGAGTGGCGCCTGGAAGTCTAAGTCTGAGTCAGGCGCAGTCAACTTTGTCGGGTTTCAGATTTTACTGTTGGTTGATTGATGATCGGATGCCGTGCTGTAAACAAGCCCCGCCAAAGTGTCGATGCGTGCAGACAACGAGTACGGGAAGACGTTTCTGTAGATGGCACCTTGCGACGGATCATCGCAAGGTGCCATAGAGGCAAGGGATGCTTCAGGCGGGTTCGACCTTGGCCTGGTCTCGCGCCAGTTCTTCACGCCGGGTCCAGCGACGGTAGAAGACGGTGGCGATGGTGGAGTTGATCACGATAAAAAGTGAATACATGACGGGTATCAGCAAGATAAGCTGCTGAGTTTCATCGGCGAACGTCATGATGACGATCAGCGCCGCCAGCGGGCCATTCTGGATGCCGGTTTCCAGCGATACTGTTCTGGCTTTTTGCGGGTTCAGTCTGAGCACGCGGGAGAAAATATAGCCGAAGGTAAAGCCAATGAGCCCGATTAAAATCACCGCGGCATAGACTTCCCAGCTGGTTTCTACCAGCAAGCGCCAGTTTCTGGGTACCCAGGTGATTACGAGAAAGATAATGACGATGGCACCGAGAATGCCGCCCATCAGTTCGATAACCGCACCGATATTGGAGTTTTTGCGGCGCAGCCACATGCCAATCAGGGTGGGGATCAGCAACACAAACAGGAGCCGGGCAATCTGGTCTGGCGGGATACGGAACGCATCATCGATTCCCTGAGTGTAGAACTCCATCAGCAACGGCACCATAACGAAACCAGCCAGCGTTGAGCAGATGGTCATCATGATGCTCAGACTGAGCAGACTTTTTGAAAAATAGGCAAAGATGTTGGAGGTCGTGCCACCCGGCATGCACCCGATGAGAACCAGCCCTACGGTTTGCTCTACCGTTAAATCCAGCACGCGTGACAGTAAAAAGGCGATCAACGGCATGAGCAGGTATTGCGAAGCGAAACCAACCCCCACCGCCTGCGGGTGTCGCAAGGCCAGGCGGAAATCTTTGAAGGTCAGTGACGACCCCATGCCAAACATGATGATCACCATCATGATCGACAATAAACTTTCTTCCAATGGACTAAGCATGTTCTGTGCTCCGACTGAGTAACTGTTATTGTTTTATGACGGCGGCGCGGACTTCTTTTCTGAGCACCTTGCCGACCGGCGTTTTAGGCAACTCATCCCAGAAGACGACTTTTCGGGGCACTTTATAGGCCGCGAGTTCCTGCTTGCAGTGGGCGATAATGTCGCGCTCGGTAATGCCTTCTTCGCGCAACACCACAAATGCCTGTACTGCTTCACCCGTCTGATCGTCAGCGACGCCAATCACGGCCGATTCTTGCACCTGGGGAATGCGGGCGATGCAGTCTTCTATTTCATTGGGGTAGACGTTAAAGCCGCTGACCAGAATCATGTCTTTCTTGCGATCGACGATGCTGAAATGGCCGTCTTCGGTCATCACGCCGATGTCGCCGGTATAGAACCAGCCGTCCCTGACGGAGTCGGCGGTATCCTGCGGGCGGTTCCAGTAACCTTTCATGACCTGGGGGCCACGGACGATGATTTCGCCGGGGTCGCCGACTGGTACGGTGGCTCCCTGTTCATCGACGATGCGCACCTCGGTATCGGGTGCGGGGATGCCGATGCTGTTGGGGCGTTCCTGGCCAATCGGGTTGAAACAAATGACCGGGGCGGTTTCGGTCAGGCCATAGCCTTCAGAGATGGGGCTGCCGACTATGGTGCGCCAACGCTCGGCGACAGCCTGGTGCAGCGCGGTACCGCCTGCCATGGCCACCTTCATGGTTTTGGGCGGGTAGACGGTAAACCATTCTTCGTTCAGCAGTGCGTTATAGAGGGTGTTGACCCCCGAGATAGCCGAAATCGGGTAGTTATCGAACGCACGCTGGCAATTCTGGATGGGCCTGGGGCTGGGCACCAGAATGTTGTGCGCCCCCTTGTGATAGAAGGCCAGCAAATTCACCGTGAACGCAAAGATGTGGTACATCGGCAAGGCGGTCAGGATGCATTCCTTGCCAGGTTCGATGTGCCCTTGTACCACGGAATCGACCTGTTCCAGGTTGCTGATCAGGTTGCCGTGCGTCAGCTCGGCCCCTTTGCTGACCCCGGTGGTTCCGCCCGTGTACTGGAGCAGCGCGGTGTCTGAGCGAGTCAGATGTTCCCAATACTGGCGAACGTCGAGGCTTGCCTGTGCTTGTGCTTCGCGGCCCTTTTTCAGAGCCGTGTTGATGTCGTCGGCGTTGACCTGATGCCGGGGAATCGCTCGATTCCAGTATTTCAGGACAGCTTTGAGTACCCCCCTGACTACCGGTGGAAACCACTGGGCAACGGACGTGATGACCACCTGTTTGATGGCGGTTTTCGCCAGAATGGCTTCGAGTTTATCGACGAACATATCGACGATGACCAGCGCCTGTGCACCACTGTCGTTGAACTGGTGCTCCATTTCCCGCTTGGTGTAGAGCGGGTTGACGTTCACCAGTATGCAACCGGCTTTGAGAATGCCGAAGGCGACTACTGGCAAGGTCAGGCAGTTGGGCATTTGCACCGCAACCCGGGTGCCGGCTTCGAGCTTGATGCATTCGCGCAAATAGACGGCAAAGGCATCGGACATTTCATCAACTTCGGCGTAGGTGAGCCGGCCGTTCATGCCGTTTGGCATGCAGGTGGTGAACGCCAGGTGGTCGCTGTAGGTCTGGCTGGCAGCTTGTATCAGGGCGGGTAGATTGTCGTGCTTGTGTTGACTGGCGGTGCTGTTACCGGCCTCGGACCGGGCTGCCCGGTAATGGCTTTCCCAGGGTTTGCTATCGTAGTACTGATCATTCGACATGAATGGCCTCGCAGTGATGACCTGTCAGTGTTCGTCTCCCAAGGCGCTCTCCGGGTAACGTACTACAGGTCTTTGTTGTTTTTATTCCCCGATACAATACTCAACAGTGCTGTAAGGCAACAACCGCTTTAGCGTCTGTTTGTAGAAAACTGCACATATACCCGAACTGCTTACGGATTATTGACCCCGATCGATGCTTTGCCAAAGAGCCGCCAACACTTGCCCTTATCTACTTGACACTGAATGCAAGTGTGGGTGTTCCGTAACGACTGGCTCGCAGTCGCTGGTGGATGGCTGAATCGCCATGCGGACATCATTCATCGCATCATGCCGATGTCAGTGAAGCGACACGACTGAAAACCCGGTTTCCCGCTGCGGTGTGTAAACGGTCATTGATCCGAGAGGCGGGTTTTTAGAAAACCGAGCATCGCCTGCACTTTCATCGGCAGGTATTTTCGGGCCGGGTAGACCAGCCAGGCATGGACCATCCGGTCTTGCCAGTCGGTTAGGATGGGCGTCAACGCGCCGGAGTCCAGATAGGTGCTGAGGATGAAATCGGGCTGGTAAAGGACCCCGAGGTGCTGACAGGCTGCCTGGGCCAGCAAATCGCCGTTGTTTAACTGCAGAGCCGACTGAACCCGGACCCGGGCTTCTGCTTCGCCGCGGATCAGGGTCCAGTTGCTGGGTTGGGCGCTCAGTGAGTAGGTCAGGCAAGGGTGCGCTTCCAGATCTTCGGGCGTGTTGATGGCTGGGTGGCGGGCCAGATATTCCGGTGAGGCTGCGCACTTCATGCGATAGGTGCCGAGGGGTTTGGCGATCAGGCTGCTGTCTTTGAGGTCGGCAACGCGCAGGCCCAGGTCGAAACCTTCGGCAACCAGATCGGCGTGACGATCTGACAGTTCAATGTCCAGCTCCAGATCGGGGTAGGTCAGTTTGAATTCGGGGATCAGTGGCATGATCAGCCGGCGCCCGAAGTCTAGCGGCATGGTCATGCGCAGAGTGCCGGTGATGGTGGTGGTCATGCGTTCGACGCGGGCATCGATGTTGGCCATCTCTTCCAGCAGCGGCACGACGTCGTGGTAGTAGCGTTCACCGGCTTCGGTCAGGGTGATGCGCCGGGTATTGCGACGCAACAGGCTGGTGTTCAGGGCCTGTTCCAGCGACTGGACCAGTTTGCTGGTTTTGGCGACCGATATGTTCAACTCCGTCGCAGCGCGGGAAAAACTACTGTGTTCGACTACGGCGCAAAACACCCGCAGGGCGTCCAATCGGTCCATCAACCGGCCTCCTTCTTCTGACCTAACCGGTCATGGTACCCGGTTTTGGATTTGATGTTGGCGTCCTTATGCTTTCTATACATCAAAGTATAATCGGGATCACTGTTTTCCAAATTCGAAAAAGCCATTTTCAATTACAGTGGATTACAGCGTGCGAGTGACTCAGTAGAGTGGCGGGCTCTATCCTGTCTTACCCTCAACAAGGAAGCGATCATGAAAACTCTGTCCCTGACGCTGGCGGCCATTTCCGTCTCAATGATCAGTGCCTCGGCACTGGCCGCCAATTACCAGATTGACCATGCCCACTCGGCGGTCACTTTCGAAACCGGCCACCTGGGTGTTTCTCGTTTGCCCGGCCGCTTTAACGAATTTTCAGGTTCCTATACCTGGTCGGACGACAATCTGTCGGAAAATGCCGTGTCAATTGAGATTCAGGCTAACAGCATCGACACCAACCACACCGACCGTGATGAACACCTGCGCAGTCCGGATTTCTTCAACGTTCGCCAGTACCCGACCATTGAGTTTACCAGCACCGGTTACGAAGGCACCGCAGACGAAGGCGTGCTGACGGGTGAGATGACCATGCATGGTGTAACCCGCGAAGTGGAAATGAACATCGTGAAAATCGGTGAAGGTGACGACCCCTGGGGTGGCTTTCGTCAGGGCTTCGTAGCAACCACAGAACTGATGCGCAGTGATTTTGACATCGACTATTTCATCCCCAACGTGCCCGATGAAACCGAACTGACGATCTTCATTGAAGGTATTCGCCAATAACGGCCAGCGGGAGTTATAACCATGATTGGTGACATGCTGCTGCCCACCGTTGTAATGCCTTTGCTGGTCATGTTGGCGGCAGCGGCGGCCAGCTTGCGATTGAGCTGGGCGCCTGCGGTCGGGGTGTTGCTGGCGATACTGGGTGCCTTTGGCTGGATACAGGGCTTCCGGTTAAACCACTTGCTGGAACCTGCGGCGATGGATGGCCTCTGGCTGATGACACTGGTGGCCGTACTCGCTGCCAGTCTCGGCCGACGCCAGGGTGCGGCGCTGATGCTGCTCGGCCTTCCAATCAGTGTTTGGGTGGTTTGGGTGTTTGCCGGTTCAATTGGCCCCGTGGTCTGGGTAAGCCAGGCGCTGGCCCTGCTGGTGCCGGTAGCACTGGTGGCCTCAGGTGCCGATAACCCGGACGATTCGCCGACTACCACAGACTTCTGGATGCCGGGTTTTCTGGTCGCGCCGGTGGCGGTGCTGGCGCCGACTGTCGGGCTGGCTGGCAGTATCAAACTTGCTGAAATAGCCGGTGCCATGGGTGTGGTGATGGCGGTTTGCTGGTGGGTTGCCCGAGGTGCGCCGCTTATTGCAGACTGGCAAGTTCCCCGTTTGTGGCAACGCCTGCTTCCCTGCCTGACTCTGCCACTGATGTGGGTCGCGCTGACGGCCTACCACCTGGTTGAAGTACCTGCTGTGGCTTTGCTGGCCGCCGCGCTGCCCTGGCTGGTAGGCAGCCTGTTTCGTGCCCGGCTTGAGGCAAGTCGCTGGTGGCTTAAGCTGGTTGTGCTGGTGTTGGTGACCGCATTGCCGCTGGCATTCAGCCTCTGGTACGTGTGGCCGGAGCAGTCGTTGTACTGACGTGAGCGTTAATGGTATCGATGCAGGCTTAGTCGTCGATTTTGGACAACAAGCCTGCCAATTCCTCAATCTTCCCGACGGTGACTTTTACCAGGCTGTCTATTTCAGTACTCGATTGCTTTGAATTCGCAGCAAGGCTTCTTACTTCATCGGCGACAACGGCAAAGCCCCGACCGACATCCCCCGCACGCGCTGCTTCTATGGCAGCATTGAGTGCCAGCAAGTTGGTTTGTTCGGAAATGCCGTTAATGGCACTGACAATGGCGCTGATCTGTTTGCTGGCATCCAGCACACTGGTCATCGCCACCTTAGTCTGACCCACTGCCTGTTTTCGATCTGTGATATCAAGCCCAAGCAAAAGGTATTGTGCGACCTCCTGCTTCACATTTCTGAGGCAGCAAAGACGGGCGTCGAGATGCAGTGCTTTGCCATTGCGTTCAACACTGACCATCTTTTTAACAGACCCTTCGGTATCTATTCGCCCAATTTCTTCTTTCGTTAATCCATTAAACACAAGGCTTGCGAAGTCTGCTTCTGAGATGATGGGCAGCAGTTTGGTTTTCGCTAACTCGTTCCAGTGCGCGTGTTTACCATTGGGGGTTAGCTCTACGAGCAGCAATACTTCACTGATGGCGGCCAACTTGCGATCGAAGTCGAGAGCCATCTGTTTGACAGAGGTTATGTTTGCCTGGATGGATATGTATTTATCAATGGCACCACTGTCATCGAAGATCGGATTAATGGAAAGGGATATCCAGTAAGGTTCACCACTGCGGCTGTAGTTTAGAATCTCATCGTAAAAGGGCACTTGTTTGTCGAGCGCCTGGCGGATTCGGGCGATCGCAGCCTTGTCGGTCTCTGGCCCCTGAAGCAGTGCTCCCGGTTTCTTGCCAGCGACGTCCTGCAGGCTATAACCGGTAAGGCGTTCAAACCCCGGGTTAACGTAATCGATAAGGCCATTGGCGTCGGTAATGATCACTGAGTTGTCGGTTTCATTGGCGACCAGCGACAGCAGTTTGAACTTCTCGCGCTTTAATACGTCGGCCGTAATGTCGCTGGCAAACTTAATAATTTTCAGGACCTTGCCTTTTGGATCCTTGACGGGATTATAGGTAGCCTGAATCCAGACATCGGATCCATCTTTGGCAATGCGCCGGTATTCGCTGGACTGGAACTGACCTTTGCGCAGGGTTTCCCAGAATGCCTTGTAATCCGAGCTTTGGGCATAGGCTGCATCGACGAACAGGCGGTGGTGATTGCCGACCAGCTCCTGCTTTTCATAGCCAAATACCGCGAGGAAGTTCTCATTGACGTCCAGAATGTTGCCATACAGGTCGAATTCGATGACGGCCTGAGACCGAAGAATGGCCTAAACCTTTGACTCGTAATCCGATTCACGGAGTACCTGGCTGGTAATATCATTGGCAAACTTGATGATTCGGCTGACTTTGCCACCTTTCAGAATGGGCGTATAAGACGCCTGCAGCCAGACCTTTCTGCCGTCTTTGGTGATTCGCTCGAACCGTGCGGTTTGTGCCTTGCCTGCCCGAAGGTTCTTCCAGAAGTCTTCGTACTGCCTGCTGTTCGCTTCGTCGGGGTCTACAAACAGCCGATGGTGCTTGCCAACGACTTCGTCAGCCCGGTAACCCATGGTTTCCAGAAAAAGCGAATTGGCTTTAACAATGGTGCCATCGAGTTTGAACTCGATAGAGGCAAAGGTATTGTTAATTGCGGCGAGGACGTTGTTAGAAAAGCCAAGCATTGCCGGTAGCTCCAGAGGGTGCGTCAGAAAAATCGGACTCTGAACAGGTTATCTGGCAGTTTAGACAAAACTTTATACTTTGCTGGCGTTATGACGACGGTGGGCGCTATTCGGGCGCTCAATGAGGCCTGCTATTGAGTACAGAGAGCAGGTCGCTACCGCTTGAGGAAGCAGTAACGGCAAGCCCTGGAGACTCATTCAGGCGTGGGAGACTTGCAAAAATACCGCCCTGTCTCCCACACTGACTCTGTGGATTATAGTTGTTGAATGTCGGTAACGATCCTGACCGGGTGCACTCCGGATTTTACCAGTGTCGGATTTAACGGTTTCAGTTTGTTACCCAGGTCCTGCAGCGTGTCCATTCGGTTTCCCGGTGAGGGGTGGGTGCTTAGAAATTCCGGCCCGCCACTGCCAGCCTGTGACATCTTGCGCCAGAGTGAGACGGCTGCCTCGGGTCGGTAACCGGCACGAATCGCCAGTTCGATGCCTATCTCGTCTGCCTCACGTTCTGCATCCCGGCTGTTCGGCAACTGCAGCGCCAATTGCGCGGCAATGGCACTTCCGTTCAGTATATAGCCGTTCTGGTCGGTTACCTGCGAGGTGATGGCCAACCCGGTATTCACCAACACGGCGCGGGACATCTTTTCGGCCGTATGGTTAGCCAGCGCATGGGATATTTCGTGCCCCATGATCTGGGCGATTTCGTCATCCGTGAGGTTGAGCTGGGTGACAATACCGGTGTAGATTGCCATTCGTCCGCCCGCCATGCACCAGGCGTTGAGGGTGTCCGGGTCGTCGATGATGGCGACGCTCCAGTCCCAGTCTCGTGAATCCGGGTATTTCCTGATCGCCTCGGTGACCAGGCGGCCGGTGATGGTCGATATGCGCTCAACCCACGCCTCGTCGGTGATCAGCTGATACTCATTGGTGATTTCAGCAACGGTGCTGACGTAGGCCTGTTTGGACTCACTGATGGCCATCTCCGGCGATATCAGCATCAACTGGGAGCGGCCGGTGGGGCTGGTGGCGCAGGCGGAGATCAGTAACAAACCAATACCGGCCAGAATAGCGGTTCTCATGGGAGTTCCTTTCAAATTTGAGGGCTAGGATCAGGGAAACTTAGCCAAGAATAGCAGTTTATGATTGTACCGGTTTTATTTCGGATCAGATGGCGCATTTCGCAGCGGGCGATTGAAACGGCCCGTCTAAGTGTTTTCCGGGTATCCGGCATTTATCAGGCTCGGGTCTAATCCCTGAATGTTTTCTGCGCCTTCGGGAATGTGCAAGCTGGTATCGTGCAGATCCGTTCCGATGGGTTCGACCAGGCCGCCGAGTATTGTGCCCAGGAAGCCTTCGACCAGGGCGTTGAAAGACAGGTTGTTTTCCGGGCGCACGAAGCCGTGGCCTTCATCCGGGTAGAGGGCATAGGTAACCGGTATGCCCTGGGTTTTCATAGCAGCGACTATCTGGTCGGCTTCCTGTTGTTTCACTCGTGGGTCGTTGGCGCCCTGGCCGATAAGCAGCGGCTTGCAGATTCGGTGTGCATAAGTCAGGGGTGAGCGCTCTTTGAGAAAGGCACGGCCCGATTCAGTTCGTGGGTCGCCCACACGGTTGGCAAACATATTGAATATTGGCGCCCAGTAGGGTGGGATGGATTCCAGCAACGTAATCAAGTTGGAGGGGCCGACTATATCAACACCACCGGCGAACACCTCTGGAGTCAAAGTCAGGCCCGCCAGGGTGGCATAGCCGCCATAGGAACCGCCCATAATGGCAACTTTGTCACGCTGGGCGATGCCGCCTTCAACAGCCCAGTCAACGGCGTCGATCAGGTCATCGTGCATCTTTCTGCCCCATTCCCGGTCGCCAGCGTTGATAAACGCTTTGCCGAAACCGTTGGAGCCACGGAAGTTGACACTGAGTACCGCATAGCCCCGGTTGGCGAGCCAGAGGTGGTAGGCATTCCACCCGTAGTTGTCGCGTCCCCAGGGGCCGCCATGAACCAGCAGCACCATGGGCAATGGCGCCGATGGTACGCCGGTTCGTTCCGGGTCGCTTTCTTCAGGCAAGCTGAGGTAGCTGACCAGGTTAAGCCCGTCGCGTGCGGTAATAATCGTCGGATGCATTGGAGACAACGGCGCGCCTTCCAGCTGTGGTCGGCTGGTGAATAGGAGATCAGCTGTTCGTTGGCTGCGATCATAGCGGTAGTAGTGCCGAGGTTGTTCCGGGGTGGTATAGGTAACAATCCATTGCTGGTCATCCAGCGTTCTGGAGGTGATTGTATAATCGCCGTTGCACAGCGTCTTAAGGAAGGCCAGGTCGTGTTCGATGCCCGGGGCCAGAGGCATCCAGTCCAGCCGTTCGTATTCCACTGCCGCTGCCTGCAACGTGCGCGTGCTTGGCTGGATCATCAGTTTGCTAATGTCTGCCCTGTCATCGGCCAGCAGCGTTTCGCGTTCGCCGGTGACGAGATTCCAGCGAATCAGGGCCGCGGTGTCACGCCCCCGGCTGTCGAACATGAGCAATTGATTGCTGTCGGATTCGAAGCCGACGATATTCGTGGTCATGGCGTCTTCTGCAGGAATTCGCTCAAGGGGGTGCCAGTTGCCCTGATCGTACTGATTCCATTGTATGGCGCCGTCGGCTTCCACTTCACCCGCCAGCCGAACCTGGAAGTCTCGATCCACGATGATGGTCTGAAAGCGCGGGTTCTCGACCAGTAGGGTGCACTCTGCAGTGAGCACATCAATGACGTAGAGGTCGTGATGTGATTCATCCCGGTCGTTCAAACCAATGACGACGCAGTTAGGGTGACGCTCGCTGAGCTGGGTAAACATCGCCGACACCCCGCTAATGGGTGTCAGGTCTCGGCTGTCCCCGGTTTCGATATCCAGAGCGTAGGCATGCCAGTTCTCGTCGCCGTTCTTATCCTGGGTGTAAAGCACCGCCCGGCTGTTGTAAGCCCAGTGGCATGACTGAATACCTCTATGGGTGTCATGGGTGATCGGTCGTGCGGCGCCGGGATCATCACTCGGCGCCAGCCAAATGTTCATGACACCGTCGAGCGGTGCCTGCCAGACCAGATACCGGCCATCGGGGCTGATCATGGCTGCGTTGCGTTCCGGATTACTGAACAGCTGTTTGCGGGGGATAAGCGGTGCTGTGGATTTCATGGTTCGGCTCCCTGGCTGGTTTCCCTGTCAGTTATGCTTTAACTCTACCACCCGGGCGCAGGTTTTGTAGACCGTCTTCAGGTAGGGGTTCAATATACCTGTGCTAAGCGCAGCGTTTACTGGAACAGTGAGCGATATAGCTGGCCTATTCGAATCATTGATTAATAAATGCTCATATATGGGACAGGTATTGGGTATGTTGCTAGTATAGACTGGTAGTAATGGAAGGTTTTCATCATGGCTCGGGGTGTACAGTGATAAAGAAGATACTGATCAGCATGTTGAAGCCCGGAATGTATGTCTCCGATCTGAATAACCAGTGGGTTCCGAGCAATAACGCATCTCGAAGTGGCAAAATTGGCAATCTGGCGACCATCGAGAAGATTAAGCGGCTTGGGGTTACCGAGCTGTATATAGACACCGCCAAAGGACTGGATTGCCCGGAGGCATTGCCGGCCGATGAACAAAAACAGATTCAAGCCCAGCAGCTGGAGTCGTTACAACTTCAGTCGGATGCCGGAACGGCCGTGAAACGGGTGCCTGTGTCGCAAGAGCGCGACCGGGCTGAAAAGCGTTACCAGCAAGCCCGCAATGTTCTGGACGAGGTGTTGAATGATGTCAAAAACAACCAGCCCATCGATGTGGCGGCGGTCGATGAGACCTCCGAAGAGCTGCTTGAATCGCTTAATACCAATGAAAATGCCCTGGCGTGCTTGTCTCATATTCGCTCAAAAGATACCTATCTTCTCCAACACTCGATAAACGTCGGCATTCTTCTGGGTATATTTGGTCGCTCAATGCGGCTTGAGCGCAACGTTTTAAAGGACCTTGTGATCGGCGGCATTCTGCACGATATAGGCAAGGTACTGGTGCCTGATTCAATATTGCACAAACCCGGCAAGCTTGAAGCTGAAGAGTGGGAAGAAATGAAGCGCCACGTCACCTATGGCGAGAAGATTCTGGACGTGACGGCCGGGTTGAGCGACCTGAGCCGGTCGATTTGCCAGCTTCATCATGAGCGGCTCGACGGCACGGGCTATCCGCGAAATAAAGCCGGGGAGCAGATCGATCGCTATGGCCGGATGGCGGCCATCTGCGACGTTTACGATGCCGTGACCGCAGACCGCGTCTACCACACGGGCATGGCGCCCGATATGGCGCTGAGAAAGCTGATTGAGTGGAGTGTTTTCCACCTCGACAAAGACCTGGTGTACGACTTTATCCGGTGCCTGTCGGTTTACCCGGTAGGAACGCTTGTTGAGTTGACACGAAACAGAGCCGGAGTGGTGGTTGAAGCCAACCGACGCAGCCCGAAACACCCTATGGTCAGAGTCTTCTACAATACCGTGAACCGGCATCAGGTTGAGCCGGTGCTTGTCGACCTTTCCAGCGAAAAAGCGAAGTACGACATCGTCGGGACGCTGGACGCTCGTCAGTTAAACCTGGATGTCACGCCATTTCTGTAACGTAATGATCCCATTTGGCTGGTTCTATGCGGCCCGGTGGTCAGCCGATGGTGGACCAGGGTGTTAACCCGTGTGCCAGGGCGCGTTTCCTGACAGGTGGGTCACCCTGGCCTTATTAGAGCAACGTCAGCAAGGTTCGTCAGAACCACACAGGGTGACACTGAAAATGCCGTTGGTACCGTCGACAAAGCGCAAGCCCACAATCATGTTGGCGGCCTGATCGATTTGGAAGTCGAGGACCTCCATGACGGTGCCGTAGTCAATGTCACCCACTGAAAACGACTGGCCTTCCCGCACCATCAATCGCGTGTACCCATTGGGGCTTGAAACAAACAGCGCTTCAGTGCCAAAGGCCGTGAGCCCCTGGAAGCCAATCCAGCCGTTGTTGTTCAATTCGATCCTCGGCCCGGTTCCCGGTACGGATACCAGGTCGAGATCAACGGTTGAACTGTCCAGCAGCCCGCGAACCGCATCGCCTTCCTGGAACCGACGCTTCGCGGTGCCATCTTGCCAGACAATCAGGGCGTCTTCTGTGTCTACCGAACCCGCATTCACGAGAAATGCCGCTGTGTTGTCGGCAGCAGAAAATGAGCTGCCTCCGCCGATGAAACCGGTGATTTCCTGGGTGGTTCCGTCTTCCAGCAAGAACGGCAGGCCAATGCGGGCGATCCGGGTATTGGACGTGCCGGTTGCGTTTGTATACAGGCCTCTGTTGCCCACACCTGCGACGTCTCTTTGGGTGAAGTAGAATACTTCGCCGTTGTCTGTGATCTGTAAGGTGGCTGTTTGCAAACGATCAATGTAGTCGCTGACTGATCCACCGGCTTCCCGTGCCACTTCAGTATGTGAGCCGTCTGTATCCCGGACATACACCCCTGAATTGTTATCGGTGGGTACTCCGTTAATTGCCAGGCCGTAGGCAAGCTGGCCGGATGCATTCTGGCTGTATTGTTTGAACGCACTGAACACACCGATATCAAGGTTGCCCGGAAGTTCGGTCTGGCTGGTACTCAGTGACTGGAGCTTGGTGCCATCACCTTTGATGGTCCAGATGGTCGAGTCGTAAAAGTCAGAGTCATCGTCGGTTCGAAAGGCGTCTGTGTTGGACCCCAGTTGGAAAGTAATGCCACCGGATGCATCGATACTGAGGTTGGTAAAAACCCGGTTCGCGGTGATGTTTTCCGAGAAGTAAACGCTTGCGCCGGCGTCTAGCGTCGGGAAGGCCGTACCGCCCCTGCCAGGCTCGCCTTCACGGGCCATTAGCGCTGTGGTGCCGAACGTATTGCGTAACAGGACTTCATTGTTGAACCCGTCAACATCGTCGGTCAATGTATTGTCGAGATTGAGCAACCCGCCAAATAAAATGTGGCCGTTATCGGCTATCCAGACATCGTAGAACCCGTTGTAGCTGGCATCGCTTGCAGGCAAGTTGTCATCATCGGGTTGGACGAGCGTTAAACCGGTTCCGGATTCATATTTAAAAATGCCATCACGGGCACTGCCGCTGCTGTCGGTCTGGTCGGTCACTCCGTGTATGGCAATGGTGCCCGGACCATTGACGTCGAAGTCGAACGCAGTTCCGATGTTGCTGCTGAACACAGCACTGCCCATGTCCGGCGCTGAATCGCCACTGACGACGATCGGTGTGATGCCAGGTGACACCGTATCCAGCGTTACTATATCGGAATCGATGCATTGTTCCGCGTCACATGCCTCAACAATAAAGCGGGCGTTGGTTATTTCGCTGAGGTTGATGTTGTACACGTATTCGTTACTGGTCAGGTCCGGCCCGAGTTGGGAATAGCCACTCATGCTGTCCGGGTCTTCATGGATGCGATAGAAATCAGCGCCTGTCATATCGCGCCAGGTGAATCGCAATTGCCAGTTGTCATAGTCAACCGATACGGTTGGCGCGACCAGGCCTTCAATGGGCCCCGGGTCGCTATCGCTGGTGTCTTCGGTATCGTCAGCGTCGTCGCTGGAACTGCTGCCGCAGCCTACCAGGAGCAGTGTGGGAATGATGATCAGGCTGATCATGACCTGACGCAGGGGAGAGGGTGGCGTTATGAGTTTGATGTCCATGACCGTCTATTCCTTCAGCGAATGTCAGTTCACTGTACGAGGGTCAGGGTTCACAATCTGCTCCATTTTATGTTCACTTTTCGCGCAATTTCAGCTCTTCAGCCCACCATTCCAGTTCTACCAGCTTGAGGGCTTCTGTAAGGCGGCGGCGGTAGGTGGCATAGGATAAGGCCAGCCGGTCAGCGGCGGCTTGCTGGTTGGGCGCCGGCCGTAAATAGGTGGCTTGTAACACTCGCGCATGGTCTCGGGTCGTGGCTTGCGACTCAAGTCGTTCGCAGGTTGTTTCAAGCTGGCGCTGAAGGCTTTGTGCGCGGGTGACCCGGTCCTGGTTCGGGCCATGTTGGAGCACCAGTTTGCTGTCGACCAGGGCGTTGGATTGCAGTCGGTCGAGTCGGGTAGCGCTGCGAAATGCCTGACGCAGAGCGCTCTGGAAGGCCTTTTTATCCGGCAAAGGTGCTGTTGCCACTGACACTCTGCTGATCGGTTCTGCCAGGCCAAACGCCTGTCGATAGGCGTTTCGTAGCCAGTTGATGCCAGCCCGGTTGTCGGCGCTCCAGTCCTGGTATAAAACCATGGCTGGCGTTCCGCGTCGCCGGGGCATGGTGATTTCAGCATCGGAGTGACCAAAACGAGCCATCGCCCGCCGCCATTCAGGGGTGTCTCCCTGAACACTGCCCATCACCGCTGGCGTGACACTGGCCGATAGAAAAGCGGCGTGCGAAAAAGCCTGCGTGTAGACCGAAGACGCCGCCATGTCCTGGTCGCTGTGCAGCCAGAACCGTTGTAGAACAACGGTTCCCGAGTGCTTTAATGTCTGCCTGGCCAGGCACAGAAAGTCTGCACACACCGGGTCTGCTTCCTGCACGTGTGCGGGTAACCGGTCGACCCGCAGAATCTGAAAGAAACCGACGGCTTTACCGGCACTGTCCCTGACAACAGTCAGTGACTCGGGCTGACAGGTGTGAAACTGATGAACCAGGTCAACGGCATGGTCATTTTCGAAGCGTCGCACCATGTCATCAATGGACGGCCAGTCCGCCGGGTGAAGACTGTCGACGTAAACGTCTCCCGGATCCGGCTTGCTCATGGTTTGCTGAATATCAATGTCCCGCAGCAAAAAGAAGGCGTCCTGTATGAGCCCGATTCGGTCTTCGGCCGCGTGTTCAAGCCGATCATGGATGTAGGTAAAGGCCCGGTCTCCCAGTTCAATCAGCCGGCTAGGCTGGCGCTGCTTAAGCTCGTCGGTGAAAGCCTGGCGCAGCAGATCGTGAGGGAACAGGCCGTTCCTTCCGGCTTCAATGTATGACTGCGAAGCCAGCCAGTCGTATAAGTCAGCCGCTTCATGGGCGTGCAGTTTGAGCATGCTGGCCAGCATGGATTCATTCATCTGGCGGACCGTACAGCAGGCTTCAAGTGCCGCTCGCTGATGTGTGCTGTCGAGGCTGTCGACCAGTCTCTGATGCCAACTGCGAGCTAGGCTGCCAGAGAGCCCCTCCTGCTTGCCGATCGAATCGGTATAGAGTGCCAGCGCCAGCGGATTCCCCCGGGCAAACTGTCGGGCGCGCTCAAAGCCTGAGGCTTCTATGCCGCGCAGTGTTAAGTAGTCATCCACTTCGGTGTCGGTAAACGGTGACAGGGTTATCTGGCGATGTTCATCGATCCAGACCGGGTCGGTTCGCCACTCCAGGGCGGGCGGATTCCGACCGGCCAGGATAAGTCTGAAGCCCAGAGTGTGCGTGGGTATGAATACGTCCCTCAGCCAGCCTTCCAGGGGTGCCAGGCATTCAAAGGTGTCAATGATCAGTAGGTGCGGCTCTTTTTCTCCAACGCCTTTTTCGTCACGCAAAGACTGAATGGCAGCGGTAAACAAGTTGGGGTTGGGAGGTAGGTTACGGGCATCGAACCACAAGATGGGGCGTTCGTAACGGGTATCCTGAAGAAAGGCTTTTAACAGTGTTGTTTTGCCGACCCCGCCAGGCGCACACAGGTGCATGACCAGTCCGGGTTGTTTCGGGGATGCCGTAGCAAACGCTTCAATGGCCGCTTTTTCCGGATGGCGCCCGACCAGGAATCGTCGCCGGTTTCGATTCAGTCTGTCAGCCAGATCGTTCGGTTGAGACACATTGGATGCCCTGTTTGCATGAAGAAGATGTTTACACGGTTATCCAAGCCTAGCCAAACCTGCGCCAGATGTCCTGATTCTGGTCGGTTCATCTCTATCGTCAGAATGGTTAGAGGTTGCTGACTGACAACGGGTTCTGTTTATCAAACACCGGTTCTGCTTCGCCACACTCAATGATGTCTACCGAGTCGGGTAACTCTGTACGCTTATTGGCTGGTATCAGGTCGGTGTAAAAGCGGTCTACATATTTGAATGAAGCAACCTTGCAGTGCGAGTTGAGTGTCCATTTACTGCGATCAGCGACAAGCAAACGAGCCCGGGTATTGGAAATGATGGCGCGGCTGACTTCCGCTTCGCGAATGTCGTAGTCCATCAGGCCGTGGTTCAGGTCCATGCTACCGGTGCTGATGATGCCGTAGTCAGTAATGAAGGAACTGAAAAAGTTGGTGACTTCCGGGCCGACCACATCGTGATCGTTATGCCGGTATTGCCCGCCCGATACAATCACTTCGATACCCGGGTTTCCGGAAAGCGCCGAGGCGACACTCAGGTTGTTGGTTAGAATGCGCAATGACTGATGGTGAATCAGCGCCTGGGCGACCAGCTCTATGCTGCTGCCCACGCCCAGACTGACGGTAGCGTTTTCAGGTATGTCAGCCGCAACCCGCCGGGCGATCTGCTGCTTGGCCAGCAGATTACGGACTTTAGAGTCGCCCAGTGGGCTTTTTGAAGCACTGGTCGGCAAACTGACACCGCCGTAACGGCGGCGTAACAAACCCTGTTCGCAGAGTCGGTTGATATCCCGGCGAATGGTTTGGGTGGTGACACCGAAGCGCCGGGCTATGTCTTCAACTTCGACATGCTCCTGTTCGCGCACCCATTCGAGAATACTGTACTGCCGTTCTTTGGCACCCATTAGAATAAAGCCACTATCAGTAAACCCTTGTTGATTTTGTACGAGGCGCGCCTCGGCATGGTCCAACCCGGTGAACAGAACATCAGCTTTGCCAAATCCATACTAGCGGATTTTCGGGCGAGTTTCGACTGGCTGAAGATGCCACAGGCAGCGCCCGGGCATCGTTTGCCGGCCTCAAATTACCTTCTTGCGCAGGGCGCTGGTTACCGCTTCTCCCAGAATAACCAGTGCGACAATCGCCAGCAGAATGGTGGCAACGGTCTGCCAGGCAAAGAGGTCAATCGACCCTTGCAGCAACACTCCTATGCCTCCAGCGCCCACCAGGCCGAGCACGGTGGATTCGCGAATGTTGATGTCCCAGCGCAGAATAATGATGGCAAAGAACGCCGGCATCACCTGAGGCACAATGGCGTACAGCACAATCTTCATTTTGCTGGCGCCAGTGGCTTCCATGGCTTCAACCGGACGCCGGTCGATTTCCTCAATGGCCTCGCCCATCAGCTTGCCGATGAAACCAACCGACCGGAACATCACCGCGAGAATCCCGGCCAGCACACCCGGGCCGAAAATGGCCACGAAGAGCAGCGCCCAGATGATGGTGTTTACCGAGCGGCTGGAGACCAGAATGAACCGGCCCAGCCACAGCGTAGCCTTGTTCGGCGTGGTGTTCTGTGCCGCGATGTAGGAGACCGGCAGGGCAATGAATATGGTCAGCATGGTCGACAGGGTGGCAATGTGTACCGTCTCCAGCATGGCGTGGAAAATGGCATTCCAGGTATCGAATCGTGGCGGCCACATGCGCGCGCCCAGGCTTTGAATCTGGTTGGGGGCATCCCAAACCCAGGGCCAGAAAATGTCGATGTCGCGTACCGCCCAGACAATGGCGATCAGCGTGATCAGATAAACCCCGTAGCGGGTCCACTGCTCCTTGCGGTCGTAGCGAGACCAGACGTGATCGGACAGTTTTGCTGCGTGATCTACCATACTTTTTTCCTCACCCATCCGCTGATGCCTTCACTGACCAGAATGATGCCGATGATCATCAGCAGAATGGCAAATGCGAAATCGTAATCGTAACGTCCAAAGGCGTTCATCAGCGTGCCACCGATACCACCGGCGCCGACAATGCCGACGACGGCCGAAGCACGCAAATTGCTATCGAGCTGGTACATAGACAAGCCAATCTGGCGCGGCATGATTTGCGGGAACACACCGTAAATCAGCATTTTCAGATAGCCCGCACCGACCGAACGCATGGCTTCAACCTGGCCCCAGTCGATCTCTTCTATTTCTTCTGCCAACAGCTTGGCGACAAAACCGATGGAGTAGAGCGTCAGGGTGAGAATGCCCGCCAGTGGTCCAAAGCCAACGGCTGCAACAAACAGAATGGCAACGATGACCGGATGAAAACTGCGCGACACAATGATGATGGTGCGCCCGAGCAAATACACCGGCAACGGAGCGACGTTGCGCGCTGCCATCACGGCGATGGGTACCGACAGAAACACACCCAGTAATGTCGATAGAAACGCGATCTGGAAGCTTTCCTTGAAACCGGTCCACAGCAGGCCAGCGCGTTCAAAGCTTGGTGGAAAGGCGCCGCCAAAAATTCTTGCCGCACGCGGCAAGCCTTCGGCAATGCGTTCCCAGTTGAATGGCAGTGTTGAAAATGCCCAATACAAATACACCAGAGTGATGGCAACCAGCCCATATCGAACCCAGGGGTTAGCAATAAAAGGTGGTTTCTTCCAGACCCTGCCCGACGACGCATCGGTAGCGGTTCTGACGGGTGTCATGCCAGTGCCTCCTGAGCCGTCTGGTGTTGCGGTTCACCACCGTCTTCTTCCGGCGATTCGATGCCGCCGTAGATGGCGTCCAGTGCGTCCTGATTAAAATCTTTGGGCGCGCCGTCGAATATCATCTGGCCATGGCGCATGCCGACAATGCGGTCGGTATACATACGGGCCTGAGTAACGTTGTGAATGTTAATCAACACGGGCAGCGACATTTCACTGGCCAGGGTTTGCAGCAGGCTCATGATTTGCTGGGAGGTCTTCGGGTCGAGTGAGGCGGTTGGCTCGTCGGCCAGCAGAATCTCCGGTTCCTGCATCAGAGCACGCACCACAGCAACTCGCTGGCGTTCACCGCCGGAGAGTTGGTCGGCCCGTTTATTGGCGTAGTGTGCGATGCCCACACGCTCCATCAGGTTGAAGGCACGCTCAATATCGGTTTGCGGAAAGCGGCGTGTCAGCGCCTGGAAAAACGACACATAACCGAGCCGCCCGGAAAGAACGTTTTCCATTACCGTCAGCCGGTCGATCAGGTTGAACCCCTGAAACACCATGCCGATGCGTCGGCGGGAATGGCGCAGCTCGCTGCCGCGAAGGTTGACCAGTTCATGACCGTTTAGCTTGATCGAGCCCGAGGTCGGTTCGACCAGTCGGTTTATGCAGCGCAGCATGGTGCTCTTGCCCGCACCGGACGCGCCGACGATCGACACGACACTGCTGCCCTCGACACTCAGATTAAGGCCTTTGAGCACTGGATCGTTGCGCCCGTATCGTTTTACCAGGTTGGTGATTTCTAACATCTGTTTCACTCCCGACGGTGCCTCCAGCCCTTGGGCGGAGGCACCCATTCTTATTTGAAGAGCTTATTGAAGGTTGTCGCGGGTGTACTGCACACCATTGGAGGCCTGAATGGTGCGGATGACGCGCCAGTTATCCTTGTAGTTAATCGGGATAAAGGTCTCAACACCTTCGAACTCTTCACCTAACTCGGTACCGGCGAATTCAAAGGTATAAAACGCCTGGCGGACCTTCTCGGCAAGCTCGGGGTGGAGGTTGTAGGCATGATTATAGGAGGTTGTCGGGAACCGATCCGACTCCCAGACCAGGCGTACGTCGTCTTCATCATAGAGACCGCGTGCGGCCATGCGTTCCACCACTTCCGAGGCGACCGGTGCCGCATCGTAGTCTTTTGCAACGACACCCAGCATTGACTGGTCGTGGCTGCCAGAGAACGAAATTTCATAGTCTTCACCCGGTACAACACCCATTTCAGGGAACAGGGCACGGGGTGCCTGGTTACCGGAATTGGAAGTCGGCGAGGTATGGGCGATGCGCTTGCCTTTCAGGTCAGCCATCTCATAGATGTCGGAATCGACATGGGTGTACACCTGCAGTGAATAACCAAACTGACCGGAGCTAGAGCCCATCAGCGCAAAGGGAACGGCGCCCGCCAGGTTAACCGCGAACGGCGTAGGCCCGGTGGAAAAGCCAGCCACATGCAAACGACCGCTGCGCATGGCTTCTACCTGGGCCGAGTTGGATTGCACGGCAAAAAAGCGTACATCTTTGCCCGTGACTTCAGCCAGATGGTCGATAAAAGGCTGCCAGATGTCGGAATAAATGGCCGGATCCTCAACCGGTGTGTACGCGAAAATCAACGTGTCCGGGTCAACCCATTGCGATTCATCGGCCGGCAAGTCAGCGACCAAATCACCGTCGGCGTCGCAATACATGGTATCGAGCGCACCGCGTTCGCATTCAGCCAACGCATGGCTGCTGACGCCAAGCAACAAAGCGGTTGCCATGGCAGTGGCCGTGGGTGAAAGGCGGGAGAGCATTGTTTTATGCAGATTCATGATTGGTTCTCCATTGGGTGCGGTCCATGCGTTAAGGCTCCATGCCTTGAATTGAACATCCTGAAAGGACCTGCCCCAGACGTTTGTTATTGTTAGATGTTCAATTGAACATTCATACTAACAGCAAACCTTCAATTGGCAAGGCGAACTGCGCCAAAAAAGTGCAAGCCTGGTGGCTGATAGCGATAAATTATTGAAATATAAGAAAGCAGTCATTGAATACCATGTTCAATTGAATTTCCTGGTGCGATCCTGTGCACCAGCGGCCGTGGATGGCTCCGGCCTTTTAGCCACAGTAATCCCCGGCGGCTGCAGATGAGTCTGTTACGGTGTTGTCAGTCGTTATCTATGACGATATATTCCGGGGCGTTAACCCCTAACGTCAGGAAGCGTGCTATGTGGATCCGTCAGGCGGTGTTGGCTGGACTGGCGGTGACGGCGCTGCTGATGGCGACGGCGGTTCAGGCACAGCAAATCACCCGGGTGGCTGCGGCTTCCCAACTGCGTTTCGTCCTGGAGGCGATCGCGACGCAGTATCGTGAGCGTTATCCACAAAACACGATCGACATTCAATACGGTTCGTCTGGCCGGTTTTACGCGCAAATCACCCACGGTGCCCCCTTCGATGTTTACCTCTCTGCAGATATGGACTACCCCGCTGCGCTGGTCGAGGCTGGCTTTGCCGCCAGTGAGGCGATGCCCTACGCCATCGGTCGCATTGCGATCTGGAGTAATACGGTCGATGCGCAATCGCTGGTGCTTGCTGACCTGGCCGATGAGCGTTTCCGCCGGGTGGCCATCGCCAACCCGCGGCTTGCGCCCTATGGCGCCCGGGCAGAAGAAGCGCTGATCTCTGCCGGCCTCTGGGACGCTCTGCAGCCACGGCTGGTTTATGGCGACAACGTCTCCGGTACTCTGCAACTGGTGCAAAGCGGCGCTGCCGAGGTTGGAATCGTAGCCCTGGCACAGGTGCTGAACCCGGTTATTGCGGCTCAGGGCGGTTACGCGCTGATCGACGTGGATGTTCACAGGCCGCTGGAACAGGGGCTGGTGGTGACCCGCCGTGCAGCGCAGAACGAGGTCGCCCGGCATTTCGCCGACTACCTGCGCGGGGTGGAGGCGGCAACCTTGTTTCAGACGTACGGGTATGATCTGCCCGCCGTCATTCCCTGAGGTGCTGAGATGGTGATAGCCGGCATCGCCGAGGCAGACTGGATAGCCTTGTTCCTGACACTCAGGCTCGCCCTGATCAGCACGGTTCTGCTGCTGGTGCTCTGTGTTCCCCTGGCCTGGTGGCTGGCGTTTACTCCCAGCCGGGCCAAGGTGCTGATTGAAGCGCTGGTAGCATTGCCGCTGGTGTTGCCACCAACGGTGATCGGGTTTTATCTGCTGATATTGCTGGGCCCGAGGGGCGCCATAGGCGGGGCGCTGGAGTCAATCGGGCTGACCCACCTGGCGTTCAGCTTTACCGGCCTGGTCATCGGGTCGATGGTCTATTCCCTGCCGTTTGTGGTGCAACCGCTGCAGAATGCCTTTCAAAGCCTGGGCACCCGGCCGCTCGAAGCCGCCGCCACCCTGCGTGCCGGGCCTATCGATCGCTTTATGACGGTTGTGTTGCCGCTGACACGGCGGGGTTTTCTCACCGCCTTTGTGTTGTCTTTTGCCCATACCCTGGGTGAATTCGGTGTGCTGCTGATGATTGGCGGTAGCATTCCCGGCCAGACGCAGGTTGCATCAATCGCCATCTACAACCACGTCGAGGCGCTTGACTACGGTGCGGCTCATGGCCTGTCGCTGGTGTTGCTGGTGCTGGCGTTTTCGTTATTGCTGGCGGTCTACGCCCTGAACCGGCGCTTTCGGCTGGTCGGGGTGGCGCAATGAAGGTCCGGTTTCAGCTTAAGCGGGGTGATTTCACGCTGGATGTGGCCTTTGAACTGGCTGACCGGGGCATTACCGCTGTTTTTGGTCGCTCCGGCTGTGGCAAAACAAGTTTGCTGCGGTGCATGGCGGGGCTTGAGCCGGAGGCCAGTGGGCAGTTGGACGTTGCCGGTGAAGTCTGGCAAGCGGGCCACCAGTGCCTGCCAACACATCGGCGTTCCCTGGGCTATGTGTTTCAGGAAGCCAGCCTCTTTGCCCACCTGACCGTAGAGCGCAATCTGCGCTATGGCTGGCGGCGGGTAGCGCCGTCGCATCGGCGCGTTGAGTGGCAGACGACCATCGAATTGCTGGGGCTGGCTCCCCTGCTGAATCGTTACCCGGATCAGCTCTCCGGTGGCCAGCGCCAGCGTGTTGCGCTGGGTCGGGCACTGCTGACGAGCCCCGATCTGTTGTTGATGGATGAACCCCTGGCCTCGCTCGACAGCGACAGCAAGGCTGAAATACTGCCTTATCTGGAGCAACTGCATCGCACTCTGGCGGTACCTGTTGTGTATGTCAGTCACAGCCAGGATGAAGTGTTGCGGTTGGCTGACCAGTTGGTTTTGATGGAGGACGGTCAAGTGCTGACCCAGGGCCCGGTCGCCCGGGTGCTCACTCGGCTCGATATGCCGCTGGCGCATCAGCAGGGCGCACAAGCTCTGTTGGAAGGCGTTGTAACCCGCCAGGATGAGGCCGACCACCTAACCGAGGTGATGTGCGATGGCCAGTCAGTCTGGGTCTCCCAGTTAAACCAGGCCTGTGGCACCCGGGTGCGTTTGAGCGTAGCGGCACGGGATGTAACGATCAGCCGGGTACCGGCGACCGACAGCAGTGTGCTTAATTGCCTGGCGGTTCAGATTGAGGCTCTGGAAGCCGATTCGCAGCCGGGGCATGTGCTGATCGCGCTCAGGCTGGGCACCCAGGTGCTGCTGTCGCGCATTACCGAACGCTCGCGCCGGCAACTGGCCTTGCAGCCGGGAGAGCGGATGTACGCACTGATTAAAGGCGTGGCGGTTCACTGAGGTTTCAGGCTGAAACGGTGCGCTGTTGTCACGCAGTAAGCGCCTGTGAGTATTGAT
The DNA here is from genome assembly GCF_039982735.1 of Saccharospirillum sp. Taxonomy (GTDB): domain Bacteria; phylum Pseudomonadota; class Gammaproteobacteria; order Pseudomonadales; family Natronospirillaceae; genus Saccharospirillum. Next base: position 57,821 of record NZ_JBDWXV010000002.1, on the reverse strand, counting down.
CGGTTGGGCCGGGCTGGCCCCGGTTGCCTAGGGGCAATCGCCGGTGACGGCATAGCCAATAATGGTGCCATCGGGCCGGGTGGTTATGTTGTTTTTGCAGCCACGGATGTCCCAGATATGAAGTTGCTGTTCGTCAGCCGTCGCGTTGGAGCGGTATTCGGGTTGCCCCCATTGCTGGTACAGCAGTCGAACGTCTTGCCCAAGCAGGTTCTCGTCGTTTTGTGCTGGGGTTGGGGTGGTTGCACAGCCTGCCAGCACGGTCGCGGCTACAAGCCACAGCGCAATAAGGGTGACCGATATCTTTTGGACTGACATCCCAACGTTCTCTTTGGTTTTGGCTAGGGTTCCACAAAGGTAAACTCAGTATTTGCAATGAACAAGTTCACTCGTCGAAATTATCGCGTAATGCTCTTGGAATGAAGGAAATGTAGCCCGCGCAGATGCTATGGCCTGGGAATGGGTGGAGAAGCTGACGTTGCGAGCTGCGAGCTGCGAGTTAACAGCTCAAAGCTCATAGCTCATAGCTCGCAGCTCGAAGCTCACAACTTACAAAAACACCCGCCGTTTGAACCAGCCGATGAATCGCTGGCGCCGGTGATTGGCCGATTCGATAAACGTCAGGGTGGCGGGAATAACGACCAGCACCAGCAAGGTGCCATAGGCGAGCCCGAAGGCCAGCGAAGCGGCCATGCTTTTCACCAGCTGAGCCTGCACGGAGTCGGCTAGAAGAATGGGGATCAGCCCGACTACGGTGGTGATGGACGTCAGCATGACGGCGCGAAAGCGCTGACAACTGGCTTCAATAATGGCCATTCTTGAGTCGAGTTCCGGTTGTTCAGCCCGAATTTCCTGATAACGATTGATCAGAATAATAGCGTCGTTGATGATGATGCCGCCCAGGCCAAACAAGCCAAAGAACGACAGGAACGTCAGTTCAAAGCCAAGCAGCCAGTGCCCGAAAATAGCCCCGGTCATCCCGAGCGGTATGGCCGACATGACGGCCAGCGGCCAGCTGTAACTGCCGAACATCCACACTAGTATGAAGTAGATCAGGGCGAACCCGCCAAGGGCTGCGAAGATCAGGTTCTGCTGCATTTCCTGAATGTCCTGGGCGCTGCCCTGAATCTCGGCCGTCAGTCCGTAGCGGTCGAGAATGGGTTGCAGCTCCTGTGCGCGAATGTCGTTGGCAATGTCGGCCAGGTTAGCGTCTTCGCCGAGCACGTCGGCTTTCACTTCCACGCCCAGTTGGCCATTGTTGTGAAAGATGGAACTGAGTTCGCGTTCGGTTCGAAAATCGACAACGTCGGCCAGGCGCACATAGTGGCCTTCGCCGGTGCGAACCGGCAGGTCATACAAAGCGCCGGGGGCATCGCGATCGGCCTGGGCCAGTCGAACCATGACCGGGATGTCCTGGCCGTATTCGGTGAAGGTTTGTGCTTCGATGCCCATGAAGGCCTGGCGGATCTGGGCCGCAATGTCGGGCTCGGTTAAACCCAGGCCCCGGCCTGTGGCGTTCAGTTCAAAGAGGCGTTGTTCATCACCCCAGGGCAGGGTGTCGCGTACATTCGCGAGACCGCTGTAATCTTCGAGGCGAGTTTTTAATTCTTCCGCGCCCTGTTTGAGATCGGTCAGGCTGCGCCCGGCAAGAAAGAAAGTCAGCGTCGACTGGCCGCCGCCGCTCTCATTTTCTGTCGACAGATAGGAGACTTCGGGCCCGGTCTCAATGCGCCCGCCCCAGGCTTTCAGAAAATCGCCGTTGGAGACGGGGCGGTCATCGCGGTCGACCAGCCTGGCCTGAACCTGGGTGAAGCCTTCATCGGCGCTGTAAATCTCATACACCTGATCGATGATTGGCTGGCCGTTGCCCAGGGCTGTTTCGGTGTCGGCCAGCGCGGCTTTTGCCTGGGCGGTGTAGCGGTCAATGGCTGACTCTTCGGTGCCGTCGTAGAACTCGATGTAAGTCGTCACCATGTTGTCTTCGATGTTGTTCATATCGGTGACCGGCACCAGGCCGGACATCGGCAAACCGATGGCCACGGCAAACAGTCCGACGGCCAGGCTCAGTGTGACTGACCGGTTGCGGATGCCGAACGTGACGAAGGGGCGGTAATAATGCTCGCGCAGGTGGTGGATCTTTGTGTCCATGTAGAGGCGAAAGCGGCTGCGTTTCGGGTTATGCCCGTGAAAGCTGTGGTTCAGGTGGCCGGGTAATATCAGAAAGCATTCGATCAGCGAGGCAACAATTACGCTGATAATGACCACCGGTATCGGGCGCAGCAGTTCGCCGAACGGGCCTGGGACCAGTAACAGCGGAAAAAAGGCCGCGATGGTGGTTAGCGAACTGGCCATGACCGGACCAAACATGCGTTTGGCAGCAACCCGGGTGGCTTCGTCCGGGGCCAGGCCTTTTTCCATTTGAGTGACGGTTTCTTCACCGACGACGATGGCGTCATCGACAATAATGCCGAGCGCCATCAGGAAGGCGAACATCGACAGGAAGTTCATCGAACCGCCGGTGAAGTAGAGCAGAATCAGTGTGCCCAGCACCGACACCGGGATGCCCATGGCGGTCCACCAGGCGACACGCCGGTTCAGGAACACGAACAGAATGACGACCACCAGTACCAGGCCCATCAGGCTGTTTTGCAACAGCATGTCCATGTTTCCCTGCACGAATTCAGACATGTCCCACCAGACCACGATGTCGGTTCCGGCCGGTAAGTCGGGTCGAACGTCATCGAGCCAGTCATAGATGATCTCGCTGGTGTCGAGGCTGTCGAGATGATCGGAGCGGTAAATCAGCATCCGGGCGACGGGCTGCCCTTCGAGCACATAATGGCGAGCGCCTGGGGCGACCTGACGGTTAACGTCCGCCAGCGTTGATAGCGGTTGCTGACTGGCAAGGGGCAGGTCGGTTAACGCGATGGCGCCATCGGCGCGACGCTGGCTGATGACCGAGGCCCGGGAGAAATCGGTTCCAACCTGGCCGGCGCTGTCGTCGCGGTTAGCAGTACGAACCTGATGGGCGATGTCGTTCAGAGACTGGCCATTGGCCAGCAGGCGTTCGAGTGGCACATCAATGGCGATTTCCTGATCGGGAAACCCCCGTACGTCGATGTCCGCAATGCCTCGGGACATTAATTCGTTTTTGAAATCGTGCACCAGGGGGCGCAATTCGCTCAGTGGCCCGGAAGAGCGTATGAGCAGCGAGAATACCGCTTCCTTCTCGACCACTTGCTGGTGCTTGGGTGTCTCTGCACCGTCGGGCAGATCACTGAAACCGCTCAGCTGGCCTGACATGTCCGACAGGGCGCTGTCCATGTCGGCATCCATCGAATAGCGCACGATGATCCGGCTGTGCCCCTGGCTCGACCAGGACCAGACCTCTTCAACGTCGTCCAGTTGTCGGAAGGCCTGTTCCAGCGGGGTGGTCAGGTAGGTTTCAACCGCCTGGGCATTCGCTTCCGGCCAGGCCGTCGATACCTCAATGCCCGGCAAACTGTAATCGGGCATCAATTGGGTTGGTAACCGGCTGAGCGCCATTAAACCAAACAGCACAACAACGATCATGATCAGGTTGGCGGCGACCCGGTGCTGACTGAAATAGGCCAGGAGGCCGTGGTTATTCTGCGCAGTCATAAAGTAACCCCGGCCGGTTCGACCGATTCAGCATCGGCCTGTGGGTCTGGATCCGGGTCGACACCAGGCTCGTGAACACGCATGCCGGTAATGGGGTTGTTCAGGCGGGTGGTTAACAGCCGCAGATCGCCTGTGAGTTCCGGCCCCTGAACCACCAGCCAGCGCTTATCGCCTTCCTGGTTGATGCCCAGAATGTCGACCGGTTCAGCCTGCAGGCGGCGCTCGTCGGTGATGCGATACAGCCAGCCGTCCTGAAAAACAGCCGCTTCAGGGACCCGGTAACTGAATCTGGCCGGCAGTTGTACGGTGGCCCTGGCGTAACCACCTGGTAGCCAGCCCGAAGGGTCGGTCAGAGTGAACCAGGCGGTAAAGCCACTCTGGCTGGTATTCAGTTGGGCCTGGGCGCGGTCGAATTGAAGCTCCGTCTCGCGATTGCCCTGCGTCACAGTGGCAGCAAGCGCTTCCTCCTCCCCTGCAAGGGCATGGGGCAGTTGCACTTTCAATTGCAGGGCGTCATCCGAGTACAGGGTGAGCAATGCCTGGCCCGGCTGGGTAGTTTGGCCGAGGCGTATCGCCACGCTGCCAATGCGGCCGGCAAAGGGGGCTCTAATATCGGTCTGGTCCAGGGTACGTTGCGCACGTTCCAGGTTGAGCGCTAGCTTGGTTCGGCTGGCATTCAGTCGGGCCAGCTCGGCGGGATGACTGTCGACGCTGGTGCGGTGTTGCAAGACGCTCAATTGCTGCTGGTCGACTTGTTGTTGAAGGTCTTCCAGTTGTTGCTGGGAGGCGAGCCCGCGTTCGGCCAACCGCTGTTGTTGCACAAGGCGCGACTGCACTTGTTCAAGTTCGGCGGAGGCAACCGCCAGAGCCCGGGTTTCCTGAACTTGCTGCAATTGGCGGATGTCAACTTGAGAGGTGATATCGGCGAGGTCGGCTTCGGCCTGTTCGCGTTGCTGGCGGCTATCGAAGTCATCCAGTCGCAGCAGCAGGTCTCCGGATTCAACCCGACTACCTTCCGTTACATTCAGTTCAATAACGTCGGCACTCTGCGTTGTTGTCACAGTAAGCTGACGCGCCGCTTCAAGTTGACCGACCAAGCGAATTTCGGGGTGATGAAAACCGGCTTCAGCCCGAACGCTTTCAATGCGCCACTCGGTTTCCGACGCCTCGGTTTTTTCCGGCTCGGGCGTCTGGTTCATCATGATTCCAACGGCCGTCCCGGCCGCCGCCAAAATAGCGGCGCTTACTAACAGCGTCTGCCAGGTTTTCATTCATACTCTCCTTGTCGCCCCTTGGTTGGGCTGTTGTTATTCAAAACGCAAAGTGTTCAGCGTTTTGCCAGGTCGTAACAGTGCCAGCGGTCATATTACTGCCTGTGACTTTTGGATAATGAACAACCGGTCACGCCGGGTTGTTCATTTGGTTTAACCCTGGCTCGTATTGGCTGATCGTCACATCTTTGGCCGCTAATGTTGACGGCTACACCGTTGCGATATAGAACGGAGTGATCAGTTTAGGAGTCGCCGGATACTATGAAAGCCATTATTTATCGCCGCTACGGCACGCCTGAAGTGATGCAGCTGCGTGAACAGCCGGTGCCCATTGCTGGCAAGGGCAAGGTGCGGGTTAAAGTCCATGCCACTGCCATCAATGATTGGGACTGGACGCTCCTGCGTGGCCAGCCTCATCTGCTGCGTTTATTCTCCGGGCCATTCAAACCCAAGATAACGATTCTGGGAACGGAAGTCGCGGGTGTTGTTGAAGCACTGGGGGAAGGCGTAACGCGCTTTGCCGTGGGCGACCGAGTATATGGCGATTTGTCGGAGGCTGGGTTCGGCGGTTTTGCAGACTATGTCAGCGTACCGGAAAATGCCATGCATCCCATGACTGCTAACATGACGTTCGAGCAGGCGGCTGCGTTGCCCCATGCCGGGTTGCTGGCATTACAGGGCCTGGTCGGGGCAGGCGCTATCCGGCACGGGGACCGGGTGCTGATTAATGGCGCTGGCGGCGGGGTAGGCGCGATAGGCCTGGGTATTGCAAAAACCTATGGTTGCAGGGTAACTGGTGTGGATAAAGCATCAAAACTCGGCGCGCTGAACGCGATGGGATTTGATGAAACGCTCGACTACGAACAAACGGATTTTACCCGGCACGGACAACGCTACGATCTGGTGCTGGATGCCAAAACGACACACTCACCCTTACGGTATTTGAACGCACTGGAACCCGGTGGGCGTTACGTATCGGTGGGCGGGTATTTGCCAAAACTGTTTCAGCTGTTTTGCGCGGGCCCGCTTATCCGCAAGGTGACGAAAAAGCAGTTGACCATACTGGCACTTAAGCCAAACCAGGGGCTAGACAGACTCAATGATTTATTTGAAGCCGGTGCGTTGAATTGCATGATCGACGGGCCTTTTGCCCTGACCGACGTACCCGCCGCCATGGCTCGATTTGGTCGGGCTGATCACCTGGGCAAGATTGTGATAAAGGTGGAGTAGTGCATGCCCGTGAAGGGTGCCTGTAAGGTCAGCTCTTATTCAAGGGGCGGTGCCAAAGGTTCACGAGACCAGGTAACCCGGTACGGATCAAAGCCGGCGGCAATGCGGGGTTTGATGATCTGGAAAAAGGGCGACACATCAAAATCCCGCGGGGTAAACAGGCTGTGGTGGCGAATATGCAGTATTTCGTCGCGGCAGCGAATGCACCCCGGTTCCTGACGGTCAATGTGTTCTATGTCTGGCAGGATGGGGTAGTGAACATGCTGGAAGGCTTTGGCAATGAGAGAAGAACAGATGGCGCGGGTCGGGTCACCACTGCCCAGTGCGATCATGCGACGGCGCCAGTGTTGTGGCACCGGTGGCGTAGGCAAGAGGTAGCGAACCAGATCGATAATGTTCTTCAAGTCATACTGGTGGCCGAGGTGCTGCATGGCGTGCGCGATTACCCGATCAATATCGTCGTCACTGAGCCCCACAGGCCGGCAGATTCGGGTATGGAAACTGGCATAACGGCTAACCGGAACCAGCCGCACACCGTCGTGCACATCGGCTTCGATTAACGCGGCTGTTGGTATGCCCTCGCTTTCGGGCAACAAGGCTTCACCAATGTAGAGCGCTGCGTGCGACCAAGTTGACTGTGTCAGGTATTTGATGCCCTGACTAATCTTGCTGTTGCCTTCAACCAGCAGCACATCGGCCCGCTTCAGGGTGGGCAGTACGGATACCAGAGAACTGGTCTCCACCGATTGATTTTTGGGGTTACTGCGACTGAGATAAGAGGCCATCATGCGGCCAATCGATTGCATCATAACTACTTTCCGCAAGGTGGCATTACCAGCCGGTGCCGGTTGCAGTGGGTCAACGCGATCAGCCTGGGTAACTGTCCAGAAAGCCGCCCAAGAGTAGGTGTTAACAGCACTACCGTCTGGCTGTGGCCCACTCATTGTTTACTTATAACATTTTGATCTTCGGCAAACTGCGGAAATTCTATAAATTTCAACCGTCGGCTAGGCACCTTCTGAACGATTCAAGTTAGGTTCCGCGGGTGCCAAAATATTTACGGATTGGCTTTGGCCAGTTTGGCTAGCTTGCTGATTGTCTGACACTGCTACCCTACTGGCAACTGGGACGCTCATCGGTTAGGTTGGGGTGCTTCACTTATTCGGAAAAGGAGCCCTGGGATGAAACAGGTACTTATAACCGGCGCGAATCGCGGTATTGGTCTGGAACTGGCGCGTCATTATGTCGGCAATGGCTGGCAGGTCATTGGTGTGTGTCGTCAGTCATCCCCGGAACTGGATGCCTTGGCGAAGAAGGTTGTGCAAGGCATTGACGTTACCGAGGAACAGAGTATCGAGACGCTGGTGTCGGCTGTTGCCGGTGAACCCATCAACTTGCTGATCAACAACGCTGGCTTGTTGCAGGATGAGCAACTCGGTTCCATTGATCTGGATTCCATTCGAAGCCAGATGGAGATCAACGCCTACGCTCCGTTGCGAGTGACCGAGGCGTTGCTGCCGAACATGGAAGCCGGTGGCAAAGTGGCCTTTATCACCAGCCGCATGGGCTCCATCGCTGACAACGACTCCGGCGGTCGTTATGGCTATCGGGCGTCGAAAGCCGCGCTGAACGCCTTTGGCAAATCGCTTGCTGTAGACCTTAAACCCAAAGGCATAGCGGTAGCTTTGTTGCACCCCGGTTACGTGAAAACCCGGATGGTAAACTTTGGCGGTATGATCTCGCCCGAAGAAGCTGCTACCGGGCTGGCTGCGCGCATAGACGGCCTCACACTGGACAATACCGGGTCGTTCTGGCACAGCAATGGTGATGCCTTGCCCTGGTAACAGTCGCTATCGATGGCGGCTGAAGTAAGCGGCGACCCGGTGCTGAACCGTTTCATCTTTTAGAATCCGGTAGTGACCTAGCCCGGAACTGAAACTGGTCTCGGCCTGGGGCCAGTAGTCGGTAATTGTTTCGAAATCTTGCCAGAGAATTTCTTCATCCTGATCATCGGCAACAAGCAGTCCGGGATGGTTCAGGTGCTGGCGAACGACCTGATGTGATAATCGCTGGTAGAGCGTTTCGCGCGTTCCCACCCAGGCTTCACTGATCGAGATCGACTGGGTGCCTAGCCGGGCTTTGAAGCGCTGATGCACTGTGGCGCTCAGCCCAACTGACTGGCTGAACCGGTCGAGCATGGCGTCCATGTTAAAACCGGGCGCAATGAATGCCAGATGGCCGGGCTTGAACCCCTTGGAGACTGCCTGTATCACCGCCTGGCAACCGAGTGAGTGTGCAATGACCCCGGCGGGTTGGCCGAGCTCGGCCTGAATGGACAACAGTACCTGCATGAATTCGAAGACGTGGGTAAAACGCGTCCGGTTCATGCCGTGGGCCGGCATGTCGAACAGACAGACCTGATAACCGGCCTCAATCAGGCCGGGTACCAGGTAGCGGAATTGAGCACCGGTGCCGCGCCAGCCGTGAACCCCCAGTATCATGGGTGCATCCCGCTTACCCCAAAAATGAAGGTCGACGCCGTCGGTGTCCGTAATTAGCGGGTGGCGCCGATCGGCAGACTGCCAGAACGCCTGAGTGCGCTTGCCAGGCCGACCATGGACCGGACGAAACCACAAGGCCTGAAGCAGGCGGGCTGACAGGTCGGGCGATACCTGGCCAATCAGGTTCAAGCCTGCAGCCAGGGCCCGGTAGCTGGCGGGTACTCGACCAGGTTCGGCATGCTGAGGCACGGTTTTTGTCGGGGGTGAATAGGGCTCGGCCGGTTGTGACAGCTCGGGTCGCAGCGTCATGATGGGTCTCCTGACGGGGTGAGTGTTCAGCGAGTGTGCGCCTTGCGACCCCCGTGCATAAGTGTCATATTTGCCCTAATACTGGCGAAAATGGACAAAATCATGAAGGTTGTGATTCTGTTGACCGACCGCTGTGTAGGCTCAATGGCCATGAGCCTGATCGATGGGTTGATCACGCTCAACTACTGCCACCTGAAGGCCGGGGGCGAACGGCCTTTGTTCGAATGGGTAACCGCCTCGATGGATGGCAAGGCGGTAACGCCCTTCAACGGCATGACGCTGATGCCCGATTGTTCGATACACCAGGCCTTTGCCGATACCCGAACACCGCTGGACGAGCAGCTATGGGTGGTGCCGTCCATTTACGACGCCATCTCCCGTCAGTCCAAAATCGTGGATGCCCTGGCTCGGTTGCAGCCGATGGTCGATGTGGTCGCCGATCACTATCAGCGGGGAGGCCGGGTTGCCAGTTGCTGTACCGGCTCGTTTTTACTGGCAGCCGCCGGCTTGTTTGACCATTGCCCGGCGCTGATGCACTGGCGCAGTGAGTTGAATTTCCGCCAGCTGTTCCCCCGGGTCAGAGTCGATACGCGCTCTGTGTTGGCGGATTACGGGCGCATCGTCTGCACGACGGGCGGTGCTCAAACCACCTATCAGTTGGTGTTGCACCTGGCGGAAAAAGTCGGCAGCCGGGACCTGGCGCTGACAGGGGCCAAAATGATGCAGGTTGATCGTTTCCCGACGCCACCGACGGCCTTCAGTGCTACGGATGATGATAAACCGCATAACGATGACCTGGTGCGTCTGGCGCAGGCACGGTTTCGGGAGTCCCTGCATGACCCGGTCAATATGGAGTTGGCGGCGCAGCAACTGAATATCAGTAGCCGGCAGTTCAAACGGCGGTTTCAGCAGGCGACGGGTGTGTCGCCCCTGAAGTATTTGCAGAAAGAGCGCTTGAAGCGCGCCTGTCAGTTACTGGAAAACAGTCGACTTACCTCGGCCCGCATCGCGTTCGATGTCGGCTACCAGGACGAAAGCAATTTTCGCCGGCTGTTCAAGCGCGAGCTGGGCATGACCATGGAGAAATACCGTGATCAGTTCGGGTTTCAGCCCGGCAGTCAGCCAGCCCCGGCTTCGACCCATGTCGCCGACGTTCAGGCATTGTCATGAAGTCAACGACCGGGTAGTGAGACCGTCATGGTCTGGCCGCCGTAGCCAAATTCCTGGTCGCGTCCCTGAACGATCACCCGGTTAATGCCGGGCGCGATGGATACCCCGGAGAGGCTTCGGGTGAACGGCTGTTCACTGGCGTGGTCGTGCAGCAATTCACGCACCCCCAGGGTGTCACCCTCGTCGGTCATTACCCTGAAGGCATCGGCGTATCGCTGGGGTGTGTCGTAGGGTGACGACAGCGTTACCTGAAAGGTGAAACGGTTGTCACCCGTGGCGCTGACACTGACGTCGATCACGTCCGGGTGGCGTTGTTCAGCGTCTGTTTCACTGAACGCCAGGCTGGCGGCGAACAAAGTCACCAGCGCCGTGAATCCCAGGGTCAGAAAACTTTTCATAGTACCCTCCCACTCGCGCCTAGCGTGTCAGGTTAGCTGTTGGCCTTGGGGATCTGGCCGGTTTCCAGCAGCTGATTAAAGAAATCGGCGATTGAATCCCGCAGCGGCCGGTACCGGACTCCCAGCTCACGCTCACTCTTGCTGTGATCAAACCGGATCGGGTGCCCGACGTTGCGACTGACCATGGCCCGGGTCATGGCCTTGTCGGCCAGTGGCCCGACCAGCCAGACCAATGGTTTGGGCAGAATGCGCTTCGGAAAGTCGTACCCTTCGCCAAATTCTTTGCGCATGATCTGCGCAAATTCGATAAAGCTGCTGTCGTGACCGGAAACAATGTAGCGGCCTTTAGCCTGCGGTGTGAAGGCGGCTTTGATGTGTGCATCGGCCACGTCACGCACATCGACAGCGGCAATGTAGAAGGCCGGAACGCCCGCCTTGAGTTGACCACTGGCAAATTGTTTGAACATGCCGAGCGAGGCCGAAGTACTGCGCGGGTTGATGCCCGGCCCCAGTACCAGGGAGGGGTTGATGGTGACCAGATCCCAGCGCGACTGTTTTTCCACGGTTCCCCAGGCGGCTTGTTCGGCCAGGGTCTTGGAATAGGAGTACGGCTGGTGGGTCAGTGACGATGTCCGGTTCCAGTCGGTTTCATCCAGCGCCGGCTTGCCCGAGGTCTCCAGGTCGATGTTGTCGCCATAGATGGCTGCGCAGCTGCTAGTCAGTACGACGCGTTTGACGGTTTCGGTTTTATTCACGCTGTCGAGCACGTTCAGGGTGCCCTGACGGGCCGGCTCAATCAGGTCTTTTTGCGCATCATCGAACGAAAGAATAAACGGCGAGGCGGTATGGAACACGACAGAGCACCCTGTCATGGCCTCGGTATAGGAGCCCGGGTCGAGCAGATCGGCTTTGAACAGTTTCAACGTGCCCGGGGCTTCCTGCTCCAGTTGTTTGAGGTGTGCGACCTTGTCGGCGTTGTCGGGGTCGCGCACGGCGGCGTGCACAGTGACGCCAGCGTCGAGCAGGTTTTTCACAATCCAGCCGGCGACGTAGCCGGTGGCGCCGGTCACCAGTACGGACTGGTTCGGGTCTATCGTTAGGGCATCGGTCATAGTTTGGCTTCCTGTTACGTCATTGGGAGATTAGTGGCCTGGGGTTATACGGCCACCTGGCTGGCAGCGATGGCTCGCATCGCATCGGCCGCTATGTCGAACGATTTGAACCGGGCCTTGTCGTCGAACATCTGTCCGGTAAAGATGATTTCGTCGACGTCTGTCCGATCAATGAAGCGCCGTAACCATGCTTCCACCTGGCCGGGCGTGCCCACGGCTGATTCCGCCAGAGCGTGATCTACCTGGGCGCGCTCTATTGGGCTGCCGACCTGATCCGGTTCGACCGGGGGTTTCAATGGGCCCGGTGTGCCCCGACGCAGCGCCATGAATTGCTGTTCCACTGAAGTTTTCAGTACCCGGGCCTGATGCTCAGTGTCGGCCGCAAACACATTCACGGCCGCCATGGCGTAGGGAGCATCCAGATACTCGGAAGGCTTGAAGCGTTCGCGGTAAATAGCCAGGGCCTGATCGAGATGATCGGGCGCAAAGTGTGAGGCGAAGGCGAACGGCAGGCCGAGCGCGGCGGCAAGCTGGGCACTGTAGAGGCTGGAGCCGAGCAACCAGACTGGCACTTTCAAGCCGGCGCCGGGCACAGCCTGCACCGTCTGGCCTGGCTGTACCGGTTCAAAGTAGTGCAGCAGTTCCTGCACATCGTCTGGAAAGGTATCGGCGGCGTTCATCGGGTTACGGCGCAGTGCCCGCATGGTGGCGCCATCGGTGCCGGGCGCGCGGCCGAGGCCGAGGTCCACCCGGTCCGGATATAGCGCCGCCAGGGTGCCGAACTGTTCGGCGATGGTCAGCGGTGCATGGTTGGGCAGCATCACGCCGCCGGCCCCGATGCGAATGCGTTCGGTGCCTTCGGCGACAAAACCCAGGGCGACCGAGGTAGCGGCACTGGCAATGCCGGGCATGTTGTGGTGTTCGGCCATCCAGAAGCGGGTGTAACCCGCTTTTTCAGCGTGCTGTGCCAGCGCCCTGGAGCGATGCAGGGCTTCTCGGGCGCTGCTACCCTGGTTAACGGGGGATAAATCGAGAATTGAATAGGCGGTCACTGGGGTCTCCAAGAGCGAATTCAGTGAATGATGCCCACAACATGAGGGGCATCCCGCCAGTCACAAGGTGTCGATAGTCACGGTGCCAGTGTAAGCAGGATCTCATCTCCGGCACGGGCGATGCTGTCGGGTGTGGGGTCTTGGCTGGCGATCAGCGAGGTGTCATTGGCATCCTGTTCATCATCAGCCAGCGCAGCCCTTAAGCCCAGTTGTTCGAGCACCGCGCGGGCATCGGCCAGGCTGCGCGGCTTGCCTTCCCGGTCAGTGACCAGGTTCGGCACCAGGCGCAGTTCGTCGACGCCGTCCGGCGGTGGAATGGGCACGATGCGAAAGGTCAGTTTGGCACTGACGTCGGCACTGAACCCGTATTGGTTAGTGTAACCGGCATCGACCGGCGAGGCGTAGAGCTTCCGGCTGGTGTTCAGCCCCTGCCGCCCAAGCGCCGCCCGAACCGCCGGTACCGCTGATTTTTTCACGGCGGTGGCCTGTGAGGCCCCGGCCGCGCCCTGACCCAGGCGCAAGGCCACCCTAACTTCACCGGTCGTGTCTGGCAGGGCGTAAAAGGTGGGCCGATAACCGATGTCCTGTAACAGCTTCATTTTAACGTCATCATTTTCGGCGTAAAGATCAAGCACGGCGGCCAGCGATCCGTCGTCGAGAGCCTGTTGCGCGCTCGCGACGCCTTCGCCAACCGAGGCAATAACATCGCCGAGTGGAGACGCCACAACATCCTGTACCAGAGAACGCAAATTTTTCATGGACATGCTCCTGTTGTTAATGATTCAAGGTAGTAGCTCAAGTTTCGGAGTTCGGGTTTGACTTGGTGCCAGAAATCCGTGTCAGGCACCGGGTATGCCTATCTGGGGGCGGCATGAACCCATCCATGGGGCCTAGACTTCGGCATCCATGCCTTAGACTTCCCCAGATAGGCATACCCGGCACCTGACACTCAGTTGGTGGCAAAGTCCGAATCACAGGAAAGGCCTGTGTATCGGGATCACTTCGGCGAAGCTGCTTGTTTGCGTTCACCAAATACCACCATGACCGAGCTGCCGTGCTCCGCTTCGCTGCTGGGGGCCGGGTGCTGACTGAGTGCCTGGCCGGGTACACCCGCCCCCTCGGCAAGTTGCTGGTGGGCGCTGGCCATGCGCAACCCGACCGATCGCAATACCCGGCGTGCGGCGCTTTCTGTCAGGCCGATGATGTCCGGGACCGACGTTCTGGTTTCGCCGGTATCGGCTGACTCACTGATCAGCTCGGTGCTGAAGCCGCCTCCGGCTTCGCCCATGACGATGGAACTCCCGTCGTCCGACATGGACCCGCGCAAATCGATTTTCACGTTCCCTAGCCGGTAAGGCAGTGCCTCGGCTTTCATGCGGGTATTGGAGCTGCTCACCTTGGAGCCCAGACCTACCAACACGGTTTCAATCGCGGCGGGTTGACGGGTGTTGGATTCCAGTTGTTTCACTTTTGCGGCCAGCACTTCCTTTTCGGTCGCGGTTTGCGACAGGTCGGTTTCCAGGGTGCTGATGCGGCTTTTGGCGGTTGAGAGTTGCTCGGCGGTCAGCGTGAATTCACGACTTTTATCGAGTAGCTGGGCGTTCAATTGCACTTCCCGGGCTTTGAGCGTATCGAGTTCTTTGGTGTTCAACAGGGTGGCGGTGACGGCCGGGTCCAGCTTCACGCCGGTGGCTTCGGTCGTTGGTTTTATTCTTTCGCTGGCCACGTCGACCCGGGTCAGATTGGCGGTCAGGGTCGGGTTAGCCATCACCAGGCGGTTGACGGCCAGCGTTGAAATCTGCGGCGCGACCGGTGCCCCGGCGACCGATTCATTGGTGCGGGCGAAGCGACTGTCGACGTGCTGCAACCGGTGTGCGGTTTCTTCCAGGCGCTCGATTTTTCCAAAATCGAGAAACAGGGTTTGCTGACGGGCGTCATATTGCATCAGCCCGCCGTGGGCGAGGACACGCGGTGCCGGTGTACCGGCTTCCGTCAGTCGTAGGGCGGGGGCCATGGTGTCACTGACTGCACTGTTGTTGGTGGTCAGCGTGGCCTTGCCTTCGGCGTCTGTTTTGCTTCTGGCAACGGCTTGCCAGCGCCGGTTTTTCAACTGGTAGGCTTCCAGGCTCAGGGTATGGCCTTCGGCAACTTTGCCTTCATCGGTCAGCAAGTGAACGGTGGCGATGACTTTGCCCATCAGCTGACCTCCTTGCCGATGACCAGACGCAGGGTTTCAAAGCCAAGCTCTGCGACCAGCACTACCCTGGCGGCCGTTTGCAGGGAACCGCCGAGCTGTACTTCCGTGACGGCCATGCCTGACTCATCGGTCTTTACCACGGCACTGCTCAGCGTCACAGCTGTTAGCCGGGGTGAGCTGACACCGGCGGCTTTGGATAAACCCACTGAGGCCTCTTGGTCGAGGTTCAGTTCTATGTCAGCACCGGTCAACACCTCACCGGCACTGGTGGTGGCCGTGAATGTCACGGTGCGGCGATTGCCCGCTGAGGTAATGTCGGCGGCCAGCTGTGGCACCGGCATCCCTTCACCCGGGGGCACGGCCACAAAGCGGCCGGTTATCCGGCTGGTCACTTCTTTGGACGCCTCGCCACTCTTAACGGGGGCAAACAGGTAGCGAACGCCCCCGCCGGATCGGGTTTCGGATTTGAGCTGAAAGCCCACTTCGAAATCCAGATGCGGTATGCGGTATTGGGGGGCAGGCCGTCCATAACCGTCGAGTGGCGCTATGCTGTTCAGTTCTTCCTGGGCTTCGCGCAGACTTTCGGCAATGCCGACCAGTACGCTTTCCAGCGTGTCTGCAATGAATTTTCCTTCGCTCATTCAACTACCTCGATTAATGCCCGTTACGTTGACGTCTGGGGTGTATCAGGCACTGTCCTGTTCCCGTGATCGTTTGCGTTGTTTGGCCAGCGCCCGCTCCCGGCGCTGTTGATCGCGTTGTTCCGCCTGTTGTCGTTCACGCCGTCGTTCCAGGGCGCGTTGTCGGTTCGCCTGCATGCGAGCGAACAGGTCTCCGGAGCCGCCGCTGTCGAGCGACAGGCGCTGTTCGCGACGATCGGCGTAGCTGGAAAACCGGTCCATGGCGCCAGTCAGGCGTTGTTCACGGGCTTGCCATCCGGATTCAATGCGCTCGACGGCTCGCTGAGGCGCATCGAGTGCGGACTGGGCGCGGTTTAAAACGGCGCTGGTCTTGTCGAGCCGGTCGCCTTGCAGGGTTTTGCGCAGCTCGGCCCGGTCTGCTTCGGAGACCCCTTCGCTGGCCAGTTGCTGGTCGAGATCGCGCAGTTGATCGCGGGCGCCGTCGACCGACTGCCGGGCGTCTCGCACCGGTTGGCTGACCGATTGGAGTGGCGTCAGTGCCTCGCCAATGCGACGCAAGCCAGAGCGAGCCTGACGGCTGGCCGTGACAAAGCGATTGTCTGGCCCCTCACTCAGGGCGCTGCGATCCGGCAGCCCGGCATCCATACGGCCTTCGAGTGGCGACGCAGGAAGACCGCCACGAGGTGTGCCCAACGGCGCTGGCCCATTCCCCTGTTGCTGTTGCTGCCGTTGCCGGGCGGCAGCCCGTTGCGCAGCCCATTCCTGCTCTTGCTGGCGCCGTTCGGCAAAGCTGGCCACCGGAAAACGCTGGCTGATGGCCGGGTCCTGTTGCGAATTGCCGGTCAGGCCGCGCAGTTTGGATTCCAGCTCATTGCGCCGGGTCAACAGCTGGTTGAGTTGACTGTTCGGGGCCAGCCGGGCGGCCTCTGCCAGGTCAGACGCCCCGCGGGAGCCTGTCACAGCGGCCGGGGCGGACGGCCCAGCGGACGATGCTGAATGCTCGTTTGAATCCTGATCCAGGTCGCGCCAGGTCCGTCGGGTCATGGTTCACTCATCGTCGGCGTCGGTCAGGGTACTGGCAATCATTGAACGGATGCGCTCTTCCAGTATCGCCGGGGCCGGAACCGGTACCAGCTTGGTGCGCATCAGCGAGGAGCCCTCTGCCGAGTACTGATATTTGGAGGAATAACTGGCCGACACCGAACTGACGCTCATTTTGGCGGAGGCCGAAAAAAACCCGACCTTGCCGCTGACCGATGCATTCACATTGGTGGACGAGCGCTTGAAGTTGGTTTCGCGCGACATCGAAATCGACAGCTTCAGTTCGATCAGGGTGTCGACGAACTGATAGAAAGTGGGCACGAAACCGAGCTCCAGCAGGGAGTACTCGTTGCCATCGCCCAGCTTCACCAGCATGTTGCGCTCCGGTGGTGTGGTTGGCGTGGGAGCGGGTTCGCCGTCTTCGGGTTCCGGGTCGGGCGCGTAGCCGGCCATCATCCGTGCGATCTTGAGTGATACCAGATCGAGTTCATACTGGGCTTCTGCGATGCCGATCCCGAGTGTTCGCACCATCTCGGGAAACGGCGTGTTTTGCATCTCTGTGCCTATGGACATGGGTTAGCCCTCTGCCTGTATGCCGCAAAAAGTGCGCGGGAATTTACGCATCGTCATCGGTGTCCAAACCCAGGTCCCGGCGCCGGACTTCCAGGTTGGCTTCGCGCCGTGCCTCCTCGGATTCCATAAAGGAACGAATGCGATCTTCCAGTACGGTCGGTGGTGGCACCGGAACAATTTTGGTGCGCAGAATGGACGCACCCTCGGCGGTATAGGAATATTTGCTGGAGTAGGTAGCATCAACCTGGCTGGTGGATACATTACTTTGTGAACCGGATGACTTGGACGTGCCCCAGAAAGAGCGCTTGCGCTTGTAGGCGTTGGCGCGGTCTGTTGTCTTCTTGCTACGGGTATGGGTGTATTCGCGCTCACGGGTAATCTTGATCGCGATCTTGACTTCAATGATGGTATCGACGAACTGATAGAAGGTGGGTACAAAACCCAGCTCCATCATCGAGTGGCGTACCGGTACCCGAATTTCCGTGTTGTCGTCGAGGTCGGCGCCTTCAGAGTCTTTGGTCAGCGGTTCAAGCACCTCCGACAGTTTGATGGCGTCGTCACTGAGGGTTCCCGAGAGGGCATCGTCGGTCAAAGCGAAGGCCCGAGCTTCCTTGATGGTCATGTATTCGTAGCCGAAAAATACCCGGCTGTCGTCAAAGGTGACCTCGCCTCGCTCGTCGTACACCGTCGTCAGTCCGCCCATCATTTCGGCAACGTTGATCGAGTTTTCATCGAGCTGATACTGACCGTCGGCGATGGCGAAGGCCATTTGCCGGATCATATCGC
The DNA here is from genome assembly GCF_039982735.1 of Saccharospirillum sp. Classification (GTDB taxonomy): domain Bacteria; phylum Pseudomonadota; class Gammaproteobacteria; order Pseudomonadales; family Natronospirillaceae; genus Saccharospirillum. The sequence goes on along the minus strand of NZ_JBDWXV010000002.1, from coordinate 39,901 downwards.
CCATGGGTACGTTCAGCAGTTCTTGTCCTATTGCCATTGCCGTTCTCCTCTGGCTGACTGTTCAGTTCCGGTTGGTCAAATGTCTTGCTGATATTGCTGTTTCAGTAACAATAAAAACGTTTCCGGTGCGGGTAACGACACCAGCCGCGCGGCTAAGGACGACATGCCTTCGGCCGATACCGAGAACTTTCTCGCGTAGCCCACATCGACCGACGCCGCTGCCATAAAAACCCCGTACTGAACGCCCACCTGCACCCCGACATTTACCGAGGTTTCGGTGCTTTCCGTCATGCTGAAACTGAGCTTGGCTTCCACCGTCGCCTCGGTAAACGCATAAAAGCTGGGCACAAATCCGAGCGATAACAGGTTGTAGGTGGTGTCGCCAATCTCGACTTCCGACTCGGCCAGCGACTGGGCAATCTCGATCGAGTTTTTATCGAGCGCCAATTGCGCCTGGGCAATGGCAACCCCCAGTTTTTCAATAATCTGCGGCAGCGGGGCCGACATTAACGAGCGGGTAACCGCCGGTACCTCACTCATGATGAATGCTCCTCGGTCGTTGCTTCATGGCCGTTCAATCGTTCTGTGCCAAAAAGGTTTTTATGGTTTCCAGAAACTCCGGTGGCGCAGGAATGGAGACCAGTCGCGCCGAAATGGAGGAGTTGCCGGTGACGTTCATTTCAAACTGACGCGAGAAACGCACATCCAGTGATGCCCCAACCGCCACGGTGCGATTGCCGGTGTTTTGCCGCGTCAGACTCGAAGACTCGGTACGCGTGAACTGCCGGGTTACGGTGATACCCTCGGTGCCGCTGATTTGTATCGAGCGTTCTTCAGAGGAAACCAGCGTCAGCCGGAAGGGTGTGCTCTTGCCAAACACCGTCACTACATTGGCCTCGGCAGAGGCACTGAAATCGACACTGGCGTTGGCGTTAATATCGTTCTTCAGATTCTCGGCATAGGCTGATGGACTGCCCGCTGCATGGCCTGCGGCTGATGCGCCGGAGAAGGGAAAATCCGTCCCTTCAATGGTGACTTTTTTTCCAGATAGGGACAGCGCCTGAGGCCGGTACAGCCAGGCGAACCCGTTGCCGCTGGTACCGGGCGTGGTTTTATCCGGCGTGACGTTTTCGATGGTCAGACCTGAGTTGGGTGAGCGTACCAGCAGGTAATAGGCTGAACGGTTTTTAATGCGAATCTCCGCCTTGCGAAAATTCACGTTATCGGGCGTACCACCGGCGGCCTGTGCATCGGCGGAGCCCTCTGACGTTATCCGTCTTACCTGGTTTGCGGGCAGCCCCTGGCCCATCAGAATTCGAATGACTTCATCGGCCCGGCAGTTGCCCAGATCGATATTGCTCTGGTTTGATTCGGAAGGGCTCTGATTCCGGTACCGCTGAGCGTCGGCAAAGCCTTTGACTTCAAGTTCAAAATTATGATCCTTGGCGAACTGGGCCAGATAACCAAGGCTCTGAATCATGTCGTCGTTGTACGTGGTGCCATCGATGCTGAAGGTTTCCAGGTGGTGCTTGCCAGTTTTGAAATGGGTGGTGGTGATCGGGTCGGTGGGCGCATAGAGCGACGCCGTGTAGCCCGCGCCTTCCACTTCGGTTTTTACATGGTCGGCGTACGCCTGCAGTGCGCCCTGGGCGGAGGTGGTTACCGTGATACTGCCATTAAACTCATAATCGGTAGCGCTGTTGGCGTCGATTTGAATCACGCAGCGGTCGAAGCCCCCGCCCTTAAATGCGACGGTGCGGTCGGTGGTGGCTACTTTTTCGGGTTCGGCATCGGTGCTGATGGTGAAAGTACGGTCGGGGTGTTCGTACAACAGCCGCGGTACACCAGCCTGGGCATCTGACGTAACTGCGTCCTGCAGTGCGCGGATGCGTGCCAGGGGGTCATCACCGCTGATCTGGAATTGGCGACCGCCCAGGGTCAGTGCACCGGTGCTGGATGATTGCACGCTGATTTCAGCGGTGCGCTCACGCGAAGCCGTGCTCGACCCGCTCTCGGTGCTTTCACTGCTTTCGGACTGGTCGCTGTTTGAGGTTTGGGTGTCGTTGAATGAGCCGTTCAGGTTCAAACCCACGCTCAGGTCTTTTTCAACGCGCAAACTCAATTGCAAGGAACAGGAAATATCGGCGTGTTGGTAATGATAAAACGCCGGAGACAGACCCAGGTCGAGCAAGGTGCGACCGCCGAGTCCGTCCCTGGGGGTGATGAATTCGGCGATCTGATCAACCGAGTTTTCATCCAGTGCCTGTTGCGCCTCCGCAATGGACAAACCCAGAGTTTTAATGAATTCGGCGACACTGGCGTCTGCCAGTACCTGGCCGGGTGTGAGTCCATCGTAATCTGACATTGCCTTTCTCCTGGCCGCCTGCAGGCGGAGTAATCAGCGGTTTATAACAGTGAACTGCGGGTGCGGTGCGACGCCGGACCGGTGTTCGTCGCTGCCGGTAACGGGCGTGCCCGGCGAGCGTCGACCTGGTCGGTACGAACGCTGAAATAGTGATGCTTGCGCTGGGCGTCGGTCAGGCGGGCTGCATCCGGGTGCAAGCCGCGCTGCAACCAGCCAATCACCTGTTCAGTCAGCCCCAGGGTATTTTGCCCGGCAATCTGACGGGCTTTTTCCAGGCTGGCAAAGGCCGCTTTGCGATCGCCGAGTTTGGCGTAGATCAGGCCCTGGCGTTCTAGGATGCTGCCGTGATCCCGGGCGTGTAGCTGGCGCTGATTGCCCGGCGCTTGCCGAAGGGTCTGATAGTACTCGTCGGCCTTTTCGCAGTAGTCCAGCACGTCCTGATAACTTCCGGTCAGCTCCAGGCTCTCCAGTACGCATTGGCTGTAGTGCCGGAAAAACACTTCGGGCGCCCGGGCCGACACCGCGAGCTTGATGGCCTCGCGATAGTGACGCAGGGCTTCGTCATGATCGCCCCTGAGTGCACAGCATTTTCCGGCTTCAGCCACACCAAGGTGGTAGGCGTGCGCGTCGGCGCTGGTTGGTTTGCCTGACTGTCTTGGTCTCGCCTGGGTCATGAGGCTATCTCCACCAGTTCTGCTGCTGTACCGGTTGCTGCCAACGCACTGCGTACCACCCGAGCCTGCAACTCAGGCAGGGCGTAGGGCAATTGGAAGGGGAGTGCAGGCAGGGTCGTTTGGGCACCGTCGAGCAAGCCCAGAGACTGCAGCGTGCGCTGCAATTGCCGGGGCTCACGGGTGTGCGTGATTTTCAGTCCCAGCGGCATAAAGCTGATCAGGTCGGCACGCACGCTGAGTCCGGTCTGCGTCAGAGCCAGCAGTGTGGACTGGAGGTGCTGGTTGGGCAGTGCTTCGATCAGGGTGATGGGGGTATTGGCAAAGAGTTTCGGAACAATGTGTTCAGGGATGCCTGCCAAGTCGCCAAGGGCGGCACAGGCGTCGGCGGTGGCGCCCTGGCCGGGTTCGGTCAGTACCAAATCGTAGCGCAGAAAATCCTGATTGATCACCCGCAGGGTGTTGGCTTTCTGAAAGGCTGACCAGAGTGCATCGGCCTGTGTTTTGTCGAGGTCAATCAATACGCAGCCCTGGTCGGCAATAGGCTGGTAGCCCCGTCGGCGCAGTTCCAGACCGGTCCGCTGAGCCTGCTCGGGGCTGTCTGCCGTCAGAAAGACACTGTAGCGAGCGGTTTTCGGGTTCGAGGCGATCAGTTCAATGCCATCGCCCAGGCGGTCACGCAGCGCCGACAGCGTAGCCTGGCTGACATTGCCGAGAATGATGCCGGGCGGCGAGGTGAGCAGGTGTGATGTCTCAGCGGCGGTCGTGCCCAGAAAGCGCGCGAGTTCATCAAGGATGCGGTCGTAAGCCTGAACGTCAGTAATATAAGCGGCGATGTCGAAATAGCCATCCGCAGGCGTCAGTGGCTGATCACAGGCGTCAATTCGCGTCTCGTAGCCGAGGCTGGCCAGTAACATTTGCATTTGTTCGGCGATGTCGACCGACACCCGGTCAACCAGAATGGAGGGCGCGCGGTAGAGGGCATTGAGTACGCTTTGAACGGAAACGCCGAGCCCAAGTGCGATGGATTTTGCAGATGCCGGCGTGGCCGTTCCAATAGAGGTGACGACCAGTCTATACTCGCCTTCAGCAGGCGGTGTTTGAGGCGCAGTGTTGGCTGAAGCGACAGACATAGGCTTAACCCGTTCCCTAGCTGGTGCCTTAGCACCAGTGGCTGTTCCTTGTCCACGCAGACAGCAACACGATACGGGGACACCCAAGTCACTTCACGATCTGAACATCGCGACAACGTAAGTGCATGCGGAAGAAAAGCAGCGGGTGACGGAGGTGTCAAACTGGCTTCGGCCAGGAAGGCGGTAAAAAAGCTAATTTTGTGAGCAGATGCGCAGTTTTACCGGTGGTAGGCTCGCTTTATGGGGAGGGGGCCCGCTTCACTCGCTCTGCTCAGGCGGTTGCCGATTGCGGGCGGGTTCCTGCAGATGCAGGTTCTGGGTGCGGTCGATGGCGTTTTTTTCCTTGTGCATCGCTGCCTTGCCCATCATATGAGCGGTAATGGGAGCGGTGATGAACAGGAAGAGGGTGATCACCAGTTCCTTCACGCTGATGCCATCCTGGGTCACGCTAAAGAACAGCGTTGAGGCGATCAGCACCGCACCGATGCCCAGGGTTGAGGCTTTGGTGGGCGCATGGAGGCGGGTGTAAAAGTCGGGCAGCTTGGCCAGGCCAATGGAACCGACCATCAGAAAAAAGGCACCCAGCAATAACAGTATTATGACCAGCCATTCTACAAAAAGGCTCATTGAACAACTCCACAAATGGTCGGCAGGCGGCGCGGGCCGCCCGGTATTATTCGATCAGATCGCCGCGTACCAGGTATTTGCACAGTGCCGCAGTGCTGACAAAACCCAGCATGGCAATGAGCAGGGCGCCCTCAAAATACAGCGGCGAGCCGAAATACAAACCCAGCAATACAATTAAAGCGATGCTGTTGATGTACATGGTATCGAGCGCCAGCACCCGGTCGAGCACGCTGGGCCCTTTTAGCAGTCGCCACAGGTTCAGCAGCAGCCCGATGCCTACAAAAGTGCAACTGATCAGAACAACAATCGTCAGCATCCGAATATCTCCTTCAGCGGCGATTCATAGCGCTGTTTAATGTTGGCGATGGTGTCAGCTTCGTTCACCAGATTCAAAACATGAACATACAGCCAGCGTTTGTCTTCCGATACCTCGATACTCACGGTACCGGGCGTCAGTGAAATGCTGCTGGCCAGCAGGGTGATGGGCAAATCCTGTGTGATGTCGAGCGGAACGGCGATAAAGCCCGGGTTAATCTTGCGCACGGGGCCTAGAACCTGAATCGCGACTTCAACGTTGGAGACAATGATGTCACCCATCAGCATCAGCAGGTATTTCGCAGCCGAAAGCGGCTTTTTCAGCGTTGGCTGGTTCTTGCGCATGGACGAAGTGCCGAGCGGAATCAGCAACGCGAAAATCAGCCCGAGCAGAATTTGACCGGGCGACATGCTGTTGTTCATCAGCAGCCAGACGATCAACAGCAGCAGGCTCAAATACGGGAACGGCAGTAGTCGTTTCATGGCTGGCCCTCCGCGATCAGCGTCTGGACTTCAGGGTACATCTGCTGCATTTGCAAAGCCGCTGCCTCGGCAAATTCGGTAGCCGGGCCGCCAAAAATAACCAGCGCCGGCGAGGCCAGCAGCAGGAAGGCAATGGCAATCAGCTGAATCGGCCGGGCGTTGTCGGTACCGGTTTTATTGCCTGAGACATGCCAGAACAGGTTTGTGCCAGCCCGGGACAACCCAATGATCACTGCCAGGCTGCTGAGCAGAATGGTGGACCAAACCCAGCCCATCTCTGTGGCGGTTTGGGCCGCCTGCAGCAGCAACGCCTTGCCGACAAAACCGGAGAGCGGCGGCAAACCCGCAACCGTAACTGCACCGATAAAGAACAACAGGCCAAGCAAGGGTGCCTGTTTCATGGGCCGTGAAACCACAAAACGGTCGGACGCCTGACCGCGTTGCTGGGCGATCACGTCGGCCAGTAAAAAGAGGGCGCCGGTAACCAGCGTGGTGTGCACCAGATAGTAAAGCCCGCCGATGACCGCCTGGGTATTGAGCAATACCACGGCCACCAGCAAGGTGCCGGCGGAAATAAGAATCAGGTTGGCGACCAGGGTGCGCAGCGTCGGGGCTGCCAGTACGCCTACCGCGCCAATCACCAGCGTCAGCAGCGCCATCGGCCAGATCCACGGGATGGCAATGTAGGCCAGGTCTCCGGCCTGCTCACCAAACACCACAGTATGTACCCGGAAGATGCTGTATATGCCCACCTTGGTCATGATCGCGAACATCGCCGCAACCGGCGCACTGGCCGAGGCATAGGCTTTGGGCAGCCAGAAGTGCAACGGCATCATCGCGGCTTTCAGGCCGAACACGACCAGCAACAACAGCGCTCCGGCTTCAGCCAGAATGCTGGCACCGGGCGTCAGCCCGGCAATGCGGGTCGACATTTGCGCCATGTTCAGGGTGCCGAGGGTGCCGTAGAGCATGCCGAGCGCAAACAGGAAAAATGCCGAGCCGATCAGGTTCAGCACAATATAGTGCACGTTGGCCTGGGTTTTTTGCTTGCCACCGCCGTGAATCAACAAGGCGTATGAGGCAATGAGCAGCACTTCGAAGAAGACGAAGAGGTTAAAAATATCGCCGGTCAGAAAGGCCCCGTTGACACCCATCAACTGATACATCATCAACGAGTGGAAGTATTTGCCCCGGTTGTCGTCGCCGGCCAGAGAATAGAGCACGGCCCCGATCGCCAGCACAGTGGTTAACAGCACCAGCAGAGACGATAGACGGTCGGCCACCAGCAAAATGCCGAACGGCGGTTGCCAGTCACCCAGTACATACAGTTGCGTTGCCTGGGTGCTCAGGCGGAACAGCACCAGAGCCCCGACGAGCATCAGTGTCAGGCTGACCAGGCTGGCAATGCGCTGGCGCCGGATGGTGCCAGCCAGCGGTGGCAGCAGCATCAGAGTACCGGCCAGCAAAGGAATCAGAATGGGGAGCACAGCCCAATGTTGCATTAATTCTTCTCCTTGAGCCGGTCACTGGGCAAGCCGGCACCTGGTGGGTTGCGGCCGTCGACGTGGTCGTTACCCAGATCGGAGCGGGCGCGAATGGCGAGAATCACCACGAAGGCGGTCATCGCGAAACCAATGACGATGGCAGTCAGCACCAGAGCCTGGGGCAGTGGGTCGGCGTACTGATCCGACTGGCCCAGAATGGTGGCGCCGTTGATCAGCAGTCGACCGCTGGAAAACAGAAAAAGGTTAACCGCGTAGGACAACAAAGTAATGCCGACAACTACCGGGAAGGTGCGGCCGCGCAAGGTCAAAAACAGGCCGCAGGCGGTCATCAGGCCAACGCAAAAGGCAAAGATGGCTTCCATTATTGGTGCTCCGTCTCTCGTGCGCGTTCAGTGGTGGTATGCTGGCCCAGGTTCGCCAGAATCAGCATGGTGGCGCCGACTACGGTCAGGTACACGCCCAGGTCAAAGGCAATGGCGCTGGCGACCTCGAATTCGCCGATGACCGGCCAGGTCCAGTAGTCGTACCAGGACGTCAGGAAGGGGTAGCCAAACGCCCAACTGCCGAGGCCAGTGAGCGTGGCGATCAGCAGGCCGCTGCCGATGACCTTCTGGTAGTCGAGTTTCAGCCGGTCTTTGAGCCAGTCGACGCCGTGCGCAATGTACTGCTGAATAATGGCAATGGAGGTGACCAGCCCGGCAATGAAGCCACCGCCGGGCAGGTTATGCCCGCGCAGGAAAATGTAGGCCGAAACCAGCAGGGCGAGTGGTAACAGGCCCTGGGAAATGACCGAGAGCATCATCGGGTGTTTGTCTTCGGTCCAGGGGCGGCCATCGTCGTCGCTGGTGGGTTTGAACAGCCCCATCCGGGCGATCAGTTTGTAAATGCCGAGTGCAGCAATGCCCAGCACGGTGATCTCGCCCAGGGTATCGAACCCCCGGAAGTCGACCAGAATGACGTTCACCACGTTGGTACCGCCACCGCCGCTCTTGGCGTTGTCGAGGAAGAAGTCGGAGATGCTGTCCAGCGGGCGGGTAATGATGGCGTAGTTGATGGTGCCGATGATGCCACCAAAGATGGCGGCAATGGTCAGGTCCCGTGCGACCCTGCTCGGGCTCGATTCCTTGGGCGTGCTTTGCGGCAGGAAGAACAGCGCCAGCAACAACAAAATGATGGTGACTACTTCAACCGACAGCTGGGTCAGTGCCAGGTCGGGTGCGGAGAACAATGCGAAGGCAAGAGATACGATCAGACCGACTACCGACAGCATCAGCAGCGCAATCAGCCGCTTGCGGTGCCAGATAACGGTCGCCAGGGATGACAGTGCCAGCAGGGCTGCACCTGAGAGCATGACGGCATCAACCGGAATCTGAGGGCGCAGGCCGGCGGTGGTGTTCAGATCGATCAGTGGCAACCCCAGTAGCACCAGCGCCAGCAGTATCAGCAGGAAGGCGTAGCGTTGCAGCGAACCGTTCTCGAACCAGTCGATAAAGCGGGCGCAGTGCTTCATTACCCATTTCACCGACTTGTCGAAGATCAGGTTGGCATTGGCTTCCGGAAACTGGGCCTGGAAGGTGAACAGTTTTTCCCGGTTGAAGTAGACGTAGGCTCCGCCGGTCATCGCCAGGGCGCTCATCAGGAGCGGCAAATTGAAGCCGTGCCAGATGTAGAGGCCATAGTCGGGCAGGTCGCCGCCGACCACAGCACCGGCTGCCACGGCCAGCAGATTACCGATCAGCAGCGCAGGCCAGATACCGACCAGCAGGCATAAGGCAACCAGAATGTCGATTGGCAGGCGCATGTAACGCGGCGGCTCGTGCGGTTGCTTGGGCAGCTCTTCGGGCTCACCACCAAAAAAGACGTCGTGAATGAAGCGCAGTGAATAAGCCACCGAGAAGGCAGTACCGACGGTCGCCAGTACCGGAATCATCCAGGACAGTGAGCCCAGCGAGCTTTGATCCAGCGTCTCGGCGAAGAACATTTCCTTGGAAAGGAAGCCATTGAGCAGCGGCACCCCGGCCATTGAGGCGGCCGCTACCATGGCCAGCGTTGCGGTGTAGGGCATGTATTTCCACAGCCCGCTCAGGCGGCGCATGTCGCGGGTGCCGGTCTCGTGGTCGATGATGCCGGCGGCCATGAACAGAGAAGCCTTGAAGATGGCGTGGTTGATGATGTGGAACACGGCGGCGACGGCGGCCATGTCGGATCCCATGCCAAGCAGCAGGGTGATCAGGCCCAGGTGACTGACGGTGGAGTAGGCCAGCAGACCTTTGAGGTCGTGTTTGAACAGGGCGGTGTAGGCGCCGATCAGCAGGGTGGTCAGGCCGGTGAGGCTGACGATCACGAACCAGAGTTCGGTGCCGGACAGCACCGGGTAAAACCGCGCCATCAGGAAGATGCCCGCTTTCACCATGGTGGCGGAGTGCAAGTAAGCACTCACTGGTGTCGGCGCGGCCATGGCGTAGGGCAGCCAGAAGTGAAACGGGAACTGGGCCGATTTGGTAAAGGCGCCGAGCAATACCAGGATGACGATGACCGGGTAGGCGGCATGTTCGCGCAGCAGGTCGCCACTGCTGAGCACGGCGGTCAGGTCGTAGCTGCCGACGATGTTGCCGATCATGATGACGCCGGCCAGCAGTGCCAGGCCGCCGAGGCCGGTGACGGTCATGGCCATGCGGGCGCCTTTGCGGGCGTCGCTGTTGTGGTTCCAGAAGCTGATCAGCAAAAAGGAGCTGACGCTGGTCATTTCCCAGAAGACCCACATTTGCAGAATGTTATGTGAGACCACGATGCCGAGCATGGCGGTCATGAACAGGATCAGGTAGGCGTAGAACAGACCCATTGAATCTTTGTCGGAGAGGTAATAGCGGGCGTAGAGGATGATCAGCAGGCCGATGCCGAGTACCAGTATGGCAAACAGCAGCGCCAGTCCATCGAGATGCACGGACAATTCCAGACCAAGCAGGGGTATCCAGGGCAGGGTGGCAACCACGGATTGTCCGTCAAAGACGGCCGGTACCTGCAGCAATACCAGTACCAGTGCCAGCGCTGGCAGGGCGGCGGTTGCAAAGGCACAGGCGGTACGACCGAAGCGATCAGTCAGCAGGGGTACAACTGTCCCCAGCAAAGGTAACAGCAGTATCCAGAAAAGACTCATGGGTGGGTAAGACTCCCCTTGGTTAAAACGGCAACATCCAGCGAGACGACCCTTGAACCTACGCTACAGCGCGGTGCACAGATGGGTCCGCTCGCTCGCTGTTCAATGGCGAAAGAGGATAACGAGGCAGGCAACGAGCGTCCAGAAAAACCGGAATTGTTGGATGGGTGCCAGGAATCCGTGATGGCTACCGGTCAGGCCTCTCCGGGGTCGGCGTGAACCCATCCATGGGGCCTAGACTTCGGCATCCATGCCTCAGACATCGCCGGAGAGGCCTGACCGGCAGCCGTCACTCGGCCCGGCGGCACACCCTAGTATCTCCCATCACACGGCTTGGTGGTTTACTGTGTTTGCGGTCTTTGTAAGAGGCCAGTCCTCTGGGCGACCAGAAGAACGCAGTGCCAGTGAAGTTAATAACTAGCACAAAACCCGATCACCGCACCTCTCAACCCGGCTGTGTAACCAGCGTAATAACCCGCCGCTGGTGCAAATTAACCGGCGGGTCATAGACTTCACTGAACAATTCATTGGCGACATCACGAATTACACCGTCCTGATAGGCCGCTTTCATGACGGTATTGAGCAGGGTATGCAATTCCGGCCTGGTGGGGGTGACGTAGAGAATGTGATCGCGGTCGTACACGAAGACCAGGCTTTCCTCCACGGCCAACTCCTGTTGGTGAGGCCATTCGAGTACGATTTCATGCGCTCCCCGCGGCAGGTAGTCGACACCCCGCAAGCCAGATGCCACCATCTGGTAGAGCCGTTTCCAGTCTCCGGGTATGCCCTGCACCGGCAGGTTGTTGGTTTCCCAGATGAGCTTGTCGCCCCAGGCCTGACCCATACCGGCGACTTTGTTGAGCGCGATAAAGTCGTCGAGCGTACTGACCTGGTTGTAGTCCTGCTGGCTGCCCGGAGGGATGAACAGGATACGGTGGTTCACCAGATTGTCGGTCATGCCGACCTGGACGTTCAGAAAGCGTTCGTTGCGGGCGGGGGTCTGGCCCAGTATCAGCGTGTCGATATTGCCCTGTTCCATCAACACTTCGAGGCGTGTGGTTGGCATGTTGCCAAGGTTGGTGATTTCCACGGCATAGCCCTGATGATTCAGTGAGCGCGTCAACAGGGTGGCCATATAATTAAAGGACGCCGGGGTTCCGCCCAGAGTGAGGTGTACTGGTTCCCTGGCGTGGGCCGTCAACAGGGGGAGCAAGCACAGCAGGCTGATGTGCAGCCAACGGCGGTGTTGGGACAGGTTGGTGAGTACTTGCATCCGGTGCGCCCAACGTTGGAGGTCAGTTTGCTCGGGGTGGGGCCTGTTCCTGTAGGCCTCACCCCGCTAACCGATTTATGGTGCAGGGGTGTTACAGCTTGATCCAGGTGGCTTTGATTTCGCTGTATTTATCGAACGCATGCAGCGATTTGTCGCGACCATTACCGGATTGCTTGTAGCCCCCGAAGGGTGCTGTCATGTCGCCGCCATCCCATTGGTTGACCCAGACGGACCCGGCCCGCAGACCGCGTGCAAAGCGGTGCGCCCGGCTCAGATTGCTGGTCCAGACGGCGGCGGCCAGGCCGTAAATGGTGTCGTTGGCGATGGCCAGAGCCTCTGCTTCATCGGTAAATCTTACCACCGACAGCACGGGTCCGAATATCTCTTCTTTGAAGATGGTCATGTCCCGGGTGACGTCTTCGAAGACGGTCGGTTCCATAAAGAAACCGCCGTCGACGGTGTCGGCGCGGTTACCTCCGGTTGAGAGCCGGGCGCCCTGGGTTTTGCCGGTGTCGATGTAGCCCTGAACGCGTTTGAGCTGGGTCTCGTCAACAATGGCGCCCACATTGGTGGCCGGGTCGAGCGGGTTGCCAGGCTTCCAGTCCTGTACTGCCCGCACCACTTCGGCCATGAAGTCGTCGGCAATGCTGGCCTCGACTAAGAGACGAGAGCCCGCGGTGCAGACTTCGCCCATGTTGAAGCAAATGCCCTCGGCGGCGGCTTTGGCGGCGGCCGGCAAGTCCGGTGCGTCGGCGAAGACGACGTTGGGTGATTTGCCGCCCGCTTCGGTCCAGACCCGTTTCATGTTGGATTCGCCGGCGTAGATCATCAGTTGTTTGGCAATGGCCGTAGAGCCGGTGAACACAAGAGTGTCTACATCCATATGAAGGGCCAGCGCCTTGCCGACGGTGTGGCCGAAGCCCGGCAGTACGTTGAACACACCGTCGGGAATGCCCGCTTCTTTGGCCAGGGCGGCCAGACGCAGTGCTGACAATGGTGATTTTTCAGATGGTTTCAGAATGACTGAATTGCCCATGGCCAGGGCCGGGCCGATTTTCCAACTGGCCATGATCAGCGGGAAGTTCCAGGGTACGATGGCGGCAACCACGCCGACGGCTTCGCGGGTGACCAGGCCAAGTTCGCCCGGGCCGGTCGGGGCGACTTCGTCGTAAAGTTTGTCGATGGCTTCAGCCGACCACTGCAGGCTGCGGCGGGTGGCCGGGATATCGACATTGCGGGCATCAGAGATAGGTTTGCCCATGTCGAGCGTTTCCAGCAGTGCAAGCTCGTCGCCGTGCTGTTTGATCAGGTCGACGAAGCGCAGCAGGATGGTTTTACGCTTGGCAGGCGGCAATTGCGACCAGCGGCCATCATTAAAGGCAGCGCGTGCGTGACGTACGGCACTGTCGGCATCGGCACTGTCGCAGGCTGCTACGTTGGCCAGCAACCGGTTGTCGATCGGACTGCGGCTTTCAAACGTCTCGCCTGACTTGGCGGCCTGGTATTCGCCATTGATAAAGGCACGGCCTTCCGGCTTGAGCTCGGCGGCGCGTTGAGTCCAGTATTCGAGGGTATCTGTCATGTTGGGAACCTGTTAGTCAGCGTCATTCTTATTGCACGCTACCTTACCCCAGTCGCTGGCCGGGTTTCAATATATTGAACGCAAAGGGCGCGCTTTACGCCGATTATCAATGCCGCCCATATCACCCTCAGCTATTAGCAGATGCGCCTTGATGACCCTATCGAATCAAGGCTTCAGCAAGACTTGATGTTTTAATTATTTTACATACACTGGCCCCCATGTGTTCGAAATAACAAACATCAAAGGTGCGGCCCGACGGTAGCGCCACGGTTCAGTCGGAGTGAGAACGGCCATGACCCAGACCCCAGATAACACGTCCAAGCAAACCCAGACGGCCCGTTCGGCCGACTCACCGGCAAAGACCGATGCGTTCTGGATGCCTTTTACCGCCAATCGGCAATTCAAAGCTGAACCCCGGCTGATGGTCGGCGCCGAAGGTATGCATTACACCACTGAAGACGGCCGCCGTGTTCTGGACGGTACGGCGGGGCTGTGGTGCGTGAATGCCGGCCATGGCCGGGCGCACATATCTGACGCCGTCGCACGTCAGATCAGTGAAATGGACTACGCTCCGACCTTTCAGATGGGCCACCCCAAGCCGTTTGAACTGGCCGAGCGGCTAATCAAGCACACGCCAGACGGCATTAATAAGGTGTTTTTCACCAATTCCGGCTCTGAGTCGGTCGATACAGCTCTGAAAATCGCTTTGGCTTATCACCGGGCACGAGGCCAGGGCGAGCGTACGCGACTGATCGGCCGTGAACGGGGTTATCATGGGGTTGGCTTCGGAGGCATTTCTGTCGGTGGTCTGGTGAACAATCGCAAGGCCTTCGGCATGGGGCTGAACGGCGTCGATCACATGCGTCACACACTGTTACCGGAAAATGCCTTCAGCAAGGGTTTGCCCGAGCACGGTGCTGATCTGGTTCAGGATCTCGAACGGATGATCGCGCTGCATGGTGCAGAAACCATTGCGGCCGTCATCGTGGAACCGGTCGCCGGTTCGGCAGGCGTCATTCTGCCACCCAAAGGCTACTTGCAGCGCCTGCGCGAACTGACCAGACAGCACGGCATTCTGCTGATTTTTGATGAAGTCATCACCGGCTTTGGCCGCGTCGGCAAGCCGTTCGCCGCCAACCGCTTTGGCGTAACACCGGATATGATGACCACCGCCAAGGGCCTGACCAACGGCGCCATCCCCATGGGCGCGGTGTTCGCGGCCGACTTCATTCACGATGCCTTTATGCACGGCCCGGAGTCGGTGATCGAGCTGTTCCATGGTTACACCTACTCCGGTCACCCGGTGGCCGCCGCCGCCGCCCTGGCGACTCTCGACATTTACGAGCAGGAAGGCTTGTTTGAGCGCACGCTGGCGATGGAACCCGTTTGGCAGGATGCCCTGCACGGCCTCAAAGGCACGCGCCACGTAAAAGACATTCGTAACATCGGCCTGATCGGCGCCATTGAACTGGAAGCGCGCGAAGCGCCCGGTGCCCGTGGCTATGATGTGTTCCACCATTGCTACTGGAAAGGCAATGCGCTGGTGCGCTGCACCGGTGACACCATTGCCATGTCGCCGCCGCTGATCATCAATGAAGCACAGATAGACGAACTGATGTCGACGCTGAAAACCGCCATTGAGGCCACCGACTGAACCGGCCCCGACTTATTCTATTTATCAGACTGGAAACCCGATGAAACAGATTAGCCACTTTATTAACGGCGCAACCACCGCGCCAAGCAAGCGTTCCGGCCCGGTGTACAACCCGGCGCTGGGTGAACAGACGGCGGAGGTCTCTCTGGCCAGTGCCGACGAAGTCGCCGGCGCCATTAAAGCGGCAACGGCTGCCTTTGTTGATTGGTCTGAAACCACTCCCCTGAACCGGTCGCGCATTCTGTTTCGCTTTAAAATGCTGCTTGAAGAACGGCTGGATGAACTGGCCGAAGTGATCAGCGCCGAACACGGCAAGGTGTTTGAAGACGCGCGCGGCGAAGTCGTGCGTGGCATGGAAGTGGTCGAATTCGCCTGTGGCATTCCGCACCTGCTGAAAGGCGAAATTACCGAGCAGGTCGGTCGTGGTGTCGATGCATGGTCGGTCAATCAGCCGCTGGGCGTGGTCGCCGGCATTTCGCCCTTCAACTTCCCGGCCATGGTGCCGATGTGGATGTGGCCCGTCGCCATTGCCTGTGGCAACACCTTCATCATGAAGCCCTCCGAAAAAGACCCGAGCGCGCCCTTGCTGGTCGCCGAATGGCTAAAAGAAGCTGGCTTGCCCGATGGCGTGTTTAATGTGGTGAACGGTGATAAGGAAGCCGTCGATGTATTACTGACTCACCCGTCTATTCAGGCGGTTAGTTTTGTCGGTTCGACTCCTATTGCTGAATACATTTACAGCACCGCCAGCGCCAACGGCAAACGTGTGCAGGCACTCGGCGGCGCTAAGAACCACCTGGTGGTCATGCCCGATGCCGATATTGATGGCGCGGTCAGCGCCCTGACCGGAGCGGCCTATGGCTCTGCCGGTGAACGCTGCATGGCGATTTCAGTGGCAGTCGCAGTTGGCGACATCGCCGACGAACTGGTCGACAAACTGGCGGAAAAAGCCCGTACCCTGAAAATCGGCAACGGCGCTGAAAAAGGTTTGGATATGGGGCCGCTGGTTACCCGTGAACACCTGGCCAAGGTAACCGGGTATGTCGATGCCGGAGTGAAAGAAGGCGCCACCCTGGTCGTCGATGGCCGTGGCCACAAAGTAGCCGGACATGAGTCGGGCTATTTCATCGGCGGCTGCCTGTTCGACCACGTGACCCCGGAGATGACGATCTATCAGGAAGAAATTTTCGGCCCGGTATTGTGTGTGGTGCGCGTGCCGGATTACGTCAGCGCAGTCAAACTGATCAACGCGCATGAATACGGCAATGGCACCTCAATCTACACCCGCAGCGGTGGCGCAGCACGCCAGTTTACCCGCGATATCCAGGTCGGCATGGTCGGCGTAAACGTGCCTATTCCAGTACCGATGGCCTTCCATGCCTTCGGCGGCTGGAAGCGCTCGCTGTTTGGCAGCAACCACATGCACGGCATGGAAGGGGTGCGTTTTTACACCCGTCGCAAAGCCGTGACCGCGCGCTGGCCGGAAGGTGACATGGGTGCAGATTTCGTGATGCCGACCATGAAATAATAGTGGTCGGTTAACTCAGGTTATGGCGTTCGGTGCTGCTATGTTGCCAGTGGTCCGTGCCGGGCACCGGGTGTGCCTAGCCGGGGTCGGGCGGAATGCCGCCCACTCAACCCATCCATGGGGCCTAGACCGCAGCATTCATGCTGCGGACTATCCCCGGATAGGCACACCCGGCACCCGGCACTTGTCTGTATGCGAACGCCAAAACCTGAGTTACCGGAATCTCAATCGTCCTTCTTTATATTCTTCTTTGTGGAGCCCCAGATGACCCGTCGTACCGAACATACCGGTTCCTATTACGCCGCCAGTGCCAACCCGACAGCGGATCGCCCGGCCCTGACTGACTCTGTTCAGGCTGATGTCTGTGTGATTGGCGCGGGCTTTACCGGCCTGTCGACTGCATTGCATCTGGCCGAAGCCGGTTTCAGCGTGGTGGTGCTTGAGGCGGCGCGCATTGGCTATGGTGCCAGTGGTCGCAATGGCGGCCAGTTGGTGAACAGCTATAGCCGCGATATTGATGTGATCGAAAAAAACTACGGCATGGATACCGCCAAAATGCTGGGCGGCATGGCGTTTGAAGGCGCCGATATCATTCGTCAGCGCATTCGCGACTACAACATCGACTGCGACTATCGCGACGGCGGTGTGTTTGTGGCGTTTAACAAACGCCAGTTGCACGAACTGCAGGAGCAGAAAGCCCTGTGGGAACGTTATGGTCATACCCAGCTCGATTTTCTGGATCAGAATGCGGTGCGTCAGGTAGTGAACTCCGACAAGTACATCGGCGGTTTGCGCGATAATCGGGGCGGGCACATTCACCCGCTTAATCTGGCCCTGGGTGAAGCCGCAGCTATTGAGCAGCACGGTGGGCAGATTTTTGAAGACTCGCCGGTGGTGAAGATTGACCGGGGTGCCGAGCCGGTGATCCATACCGACAAGGGCCAGGTGCGCGCCAAGTACGTCATGGTTGCCGGTAATGCCTACCTGGGCAACCTGGTGCCGGAACTGGCCGCCAAGTCGATGCCCTGTGGCACCCAGATCGTGGCCACCGAGGTGCTCGGTGAAGAGCGCGCCCGCGAGCTGATTCCCCAGTTGGAATGCGTCGAAGACTGCAATTACAAGCTCGATTATTACCGCATCACCGGTGATTTTCGCGTGCTTTATGGCGGTGGGGTCACCTACGGCGGCGGTGATCCGGATTCAATCGAGCGCTTCCTGCGCCCGCACCTGGAATCCATTTTTCCGTCTCTCACCGGCGTAAAACTGGACTACGCCTGGGGCGGGGATTTCCTGCTCACCATGAGCCGGCTACCCCAGTTCGGCCGCATCGGCGACAACATCTACTACGCCCAGGGCTACAGCGGCCACGGGGTCACCACCACTCACCTGGCCGGCAAACTGATCGCCGAAGCGCTGCGTGGCCAGGCCGA
The DNA here is from genome assembly GCF_039982735.1 of Saccharospirillum sp. Classification (GTDB taxonomy): domain Bacteria; phylum Pseudomonadota; class Gammaproteobacteria; order Pseudomonadales; family Natronospirillaceae; genus Saccharospirillum. The sequence continues at coordinate 22,178 of NZ_JBDWXV010000002.1, read as the reverse complement.
ACGCTTCGATGCGTTTGCCAGCCTGAAGCACTTCCGCTTCCCCGGCGGCCAACTGTTCAGGGCGCCTTATACAGCCATTGGTGCAACCTATTACGGCTTGCGAGATAAGCTGGGAATCTAAATGGTTCGGAATGCACAGTAGATTTGACCGATTCAGACCAGCAACAGGTATCGGGTACGGTTCTGGCGGGCGTCGGTCCCCAGGGATGGGGGCCGTCGAGCTTACATGGAAGTACTTGCAGCGACCGCCAGAACCGTACCCGGTGCCGGTTGCGGCTGCAAGCCATCGAATTGCATTCAACCACCTTTAAGAAAGCGCCTCCCAGCCAACCTGTGCCACCGATCAGTAGTCCCATTCAACCCCCAAAGCGTGCGAAAATACCGTCAAACCAGCAAAGCAGTGAATTTGATATGCGCATTTGGGTAGATGCCGACGCTTGTCCAACGGTGATCCGCGACATTATTGTGAGGGCTGCGGAGCGGACGCAGGTTCAAACCACTTTTGTGGCCAATCAGTACATCAAGACGCCGCCGTCGAAATACGTGACCTCGGTGCAGGTCCCGGCCGGGTTTGACGTGGCGGACAATGAAATTGTTCGACTGGCCGAGGCGGAAGATCTGGTGATCACCAGTGATATTCCGCTGGCGGCAGAAGTGATTGAGAAAGGTGCCAGTGCGCTGAGTCACCGGGGTGAAGCCTTTACCCGCGACAACATTCGCGGTCGGCTGAATGTACGCGACTTTATGGAGACGCTGCGCGCCAGCGGCATTCAGTCTGGCGGGCAAAAGACGATGGATAATACCGACCGGATGGCGTTTGCCAACAAACTCGACAGCTACCTCGCCCGATACGGCCGCAAAAACTGAAATCACGCTTTTTGTGTTCGCTTGCATCCAAAACCCGCTAGGCTTCGTCTAATCAGTACGATTCTCACATTCATAAACATGGAAGGTAGCAGGATGAAGCAAAGAACCATCAGTATGGCTGGGTGTTGTGTGGCGTTGGCTCTGATGAGTGGCGTTCAGGCCGAGTCCACCATGAACGTTGCGCACATGCATTTGGAACACGTTTCGACCTCCTGGCCGGAGGCGCCCGGCCAGGTCGGGTTCATGACCGTGGCCCTGCAGGAAGCCGAGATTGCTCTGACTCATGTCAGGCTGGCTGAAGATCACAACGGAGACCTCGCTACCCTCAAACAGCATGTGGCTCATGCACTGCATGCGCTGGACCCCGATGAACAGAGCAGCGGGCCGGGCCTGGGTTTCGGTGTTATTGAAGGGGCCGACGGTGCAGAAAAACACACCCTGTATGCGGCCCAGTCGCCGGGTGCCTCCGACAACATCATTAATAATAACCTCAGGGTTCGAAATCCGTTGCGCAACGCCGAGTCGCTGGCCAAGCTGGCCGTTCGCGCGGGCAATGCAGCACTGGACGCCCGGTCGACATCAGCCGCGCAGGAGTCTCTCGATGACATGGCCTGGCTGATCAATGCTCTGGTTAATGGCGTTGATGAAAACGGTGATGGCACCATCGATGCGACGCGTGAAGAAGGGGGGCTCGTGGTTGCCCGTGAAGAATTGACGGCAATACGTCAGGTAGAGGGGCTCGACTGACCTGACCTGACCGGGCTGGGAGGTGAAGACACTCCAGAGCGATGGCGGTATGCTGTGCAGAACGGTAACAGCAGGGTAGGCGGGTATGAGTGTCAAAAAAATCATGAATCCCAACCCGGTGGTGGTCGGGATGGAAGACACCGTGGCGCGCATGCGCGAGTTGTTTGAAGAACATCGGTTTCACCACTTGCTGGTTACCGAGCGCGGCATTCTCAAGGGCATTGTTTCCGACCGGGACATTCTGAAAGCGCTGTCCCCCTACGTGGGGACGCCGTCGGAGCAAACGCGCGATACCAGCACGCTGTTCCGGCGCGCCCATCAGGTGATGACGCGCGACCCCATCACCATATCGCCAGAGGCCTCACTGGCCGATGCTATCAGTCTGTTTAACCGGAACAAAATTTCCTGTTTGCCCGTGGTCTCACAGGGCAATCAACCCTTGGGTATGGTCAGTTGGCGGGATATTTTAAGAACGATGGAGCGAGTTAGTCAGCACAAACGCAAGGCTGATTAGTCGGCGTTCATTGCAATAAAAAGGCCGCTATTAGCGGCCTTTTTTAGTGGTTACATATGGGTGTATCGTCGACAGACTGTATCAGGGAGCCGGGCTGTCATCCTGAACGCTTAGGTCGACACCGGCACCTTCATCTCTGGCCCATACGGTAACAATGTCACCTGCAGCGAGCGTCAACTCCGCTTGAACAGCAATGGTTTTGCTGTCGGCGGGTGTGACCGTGAAATTGTAGGTGCCAGCGGCCAGTTCAATAAAGCCAGTGCTGCCCTTGTAGGCAACGTCTTCAAAGGCCGGGTCTTCGTTGGTAATGTCGGTACCAGCGGTGGCATAAAGGTCAACATCCGCTGTGCCGGCAGAGCCATGAATGATGCGGACTTTGGCGGCAGTCGCGACCGACCGCCGGTCATCGACGTAAGGCACGAGTTCCAGGTCTGCACTGTCGGTTCCATCCAGCGTACCCATGGCGAATACGGTATAGCTAGTGCCGTTGGCCAGCGTGATTCCTTCAGCCGAAATTGACGCATTAGCGGCATCCGGATTCAGACTGACGGCCAGGTCGTAATCACCAGACCCCACCTCTGTGTAAGCCGAAATAGCCGGAAAGGATACGTCGGAATACAAGGCGTCGGCGCTTGTGAAATCGGTGACGTCGAGCGCGCTGGTGGTGTCTGCGGCAGCAAAGATATCCACCGCTGGCACATCGACTGCGTTGTGAACAGCGCGCACAGCTACATCGCTTGAATTCTTGTCATAAAGCAGGCTCGTATTTGTGCCATCAGACACCGCCAGGGCTATCGGTGAGTTGCCAATCCCTGACATATTGGGAATGGCACCGATGAACAGATCACTGCCGGCAGTCAGTTCTACGGAACCGGAATCATAAACCGGATCAGTATCTCCCTGCGCGGTGACGCGAATCTGGTAGGTGCCTTCATCGACCAGAGTCGGGCCCAGTAAATCAGACTCGGCGGTAAATTCCAGAGTGCCTAAGACCGTGTTGGCGGTCAGCGTTGCTCCGGGAGCCGTTACGTGAACATCCACAGTGGGTGCATCGGGTGCCAAGTGGGCGACCTGGACACGTACCCTGGTGCTGTCCTGCTCAGAACCATCGTCACTGAAGACTTTGGCGCTGATGCTGGCTAGCGAATTGACCGCAACCACGGTGTATTCCATATCCTCTTCCAGGGTCAGGTCAGCATCGATAACGGCGTCATCGGTGTCAGCTCCGCCTGGTAGAATTCCATAAACTTCGGTGTCATAGGTGCCAGCGTCCACAGACGCAAAGGCAGATGCCGAGCCATAGTCGAGCGTATCAACGGCGGGCGTCATGGCATCGTTGAGGTAGACGTTTACCGCAGGGGCATCGGGTGACGCATGGAGCACCCGCAGCGAAGCCTGGGCGGTGGTGGTGTCATCATCGTCGCTGGTGGACTCACAGCCGGCCAGAATAAGGCCACTGACCGCGATTCCGGCGATCACTTTTAGAGTGTGCATTGTCGTTATCCTTCCAGAATAAGTTGTTGTGGGTGCTGGCCAGCGTGAAGGAATACGACAAATCAGGTTTCAACTGATCAGTCAGAGAATTTGAATGAAATGGTCGGATTCCATGAACAATGAAGGAGACGAGCGGCAGCCAGATCAGGAAATGCTCGAAAATTCAAACCCTTGCCGTCGCCTGCGGAAAAAGACCAGGCATTGGAATGACAGGCAAACGGGTGGAGTCAAAGTCAGATTTTGTGTGTAAAAAGTGAACAGGCGCACATTTCGGCCTCGACCTTAACAGCCCGATCCTCCAGCGAGTTCAAAGCGGGTGTTGGAAAATCAGTCAATTTTTCACACCCGGCTGTAACGCCATGATAGTGGGGAAAGATTCGCATTCATTGGGCTTGTCCCAAAGTTATGCAGAAGGTTATCCACATTTTCTGTGGGTAAGTAGAATGCGATGGACTTAGGGAGGTTGTGACGAGAGCATGTGCTGTCAAGCCTGTTTTAGAGCCTTTTTGATGAAAAAATGGCTTGACAGCGAGCGGCCGGATGGCCAGATGGAGTGTGAATAAAAGTCGGTTGCGACCGCCACAAGGCTGTGTTATCCACCGCGCCCGATCAGGGCTTGGCGGGCTGTTTGACGGCTTCCGAGTAGATGCGAAAGCCGAAGATCAGCGCAAAGGCACCGACCGGCTTAAAGACAAGCGCGATGATGAAGTTCAGTGGTCCATAGCCCGCTGCCAAATCCAGACCTCCCACAAGTAGCTGACTGACGAGTAGTAGCACCCCGTAGATCAGCGCGTAGCCGCCAAAGATGATCCAGCCGAACCCCATGCTGCCGGTCCAGGCTTTACGCAGTGCATCGGGTATGGGTTCCCGGCCATCGATCAGGTAAAAAGTCGCCAGCGCCAGACGCACACCAAAATAGATCCCCGGAACAATGAGCAATAGACCCAGGCCCACCGCAAAGCCGGTCAGAATTTGTACGCCGGCCAGTGGCAATACCCAGGGTAGGGCCTGGGTAATGGCGTCTTTAGGGGGCAGGTACTGGTTATTCAGTGACTGGCGAACGTACAGAACCACGGCCGCTGAGGCCCAGACACCACCCACCCATTGCAATAACATCAGGGGCCAGGCATAGGGAAACTCGGCAAATGCCCCTTGCAGCAAAACAAACAGTACTTCGAAGAGGAACCCCAGACCCACGGTGATGATGATCAGCGCTATCAAGTGCTGGCGAAAGAACTGGGCAGTGTCCTTTAAAAAGGTGTAAAGCATGTAGGTCTCGACTGGCAGTAAAAAGGTGGGGGAAGAGTAACGAAATGCGGCTGGAAAGGCATCTTTATCAAAGGAACATATTGGTTGATTAAACCCGGGCTGATTAGCGTCAGGCGTCGGGTACGCCTCAGGCGGGCGTCGGTCCCCAGGGATGGGGACCGTCGAGCTTACATGGAGGTACTTGCAGCGACCGCCTGAGGCGTACCCGACGCCTGGCGCGGATTCTAGCCACAACATTGAATTGAGCCTTCTCCAAAAGGTGACTGCCAGGCTAACTCGCGTTATCAGGCCAATGGTTGCTGCTGGGTTATGCAGTGAATATTGCCACCACCGAGCAGAATTTCACGGCCCGGCACCTGTACTATTTCCCGGTCTTTGCACAGGTCGCTGAGAATGCTGGCGGCGATGTCGTCTTGCGGGTCATCGAAGCTTGGCAGAATGATGCCGCCGTTGACCATCAGAAAGTTCACATAGCTGGCGGCCATGCGTTCACCAGCCCGGCGCGGCCAGGCTTTCTGGGCCCAGTCGATGCCGTCGACCTCGGCTTCGGTCTGCATCAGCGGCTTGGGCAACGGCATTTTAGTGATGCTCAGTGACCGGCCTTTGGCGTCGCGATGGGCGCTGAGGTAATCGTAAGCCTGGCGGCTGCGATGGTACTGCGGGTCGGCTTCGTCATCTGTCCAGGCCAACACCACCTGGCCCGGGCTGACGAAGCAGGCCATGTTATCGATGTGGCCGTTGGTTTCGTCGTTATAGATACCGTCTGGCACCCACAAAATGGTGTCGATGTTCAGGTGATCCCGCAGACGCTGCTCTATTTCCGCCCGCGTCAGATGCGGATTGCGGTTATTGTTCAGCAGGCACTCTTCAGTGGTCATCAGCGTGCCTTCGCCATCGACATGAATGGCACCGCCCTCGAGTACAAAACCTTCGGTACGATAGCGTTCAATGCGCTCCATATTGCAGATCTTCTGCGCCACCTGATCGTCCCGGTTCCACGGCTGATACAGCCCGCCGGTCAGGCCGCCCCAGGCATTGAATTCCCAGTCGTTGGCGCGCAAACCGCCTTCACCATTAATAACAAACGTCGGCCCGGTGTCCCGGACCCAGGCATCGTTGCAGGATATTTCGACCACCCGAATGCCGGCGCTAAGCCGGGCGCAGGCGTTCTCGTATTGGTCGGCCGACACACCCATGGTCACCGGTTCAAACCGGGCGATGGCCTCGGCAACCGCGGTATAAGCGGCCTGGGCTGGCTTGGCGCCGTAGCGCCAGTTATCCGGCCGCTCTGGCCAGAGCATCCAGGTCTGGCTGTGTGGTGCCCATTCGGCGGGCATGCCATAGCCGTCTGCGCGCGGGGTCGAGGTTAGCGGCGCCGGCATATCAGCGGCCTCCGTCCTTGGTCATCAGCGGGCCGTACAGATCCGGTCTGCGATCGCGGAAAACGCCCCAGGCACGGCGGGTGCTGGCCACGGCATCCAGATCAAAGGTGTGCACCAGCACGCCCTCGTCTTTGCGATCGAATTCAGCCACCTTCTGGCCCAGTTCATTAGCAATAAATGAAGAGCCATAAAACGAAATGGTTTGCTCGCCTTCAACTTCAGAGCCAGTGCGGTTACTGGCAATGTAAGGCGTCAGGTTGGCCGCCGCATGACCTTGCTGGGTAATCTGCCAGTGATCACGCGAGTCGATGGTGTTGTCTTGCGGTTCGCTGCCAATGGCCGTCGGATAGAACAGCAACTCGGCACCCATCAGTGCCATCGCACGGGCAGTCTCCGGGAACCACTGATCCCAGCAGATGCCCACACCGATGCGTGCATAGGCGGTATCCCAGACTTTGAAGCCGGTATCGCCAGGCGTGAAATAGAATTTTTCCGAGTAACCCGGGCCATCGGGGATGTGTGTCTTGCGATAGATGCCAAGATTGGAGCCATCGGCATCAATGATTGCGACGGTATTGTAAAAGGCGTTATTGGCCCGCTCGTAAAAGCTGATGGGCAGCACTACCTTGAGCTCCGCGGCCACTGCGCTGAAATGCTTGATCGCCGGGTTTTCTTCAACCGGGGTCGCAAACGCCATGTACTCTTCTATCTGCTTCTGGCAAAAGTAGCAGCGCTCAAACAGCTCCTGAATCAGGATAATCTGTGCGCCTTTTGCAGCGGCCTCACGCACAAGGGCGTCGGCTTTGGCAATGTTGGCGTCAACGTCCCAGCCACAGCTCATCTGGGTGGCAGCTACAGTTACCGGTCTCATCTATCTTGGCTCCTCGGGGTTAACCCTGAGTTTACAGGGGCGCGTATTTTTCCTGAAAACGACGAAAACACCAGCGTTATTTTCAGGCCGGTGAAGGGCCGCTCAAAAGCAGTATTTCACTAAAGTTAAAGGCGATTACCAACCGAGTTTCAGATGCCGGGTGTGCCTATCCGGGGAAGTCTGAAACATGGATGTTTCAGTCTAGGCCCCATGGACGGGTCCACGCCGACCCCGGATAGGCACACCCGGTGCCTGACACGGGCTCACGGCTACTTACCTGATCAAATATAGGGTAGCAGAAGCTCGTATTCCATGGGGGTGACCTGGCGCTCGAATAGCCGCACTTCGCTCCACTTGCAGATGCGGTACATCTCGATGAAATCGGCACCGAACCATGTCTGGACGCGCTCATCCAGAATCATGGAGCGCAGCGCATCGCGGGCGTTGTCGGCGAGCTCCGGGTGGTCCTGGTCGTAGACGTTGCCTTCGACCGGTTCGGGCGGTTCTATGTGGTTTTGCAGGCCTTCGGTTACGCCAGCCAATACCACCGCTACGGCCAGGTAGGGGTTGGTGTCGGCTCCGCTCAGGCGGTGCTCGATGCGGGTGGCTTCGATGCTGCCAGAGGGAATGCGCAAGGCTGACGTGCGGTTATCGTAACCCCAGGTCTTGGCGGTCGGGGCGAAGGCATCCGGGTTGAGACGGCGGTAGCTGTTGATGTTCGGGCACAGCAGCGCCTGAACGTGGTCGGCCATGTCAATTAATCCGCCCATGGCCCAGCGCATTTCCGGTACGTTTTCCGGGTCTTCGCTGGCAAAGATATTGTTACCGTCTTCGTCCATCAGGCTCAGGTGAATGTGCATGCCGCTGCCCGCTTCCTCGATGTAGGGCTTGGCCATAAAAGTGGCTTCCATTTCCCACTTGCGTGCTACCTGAGCGATAACGCGCTTGAGCATTACCGCTTCGTCCGCAGCGCGCATCGGATCGTTGCCGTAATTGAGGTTCACCTCAAACTGGCCGGGCGCGTATTCGGTGATGACGGTGTCGGCCGGGATGTTCTGCTCGTGGGCGGTGTCGAGTACATCGCGGATGAAGAAATCGTAATCGTCCAGGTCATCCATCGAATAGACCTGTTTGGAACTCATGCGCCTCCCACTGACCGGCGAGACCGGTGGCTGCAGTTTGCCTTCTGCGTCGCGTTCGGTGTCGATCAGATAAAATTCCAGCTCCACGGCGATACCCGGGGTATAGCCCAGTTCATTGAAACGCTTGACGGCCTGCACCAATACCTGACGCGGGTCCATCAGAAAAGGGGTTTCGGCATCGGTTTCGAACATGGTGAACAGCGCCTGAGCCCGGTCGCCGTCGGCGTGCCACGGCACCATAGCCAGAGTGCCGGGAACCGGCAGGCAGAGCCGGTCGCGGTCGCCGTCTTCAGCGCCCAGGCCGGTTTCTTCGACGGTGGTGCCGGTGGCGTCCAGCGCCATCACAGAGCCAGGCAGGTTAAAGCCTTCTTCATACACTTTTTCCAGCAGCTCACGCTCAATGCGTTTGCCGCGCAGCACACCGTTGAGGTCGGTGACCAGCAGTTCGATGGTGGTGACGTCCGGGTGTTGTTCCAGAAAGGCGGTTACTTCAGGGTGTGACATGATACTTTCTCATCGTTGGCGATGACGGCCCGGGCGTACCGGGCCTGACACAGCGACTTAACAGTTGGGCGGTCTTGCCGCCAAAAGGGTCAGCGGTCGAGACCGCCCATGCATAAATATTTCAGTTCCAGATATTCATCGATACCGTACTGGCTGCCTTCGCGGCCCAGGCCCGACTCCTTCACGCCACCAAAGGGCGCGACCTCAGTCGAGATAATACCCTCATTAATGCCCACCATCCCATATTCCAGCGCCTCGGCAACCCGCCAGATGCGCGACAGGTTGCTGCTGTAAAAGTAGGCGGCGAGTCCGAACGGGGTATCGTTTGCCAGTTGCACCGCTTCCTCTTCGGTTTTGAACCGGGTCAGGGCGGTGATAGGGCCAAAAATTTCTTCCTGGCTGACGCGCATGGCCGGTTTTACGTCGGTTAACACGGTCGGTTCAAAAAAACTGTGGCCCAGACTGTGACGTTTGCCACCGAGCAGCACCTTGGCTCCCTGACTGGTTGCTTCGTTAAGCAGTGACTCGACTTTCTCCAGCCCGGCTTCGTTGATCAGCGGACCAATGGTCACGCCGTCGTCCATCCCGTTGCCCACTTTCAGTTGTTCGCTGGCTTCGGCCATGGCGCTGGCGAAGCGGTCGTACACACCTTCCTGCACCAGAAAGCGGTTTACACAGACGCAAGTTTGGCCGGTATTGCGGTATTTGGACGCCATGGCACCTTTAACAGCCGCCTCAATATCGGCGTCGTCAAAGACAATAAAGGGGGCATTACCGCCAAGCTCCATTGATACCCGCTTCACCGTGTCGGCGGCCTGGCGAATGAGCGTCTTGCCAACCGGGGTTGAGCCGGTAAAGCTCACCTTGCGCACCAGGGGATGAGTGCTGAGCACTTCACCGACGGCTTTGCCATTACTGGCAGTGATGATGTTCAGCACGCCCTTGGGCAGGCCCGCCTGCCGGCCCAGGTTGGCCAGTGCCAGGGCCGTGAGCGGCGTTGCTTCGGCTGGCTTGACGACGATGGTGCACCCGGCGGCCAGCGCCGGTGCAACCTTGCGGGTAATCATCGCCAGTGGAAAGTTCCACGGTGTAATGGCGGTGCAGACGCCGACTGGCTGTTTGATGGCCAGAATACGGCGGTCATTGTTCGGTGTTGGAATGACATCACCCGAGGCGCGCTTGGCCTCTTCGGCGAACCACTCTATAAAGGCAGCACCGTAGGCGACTTCGCCTTTCGATTCGGCCAGGGGCTTGCCGCACTCCAGTGTCATCAGTTCGGCCAGCTGATCCTGATGGCTCATGATCAGTTCGAACCAGCGGCGCAGGATGGTCGCACGGCTCTTGGCCGTTTCATGTTTCCAGGAAGCAAAAGCCCGGTGCGCCGCTTCAATGGCCAGCTCGGCATCTTCCGGGCCGCAGTCGGTAACCACGGCCAGGCATTCGCCATTGGCCGGGTTGGTGACATCGAAGGTTCGGCCAGACTGGGCCGTTGCCCAGTCGCCATCGATAAAACTGAGGCTGTGAATCATGGATTCTGTCATGAAGGCGCTCCTTATGGGTTACATCGCTAACGGGCGAGACCTCGTCGCCGTGAACCACCCAGTGTAGTGGTTATAGTCGTGTCCCGGAGAGGATTAATCGATGAAGCAAGCTAACCCCAAAAAGCGGTTAAGCTCAAGAGGTGTGGTGAAAATAATTGACACTTTACCGGGCTTTGGGGCCTGAAGGCCGTCAATAATGTTTTATATAATTAACATTCGGCCATTTGAGTGCCTTGTGTTGATTATTTTTTATGGTAACGTGGTAAAAAATAAACACCTGAGCAGCCACCGGATTTTACCGCCTGATAGAGGTCGAAGCCGGAGCGCTCAAGGTAATAATAAAGCACAGCACAAGAGGGGGTTTGCATGCAGCCCGAACGTGTCCGGCCACTGGTCGGCGTCGTCTGCGATGTCAAAATGGTACCGCCGCATGCCTTTCACATGGCCGGTGACAAGTACCTGACCGCACTGGCCCAGGCCGCTGGTGTAACCCCCGTGCTGCTGCCTGCCCTGACCGATCTGCTCGATCCCACTTCCTTTGTAAGCCGTCTCGACGGTCTCTTTCTGACCGGTGGTTACTCCATGGTGCATCCACGGCATTATGGGGCAGCGCCTTTGCCGGATCAGGCCTATGATGAACGACGTGATGCGTTGAGTCTGGCTCTGATCAACGCCGCTCTGGATCGGGACCTGCCCCTCTTTGCTGCGTGCCGTGGTTTTCAGGAGGTAAACGTGGCTCTGGGTGGCACTTTGCACCAGGCATTGCATGAGGTGCCGGGTTTGCAGGAACATCGCGAAAACAAAGACGAGTCGCTAGCGCAGCAGTACGCGCCGGCACACCCTGTTGCACTGACCCGGGGTGGGTTGCTGCAGCAGATACTTTCGACTGACACCCTGGAGGTAAACTCCTTGCATGTTCAAGGTGTAGCAACACTTGGGGGCGGCTTAGAGGTAGAAGCCACTGCACCGGACGGTTTGATCGAAGCAGTGCGAGTCGCCGCCATGCGATTTGCACTGGCCGTGCAGTGGCACCCGGAATGGCAGGTTATGAACCATCCCCAACAACGACAACTGTTTGAGGCGTTCGGTGATGCGTGTAGAGCGTGACAACCGAACGAACCCTGTATGGACGATTTAATTAAGTGGCTTAAAGACAACCGCGTGACCGAAGTTGAATGCATCACGCCCGATCAGACCGGCATCGCACGCGGTAAGATCATGCCGACTAACAAGTTCATTGCCGAGCGCGGCATCCGCCTGCCCGAGAGTGTGCTGTTGCAGACTGCAACCGGCGATTACCCGGACGACGAAGCCTATTACAGCATTCTGGACCCGGCCGACATCGACATGATTTTGCGTCCGGACCCGAACGCTGCTTTTCTGGTGCCCTGGACGCTGGAGCCAACGGCTCACGTGATTCACGACTGCTACGACAGCGTCGGCAACCTGATCGAACTGTCGCCACGGGCGGTACTGAAAAAAGTGCTGGGCCTGTACGAAGCCAAAGGCTGGAAACCCATTGTCGCCCCGGAAGTAGAATTCTACCTGACCCAGCGCTGCACCGACCCGGATTTGCCGCTCGAGCCGCCGATTGGCCGTTCTGGCCGCAAGGAAAGTGGTCGCCAGTCGTTCAGCATCGATGCCGCCAACGAATTTGATCCGATCATTGAGGATATCTACGACTGGTGTGAAGCCCAGGGACTGGACATCGATACGCTGATTCACGAGGAAGGCACCGCCCAGATGGAATTCAACTTCCGCCACGGCGATGCGTTGAAACTGGCTGACCAGGTGTTTGTGTTTAAACGGACGGTGCGCGAAGCGGCGATGAAGCACAATATTGGTGCAACTTTTATGGCCAAGCCGATTACCGGTGAGCCTGGCAGTTCGATGCACATTCACCAGTCGCTGGTCGACGCCAAAACCGGCAAGAACCTGTTTTCCAATCCGGACGGCTCGGCTTCCAAGCAATTCCTGAACTACATCGGTGGGTTGCAGGCTTACATTCCGGCACTGATGCCGATGTTTGCCCCGAACATGAACAGCTACCGCCGTTACTTGCCGGGTGCGGATGGCAATGCACCGGTGAACATTGAGTGGGGTGAGGAAAATCGCACCGTGGGGTTGCGGGTGCCGCAGGCATCGCCGGAATCGCGCCGTGTCGAAAACCGACTGCCCGGCGCCGACACCAACCCTTACCTCGCCATGGCGGCGAACCTTGCCTGCGGCTACCTGGGCATGGTGAAAGATATCAAACCGCGCAAGCCGGTCACCGGACGTGCCGGCGCAGAGGCCGACCCGGATGTGCCGTTCAACCTGGAGGCGGCGCTGGACATCATGGCCGAGTGCCAGGAAATGCGGGAGCTGCTGGGACCAACTTTTGTGGATGGCTTTATCGCTACACGTTGGGCTGAGTATGAAGGGTTTAAGCGAGTGATCAGTTCCTGGGAACGGGAGTTCCTGTTGAGTACGGTTTAGTAACCGTACGTTTGGAGTTCGGTCAGTACTGGTACCAGGAGTCCGTGTCAAGCACCGGGTGTACCTATCCGGGGTCGGCATGGACCCATCCATGGGGCCTAGACCACAGCATTCATGCTGCGGACTTCCCCAGATAGGTACACCCGGCACCTGACACTAAATTGGTTGCGAGCTCCGGATCATACTCCTCCCATCCGTCGCAGGTTCAAAGCGAAATGGGTGATCATCGAACTTCGAAACTTGTCATTGAATTAAATAAGGAAAACTGTCATGACCGCCGCACCGTCACTGACTCAGACCGAACTCTGGCAACACCAGGGGGCGGACCACATGTTGCACCCCTTTGGTGACAGCGGCGCCATCGGCCGCGAAGGGGCTCGCATCATTACCCGAGCCGAAGGCGTAATGCTCTGGGACAGTGAAGGCAATGAGTACCTCGACGCCTTTGCCGGGCTCTGGTGTGTGAACCTGGGTTATGGCCGGCAGGAGTTGGTTGAGGCAGCCAGCAAACAGATGAGCGAGCTGCCGTATTACAATCTGTTTTTCAAGTCGGCGACGCCACCGGCGGTCGAACTGGCCGGGGCACTGGCCGAGATTGCGCCGAAGCATATCAATCATACCTTCTTTACCAATTCCGGCAGTGAAGCCAATGACACCGTACTGCGCATGGTGCGCCGCTACTGGGACTTGAAGGGCAAGCCACAGAAGAAAACCATCATCGGTCGCCATAACGGATATCACGGCTCGACCGTGGCAGGCGCCAGCCTGGGCGGCATGAGTCCCATGCATGCCCAGGGGGATTTGCCGATTCCGGGCATTGCGCACATTCGTCAGCCTTACTGGTTTGGAGAGGGCGGAGATCTCTCGCCAGACGAGTTTGGTCTGGTCGCGGCACAAGCCCTTGAAGAGAAAATTCTGGAGCTTGGCCCGGAAACGGTGGGTGCTTTTATTGCCGAACCCATTCAGGGCGCCGGTGGCGTGATCATTCCCCCGGACACGTACTGGCCGGAAATCGAACGCATCGTTAAACGCTATGATCTACTGTTAGTGGTTGATGAGGTGATTTGTGGTTTTGGCCGCACCGGTGAATGGTTTGGTTCTGACTATTATGGTTTAACGCCAGACCTCATGCCCATCGCCAAGGGGTTGTCGTCCGGGTATTTGCCCATAGGCGGTGTCATGGTGGCCGACAGGGTTGCCGAGGTGTTTAAATCCAGTGGTGGTGAATTTAACCACGGTTTCACCTACTCGGGGCACCCGGTCTGTGCCGCCGTGGCGCTGGAAAATGTGCGAATACTGCGCGAAGAAGGCATTGTCGATCGGGTCCGGGAGGAAACGGCACCTTACTTGCAGGCACAGTTGCAGACGCTGGCAGACCACCCGCTGGTGGGCGAAGTCCGCGGCGTGGGCATGCTGGGTGCGGTGGAACTGGTTCAGGATAAAGCAAGCCGTAGCCGTTACCCTGATGAAGGGCGGGTCGGCACCCTGTGCAGGGATTTTGCGTTAGCCGGGGGGCTGGTGTTGCGCGCTACCGGTGACACCATGCTGATGTCACCACCGCTGGTGATCAAGCCGGCTGAAATTGATGAACTTGTCGCCAAAACGCGGCGGGCGCTGGACCAGACCCTGGCTCAGTTGCAGAAAGAATATCCGGCCGGTGCATAAATTCTTTTGGTGTTTTGATCATCTCATTTTACTGTAGGCAGGTGGTCCGGAAGCTGGCCAGGTCAGCCGAAGGGCCGAATAAAAAAATGATGCAGGGGAGTATCTTTCGATGAGTAAACATAAGAAGACCATCGCCATCGCCGCACTGGCGGCGGCTGTTGGGGGAACGGCGATCGCTGAAGATCGCGTTGTTTATATCTATAACTGGTCTGACTACATTGGCCCGGATACGCTGGAAGACTTTACCGAAGCGACCGGCATTGAAGTTGTGTACGATGTGTTCGACTCCAACGACGTACTGGAAGCCAAGGTGCTTTCCGGTCAGACCGGTTATGACCTTGTCGTCCCGACCACCAACTACATGGCGCGTCAGATTCAGGCCGGTGCTTACCAGAAGCTCGACAAATCCAAGCTGACCAATTACGACAATCTCGACATGGAGCTGTTGGAGCGCCTCGAGAACTTCGATGCGGGCAATGAATACTCAGTCCCCTACCAGTGGGGCACGAATGGTATTGGCTACAACGTCGGCAAAATCCAGGAAATTCTGGGTGACGATGCGCCCGTTGGTAGCTGGGATTTGGTCTTCGATCCGCAATACGCCTCGCAACTGGCCGAATGCGGCATTACCTTCCTCGATTCCGGTAACGAGATCTTCCCGCTGATACTTCAGTATATGGGCCGTGACCCCTACAGCCGCAGCGTAGCGGACTACCGTGCCGCACTGAATGAGTTGAACAAGGTGCGTCCGTACATCCAGTATTTCCACAGCTCACGCTACATTTCCGACCTGGCCAATGGCGAAGTGTGTGTTTCCATCGGCTGGTCCGGTGATGTCTTCCAGGCCATGTGGCGCGCTGAAGAAGCGGAAAACGGTGTCTCGGTTGACTACTTCATTCCCGAAGAAGGCACTGTGCTCTGGTCTGACATGATGGTGATCCCAGCGGACGCCCGCAATGTGGAAGAAGCCCACGAGTTCATCAACTTCGTGCTGGAGCCTGAGGTAGCTGCGGGTATCACCAATTACGTCTGGTATGGCAGCCCGGTGGAAGCGGCCAACCCGTACATCGACCCGGAAATTCTTGAAAACCCGGGCATCTATCCACCCGAAGGCACAGAGTTGTTCACCAACGAGATTCTGCCCAACAGCATCATGCGGGAAATTACACGCAGCTGGACTCGTTTCAAGTCCGGCAGCTGAGTTATCTCAATGCATGACAACGGGGCCGGTTAATCCGGCCCCGACATTTCTGCTCCAAGCGGTACAGTAAGCAGTAAAAAAACAACCGTGGGTTTGGAGCAGGGCTGTCAGCCCGATGCAGGGTTAAGGGGCACTTGCCCATTATTAAAAAACCAAACTCGGTAATTTTAGCCAGCGTGAAAGGGGAGACACCCAGATGGCATTAGCGGCCGGCGCGCGCCGACAACAGCATGAAACCAGTACTGAAGTGAAGAAAACCCTGCTCAGTATCGAAAAGGTGACCAAGTACTTCGATGAAGATCTGGCCGTTGATAACGTGACGCTGGAGGTTCGTCAGGGGGAGATTTTTGCGCTGTTGGGGGCGTCCGGTTCGGGCAAGTCAACCCTGTTGCGAATGATGGCCGGGTTCGAGAATCCGACCGAAGGGCGCATTTTGCTGGAGGGGGAAGACATTACCCATCAGCCACCATACCAGCGTCAGATCAATATGATGTTTCAGTCCTATGCGCTGTTTCCGCATATGACCGTAGAGCAAAACCTGGCATTTGGCCTGAAGCAGGAAAAACTGTCGAAAGACGTGATCATTGATCGGGTGCAGCGCATGCTGAAGCTGGTGCATATGGAAAAATATGCGCGGCGAAAACCGCACCAGTTATCCGGCGGTCAGAAGCAGCGAGTGGCCCTGGCGCGTAGCCTGGCTAAACAGCCCAAATTGTTGTTGCTCGATGAACCCATGGGTGCACTCGATAAAAAATTGCGTACCGAAATGCAGCTGGAAGTGGTCGATATCCTGGAAAACGTGGGCGTTACCTGTGTGATGGTAACGCACGATCAGGAAGAAGCCATGACCATGGCTGACCGCATTGCGATTATGGACCAGGGCTTTATTCAGCAGGTCGGCTCGCCGGTCGATATTTACGAAAGCCCGAATAGCCGTATGGTGGCTGAATTCATTGGGTCGGTGAATCTGTTCGACGGGCAGATCATCGACGATCAGGAAGACCACATGACCCTGCACACCCCGGATCTGGATGCCGATATTTACATCGGCCACGGGGTGACCTCCGGTGTGGACGAGCGCAGCATGCTGTTCGCCCTGCGCCCGGAAAAAACCCTGATGACGCGCGAGAAACCAGAAGGTGATTACAACTGGTCGTCCGGCATTGTGCACGACATTGCCTACCTGGGTGGCCACACCGTTTATTACGTCCGGCTGCCGCAGGGCAAAATCGTTCAGTGTTTCCTGGCCAATGTCGAACGACGGGCTGACCGGCCGACCTGGGATGACCCGGTCTATGTGCACTGGGCCAGCGACAGCGGTGTGGTGTTACGCTCATGAAAAAACTCGATCTGGCTCGCATTCTTCCGGGTGGTCGCCGCTGGGTGATTGCCGGCCCCTACCTCTGGTTGCTGGTCTTCTTCTTCATGCCGTTTGTGATGGTGGCGAAGATATCCGTGTCGGAAACCTTTCTGGGCATTCCACCGTACACCGCGATGTTCGAATGGCTGGATCAGACACTTAACATCCGCATGACATTCAGCAATTACGCCTGGTTGCTGAGTGATGATTTGTACATTCGCGCCTACTGGAATTCGATCAAGATCGCGTTCAATGCAACCGTTTTCTGTTTGCTGTTGGGCTACCCCATGGCGTATGCCATTGCCAAGGCACCGTCGCATTTGCAGACCACCTGGTTGCTGCTGGTGCTACTGCCCAGTTGGACCTCGTTCCTGATTCGGGTGTATGCCTGGATGGGGCTGCTCGGCAACAATGGCGTGTTCAACAATTTCATGATCTGGATCGGTCTGATCGACAGCCCGATTCAAATGCTCAACACCAATTTTGCGGTGTACATCGGTGTGGTGTATTCCTACCTGCCGTTTATGGTGTTGCCGCTGTACGCCAACCTGGTCAAGCACGACAATGCCTTGCTGGAGGCCGCCAGTGATCTGGGTGCCCGCAAGGTGACTTCCTTTTTCCGTATAACCCTGCCTTTGTCGGTCAACGGCATTATTGCCGGGTCAATGCTGGTGTTTATTCCGGTGGTGGGTGAATACGTCATCCCCGAACTGCTGGGCGGTGCCGAAACACTGATGATCGGCAAGGTCCTGTGGCAGGAATTCTTTAATAACCGCGACTGGCCGGTTGCCTCGGCGCTGGCGGTGCTGATGATTCTGTTGCTGATCATTCCGATCATGCTGTTCCATCGCTATCAGAACAAGGAGTCGGGGCTATGAGGTCGGGTCGTTTCAGTCTCAGCGTCACCATTTTCTGGCTCGGCATCTTTTTTCTCTACGGCCCGATGCTGATGCTGATTATCTATTCGTTCAACGCCTCGCGCATGGTTCAGGTGTGGGCCGGCTGGTCGACGCGCTGGTACGGTGAGCTGTTTCAGGACCAGCAACTGATGGGTGCGGTCGGCCGTTCTCTGCAAATTGCGTTCTATTCGGCCAGTACCGCCGTGGTGATTGGTATGTTGGCCTCCATAGTGATGATCCGCTTCACCCGCTTTCGCGGTCGCACCCTGTTCAGCGGCATGATCACTGCGCCGCTGGTCATGCCCGATGTGATCATCGGTATTTCCATGCTGCTGCTGTTCGTCGCCATGGCGCAGTCGCTCGGCTGGCCGGCCCAGCGCGGCATGCTGACGATCTGGATTGCGCACACAACCTTCTGTGTAGCTTATTCGACGGTGGTGATCAGCTCCCGGCTGCGTGAGATGGACCAGAGCCTCGAAGAGGCGGCGCTTGATCTCGGTGCGACACCCATCAAGGCGTTCTTCCTGGTTACTCTGCCGGTGATTTCGCCAGCGATCATTTCCGCCTGGCTGCTGTCGTTTACCTTGTCACTCGATGATGTGGTGATCGCCAGTTTCGTCACCGGACCCGGGGCCACTACGTTGCCGATTGAAGTGTTCAGCCAGGTCAAGCTGGGCGTGACGCCCAAGATCAATGCGCTGGCGACGATCATCATCGGTGTCGTATCGATCGTAGCTTTCTCCAGCTGGCTGCTGTTCCGCAAGATCGATCAGCACAACCGGGCCGCGGCTCGCATGGCGGCTCAGGGTTAACGCCACCGCTTCATAGCGCCGGCGCACTGGTCGCTGGCCACTCCCCTCCCTGGCCAGAGTGAGATCAGCTCTGTGCCGGGGCTTCAAATTTCCCTATGATGTGCCCACAGGGGGCACTGAGTGCCCCGTCGACCATTCCGTTGGCCGCCAGGGTTGCCTCGTTCGCATGAAAAGCCTTTATCGATTATTGCCACTATTGTCCCACCAGCAATTTACTTCAGGCCAGGCCCTGGCTGACGAGCTTCAGGTGACGCGGCCCACCGTTTCCAACTGGGTAGCTGAACTGGTCGCGCAGGGCGTGGATGTTTATTCGGTGAAGGGGCGGGGTTACCGGCTGGCCGAACCGGTCAGTCTGCTCGATCGGGAGCGGATACTGGGCTTGCTAACGAGTGAGGTCACGCGCCGCTTGTCGGTGCTGGATATCCGCACCGATGTCGATTCCACTAACGTCTGGGTGCTGGCGCAGCCGCCCGCGCCGGGGCGCTGGTCGGTGTGCACGGCTGATTATCAGCACCAGGGTCGGGGGCGCCGCGGGCGGGCCTGGCAGAGTCCGCCCGCCAGCAGCGTTATGGTCTCGGCGGCGGTGCGGGAATCGCTGACGGGCGATGCCCTCTATGCCGCCAGCCTGGTGGTCGGTGTAGCCGTAGTGCGGGCCATTCGGCAGATTACGACCTTGTCAGTCGCCTTGAAATGGCCCAACGACATTTATTATGAAGGTCGCAAACTCGGCGGCGTGCTCTGCGAATTACAGGGAAACCTGCTCGATCAGCCCGTGTTGGTCGTCGGCATTGGTCTGAATGTGAACGCGGCGCCACCGGGGCTGGACCGCGACATTGCTTGCTTGCGCGATCTTTCCGGTCGGTTTATTGATCGTAATGACTTGCTGGCAGCATTGCTTAACGAACTGCACAGCGTGCTGGCCAGCCTGACGCAGTCTGGTGGTTTGGCGGAATTGCTTCGAGAGTGGTCTGAATACGACTGCTTGTTGGACCGCTCGGTCACGTTGGTGCAAGGCAGCGGGAAAGAAGCCGTGGTCGCTCGCGGTATCGATGCCCAGGGTCAGTTGATTGTCGATGACGAGGCCGGGCAACGCAGAACCGTCAATGGCGGTGAGGTGTCGGTACTGTGGTAAGGCCTGCAGGAGGGTGGCGGCTATGACACCGATTCAGGAAGCACAGGTCCTGTTCCTCGACTGCGGCAACAGCCGCTGCAAATACCGGATGGGTGAGCGCCGAGGCCACTGGCTCGACATTGAAGCGGCGCTGGCCGATATAGATCACTGGCAACCTCTGCAGGTGGTAATCGCGACCGTCTCTGCTTTCGGCGCCCGGCTTCACGAGGCCCTGTCAGCGACCCGTCGATGCAAGATCAGCGTTATAACGGTGCGTAATGGCTGGCACGGCATTCAACTGGCCTATCCCGACCCCTCACGCTACGGAGTGGATCGCTGGCTGACGCTGATTGCCGTGCGCCACTGGCAACAGAACGTGGTTGTTGTGGATGCCGGCACCGCGCTGACCATTGATGCGCTGGATGCCAGCGGGCAGCACCGGGGTGGCTATATCGTGCCCGGCCTGGCGCTGATGCGTCGTGCGCTGGTAAGTGATACATTCGCGTTACCGGCCGTGGCCGCGAGTCAGAGTAGGGCACCCGGTCACAACACCGCCGATGCCATTGCCAACGGTGCGGTACTGACGCTCAGTGCAGCGGTCAGCGCGGCTTGCATCGAGTATGCCCTGTCGCCTTGCCGCCTGGTCTGGACCGGAGGCGATGCACCGGCACTGGCGGGGCATGTAGAACCCGCCGGCGAGCAGCTGCCGGACCTGGTAATCGACGGTATGAAACAACTGTATAAGGATGCGGCTTACATGGAATCTCTAGGATGAAGTGGATAATTCTGACCCTGCTGGTGCTGAACCTGGCGCTGGGTGGTTTTCAGTACTGGCAGATGACGCAGCCCACCGTGCAGGTGGCTGAGCCCTCGGTCGCACAAATGAACAACCTGGCGATTGACCAGGCGACACGAAACCAACTGGCAGAGCTGGAGCAAACTGTGGTGGCTGAGCCAGTGGTCGAGCCGTTGCAGTGCATTCGAATCACCGGCATTGCTGCTGAAGATCAGGCCGATATTATTCAATCCCGGTTGCGGGCGCTGGAAGTGTCTTCTGACATGAGCACCCGCGAAGAGATTCTGCGTTCGGACTACTGGGTCGTGATTGGTCCCTTCGACACCGATCAGCAAGGGCGTGACCGCCTGGCGCAATTGCAGTCCGACGACATCGAGAGCTTTCTGATCAACCAGGGCCGCCTCGCCGGCGGTATTTCACTGGGGTTGTTTTCATCGGACGCCAATGCCAGAACCCGGGTTTCTGAACTGGCCGGGCAAGACATAGAAGCCCGGGTAGAGCGAGTAGATCGGACCCGCGAAGTCTGGGTCCTGACGGTCGGGGCCGAGTCCGCCCGGCAGATATCAAATGCCGCTGTGGATTCCATCGTCTCTGAATTTGAAGGCGCCTCGTTCCAGCGCTTCCGCTGTTAATGCTGTATGCCGCTGCAGGCCGCCTCTGGTGCGGCCCCATAGCGGCGGCGCAAAACACTTGCCGAACAGTTGCATTTCAATCCCATAATCAATAATATGCGCGCCTCCTTGTTAGGCAAGGTGGGTTTTACTTGGTTTCATGTTGTCTAAGTGCTTGTTCTGATTGAGAAAAATTTAACGATCAGAGTTGACACCCTGGCAGGCTTCATGCAAACTCTCGCCCGGTTTGGAGGGGTTCCCGAGTGGCCAAAGGGAGCAGACTGTAAATCTGCCGCTTTATGCTTCGATGGTTCGAATCCGTCCCCCTCCACCATTTCCTCCCCCGGGAGGCAGTGCGGGTATAGTTCAACGGTAGAACCTCAGCCTTCCAAGCTGATGATGCGGGTTCGATTCCCGCTACCCGCTCCAGATAGTGTTGTCGAAAGTCGGCCTACGGGCTGTGCCTTCTGATCTGTCTGCAGTGTTTGCTCGCGTAGCTCAGTGGTAGAGCACTCCATTGGTAATGGAGAGGTCATGAGTTCAAATCTCATCGTGAGCACCATATTTATAGCCGGCGTTTTGGCTGGCTGAGTGAATCGGAAGGCAGGCACTTAGCAGTGGCTGCCTTTTGCTTATGTGAATCCAGGTGAGAGGCTGGGACTATGTCTAAAGCTACTTTTGAGCGTACCAAGCCGCACGTAAACGTCGGCACCATCGGTCACGTTGACCACGGTAAAACTACTTTGACCGCGGCGCTGACGCGCGTTTGTCACGAAGTGTGGGGCACAGGCGCCTCGGTTGCGTTTGACGGCATCGACAACGCACCGGAAGAGCGCGAGCGTGGTATCACCATCGCCACCTCTCACGTTGAATACGATTCACCGGCTCGTCACTACGCGCACGTTGACTGCCCG
>NZ_JBDWXV010000001.1:0-191299 GCF_039982735.1 Saccharospirillum sp. | reverse complement strand
GCTGGCCCATTCGATGTGGGGCAGATAGGGGGTGATGTCCGGGTTGTTGCGGATCACCAGGGTCTCGTGGTCTTGCCCCGGTGGGTGCTCAAACCAGTAGTTAGCACCGATCTCGGCCAGCAGCCGTTGCAGACACTGTAGATTGGTCTCCTGGGCTTGCAGGAAGGGGCCATCGGGTGCGGGGCCGGGCTCGAGAATCAGGTCGAGTTCCTGTGGCTGGTAGCCCATGCTGGCAAGCAGGTGCTTGAGCACCTGTTCCCGGGTCTGGTCCATCATCAGGCGGGTGCGCGGTTGCAGGGTGCCCTGGTGCAATTTGCTGGCCAGGCGAAGCTCAGCGCGGTCGTTGCCGTCTGAAATCAGTTCCAGTTGCTGCACTTGCAGATGAAACCAGCGGCTGCGCCCGTCGATCAGTTGCAGTTCGACCGAAGCGGGCAGGTTCAGCAGTTCGGTGCCGGGCAGTGGCAGCGGTGTTGGGCAGGTGACTGTGAGGTAACAGGGCCGGTTGAGCGCTTCGCGACCGGTCAGGGCCAGGATGGGCAGGCGGTAGCCGGCCAAGTGCAAATAGCCCTGGGCTGGTGGTGCAGCAGGCATGGTGAACTCCCTATGCAAACAACTGCCGCGTTGGTTCGGGTTAATAAGACCCGCACCACCAACACTTCCCTGGCAGCTTATGGCTGTTAAACGACGATAACACCAGTTTACGGGATGCGGTAAAACAGCGTTGTGATCGAGTTGGAAAAAACAGGTCATTGGCACCCGTGCCAGTGCATAGCCAAACTCAATCGCCCAGGCACTGGAAATCCTGCCTGACTGTGCCAAGGTTAGAGCCTGTTATTAATCCGTTTTACTCTGGAGGTGCCATGACCGACTCATTTAATGCCCGGGATACGCTCACTGTCGGCGATCAGCACTATCAGTTCTACAACCTCAATGCGCTGGCGAACGATTTCGACATCGCCCGCCTGCCCTTTTCGCTGAAAATTCTGCTGGAAAACCTGTTACGCAAAGAAGATGGCAAGAACGTCACGGCGGATGACATTAAAGCGTTGTGCCAATGGGATGCCAAAACAGAACCGAGCTACCAGGTAGGCTTCTCACCAGCGCGCGTCGTGCTGCAGGATTTTACCGGTGTGCCAGCCGTGGTGGATTTGGCCGCCATGCGAGCGGCCATGCGCGAACTGGGGGGAGACCCGGCGCTGATCAACCCGCGCAGCCAGGTCGACCTGGTGATCGACCACTCGGTGATGGTCGATTATTACGGCGAAGCCGATTCGCTGGCCAAAAATACCGAGCGCGAGTTCGAACGCAACGGTGAGCGCTATCAGTTCCTGCGCTGGGGTCAGCAGGCGTTTTCCAACTTCCGCGTAGTGCCCCCGGGCACTGGCATCGTGCACCAGGTCAACCTTGAGTACCTGGCCGATGTGGTGATGACCGAAGAGAAAGACGGCGCAACCTGGGCTCTGCCCGATACCCTGGTCGGGACCGACTCACACACCACCATGATCAACGGCCTGGGTGTGCTGGGCTGGGGTGTGGGTGGCATTGAAGCCGAAGCAGCCATGCTGGGCCAGGCCATTACCATGCTGATACCCGAAGTCATCGGCTTCAAATTCACCGGCCAGATGCCGGAAGGCACCACCGCCACTGACCTGGTATTAACGGTAACCCAGATGCTGCGGCAAAAAGGCGTGGTTGGTAAGTTCGTTGAATTCTATGGCGATGGTCTCGACAACCTGCCACTGGCCGACCGTGCAACCATTGCCAACATGGCCCCCGAATACGGCGCCACCTGCGGCATTTTCCCGATCGACCGGGAAACCGTGCGCTACCTGGAACTCTCCGGTCGCGACAAGTCCGTTCGGGATCGGGTGGAAGCCTACGCCAAAACACAGGGCTTGTGGCGTAATACCGGTGCCGCCGAGGCCGATTACAGCGATACCCTTACACTCGACCTGGGCACCGTGGTACCCAGCATCGCTGGTCCCAAACGCCCGCAGGACAAAATCGTCCTCAGCGATGCCAGCAAAGCCTTTGATCAGATACTGCAAGCAGAGGCCGACACCATCACGACCGACAAAGCACCGGAGCAAGGTCGCTTCGAAGGTGAAGGTGGCCAGACGGCAGTCGATAGCCTTAATTTGCACGATCGCGGCGCGGTGGAATATGAAATAGAGGGCGAAAAACACTTGCTCAAACATGGAGCGGTAGTCATCGCCGCCATCACCAGTTGCACCAATACCTCCAACCCGGCGGTAATGGTCGCTGCCGGCCTGGTCGCTAAAAAGGCATATGAACTGGGCCTGACGGTTAAACCCTGGGTAAAAACATCACTGGCACCCGGGTCTCAGGTTGTGCCCGCCTATCTGGAAAAAGCCGGCGTGATGAAGCCGCTGAATGAATTGGGATTCAACATTGTCGGCTTTGGCTGTACAACCTGTATTGGCAATTCGGGGCCGCTGCACCCGGCCATTCAAAACGCCATCAGAGCCGGTAGCTTGAAAGTCTCGTCGGTGCTGTCAGGCAACCGTAACTTCGAAGGGCGCATCCATCAGGACGTACCCACCAATTACCTCGCATCACCGCCTTTGGTAGTCGCCTACGCCCTGGCAGGCTCAATGACGGTAGACCTTACCCGCGAACCGCTCGGCACCGGAAAAGATGGCCAGCCGGTCTATTTGAAAGATGTCTGGCCAAGCCAGCACGATATCGCAGAAACCGTGCAAGCTGCGCTGGGGTCGGGCCTGTATCAGGAAAAGTATGAAGACGTCTTTGCCGGTACCCAGGCCTGGCAGGATCTGCCGGTCCCGCAGGACGAAATATACAGCTGGCCGGATTCCACCTACGTTAAACAACCGCCCTACTTTAATGGTATGTCGAAGACACCCAGCGCGCCTGGCGCCGTAAACAAAGCCCGGTGCCTGGTAAAAGTTGGCGACTCGATCACCACAGACCACATTTCGCCCGCCGGAGCCATCAAACCCGACAGCCCGGCTGGGCGTTACCTGCAGGAGCAAGGTGTCAGCACAGAAGATTTCAACAGTTACGGCTCTCGCCGCGGCAATCATGAAGTGATGCTGCGGGGCACCTTCGCCAACGTTCGGCTGCGCAATCAAATGGCTCCGGGTACCGAAGGCAGCTGGACCAAACATCTGCCCAGCGGTGAGACCATCAGCATCTACGACGCGGCCATGCGCTACCAGCAGGAAGACACGCCTCTGGTGGTCTTGGCCGGCAAGGAATACGGCACCGGCTCGTCTCGAGATTGGGCGGCCAAAGGCACGAATCTGCTGGGCGTTAAAGTTGTTATCGCGCAAAGTTACGAGCGCATACACCGCTCAAACCTCGTCGGTTTTGGGGTTCTACCCTTGCAGTTCATGGAAGGTGAGTCGGTTGAGAGCCTTAACCTAACCGGTGAAGAGCACTTTTCCGTCGAGGCATTGCAGGGTGAGCCGGAGCAAGTAACCGTTCACGTGACCGACACTCAAGGCAAGCAACGCAGCTTTGCAGCCAGGGTTCGCATCGACACGGCCGTCGAGTGGGACTACTACCGCCATGGCGGCATTCTACACTTCGTGCTGCGTGACCTGGCCAATTAACATCAGCAGCATAGGCTGATTCATAAATGGCCCGGGCTGGACTGCTCAGCCCCGGCCATTCATGAATTCGGTATTTCCGACACTGAAATGAGTCTAAAATTTGACTTTTTCCCAATTTTATTTGAAAGACGCGGTCAAGAGGTCATATTTTTGACGAAAATAAGCTATTTCTAGAGACGCATCACACTTTGACCCTCGACTGCATCACAGAGTTAGGCATCCAGCGTCATACATAATACCCTGCTTTTTACGATTACGGTGCCGACAGAACCTTCATGTTTATAGACGGACTCACAGAGCAGGAAAAACACCAACTCGCCGTGCACCTGCGCGAGCGTGATCACACGCCTTTTATGGTGATCAAGCACGCCTACGCTGCCGCCCAGTGCCAGCGCCGGGGTGTCGATATTCACCCGATAGACCTCAAATACCTGATCCTGCTCGATGACGCCATTGCCGAACTTCACGGCAAACACCGCATCGGCAGCGCCCTCATCTACGACGAACCCCGCACACAGGCTGGCCAGGACCGGGCCTGATTTTCCGACAAACCACCCTCAGCTGAACCACCCAATTTATAGCTTCAAGTAATCAACTCAGCCTCGCTGATATTATTAAACTATAAGAGGGTTTAACTCCTTTCATTCGCCCTCACTTCTATTGTGTCAGACACTTGTCCTGAACATTCTTAACAGAAGGAGGTGCCCATGAGTACCAACGCAATTGGATTGAACACGGCCAGTGCAGAAAAATTGGCGTCCGGCTTGAACGAATTACTGGCGAACTACCAGGTGTTCTACATGAATGCCCGGGGTTTTCACTGGAACATCAAAGGCGAAAACTTCTTTGAATTGCACGTCAAGTTCGAAGAGCTATACACCAACCTGCTGACCAAGATCGATGAAGTGGCAGAGCGCATCCAGACACTGGGACACGAGCCCGTACACAGCTACAGCAAGTACCTGGAAAGCGCGACGATCAAGGAACAAACGCGGGTACGCGATGGCCGTGCCGCCGTCGGTCATATTCTGGAGTCTTACCAGGCCATGATCGGCAAACAGCGTGCCCTGCTTTCTCTGGCGCAGGAAGCCAACGATGAAGGCACCGCCGCCCTGATGGGCGACTACATCCGCGAGCAGGAAAAGGATGTTTGGATGTACCGGTCTTATCTGGGCGAATAACACCATGCCCCACGCCCCCGATTCTCGGGAGCATTGAACCAAACACCCGGGCAGCACTGTCCGGGTTTTCTATTTTTACCTTGATCAGGCTCTAACAAGCTGATATTTGTACACGCTGGAAGCCATGGAGCTGGCTCAGAGTTGATGCCTCACTAAACCCCTTCTGCTTATGATCTGAAGCTGCCTGTTCCAACCTGTTACTACCGTACAAGGTCCCTTCTTGAGGGTGTCTTGCTTTGTGGTTTGGATCGTTGTGTTCAAAGGAGTGAGCTCATGCAATACCCGTCTCTGGAATCGTTGCGCGGCCTGGCGGCCATAATGGTGGCACTGTTCCACTCGAGCTTTGTCGTCGCGGCCTACCCGCCTCTGGTTGGAGAGGCCTCGATATTCGTTGATTTTTTCTTCATTCTCTCGGGTTTTGTGCTCGCTCTCGCCTATTCAGAAAAAATTGATCAGGGTCTCGATTTCAAAACCTTCACCTTGCTTCGTTTTGGTCGACTGTACCCGCTGCATCTATTCATGCTCTTAATGTGGTTGCCATACATACTCTTAAAAGGGTACGCCCACTTCGAGTTGAACCTGGGTGGCAACCCTTTTGACAAAAACAGCATCACCACCTTCATTGCAAACCTGTTTCTAGTCAATGGCATGGGAGCCACCCAGACTCTGAGCTGGAATTACCCCGCCTGGAGTATCAGTGTCGAGTTTTTCACCTACCTGGTATTCTTCGCATTTATTAGCATTACCCCGCGGAACCGAAAACCCTTTCTGTACCTCCTGGTCAGCTTGGTGTCATACGCTCTGTTGTACCAGCAAACGGGTTCATCGTTGCTCAGCGCGGACCAGTTCGGCTTCCCCCGGTGCGTCGGCGGGTTCTTTCTGGGTGCTTTTATATTTACCCAGACGCAAGACCGGTACATAACCTTCAGACCCATGGTTAGCCACATGCTTGAAACCGCTGTGGTCATAGCCACCCTGCTATTAGTCTGGCAATCACACGATGACAAAACCGTTCAACTGGCCACCTTCGTCAGCTTTGCGCTAATGATCTGTGTTTTTACCATTCAGTCTGGCGGTTGGTTCAGCTCTCTGCTATCCACCGCGCCGCTACTGTTCATTGGCACACTGTCCTATTCAATCTATATGACCCATGCGCTGGTCTTCATTGTCTTTGATAACATTGCGGAGTACGTGCTTGGCGTGCCCACCAGTGAGATCTTTCGGGCAGGTATGGGCATGCAACAAGTCTTTCAAACGCCGTTTGCCAGCCTGATTAATCTATTCGCGCTTGCAGTCGTTATAGGTTTGTCTTTTGGTACCTATACCTTTATCGAGAAACCATGGCGAGCCCGGTTTCGTCGTCTGGCTCAAGCCCGCGAACAATCATCAAACCTGGGTTAGGCTTTCACAAACAAGCCTAAAGCATCGCCATTGATCACACAGGGTCGGCGCCATCAGTTGGGTCGGTGCGGCTTGCCTGCTCATAGAAAGCCCTCTATGATGCCGCCACCAAACAGACAGTTATTGGTGTACGGGAAATCAGTGAAAATCTGATGCTGCCCCCGCAACGGTAACAGGATGGACAAGGCACTCAGCCACTGCGCAAGCGGGAAGGCGCCACGTCATAGAGGTTCAGTTGTACCCTCTAGCATCCTTAAGCCCGGAGACCGGCCTTTGACTGAATACCCTGTTGTTGCGGAGGGCAACAAAGTGGATTTCTGTCATCCGGTCAGACCATAGAGTCAATTGTGCGTGTTTCCGTTTGTCAGCCGCTAGACTTGTCCCTTCGTTTATTCATCCAATATGAATGACGAAAGGAACCTCAATGAATCGTTTTATGTTTACCGCCTCAGTCTTGCTACTGCCAACCATGGCCGTCGCTGAAGACGTTGTGATCACCGCCAACCGATACGCAGTGCCAATCACTCAGACGCAGTCTGCAGTAACGGTACTGACCGAAGAAGACCTGAAACACTTTCAGGACAGTGACCTTGGCACCTTGCTCAGCCGTTTGTCTGGTGTCAGTCTGGTCAGCACTGGCAGCCTTGGCTCTACCAGCAACGTCTTACTGCGAGGAACGACCAGCAGTCAGGTTGTGGTACTCATCGACGGCGTCCCTCAGGTCAGTGCCAGCACCGGACAAACCTCTTTTGCCGGCATTTCACTGTCCAATATCGAACGTATTGAAGTAGTCCGGGGGCCCGTTTCCAGCCTTTACGGAGCAAATGGTATTGGCGGGGTGATACAGGTCTTTACCAAGTCGCCTGACGCCTCACAAGACGACATTTATGTGTCTGGTAGCTATGGTAGCCATAATTACCACAAACTCGGCGCTGGCTTTGATTTCTCGACCGAGAAAACGCGCGCTGCAGCCGACATTTTCTACACCGGCACCGACGGTTTTGATAGCACCACTCTGGAGTCTGATTCGAATAAAGATGAAGATGGATTCAACCAGTTTTCAGGTAACCTCTCTGTAGATACTCGAATAAGCGATGACTTGCTGCTGGGAATCAATCATGTTCAGTCAAGCAGCACTGCAGACTATGACTCTGCCTGTTATGCCGGGTTCACACGGATCCCGTGCAGTAGTGACATTGACTGGCAAACACAGACCGATCTCTCCAATTCTTCCCTGTCACTCGATTACGACGTTTCGTCCAATACCCACCTGAGCTCGCGCCTGGGCCGGTATGTAGACGACAGCGTCAACAGTGATGGAGATGACTCCGCCAACGATACCCAGTTCAAAACTACAGGCTATACCGCCACAGCACTGGCTGAACGCACCATTGGCGATGTATCGGCCGCTGTCGGTATTGACGTAGATACGGTTGAACTGGAATCGACCACCGACTACGACGAAACCGAACGCACTAACACCGGTGTGTTCGCAAGCCTGTCAACCTACGCAGGCGATCTCGGCCTGCAGGGCAGCCTGCGATTCGACAACAACAGCGCCTACGACACCTATACAACAGGAACCCTGGGTACCTCCTACCTGATTACCGATACACTGGAGATCGTTGGTACCGCTGGCACAGCGTTCAGGGCGCCAAGTTTCAATGAATTGTACTTTCCGAACTATGGCGATGAAAACGTGGAACCCGAGGAATCGCGGAGTTTTGAACTGGCTCTTCGGCAGTTTACCCAGGGTGGCGAATGGCGCGTCAGTGGTTACCGTATCGATACCACCAATCTGATTGGCTCTGACCCGAACACCTTTACTGCAGCCAATATCGATGAAGCTCGCATTCTTGGTCTGGAGTTGGACTTTGCCCAGCAAATAGGAGCCTTTGACCTCAGGTTTAACACGACCCTAACCGATGCGCGCGATGGGGATGACGAGCGGTTGAACAACCGACCGGAATGGACTGCCTTTGCAGCACTTGCCTACCAGTATGGGCAGTGGCTGTTTAACACCGACCTGCAGTCTGAGACGGGTCGTATTAATGGTGATGTTGCGCTGGGTGATTATGCGATCCTGGGTTTGGGCACACGCTACCAATGGAGCGAAGGCAGCACCTTGAGCGCCCGAGTTGATAATGTACTGGATGAAGACTACGTCACTAACTACGACAGCTTTACTGATTCCTACTACAACACCTCCGGCCGTACCTTCAAGGTATCGGCTGAGTACCATTTCTAGGTGGTTGTGAAGGACTCATGAGACCCGTCTGGCCAGTAGCCATCACCCTATCTGTGATGGCTCATGCAGCACTGATTAGCTGGTTACCTGGCCAGACACCCACCTATGAGCCCATTACAAAAAACACGATTTCACTGGATTTGCAGACTGCCCAGCTTGCCAACGGCGAAAATGCCCCTGGCACACCCGATCAGGTGAAAATCGAACAAAAACAGCCGCCTATACCCAGTGAGCCGATAGCTCCAAATCCGATAACCCCGGCAACACACACTCCCCTTGAGACCGATGTCAGTCCAGTTTCAGTGGAAAAACCAGAACAGGTTACGCAGGTTGATCCACTGGCCGAACAGGAACAGGAACAGGAACAGGAACAAGTTAAGCCCATTGAAACGGCAGTCAACTCCCGGGCTCCACTCCATGATCGCAAACCGCTTGCGACTGATTCGAATGCGTCAGAACAGGCCACTGACAATGTCGATACTCAACAGCTTCAACGCGACATAAAGGTCTGGTTAAAACAGTCGCTGGCTGAACACCTGCACTACCCACCTGTAGCACGTCGGCGTGGTTGGGAAGATTCCGTAGAGGTCACGATCGAGATGCAATCCGACGGAGCTTTTACAGTCGAGATTCTTACACCCGCACAACGATCAATCTTTGATGATGCAGCACTGGCCGCATTGGCAGACATCAGTGCCAGCAGTCGATATTGTTGCGCGCATTCAAACAGTCAACTGGAACTGACTATCGGCTTCCAGCTGGACTAGCTGTTTTCATTCAGCTACTGCAAATCAAAAGACAATTAAACCGGCACCACCCCGGGCTGCGCTATCTCACACACCAGCGCGCTGAGTTTGTGCCAGGGGTCACCTGCGGCACGCCCTTTGATGGTCGCGTCGATATCGCCGCAAAGAATCAGACACCGCTGCCACAGGCCCGCATCGCCACGCCGCAAGGCTACCTGATACGGTCCCTGTCGCTTATCGAAAATGCGCAATCGTTTGAATACAGCGGGCATCGGTTGGCCCATGGCCTGGGCTTCGGCCAGTTGCACCAGATGCCGCAGTTCGCGCGCCAGCACCCACAACACAATGGGCGGTTCAATGCCCTCTGCCGAAAGACCCGACAACACTCGCTGGCTGCGAGCCAGATCCCCACTGAGCACGGCATCGGCCAGATCGAAAATGGTGAATCGGGCGCTGTCCGATACCGCCTGTATAACGGTCTCCAGAGTCAGTGAGGTGCCGTCGCTCACCAGTAAGAGTTTGTCGATCTCCTGGCGAGCAGCCAGCAAATTGCCATCCACCCGGTCGGACAACAACGCCAGCGCATCGTCATCTATCTGTAGACCATGGTGTTGCAGACGGGCCCGCAACCAGGCCGGCAGCTGGTGCCGCTCGACCGGCCAGATGGGAACCCACCAGGCCGCGTCGGTAACACCGGCAAACCACTTCGCCTTGCTTTGCGCCGCTTCGATCTTGTCGGACACCACCAACAACAGATTATCCGGGTTCGCGTTCTCGGCGTAGGCTACCAGCGCTTTTCGGCCCGCGTCGTTAAGTTTGGCGGTCAGCCTCAGTTCTAGCAATTGGCGGTCGCCGAACAGTGACATGGCCTGGTTCGCTTCGTACAGCTGATTCCAGTCGAACTGGGCATCGGCATGAAACACCTGACGTTCGGTAATACCCACATGGCGAGCTGCTGCTCGCACCTGATCACTGGCTTCAAGCACCAGCAGGGGTTCATCGCCACTGAGCCAGATAATGGCCGGCAGAGGTTGCGTCAGCTGCTTGGCCAGTTGTTGGGGAGAGAGCTTCACTCATCGGCCTCCGGCAACAGGTCATCGTCGGTCACGGCTTCCAGTTGGTCCAGAACCAGCAGGGCAATCCGGTTGCGTAGAATCTGGCGGCGTTGTTCACGCGCCTCATCATCGTCTTCCGTTAAGCGCGATTCGACTCGGCTGATCCGCCGGCTAATGACCGCCCGGTCATACTGGTTGACCAGGCTCCACTCGATTTCAAGCGTCAGGATGATGGTTTCATCCAGGCTGACTTCCGAATAAGTTTCACGGTGCAGTCGTAATAACGTATCGGCCGGGCCGGTTTGCAGCACCAGACCATACAAGGCAAAGGTACCGCGCAGCGTCTGGTACAGCTCGTCGGCATCGGTCTGGGATTGCCAGACCAGAGGGTTTAAACCTTCCGCCAACCGGAACTGCCCTTTCAATTGGTAGCCACAGCCGACCAGAAGGCTCAGCAACAGGCCAACGGTCAGGCTGCGCCACAGCCCGATTCGATAGATACCAGCGTTAGTTGGCAACGATGTTCACCAGCTTGTTGGGTACAACAATGACCTTGCGCACTGTCACGCCTTCGGTGAAGCGCACGACGTTCTCATCCGCCAAAGCGGTGCCTTCAATCAGTGCCTTGTCAGCACTGGCAGGCACTTCAATGCGGCTGCGCACTTTGCCGTTCACCTGAACCACATACAGCAACGAGTCTTTGACCAGCGCCGACTCATCCGCTTGCGGCCAGGCAGCATCGATGACCAGGCCGTCGTGTCCAAGTGCCTGCCACAACACCTGGGTAACGTGCGGGGCGATGGGCGCAAGCACCAGAACAGCGGTGTCCAGCGCTTCCCGGACAACGGCGCGGTCGAGTGCCGTCTGCGCTTCAAAACGGTTTACGCTGTTGAGCAGCTCCATCACCTTGGCGATGGCGGTATTGAAGGTTTTGCGCTCACCAAAGTCGCTGGTGACACCCACGATGGTCTCGTGCGTTTTACGGCGCAGGGCTTTCTGGTCATCGTTCAGCGCCTGGCCACTCAAGGCGTCGCAATCACCGGCTTCGAGCAAGGCATGCACTGCTCGCCACAACCGCTGCAAAAACTTCTGGGCACCCTGCACGCCCGACTCGGTCCACTCCAGGGTTTGGTCTGGCGGTGCGGCGAACATAGAGAACAAACGCACCGTATCGGCACCATACTGTTCAATTGCCTGCTGCGGGTCTTTGCCGTTGTTTTTCGACTTGGACATTTTCGCCATGCCGGCGTACACCACGGCATCTCCAGTCGAGGCTTCAACGCCTCCCAGCACCTTGCCTTTCTCGTCACGCTGAACATCGACTGCGGTCGGTGATACCCACACCCGGCCGCTGCTGGTTTCCTTATACCAGGTATCCGCCAGCACCATGCCCTGGCACAGCAGGTTGGTGAAGGGTTCGCTGGAGTTCACCAGGCCTTCATCGCGCATGGCTTTGTGAAAGAACCGCGAATACATAAGGTGCATGGTGGCGTGCTCGATACCGCCAATGTACTGGTCGACCGGCAGCCAGTAATTGGCTTCTTCAGGCTCCAGCATGCCGCCATCGTATTCCGGTGTGCAGTAACGGGCGTAATACCAGCTCGACTCCATAAAGGTATCGAAAGTGTCCGTATCGCGCTTGGCGGGCTTGCCTTGCCAGGTCGTGTTTTCGAACTCTGGATTGTTCTTGATCGGCGAGTTGGCGCCGTCGAACACGACATCGTATGGCAGTTCGACCGGAAAGGTCTCCGAGGGTTTGACCTCGCCATCGACGTATACCATGGGTACCGGCGTGCCCCAGTAGCGTTGCCGGCTCACACCCCAGTCACGCAGGCGGAAATTCACGGTCACCTTGCCTTTGCCCTGGGCTTCCAGGTCGCCGGCGATGCGCTCGAACGCCTCAGTGAAATTAAGCCCGTCGTAGTCACCAGAATTGACCAGAACGCCTTTTTCAGTAAAAGCCTCCTCAGTCAGATCGCACTGGCTTTCGCTGCCAGGTTCGGGCTTGACCACCTGCTTTTTTTGCAACCCGTATTTGCTGGCAAACTCCCAGTCGCGCTGGTCGTGCCCGGGCACCGCCATAACGGCGCCGCTGCCGTAATCCATCAACACGAAGTTGGCCGACCAGATGGGGACTTCTTCGCCGGTTAATGGGTGGATCGCAACCAAGCCCGTATCGCACCCTTTCTTCTCCATCGTGGCCATATCGGCCTCGCTGGTGGTCATGTTCTTGCATTCGAGAATAAAGCTCGCCAGTTCGTCGCTGGTTTTGGCCGCTTCAGCCGCAAGCGGGTGCTGGGCTGCCACCGCCATGTATGTAACGCCCATCAGCGTATCCGGACGGGTGGTATAGACTTCGAGCGTCTCGTCACTGCCTTTCAGGCCAAACTTAAGCGTGACACCCTGAGAACGACCGATCCAGTTGCGCTGCATGGCCTTCACTTCATCGGGCCAGCCCGGCAGGTTATCGAGTTCTTCCAGCAATTCCTCGGCGTAGGCTGTGGTCTTGATGAACCACTGATCCATCTCCTTGCGTTCAACCGGAGTATCACAGCGCCAGCAGCAGCCATCATGCACCTGTTCATTGGCAAGCACGGTCTGATCGACGGGGCACCAATTTACCGGCGAGGTTTTCTTATACGCCAGGCCCTTCTCCACCAGGCGGGTGAAGAACCATTGCTCCCAGCGGTAATACTCGGGGGTGCAGGTGGTGACTTCCCGGTCCCAGTCATAGGCGAAGCCCAGCATCTTGAGCTGGTTACGCATGTAGTCGATGTTCTCAAAGGTCCACTTGGCCGGAGCAACACCATTCTGAATGGCGGCGTTCTCGGCGGGCATGCCGAAGGCATCCCAGCCCATTGGCTGCATGACGTTCTTGCCGAGCATGCGCTGGTAGCGGCTGATCACATCACCGATGGTGTAGTTGCGAACGTGCCCCATGTGTAGGCGACCACTGGGGTAAGGTAGCATCGATAGGCAGTAGAATTTCTCTTTGCCGGGTTCAACCCGGGCTTTGAAGACCTGCTTCTCGTTCCAGGTGTCCTGCACCTGCTGCTCAATGGTGGCCGGGGTATAGGTCGCGTCCATCGGAATCCTGTTGTTTGCGGTGGTTGGTGAGTGAACAATACGAATGATAAAAGGGAGTAATTCTGCACAGACGGGCGTCAGACCCGGCTCGCACCGTTAGGATACCCGACCAGCGACCGGTTTTCGACCGGATTTCCGCACCCTGGCCGCTCTGTTTTCACCAGAAATGTGCACTTGTCATCAGGTTCGTTTGCCCTTGATGCCAAAATCGGTAACAGTAGCCCTATTAAGCGCCTTGCTTCACAGACCAGCGATAGCCACTGGAGAACAAGGTCGATCGCGCACCCGGCAGGTTCACGTTCGTGACCAGGGTGCATCAACAGTCACTCTGGACGGATTATGGCTTTCAGCAAGATTCCAAAAATCAGCCTGGCACAGGCCCCCACCCCCATTGATCACCTGCCCCGACTGGGCGAGTTACTGGGCACCCGGAACCTTTGGGTGAAACGCGACGACTGCACGGGGCTCGGGCTTGGCGGCAATAAAACGCGCAAGCTGGAATATCTGTTGGCTGAAGCTCTGGAAACGGGGGCGGATACCGTGCTGACGGTTGGCGGCCTGCAAAGCAACCATGCCCGCCAGACTGCGGCTGCGGCGGCTCGGCTGGGCTTGAACTGCGAGCTGATACTGGAACCAGTAGCCGGCACCCCGAAATCACTGTATCAACACAGCGGTAACGTGCTGTTGAACCGGCTTTTCGGCGCTACCCTCACCCTGGCCAAGCCGGGCCAGGACGGTATTGAACTGATGCATCAGCGCGCTGCAGCGCTTGCCGGGGAAGGTTACACCCCTTATTGCATACCGGTTGGCGGCTCCAATACCACCGGCGCCCTCGGTTACGTTCAATGCGCCCGCGAAATTGCCGACTGGCAGTATCAGCAGGACACCGAGTTTGACCACATTATTCTGGCAACGGGCAGTGCAGGCACCCAGGCTGGACTCCTCGCCGGCGCGGCCCTCTTTGATCTGTCGGCTCAGGTACGGGGCTTCTGCGTCAGCCGTACCAGCGAAGACCAGGCCAACCTGGTACTGAATCTGACCCGACCGGTGTTTGATCGTCTGGGGCTGTCCCATGCAACTCTGGCCGAGCGTATTCAAACAGACGGCCGCTACGTCGGCCCGGGCTATGGCATAGCGACCGAAGGCATGATCCACGCCGTGCGGGTCACCGCGGAAACAGAAGGCTTGTTACTGGATCCCGTTTACACCGGTAAAGCCATGCACGGCCTGTTCGATAGCTACCAAAACGGTACCTATAGGCCCAACGACAAGGTTCTGTTCATCCATACCGGCGGCGCACCAGCGTTATTTGGGTATGAAACTGCGTTGTTTGAGGACGCAAAGACCCCGTAAGAGAGTTCACCAGACCAGCGGGCGACAATAGGTTCCGGGGATGAAGCACTGGTTTATCAACTAACATCCGCTGTTGCTTAAGCAAACAGCACACCTCACTTCTGAATCGCAACAACGTCGCGATCAGCCAGCTCCCAGTGCTGTGCCCCCAAATACTCAGCCAACCAGGCAAAGGTCGCCTCTGCATAAAAGGCGATG
Organism: Saccharospirillum sp.; assembly: GCF_039982735.1. Classification (GTDB taxonomy): domain Bacteria; phylum Pseudomonadota; class Gammaproteobacteria; order Pseudomonadales; family Natronospirillaceae; genus Saccharospirillum. Next base: position 176,434 of record NZ_JBDWXV010000001.1, on the reverse strand, counting down.
TGAGTCGGATCATCGACATAGCGCCAATGCGCAAAGGCTTCGCGGTCGCGTACCCTCTGCGTTTGAATGACCAACCAGCCGCCCGCTTCCAATTGACGCCACAAGCCAGACAATACGTCGGCTGGGTTAGCGAGATGCTCGATCACCTCGGTGAGACAGATAAAGTGATAATGACCGGTCAGAACTGAACTGTCAGGGTAATAGAAGAGATCGTATAAGGCGACACGGTAACCCGCTTCTGCAAACATGCTGGCTAGCGCCGGACCAGGGCCGCAGCCGAAGTCCAGACCACGGGAACCGGTGGGCACCCTATCGCACACTGCGCGCCAGGGACGGGTCAGGAATGTTCGATATCCGGAGTCACTGATGTCGTTCCGGTGTTTGTCGTATTCTGCCTTTTCAGCGGCCGGTGATATCTGCTGGTCCGCGCCAACGAACACCAGCCGGCACGCCGGGCAACACCAGTATTCCCGATGTTTGCGACGGTGCCACCACTGACTATCGGGCGCACGGCACAGCGGGCATGACGGGCACGGAGAGCCATTAGTCACAGCCTGTGTAGCAGGCAGATTCTCGGGCACGTCGGTGGTCATCCGGTCACTTTCTTATTTGTTCCTATTTGTTGGTCGCAGCCATTCATGCTATCAGTTATTCTTGGAGCAAGGGTAGAGCCTGCGATGAATGTGACAGGCAGCACGGGTCTCTAGACCGGGCAGCCAACCTTCATCGACCTGACAGGCGAATGATAGACCTTAGAACAATACAAAACAGCCCTGACTAAACCGCCTGCGGGCGCCGGGCCAACGATAAGACTGATCAAGGGAACCGAGCACTGTGCTTTATCGATTCGCCTGTGGATTGCTTTTTGCCAGCCTGCCATGTTTGATGCTGGTCTGGCCCGGCCAGGCATACGCCGACATTGTCGAGATCGACAGCTATTGGATGCAGCAACCATCAGACTGGTCTCCGTCCATTCAATCGCGCCAGCAGAGCCAGCCACAAATCGTGTCGCAAACGGGCATTTCGCTAAAAGGCGGTCATCACTGGCATGTGATTGACCTCTCTTTTGATGAAACGACGCGTCAGGTTATCGACTTTCGCAATTCCTCGGTTATTGCCAACTTTGAACATTGGGTCTTTGATCGTACCACCGGAGAGCTGATAAACCGGATGGTGGGCGGTATCGAATCGGAGCAGGACAACCCCTACTTTCTACGCCATGGTCGAGATCAGCTATTCGAACCCGGCCAATACCAAATCGTTACCCGAATGGACAGCCCTTTCTACCTGGCGCAACCACAGCCAACGGTCTTTACACAGGGCGAGTACCAGCAAAGCATCAAGGTAGGTAACGCACTGACCCTTATTTGCCAGGGTATTTTCCTGGCGCTGGGCATCTATTATTTTGTACTGGGAACAAGCCGCAGCCGGGCGGCCGATTTATTGTACGCCCTGTTTATTACCGGCAATTTCTTTTTTACCGGCGCCTCCTTACTGGTGTTCAGTGATTTGCTCAGCATTCACCAGTTCTACCTGACCAGCTTCCCCATTCTTATTTCAAACACCGCCTACATCGCCTTTGTGATGGTGCTGCTGAACATCAAACCCAACACGTCACAATGGCTGTACCGCATTGGCAGCGGCCTGATCATCCTCTTTGTTTTGGGTTTTGTGGTGGCACTGCTTAGGCCGGAACTGTCGATGGAGATCGACCGCATAGGCGTGGGTCTGTTTGCCATTTATGGCTTCACAGCAGGCCTTACCCGCGTGCTGCAGGGCAACAGAACCGCGCGCTATTACCTGGTTGCCAACGCGGCCTTTGCGATTCCCGCCCTGATTTCCATTGGCGCGTCCAGCTTGCCCGTTGCCGATACTTTATTTCTTGAACACCTGGGCATGTTTGCCGTCTCGATGGAAGTTATTCTATTGTCGCTGGTAATCAGCCACCAGGTGGGACTGGTCTACAAGGAAAAGGAGGCCGGCTTGCTGGCCACACAGGAAGCACTGCAGGCAGCCAATGATGCCCTGAACACCAAAGAGCGCTTTCTGGCCAATGTCAGTCATGAATTGCGCACCCCGTTAAACGCCATTCAGGGGTCGGTGGAATTAATGGGTCAGCAACAAATGCCTGCTGAAACCAGCCGTCACCTCGAAGCCATCCATGCGTCGTCTAATTTTCTGGTATTCCTGATCAACGACATTCTTGATCTGGCCAAAATGAACGCCGACCAGCTTGAACTGGTAGCAGAGCCCTTCGACCTCGATGAAGCACTGGATGAACTCTGCACCATCTACAAAGACGCGTTCGACCGGAAAAAGGTCCGTTTTCTGGTCGATATAGACCCCAAGGTGCCTCGTCGCGTTAGCGGTGATGTCAACCGGTTGAAACAGATCCTGGCAAACCTGCTCAGCAACGCGTTCAAATTCACCGAGCAGGGCTCGATTGAACTATCGGTTTCTCAGCCGGATGCAGATGCCCTGACCTTCCATGTCACCGACACCGGCATAGGTATTGCCCAGAACAAAATCGAATCGGTGTTTTCAGCCTTTACGCAGGCCGATGCAACCATTGCACGCAAATACGGCGGGACGGGCCTGGGTTTGCAAATTGCGTCCAAACTGGTGGCTCTGATGGGCGGTAAACTGACGGTCTTCAGTCAGCCGGAACTGGGCAGCGACTTCCAGTTTACCTTGCCAATGCAGGGTGAACCCGAGCCGATAACCACACTGCCCGTTCGGGTGGGGCTGGTCTGTGACGATGTGGACCTGAAAAACCTGATCGGCAACAGCCTGCGCCGACTCGGCATCACACTGCACCACAGCCTCACGCATTCTGCCGCAATGACAGCACCCTTACCAGAGGATGCAGAGCACTGGATACTGGTCGCTGACCAACCCGACCCCGAGCTCTCGAATCGGTTCAGCGAGCACCCTAAGGTCCATTGGCTGGTCAGCCGGGTACCCACTGACCTGCCGCTGTGGACGCCACCGGTCAGCCTGGAACTATTGCCGTGCACACAGGTCACCTTCCGGCGACTGCTGGGTCAGGCAGCCACAGCCCCAGCGACCGCCGAACACCCCCTGATGTTACGTCGGCTTTACATAGTTGCCATCGATGACAACCCGGTGAACCTCAAGGTGCTACTGGGGATGCTGACCCGGCTGGGCGTCAGCGCCAGTGGGTTTGAATCGGCGGAAGAAGGCTTAAGCCACGTACTGTACCGGCAACCCGATATGGTGTTGATGGACATGCAGATGCCGGTGATGGATGGCCTGGAGACGACTCGCACACTGCGACAGCGCCAGTTCAACAACCCGGTTATCGCCTTTACGGCCAACACCTCGCAGCGCGATATCAACAACTGCCTGGAAGCCGGTATGAATGACGTGTTGCTCAAGCCCATCAAACTGACACAACTGGAGAACATGATTCTCAAATGGACCGAGCAGCCCTCCCTGAGCAGCCGGGGTGGTCGTTAGCAGTCGATACCGCATGCCAGGGAACTAGGGAGCCTCTGAACAACTCCCCCTGGGCTCTGGCTTATCCGAGAGACGCTGCCACAAGGCGGACTCATGCAGGAATGTCTGGACCTTTCAAATGAGTCCAACGCTGTGGCAGCGTTCCTCGGAAAGCCCCGTCGGGCGCGGCTAAAACGTCCTGCCCCGGCGTTGCACTTCTTGACAAGGGCTACGGCCATTGCACTGCGAAGTGCGCCTTGTGGCAGAACGTTTTAGCTCGCGCAGAGCCCTGGGGGAGTTATTCAGAGGCTCCCTAGCCCGTAACAATAACCAAAAACAAACACAAGGAACCGACACTGACATGAACCCGACCAATAAATGGGCTCTGCTCTGGCCTATCCTGCTGACGCTGCTGATTCCCCTGGTAGCCGCCTGGTTTGCCTACCCGAGCACACATTTGCCACCCGGCTTTGGTATTTTTCCACCCATACAAACCTCGCCAGCACCGGGGTTTTCGCTGCTCTACTTTCTGGTGGTCGCCGCTCTGGCCCTTCTGGTGACATTACTGCTTTTATTTCCAAAGCTGTTTGGCTTTCAGGGTGCCACACCCGCCCCACAACCGGCGAAAAAGCCACTGCCCTGGTGGTTCTGGGCCGGTGCCGTTGTCATGCTGTGCTTCTGGTGGGTCATGTGGGCCCGGCCGGTCTTGCTGGGCAACCTGGTCTACTACGCCTTTTCCCCGATGTGGTGGGGCTTCATCGTCATGCTCGATGGCATTGTGTACCACCGCAACAACGGCAAGTCATTGATGGCGACCAAGCCGTCCCTGCTGATTTTCAGCGCCGTGATTTCGGTGGTTGGCTGGGGGTATTTCGAGTATTACGACTATTTTGTGCTGAGCAACTGGTATTACCCCAACGGTCACATGGCCGCCCTGCCCCACAGTGTGATCGTCGTATTGTTTCTGATCGCCTACACCACTGTCTGGCCGGCCATCTTCGAATGGTTTAACTTGCTGAATTCCTTTCCCAAGCTGGTCGCACGTTACCAGAATGGCCCCTCTATCCCGCTACCAGGAAACCTGCTGATTATCCTGGGCTGCCTGATCATCGGTGCCCTGGTGTTCTTTCCGCGCCTGATGTTCTGGGGCATTTGGATCGGTCCGCTGGCGGTTATTATTGGCGTATTAATGCGGCAATCACTCTGGTCGCCCTTCACGGCGCTGACCCAGGGAAACTGGGCACCCGGTGTGCTGATCGCACTGGCGTCGATGTTCAACGGTTTTCTCTGGGAAATGTGGAACTTCGGCAGCGAACACCCGGACATCGGCTACCCAACCAACCCGAACTACTGGATATACGACATTCCCTTCGTCAACGTGATCCATATCTTCTCAGAAATGCCGTTGCTGGGTTATTTCGGGTATCTGCCGTTTGGAGCACTGGTGTGGGTGTTCTTTATCTGGATAGGCGCCCTGTTCAACCGGGACACCGACATTTACCTGGATGGCAACCCGAACTGAGGCACTGATTGCACAACCCATAAAAAAACCGGGCTTTTAGCCCGGTTTTTTTATGCCCCGTGTTACTTAAGCGGGCTGCGACCTTTGCTCGCGGCAATGCGCATGCGCAAGGCGTTCAGCTTAATAAAGCCTTCGGCGTCTTTCTGGTCGTATGCACCGGCATCGTCTTCAAACGTAGCAATGCTTTCATCGAACAGGCTGTCTTCAGACTGACGACCGGCGACAATGACGTTGCCCTTGTACAGCTTCAGGCGAACCTTGCCGTTGACCCGCTCCTGAGAGGCATCAATCATCTTCTGCATCATCAAACGCTCAGGGCTCCACCAGTAACCGTTGTAGATCACTTCGGCGTATTTGGGCATCAGCTCATCTTTCAGGTGCGCGACTTCACGGTCGAGCGTGATCGATTCGATGGCACGGTGCGCCTTGAGCATGATGGTGCCGCCCGGTGTTTCATAGCAGCCGCGAGACTTCATGCCAACATAACGGTTTTCGACCAGATCCAGACGGCCAATGCCGTTCTCGCCGCCCACCTTGTTCAGGTACGCCAACACATCGGCGGGTGAAGTGGGTTTGCCGTCAATGGCAACGATATCGCCTTTATCGTAGGTCAGCTCCAGATAAGTCGGCGTATCCGGTGCCGCTTCAGGGCTGACTGACCAGCGCCACATCTCTTCCTCGGCTTCGGCCCAGGGGTCTTCCAGAATGCCGCCTTCATAGGAGATGTGTAGCAGGTTGGCATCCATGGAATAAGGTGATTTCTTACCCTTCTTATTGAAGTCGACTGGAATTTGGTGGTCTTCGCAATAAGCCATCAGCTTCTCGCGCGAGGTCAGGTCCCATTCACGCCAGGGCGCAATCACTTTCACACCCGGCTTCAACGCATAGGCACCCAGTTCGAACCGAACCTGGTCGTTACCCTTGCCGGTTGCGCCGTGAGCGATGGCGTCGGCACCGGTTTCATTGGCGATTTCGATCAGACGCTTGGCGATCAGCGGGCGGGCGATGGAGGTACCCAGCAGGTATTCGCCTTCATAAACGGTATTGGCACGGAACATCGGGAACACAAAGTCACGCACAAACTCTTCGCGCAGATCTTCGATGTAGATTTCCTTAATACCGAGGGCTTTGGCCTTGGAACGGGCCGGCTCAACTTCTTCGCCCTGGCCAAGGTCGGCCGTGAAGGTCACCACTTCGCAGTTGTAGGTTTCGGTGATCCACTTGGCAATGACCGAGGTGTCCAGGCCACCGGAATAGGCCAGCACCACTTTTTTAATATCTGACATCTTGTCTCCCAACGAGTTGGCGGGTTTTTAGGCTGGCTGGAATTTTACGCCTTTGACTGAGGAGATGCCATGGTAGTGACTTGAGAGTTCAGAGGCTAAAGCTGCGCTCTACCATTGCTAAGGTATTAGAATTATCGCTGAATTGAGTGCTGGGTACCGGGTGAGCCTAAGCAGGGGAGTCCGCAGCATGGATGCTGCGGTCTAGGCCCCAGGGATGGGTTCACGCCGACCCTGATTAGGCTTACCCGGTGCCTGGCACGGACTCCTGGCAAATAGGTAAAATGTGGTGCCTTACTCTTCGTCCTCGGCCACCGTCTCCAGCTCCATGCCCAGCTCCTTGATCTTGCGGGTCAGGGTGTTTCTGCCCCAGCCCAGCAATTCGGCTGCATCGCGGCGTCGGCCGGCGGTATGCTTCAGGGCGGTCTCTATCATGATGCGTTCGAAGTTCGGTACGGCGATGTCCAAAAGCCGGTGCTCGCCACGGGCCAGTTCCCGATCGGCCCAGTTGCGCAGCGCCTGCTCCCAGTTCTCGCTGGTAACTGGCGTCTGGGCTTCGTCCATCAGCTCCGGCGGCAAATCCGACACCAGCACTTCCCGACCTGAAGCCATCACCGTGATCCAGCGACAGATATTTTCCAGCTGGCGCACATTGCCGGGCCAAGCAAGACGAGAGAGGTAAGCCTCGGTCTCCGGTCGTAACGTCTTGGTTTCCACGCCCAATTCGTCGGCTGCCTTGTGGAGGAAGAACTCAAGCAGCCGGGGAATATCTTCACGCCGGTCGGCCAGGCGCGGCAAATGGATACGGATAACGTTCAACCGGTGGAACAAGTCTTCGCGAAAGCGACCTTCTTTCACCAGAGTCTCCAGATTCTGGTGCGTCGCCGCGATGATGCGAACATCCACGCGTACCGAGGTGTGTCCGCCAACGCGATAAAACTCGCCATCGGCCAGCACTCGCAGCAACCGGGTTTGGGTCTCGGCCGGCATATCGCCAATTTCATCGAGAAACAGCGTACCGCCGTCTGCCTGTTCGAAACGCCCGCGACGCTGCCCCTGCGCTCCGGTGAACGACCCTTTTTCGTGACCGAAGAGCTCAGATTCCATCAGGTCACGAGGGATAGCCGCCATGTTCAGGGCTATGAACGGGTTTTCCCGGCGTGGACTGTGACGGTGCAAAGCATGCGCCACCAGCTCTTTGCCGGTACCGGATTCACCATTGATCAGCACCGTGATGTTCGACTGCGACAACCGGCCGATGGCCCGAAACACTTCCTGCATTGCGGGTGCTTCACCAATAATCTCGGTATTGGCCGGTGCCACCGCAGGTTCGGAGGTTTTCTGTTTCTGACGGGTATGCTCGATCGCACGCAGCGCCAGGGAGACCGCATCGTCAACATCGAACGGCTTGGGCAGGTATTCGAAGGCACCGCCCTGAAACGAGGCAACGGCACTTTCGAGGTCTGAATGCGCCGTCATGATGATGACCGGCAAATGCGGGTGATTGTCATGAATTCGGCTGAGCAACTCCAGGCCGTCGATGCCCTCCATACGGACATCGCTGACAATGGCATCGGGCGGGTCCTGATCCAGCTTGCGCAACAGGGCCTCGCCGGATTCAAAGCTGCGGCACTCTATACCTTCCTTTTCGAAGGCACGTTCCAGTACCCAGCGTATGGAGCGGTCGTCGTCGACGATCCAGACGCAATTATGATTGGCCATTGAGCCCCTCCAACGGTAAATAGACACTAAAGACGGTGGCACCGGGACTGCTGTCACACTCGATGACGCCGTTGTGAAAATTAATGATTTGCTGAGCGATCGACAGACCCAGACCCGTACCGGTGGGTCGGCCTGAAATCATTGGGTAGAAGATCTTTTCCATCATTTCCGGTGCAATGCCCGGGCCGTTATCAATGATGTCGAGCTTAACCAGTAACCGGTACCGGTTCTGACGGATGGTGAACTGACGCACGGCACGGGTTTTAAACTCAATGGCCGGCGCTTCAACGTTATTCTCTATCAACGCCTGCACCGCATTGCGAGCAATGTTCAACACGGCCTGTATCAACTGCGCCTCGTCGGCTTTAAAGTCGGGCAGACTGGGGTCGTAATCGCGACTTAACCTGATTCTGTCGCCGCACTCAACCCGAAGCAGGGCGTAGACACGCTCGACGATCTGATGGATGTTAACTTCTGACAGGGTGGGCACCTTGTGGCTGCCGAGCATCCGATCTACCAGATCGCGCAACCGGTCGGCTTCCTCAATAATGACCTGGGTATACTCTTTAAGGTCGGCATTAGGCAATTCACTGGCCAGCAGCTGCGCCGCGCCCCGAATGCCGCCCAGTGGATTCTTGATTTCGTGAGCCACGCCGCGAACCAGATGCCGGGTAGTCTCGGTTTGTTGTATCAGACCCTCGTCTCGGCTGATGCGCATCGCCCGGTCGGCGGGCAACATTTCGACAATCAGGTGCAGTTCATCGACATCCATATACGGCGTGACCATGTAATCCAGTGTCAATGTATCCCGATGCGCCAGCTGCCACTGCGCAGAGCGCACGGACAACGTCGTGCCGCCGGAGACGGCCGACATCATCATCTCCCGGATCTCGGCCGGGTTAACAAAAAGACTGTAAAACGCCTGACCAATGATTTGCTTTCCCGAGCGCACCAGCAACAATTCAGCAGAAGGGTTAACGTGCTCGACAACCAGCGTGTCGTCCAACTGAATGACAGCCGTGAATTGGTGATCGACCAACTGGCGAAAAAAATGCGTGTCAGTCACATGAGGTTTCCTGTGCACCGGGTTGCAATGGAAGTCAGCAAACAGACCCTGAATTGGGTCAGCGGTGAGTCCGCCGTGGCCTGCCCTGTGGTTCTTTAAATGGCATACGCAAGAAGCAGGCCAGCCATATAAGGCCCGACATGCACGATTACGGGGCTTACTTTGGCATCATTGCACCATAGTGGAACCGCTGACGTCATATTAGCACTATTATGGTGCATTGCCGGGTTTGTGATTCAGGTCCACAGTTACGACCTTAAATACGCAAAGTTGCCAATTCGTCTGCATGATGACCTGAACTTTTGGTTTATACTGGCGAAACGCTGCAAGATCGTGAAGGACTATGAATCAGACCTACCCGCTTAGGCTGCTGGACAATGCATGGCAGCAGACGTTAAAAGGCCAGGGACAGTGCCTGCTCTTCGCCGATGCCGATGGCCGCCGTTTCAGCAGCCTGGTGGATGCGTTTATGGCAGACCTGCCCGCTGAGTGTGTTCGCTATCAACTGACGTCCGACAGTCAGCTTAATGGCTATTACCCGCTAGTCGACATCATTCAGGATGGCTACGACCGGCTGGGCATTGCTGACTGTGGGCGCTGGCTTCAGGAACAGGGTGTTTATGGCCCCAATATCAATACCTGGCAGCAATTGCTCGACGATCATTTTATTCAGCGCCATCCGCTGCAACTGAAAGACCACGTCATTCAGAAAACCATCGCCTTTCAGGACGACATTCTGCGCTTGCTGGCTGCCCTGTCGCAAACGCGCCCCATTGTTGTGGCGCTTACGCATTTCCATTTTGCCAGTTTCAGTCTGCAGCGCCTGGTCAGAACCGTACAACAGCAGTTAAACGGTCGAGTATTGTTGCTCACCTCAACCGATACCGATCTGATGGCCTCTCACGATCCGGACTGGCACAGCACCCAGCGCAGTGCCGACGACGACATTGACCCACCCAACTGGCTGATAGACCTGTCGCCCGAACTGAACGCCGACTCGTCTCCCTGGCCCGAGCCGCAGCCACTCAGTGCCCAGAGCATTCCGCGGCTGATTCAGGATGCGCTGAGAAACCACGCCTTGCAGTGCCATACAGAAACCCACCTGCTGTGCGATAAAATCGGGCTAATGCTGGATGAACGGCAAATACTGCTGCTATCCGAACATCGCAGCACTCTGCGTCTGATCGAAGCTGAGGCCCAGTACTACAAAGACCAGCATAACGGGGCCATTACCCTGTTGACGGAACTGCTCGAAGAAGCCCGGCAGGAGCATCTTTACGACCAGATGTTCGATGCTTACCTGCGCCTCGGCTGGTGTGCGCTGACCAAACACCGGCTAAGCACAGCCCGGCAAATGGCCACACACGCCCAGACGGCGCTGGAACAAATTACGACCAAAGACGCCCCCTGGCTATTGCGCGAACGGGAATGGCTGCTGATGCAGGTCATGATCAGCAGCATGTTTCACGAACGCCCGCCCGCCACGGTAATGCACCGGCTCGAAGCCCTGCTGCCGATGCTGGATAATGACGACTATGGTTACGCCCTGCGCACCGCCCAGATAGCCTGGGAGGGATGCATGACAGACCGGGAGCGGCACTTTCTGCGGCGCGCCATTTTAACGGGCCTCAGCCAGGCCAGAGCCCAGATGAACGACATCGCCACCGTTAAGCTGACTGAAGCTATGGCGTTGCTGCAAACCAAAGCACACCGGTTTCAGCGGGCACATCGCCTGCTGGAGCTGGCGCTGAGCCGTTGCAGCCGGATGGCATCGCCTCGGCATGAAGCTCCTCTTTACAACGGCCTGGGTATTATTCAGATGCGGCTGGGCCGAATAGAGGAAGCCAGAGACACCTTTTTATACACACTGCACAAATTGCAAACAGTCGCCCACTACAATGAAATTGCCGTCACGTTGCATAACCTGTCCTGGGCTTATCTGATCAGCGGCAATGTTCCCGAAAGCTTGCGGCTGCTCACTACTGCCATTCGTTTGTGTCGCATTCGCGGTTTCGTGACCATTCCTTTTTACACGCTCGATGACCTTATGCTGCAACAGGCACTGTACCGGTTCTACCTGGGGCACAGCGTTCTCGCCCAGCATACCTTGCAGGATTATCGGCAACGGCTAGAACAACGCTCGGCACGGGGGCAGGTTTTGCTCATCTGCCTGAAACTGCATTTTGCCCGGGCAGAAGCCGACTATGAGGGCGTAACCACCCTGGTTGCGGAATTGAAAGCGTCGCTGGAAGCTCAACCGGACTTGCCGGATACCCTGGTGAATCTGGCCTTGTATGCCGCGGGGCCCGACAACTTGCCTTCCAGCCTGAAACCGGCCTATCAGATTCAATGGATGCAAACCAGGGAGGCGGTTACCCAGCCGCTGACCGACAGCAACATCGATGTGATGTCCGTGTTACGAGCCGCTGATCTTGAAAGCGAGCTCGAACAGATACAACAGAAGGTGCGGGACACCCGGCTACTGTCACACCTCAGTGCTCAAACCAACGCAGCAACCGATACTCTGGAACTGGTCGAAACCCTGTGTCAGCAACTGAAGGCGCACCTCGATTGCGACTACGTCGCCATCGACCTGACCCAGCAACCCTTTATGGAGGCCACCCTGATTACCCGGGGACTGGCCGTCCTGGACGTTGAGCGGCTGCATCAGGCGTTGTCTTTGCAGCGGTTGACGCGCGGGCGATTGCTGATCCGCATGCACACTCTCGATCTTGAAGGCATGGACAGCGGCTATGTCTGCATTTTCCGCATCGCCCTGCCCCACAACGATTTTGGCGACATGATTCTGATGACCCGAAACCCCTCTGGCTTTGAAGAATCCGTGCTGCGCACGGCCTCCATGCTGGCGGGGCAACTGGCGGCCGCCATTCAACGGCTGGCGCATGAAAAAGAACTGCATCATCTTTCCTCTACTGACATGCTGACCGGCCTTATGAACCGGCAGGCCCTGTACCCTCGCCTGGAAGAAGAGCTGGCCCGTGGTCGCCGCAATGCCAGCTACCGGTTCTCACTGGCATTTCTGGATCTGGATAATTTCAAATACCTGAATGATAACTATGGGCACATACTGGGTGATCAGGTATTACGCGGCTTTGCGCAGGTATTGAAAGAGCACACCCGCACCGAGGATCTGGCAGCGCGACTGGGCGGAGACGAATTCGTCATTTTATTCCCCAATGAAAAAGGCCAAGCGGTTCAGCAACTGGCCCAGCGCATTCTTGAGGATTTCTCGACTCCGGCTCGCTGCCAGGCTTTCCTGCGACGTTTTACCGGACAGGAATTCACCTGGCCCGAAGGCCAGCAACTGGGATGTTCAGTGGGGATCATTGAGGTCACCGGGGAGCAGGCGCCCAAACTGGTCGATCAGTTGCTCAACCTGGCCGACCATGCCATGTACGAGGCCAAGTCACGCGGTAAAAACCAGGCTGTTATTTCCGATCTACCAGCGACGTCAAACAGGCACTGACAAAGGTCGCAAGCTCAGGATGGATCTGCGCCGAGAGGCGCAGTGAGTACAGCTGCGCCAGTACCGACACCATTCGCCGCCCAACCCCTCGTCCTCGGGTCAGCGCCCGAACACCCAGGCTCAACACACATTCACCCTCAACAAACGCTACGCCGACGATGCGCCCGTTAAACCGGGCGGCATGGAGCCTCACGCCCGGGGCACTGGCCTGCCAGGCAATCCAGGCAGACTGATAGCAGGGGCAGGCACTCATGTCCTGCGCCAGACGGGCCAAATCTGGCGCATCGGTTTCTGGCAAGTCTGAGAGCGGTGTTCGGGACAGCAAATCCAGCGTTACAGGCATTGGCGTCGGTCCGGGTGGTTTGAGGCGCAGCATACCGATATAATGCGCCTTCGCAACCGGGTTTCAGGTCGTTTACTTTACTGCAGCCACCCGTATGCGTTGCCCGAACCATCACTCGAATCACCAAGAACAGAGAGTCGTACTATGAGTCGCCAAGCGACGGTTGAACGCAACACCACCGAAACCCAGATCAAAGTCAGCATCAATCTGGACGGTACCGGCACAGCCCAGTTCGACACCGGCATGCCCTTTCTGGACCACATGATGGATCAGATTGCCCGGCATGGCCTGATCGATCTCGACATCGTCTGCCGCGGCGACAACCACATCGACGACCACCACAGCGTTGAAGACATCGGCATCACCCTGGGTCAGGCGTTCGCGAAAGCCGTTGGCGACAAGAAAGGCATTACCCGCTATGGCCACAGCTATGTGCCATTGGATGAAGCCCTGTCACGGGTCGTGATCGACTTTTCAGGTCGCCCGGGCCTCGAATACAACCTGCCATTTACGCGCGGCAGCGTCGGCGGCTTCGACGTCGATCTGTTTTATGAGTTCTTCCAGGGCTTCGTCAACCACTCCTGGGTCACGCTGCACATCGACAATCTGAAAGGCCACAATTCGCACCATCAGATCGAAACGGTGTTCAAAGCCTTCGGCCGCGCCCTGCGCATGGCGCTAACGCCAGACGAACGCATGGCTGGCATCACTCCGTCCACCAAGGGCGTGCTCTGATACCCGCCGGAAGGTCGCTCCAACGGCGCCCAAATCGGGCGCCTGATGCAAACCTCAGCCAGAACAGGATACTTCCGTGAGTCGCACACTGCTGACCATCATTGATTACGGCATGGGCAACCTGCACTCCGTCGCCAAGGCGCTGGAGCACGTCGCCCCGAATACCCAAATCGAAGTCACCTCCGACAAAGACCGCATCGCTGAAGCCGACCATATTTTATTACCCGGTGTCGGCGCCATTCGCGACTGCATGGCTGAAATTCGCCGCCAGGGTGTCGACATCGTGGTCGCTGATGCGGTAAACAGCGGCAAGCCTTTTCTCGGCATCTGTGTCGGCATGCAAGCACTGATGGCCCGCAGCCACGAGAACGGTGGCGTCGACTGCCTGGGTCATTTCGATGGTGAAGTACGCCGCTTCAGCACAACGGCGACCGACGAGCGCGGCCTGGCTCTGAAAGTGCCGCACATGGGCTGGAACACCGTAGATTTGCAAATCGACCACCCCTTGCTTCAAGGCATTAACAACGGCGATCGCTTCTATTTCGTACACAGCTACTACGTGGAAGCCCACCCGGAATACACGGCGGCCAACTGCACCTACGATGCTACCTTTGCTGCCATGATTTACCGGGATAACCTCTTTGCCACCCAGTTCCACCCGGAGAAAAGCTTCCCGGCCGGACTGACCCTGCTAAAAAACTTTGTCGACTGGGATGGCCGCCGCTAAGCGTCTGCCCCAGCGCTCCTGGAGACACCATCTATGCTGATCATCCCCGCCATCGACCTCAAAGACGGTCAGTGCGTCCGCTTGCTGCAAGGCCGCATGGAAGACGCCACGGTATTCGGATCCGACCCGGTAGAAATGGCTACACGCTGGGTCGAGGCCGGCTGCCGCCGCCTGCACCTGGTCGACCTGAACGGCGCCTTCGAAGGCACCCCGATTCACGCCGAAGCAGTCACCGCCATTTCCAAAAAATACCCGGACCTGCCGATCCAGATTGGCGGTGGCATCCGCTCGCTGGAAGCCATTGAGGCCTACATTAACGCGGGCGTCAGCTGGTGCATCATCGGCACCGCTGCGGTCAAAAACCCGGGCTTTGTACGCGAAGCTTGCCAGGCCTTCCCCGGCCACATCATTGTAGGCATCGATGCCAAAGACGGTCGCGTCGCCACCGAAGGCTGGGCCGATGTCAGCGACGTACTGGCCACCGACCTCGCCCGCGATTTCGCCAACGACGGCGTCAGCGCCATCGTCTACACCGACATCAGCCGCGATGGCATGATGCAGGGCGTCAACGTAGACGCCACGGTCGAAGTCGCCAAAGCCGGTGGCATTCCCGTTATCGCCAGCGGCGGCGTCACCAACATGACCGACATAGAACGCCTCTGCGATGTCGCCAGCCAGGGCATTCTGGGCGCCATCACTGGACGCGCCATCTACGACGGTGCCATCGATGTGCAAGAGGCCCAGGCTTACTGCGACGGGCGGGGTTGAGTCTGGTAAATTATTCTACTGTGGCTTTGTCCTGAGCCCGAGATTCGCCAGTAAAATCGATTTAGTGGTTGTCGTTACTAATTAGCCAGAGCGGGCCATCGGGTACCCTCATCGGAGGCACGCCGTGAACCCATCCATGGGGGCTCGAAGACCGCATCCATGCGGTCTCACGGCCTCCGATGAGAGCACCCGATAACCCTTAGGGCAGATTAGTGGTTTATTCACACGCGAATCTCGAACTCAGGACACGGCACTCAACGGCACCACTATCATCTACGGAATTGACGCCGAACCAAGTGTCAGGTGCCGGGTAGGCTTATCCGGGGAAGTCTAAGGCATGGATGCCGAAGCCTAGGCCCCATGGACGGGTTGACGCCGACCCCGGAGAAGCCAACCCGGTGCCTGACACGGACGATTGGCTAATCACATAACCGAGAGACTAAATTATGGCACTGGCAAAACGTATTATTCCCTGCCTCGACGTCGACAAGGGTCGCGTGGTGAAGGGCGTGAATTTCGTGAATATTCGGGACGCCGGGGATCCGGTGGAAGTGGCTCGCCGGTATAACGAACAGGGTGCCGATGAAATTACCATGCTTGACATTACCGCCACTCATGAAGGTCGCGACACCATGGTCGACACCGTCAGTGCCATTGCCGGTCAGGTGTTTATTCCGTTGACCGTCGGGGGTGGTATTCGCACCCTGGAGGACATTCGCACCATGCTGAATGCCGGTGCCGACAAAGTCTCCATTAATAGCGCTGCGGTGTTTAACCCCGAGTTTGTCAAACAAGCCTCCGACCGGTTTGGCGCTCAGTGTATTGTGGTGGCCATTGATGCCAAGCGAGTGGAAGACCACTGGGAAATCTTCACGCACGGTGGCCGCAAACCGACGGGTATTGATGCCGTTGAATGGGCGCAAAAAATGGAAGCCCTGGGTGCCGGCGAGATTTTGCTGACCAGCATGGATCGGGATGGGGTGAAAACCGGCTTTGATCTTGGGCTGACCAAGGCCGTTGCCGATGCCATTCGCATTCCTGTAATCGCCAGCGGTGGCGTGGGTAACCTCGATCACCTGGCCGACGGCGTTCTTGAAGGCCATGCTGACGCCGTGCTAGCCGCCAGCATTTTCCACTTTGGTGAGTACAGTATTGCCGAGGCGAAAGACGTGATGGCTGGTCGCGGTATTGAAATGCGGCGTTGAATGTCATGACTGATATAAGAGTCGCGCTTTAACGGGCGCGCACCCAGCCAATTCTTGCTTACCAAACCCCTGCCAATGAGCAAAATCTTGCCTACTTGTTCTGGTTGCTTATCCCCAACCCCCAAAGCATGGGGGTTCGAAAGCATCTCCCTGCTGGCACACCGGTTGCAATACCCTGACTGACCCTGTGGCAGCCGGGCTACAAAAAACTCGAACCAACCCGTGCTTGCTGCATCTTCACGACTACAATCAGGTCATAACGGGCCCTGTGCCCTGGTCCCTTGTGGAGCTCGAATGCTTGTGTCTGTCAGTAAGGCACATCGACTGAGCCACGGGATCATGAACAACGATAATAGACGTACAAAACCAACAACAATCGAGGAAACTATCACATGCGTAAGCTTTCACTGGCACTGTGTGCTACCGCAGCCCTGGGCTTCTCTGCTGCCCAGGCTGAATCTCTCTCCATTGCTACCGGCGGCACCGGCGGCACCTATTACCCACTGGGGGGTGGTCTGGCGGAACTGATCACCAACAACATTGATGGCTACGATGCGGTCGCTGAAGTGACCGGTGCTTCCGTTGAAAACATGGGCCTGGTACATCGCGAAGATTCAGACCTGGCCATCGCCCTGGCCGACACGGTATACCAGGCATACAACGGTGGTGACCGCTTCAATGGCAACAAACTGGACGTAGTAGCGCTCGCTTCCCTTTACCCTAACGCGGTCCAGATTGTGACGCTGGCTGATTCCGACATTAATTCCCTGGCTGACCTGCGCGGCAAGCGCGTCTCTGTTGGCGCGCCGGGTAGCGGTACTGAAGTGAATGCCAATGCCATTCTCGAAGGCAATGGCATCAGCTACGATGACTTTACTGCCTTGCGTCTGAACTTCAACGAAACCGCTGATGCGATTCGCGATGGCGACATCGATGCGGGTTTCTGGAGTGTCGGCCCGCCGACCAGCTCTATTTTGAGCCTGGCCACGACCCGTGACATCAAATTGCTGTCATTGTCTCAAGAAGAAGTGGCCAACGCCCTGGAACTGGAACCGGTTTTCGCACCTTACACTTTGCGTGCAGGACTGTATGAAGGTATGGACGAGCCGGTTCAGTCTGTTGGCATTCCCAACGTTCTGACCGTGAACACCGCCATGTCTGACGATCTGGCTTATCAGATCACCAAGCTGCTGTTCGAGGAAGTTGAATACCTGCGAGATATTCACCCGGCCGCAAACGACACCACCGTGGATTTCGCGCTGACCTCTACGCCGATTCCGCTGCACCCGGGTGCCATTCGGTACTACGAAGAAATCGGTGCCGACATCCCGGCTCGCCTGCGCCAGTAATTGTAGATGACGCGGCTAACCAGCCTGGAAACCGTGGGTCGCAAGACCCGCGGTTTTTTTAAACACGTCAGGCTTGGTGTGCTCACCGGACTAATCACCGTTGTTACACCGGCTATTGCCTTGCAGCTGGAAGTTGTCGATAGCAATAATCAGATTCTGGCCAGGGTCGACTTGCCCAACGATGAAGGCCGCTGGTGCCTGCTCTGGAATCACTCGGTTCAGGGGTTTCAGGTAGAAGACTGCTTTCGGGTAGACGGCCGGACACTGATTCTCGACAGCACCCACACTCCCGATTTTGCCGCTGGCCTTGGGCACATTCCCGGACGCGGTGCTTTGGAATCAGATAACCAGCACGGTTATCGCATTACCAATTTTAACCAGCCGTTGCCGGGCAATCAGCTCGTGTTGCGGGTCGGATCAATGCGGGTTAATCACCGCATTGCAATTGAACACAATTTGATCAGCCTCAGTGAACTGGCCTTTGACCAACGCGTCATCATTCGCCTCGCCGCTGACGTACCCACTGGAAGTATGACTCCATGAAACAATATACCCCGATACCCTTTAAGGTTGAGAGCGACTGGCAGGCCGAGTTGATGCCCGGCCCCGCCGTCTGGCGCTGGCTGGTCATCGTTCTGGGCATCAGCCTGTCGCTGTTTCATCTCTATGGCGCCGGTATCGAACCGCTGGGCCTATTTTATCAGCGCGGCATCCACTTGATGTTGATTCTGATGCTCACGTTCGTTTTGTTTGGTCCGAAACCAGGCAAACCCAGGGGCCCCATCGCCATGGGCGTCGACTGTATTTTCTTTGTTGCATCCACGGCCTCCGGTTTCTACCTGGTCTGGTTTCTCGATGACATCATCAACCGGGCTGGCTTCTGGTCGGACACTGACATCATCTTCGCCATTATCTGCATCGTCACCGTGCTGGAAGCCAGCCGTCGTGCTGTAGGCACCGGCCTGACCATCATCGGCACCCTGGCGATTGCCTACGCGCTGGCCGGTTCGCGCGGCGACCTCCCTTGGTTGGGCGAGTTTTTGCCCGGCATTCTTAACCACCGCGGCTATTCGCTCGACCGGGTCGCGGCACAGTTGTATCTCGGCCAGGAAGGCATCTTTGGCTTGCCACTCGGCGTTGCAGCCACCTTCGTGTTTATCTTTGTATTGTTTGGGGCCTTGCTGGAAGTCACCGGCGCCGGCAAATTCTTTATCGATCTTGCCTACTCTGCCACTGGCACCCAACGTGGTGGCCCCGCCAAGGCAGCCGTGCTCGCCTCTGCCAGCATGGGGTCTATTTCCGGCAGTGCCATTGCCAACGTGGTGACGACCGGTGCGTTCACCATTCCACTGATGAAGAAGCTCGGTTACAAACCGGCCCAGGCCGGTGGTATTGAAGCGGCCGCCAGTACCGGTGGACAAATCATGCCTCCGCTGATGGGTGCCGGTGCCTTTCTGATGGCCGAATACACCCGCCTGCCTTACCTTGAAATCGTGAAAGTCAGCGTGTTTCCGGCGCTGCTGTATTTTTCAACGGTGTACTTGTTTGTGCACATCATCGCGGTCAAGCAGGGGCTGCAACCCCAGACCAAGAGTGAGCTGCCCAAGATTCGCGATGTGCTGGCACGCGGCTGGTTCTTCCTGGTGCCATTGCTGCTGCTGGTCTGGCTGCTGGTGCTCGGGATCTCGCCCATGCGAGTCGGCTTTTACGCCATCATCAGCATCATGGCAGTGGCCGGCTTGAATGGCCTCTGGCTGGCATTAAAACGCGGACAGCAAAACGGACAACTCGCCACGGAAGTGCGCGGCACCTTGCGCAACGGTGGCGTTAAGCTGCTCCAGGGACTGGAGCTCGGTGCCCGGAATGCCGTATCGGTCAGTATTGCCTGCGCCGTCGCTGGCATCGTGGTTGGCGTGGTTGGTCTAACCGGGCTGGGCCTGAAATTCTCATCCATGATGATCGCCTTCTCTGGTGGCAACATTCTGCTGGCTCTGTTGCTGGTGCTTGTAGCCAGCCTGATTCTGGGCCTCGGGTTACCCGTTACCGCTAGCTACATTGTACTAATCGTCCTGGTCGGCCCGGCGCTGACCAATGAATTCGGCATTCCGCTGCTGATCGCCCATCTGGTCGTTTTCTGGTATTCACAGGACTCCAACGTGACGCCCCCTGTGGCCCTGGCGGCGTTCGCCGGGGCAGCTATTGCGGGGAGTAAAACCATGGAAACCAGTGTTCAGGCCTGGAAGTTCGCCAAGGGGCTCTATCTGATTCCGCTATTCATGGTGTTTAATCCGTCCATCATTATGGGCGGGCCCGTTCCGCTTGTACTCTGGAATGGTTTTATCGCGATACTGGCACTGGCCGCATTTGCCGCGGCACTGGAGGGCTACCTCTTCGGCCCCATGCGCAATTGGATGCGGGCCCTGCTGTCAATCGGGGTGGTGGCCATCTTCTACCCGAACTTTATCGCTGAAGTCGCCGGTGTGGTACTGATGCTGGTACTGCTCTCCATCAACTTCATTAACCGGCCCAAGGTTGCTCCGGTTGCCGCAGCCGGGTAAACTGCGCGCCGTCTTGGGGGAGTAATCGGCCGGTACCCACCGGCGCGGCCATCAACATAATTGAACCGAAGGTTCATGGTGGTCGCATCCGGCGCTGCGTTTGTTGCAAGCCGCCGGACTGATGAGACCTGAGGCAAACGACACAGAACCGGGTGGGGCTGTTGCGTTTGCCTTTGGTAATGCTCCCCGCCCCCGGAATACAATCATGGAAGCCTTTCTCAGTTCGACCCTGGCCGTTGCCCTCGCGGAAATCGGTGACAAAACCCAACTGCTGTCCCTGTTCCTGGTCACCCGATTTCGCAATCGCTGGGCCATTGTTGCGGGTATTCTGGTTGCCACCCTGGTCAATCATGGTGTGTCGGCCTGGCTGGGAACCCTGCTCGGTCAGTGGACACCGGGCGCCTGGGCGCGCTGGATCATCGGCGGCAGCTTTATCGCTGTCGGCCTGTGGATGCTGATTCCGGACAAAGACGACAGCGGCCCGAGTCGCTTTGAATCCATGGGCGCCTTTGCGGCGACGCTGATTCTGTTTTTCATTGCCGAGATTGGCGATAAAACCCAGATAGCCACGGTCTTGCTCGCGGCCCAATATCAGTCGATGTTCTGGGTAACGATGGGTACAACGCTGGGCATGCTGATCGCCAATGTACCGGTCATTTTGGCTGGCACCTGGCTGATGCAACGCCTGCCGGTTCGCACCGCCCACATCGTTGCCTGCCTGTTGTTTATTGGCTTTGGTGTCTGGACAATAGCCGGTGCTTAGCCACCCACATTTACGAAGAAAATTTAACGCTCAGGGAGCCCACTATCAGGGCCTTCCAGAGCGAGTAAATACTTGCATCACATTATTGCAAACATCTATATATTGACAGGCAGCCCCCAAAACAACACCATATATAGGCATTCGGTGATTTGAGCGGACTACTCCGGGTACTCCGCTCAACCGGGTCTTTACAGGGAATTCTGGCCATGCAGCGCCCCTTGGCGGCGCTGTCAAACACCGGCTGCAAACATAAGTAGTCGCGTGTTTCAGCTCAGCCTTCCCGGTTCGTTTCAGACCCCACTCATGCACCCCAAATATAACGCGTCAGGCGAAGTGGTCTACACTGGCAAAACCAACTTATGCAGTCATTCAGTTGGTTTTCCCAGCCATTTGCCGATGCAGCCCCTACAGCGGAGGAAGCGCAGGTGAATACAGCAACCATTTCAGTCAAAAAACGCGGTGGACGTAGCGAACCCCTCGATCTCGACAAAATCCACAAAGTACTGAATTGGGCAGCTGAAGGGCTGGACTCGGTATCCGTGTCCCAGGTTGAGCTGAAAGCCCAGCTGCAACTGCACGACGGCATTACCACCTCCGATATTCATGAAACCCTGATCAAGGCCGCCGCTGACCTGATCAGTGAGGAATATCCCGACTACCAGTACCTGGCCGCGCGCCTGGCGATTTTCCACCTGCGCAAGCGTGCCTATGGTCAGTTTGAGCCGCCTACGTTGCGCCAGCACGTCGAAAAAATGGTCGAAGACGGCCGTTACGACGCACACCTGTTCACCGATTACAGCGAAGCCGACTACGAAGCGATGGAAGGTTTTCTGCGGCACGAGCGCGACCTGAACTTCTCTTACGCGGCGGTCAAACAGCTCGAAGGCAAGTACCTGGTGCAGAACCGGGTGACCGGTGACATCTACGAGTCACCCCAGTTTCTCTACATTCTGATCGCGGCCAGCCTGTTCGCCAGCTACCCGAATGCCACCCGTCTGGATACGATTCAGAAGTTCTATGAGGCGGTATCGACCTTCAAGTTGTCGCTGCCAACCCCGGTGATGTCTGGTGTACGTACCCCGACCCGCCAGTTCAGCTCCTGCGTACTGATCGAAAGCGACGACAGCCTCGATTCCATCAACGCCACCTCGGCGGCGGTGGTTCGTTACGTCAGCCAACGCGCCGGAATCGGCATTAACGCCGGTCGTATTCGCGCCATCGGCTCGCCGATTCGCAGCGGTGCTGCTTTCCACACCGGCTGTATTCCGTTCTACAAGCATTTTCAGACAGCCGTTAAATGCTGCTCCCAGGGCGGTGTGCGTGGCGGTGCGGCAACGCTGTTCTATCCGCTCTGGCACCTGGAAGTTGAAAGCCTGCTGGTGCTGAAAAACAACCGTGGCGTCGAGGAAAACCGCGTGCGCCAGTTGGACTACGGCGTCCAGATCAATCGTCTGATGTACACCCGACTGATCAAGAACCAGCCGATCACGCTGTTCAGCCCATCTGATGTTCCCGGCCTGTACGATGCGTTCTTCGAAGACCAGGAAAAGTTCGAGCAACTCTATGCCGAATACGAACAACGCGATGACATTCGCAAGCAACAGATTCCAGCCGTTGAGCTGTTCTCCACTCTGCTGCAGGAGCGTGCCTCAACCGGTCGTATCTATATTCAGAATGTTGACCACTGCAACACCCACGGTGCCTTCGATCCAAAACAGGCACCAGTACGGCAGAGTAACCTGTGCATGGAAATCACCCTGCCGACCAAGCCGTTGCACGACATCAACGATGAAACCGGTGAAATCGCGCTCTGTACTCTGGCCGCGTTCAACCTGGGCGCGATCGAATCACTGGACGAACTGGAGCCCCTGGCCGAGCTGATCGTGCGCGCGCTCGACAGCCTGCTCGATTACCAGGATTACCCGGTTAAAGCCGCAGAGCTAGGTTCCATGAAGCGCCGCACCCTGGGTATTGGTGTCATTAACTACGCGTATTATCTGGCCAAACACGGCAAACGCTATTCCGACGGTTCCGCACTGGACCTGACACACGAAACGTTCGAAGCCATTCAGTACTACTTGCTCAAGGCTTCCAGCGTGTTGGCCGAAGAAGTGGGCGCCTGCCCGGGCTTCAGCGAAACCCAGTACGCCCAGGGCAAGCTGCCGATCGATCACTACAAGAAAGACCTCGATAAAATCTGCAACACTGAATTAAAACTGAACTGGGATGACCTGCGCGCCCGTATCAAGCAACACGGTCTGCGCAACTCGACCCTGACGGCGCTGATGCCTTCTGAGACCAGTTCACAGATCGCCAACGCCACCAACGGCATTGAGCCGCCACGTGGCCTGGTTTCCGTTAAAACGTCGAAAGACGGTGTGATGAAGCAGGTAGTGCCCGACATCGCCAACCTGAGAAACCAGTATGAATTACTGTGGCAACAGCCGAACAACCTGGGGTATCTGAACCTGGTGGGCGTAATGCAGAAATTCGTCGACCAGTCGATTTCCGCCAATACCAACTACGATCCATCCCGTTTTGACGGCAACAAGGTACCGATGCAACAGCTGATCAACGATCTGCTGACGGCCTATAAGCTGGGCGTCAAAACGCTGTACTACCACAACACCCGAGACGGTGCCGGCAGTGCCATGGACGATGACGATTGCGCCAGCGGCGCGTGCAAGATCTGAGGAGCATGAATGGCTTATCAAACGTTTAACCAGCGCGAGTTCGATACGTTCAGTCAGCCGATGTTTTTCGGCGAGACGGTAAACGTTGCGCGCTACGATCAGCAGAAGTTTCCGATTTTCGAAAAGCTGATCGAAAAGCAACTCTCGTTCTTCTGGCGTCCGGAAGAAGTGGACCTCACGCGCGACCGCAAGGACTTCATTGCCCTGCCCGCGCACGAGCAGCACATTTTCCTGAGCAACCTGAAATACCAGACGCTGCTCGACAGCGTCCAGGGTCGCTCACCCAATGTGGCCCTGTTGCCGCTGGTGTCCTTGCCCGAACTGGAAACCTGGATCGAAACCTGGGCGTTCAGTGAAACCATTCACTCGCGGTCTTACACGCACATCATGCGTAATGTATTGACCGAGCCGGGCAAGGTGTTCGATGACATCGTGCACAACCCGGCCATTGTCGAGCGCGCAACAACCGTCACGCGGTATTACGATGCGCTGATTGAAGCGACTCAGCGGTTTCAGGTGCAGACCGACGAGTGGCAGGCCAGTGCAGACGGCAAAAAAGCACTGCGCGACCTGAAACGGAAGCTGTATTTGACGCTGGCCTCGGTCAACGTGCTCGAAGCCATTCGCTTCTACGTCAGTTTCGCCTGCAGCTTTGCCTTCGCCGAACGTTCGAGAATGGAAGGCAATGCCAAGATCATTCGCCTGATCGCCCGTGACGAAGCCCTGCACCTGACCGGCACCCAGCACATGCTGAACCTGATGGCGCGTGGCCACGACGACCCTGACATGGCTGAGATCGCTGAAGAAGAACGCGACAACGTGCGCCAGATCTTCATCGATGCGGCCGAGCAGGAAAAAGAGTGGGCTGCCTATCTGTTCAAAGACGGATCGATGATTGGTCTGAACACCGACATTCTGGCGCAATACGTCCAGCACATTACCGACCAGCGCCTGGCGGCTATAGACCTCGAACCGGCTTTTGGTTCGCCCAAGAATCCGCTGCCGTGGATGGACGCCTGGTTGCAAAGCGACCAGGTACAGGTTGCGCCTCAGGAAACCGAGATCAGCACCTATCTGGTCGGCGCCCTGCAAAGTGATGTCGACACCGGCGCTCTGGAAGATTTCGAGTTGTGACCAGAGAGGTCAACCCGAACGCGTCACAGACGCACCGCATTACCCTGTTCCCCTCGCCTGACCCGGTGACTGTTCTGCAGCAACTGGAGAAGCGGGGGTTCAAGGTGCCTTATCAGTGTCGTGAAGGCTATTGCGGCGCCTGCCGCATGGTGTTGATGAAAGGATCGGTCGATTACGTACAGGAGCCACTGGCCTGGTGCGGTGACAGTGAGATTCTGGCCTGCAGTTGCATCGTGGTCGTGGATGCAACGGTGACGTTCAAAGCCTGAGGCCGACCCAACCCGGGGCAGCCTCCGCTCAAACAATCATGTTCCTGCCTCAGTTAATCAGCATCTGCACGCCCGACTCCGTTGCAGGCGCCTTGTCATTGGTCAACTCCGCTAGCGGTGCCGTTTTGAGGGCCTCGCGAATCAGCATCCGACTGGAGTGACCGGTTTGCGGGAATCGGCTGAAACCGGCCTTCCAGTTCAAATTCCATCCGGTGACTTTCAGTGCGGTTGTCGCCTTGCCCAACGTGCCGAACGTCTGGTTCACGGTCTTCGAATCGATGTCATCATGAATCACCAGGCCAAAGGTTGCGTTGGAATAACGCGCCAGATACACCCCGGCCGGAATCAGTTTCTGAATCTGCTCCGACAGCGTGTGTAACCGCTGATACAGCGTCTCGCTGTTCATTCCAGCAGATAATTCCCGGTAGTTCGACATCTCCAGCATGACCAGGGTAAATGGCGACGCCGCCCCTCCGGTCTCCACCAGCGACTCAAGCAGGTGATGTTCCAGTCGTGAGCGGTTCGGCAAACCGGTGGCTTCATCGACGAAGGCCATTTTCTTGACCCGCTCGGCTTCCTGGCGGCTCCATTCCTCTTCGTTGTTGCGCGCTTTGATATCGCTGTAAACCGCCAGCAGAGAAAACACAATAAACAGAACAGACGCGAGGATGATTGGTGTGCCAATGGCTGAACCCGTCAACTGGTTGCTCATGGCTGGCATGGCACCTTGCGGGTATATCACTGCTACCATACCGGTGTAGTGCATACCGCAGATCGCAGCGCCCATCACCAGGGCGGCGATACCTTGAAAGCCGACGGCCTGGCGCCCCACCAAACGTTGTGTGTATCGACAGATGGCCAGGGCCGCACCGGAGGCACCAACCGCAATCAAAATGGACACCGTGAACCAGAACGGGTCATAACTGACGGAGGGGGTAATGCGCATCGCTGCCATGCCGAGATAATGCATTACGGCAATGCCAAGACCCATGACCAGACTACCCACTACCAGAACACCAACACCGGCCACGGATTTGCTGATCAGAAACAGCGCAAGACCAGAGGCCAATACGGCAGCGATCCAGGAAACGACCGTCATGGTCAGATCGTAGGTCATGGGCATGTTCATCTGGTAGGCGCCCATACCGATGAAGTGCATGCTCCAGATACCCAGCCCCATCGACAGTGAACCCAGTATCAACCAGACACGGCGCTTGGTGCCGTCAACCCGGGTTAGCTGGGTTCCAAAATACAGGGCGCAATAAGACGCCAGAATGGCCACCAGATAGGACAAACTGACCAGCGATATATCGTAACTACCTTCCATGCTCACCTCGAACAGCGAAATCGACATTGGTTTAATGCTCAACTTGCATACTACGCGAGGGAGTGTGATTTGGATCACATCCTGTAGATAAATAGCTTAATTACTGCTGTTAATATTGGAACGCTCATTCCCACAATTGGGAAACTGAGCCGCAAGCTGGCCCGAGCCAGGCTTGCAGCGACAGAAAATAAATCGGTTAGATGTCCGAATACAGGGAGGCTTGTTCAACATAGTCCTGATAGGCCGGTATAGCGATGGCAGCCAATATGCCGATGACAGCCACACCCCCCATTGAGCCCTGCAAGGGATCAAAGGGGTGAGTTTCGTAGCCGTAGGTTGCCTGCAATGTGTCGCCCCGATAGGTAACCGACAGACTGGCCCTGGACTGTTTGGGCAGTTGATCAACAGGGGCCACCGGAAACGCCAGCATATCAATTTCGGTATCGAGTATGTGCGCCAGCGTTTGCAAGCCTTCCAGGTAATAGTGGTAGTTGGTTTGAATCAGAGAATCGAACTGACCGACAAACTGCACCGTCGGCTGGTCGTTGTCCTGCTGACTCCAGTTGGCCAATGAGACCCCGGGTGCTGCTTGCTGGCGGGCCAGCAGCACCTGCGGAACAGAGGCAAAATACCAGATACCATCCTGTTCATAGAACCAGCCACGGGAGTCCTGACTGCGGTGAAACCAATCCGATGTTGCGGGCATACCCGGGTCGAGCCAAAGCTTGGAAATGGGCAGTTGCAAACGGGTCATGGACCCGGCCGGGGTGGAGAACGCTGTCATTTCGGTATAACCGAGGTATCGAAAGTCATCCAACAAACGGGCAAAGGCGTCAGCATCTCCGGGTTCCAGAGCTAGATAGCTGCCCGCATCATCCGCAATAACACTGAACCGGCCTGCCAGCCCCGCGACAATCGAGGTCCAACTCAAACCGGTTTTATCGGTCAGTCGATTCAGATCACGCACCGACCAGTCGGATACCGATGCCAGACGGCGCACCCACGCTTCATCCGGAATAACCGTCGTAAAATAATGGTCTGGCTCTCCCAGGCTCTTTACCCGGGTTGAGGGTATCTGTGGCAATGACAGGTCCCACAACGGACCATTCGCCCCCCGCAACAACAGATAAGTCTGGCCTCTGCCGTCCCGGGTTCCCATGGCCAAGGCAAACTCTTGTGTGTTCATCAACCCCAGCTCATCCAGCTCAGGCACCTCTGTTGCGGGCAGGAAAGCGGTTAGCTGAGGCAATACAGCCGCCGTATTCGCCCACAGATACAGCCCATAACGGCTGTCTTCCAGTTCGGCCTGTCGCTTAAGTGCCGGATGCTCCGGGTTAGCCACGGTACCCATCTGCGCCAGCGATTGCGCACTGCTGGCAAAGCCGGCAACCAGGGTAAAGCGACGGGTTTGTGGGTCAAATTGATAATAGCCGGGCACAACCCCGAAACTCAGTCGACCGGGCGCATCCCGGGTGGCCGGGACAAGCTGGCGAACGCCCGACTGGCCCTGAAGCAAGCGGCTGAGTTGCTGTTCAAACGCCACCCGGGAATCAAAATCCAGACGCGCGGACACTTGAATCTCAGCACCGGTAACAGCCGTGTCTTGCGGCAGACGCACAGCCAGCTCGAGTGGCGACCGCAGTCGATCCAACAGCAGACCGGCCGTCGCACCTTCGGCTCCGAGCGGCGCCAACTGTTGGCGCAGGGCTTCGAGCAAGGCCGTCACCGCTTCCCGGTTCGCATCCGTCGCCAACAGACTACCCATGGCATTGTTTTTGGGTGCGGATATCCAGGCACCGGGGCTGGGTACGCGGGCATAGGTGATGACACCAGCATCCAGGTTATCAATCAGACTGGCTGGCTCAGCCAGGGAGTCTGGCCACTGGATCCCGGCGCTGGGTTGAGTGGAAAAGTTGCTGCAGCCGTTTAACACGAACACACAAGTCAGAGTTAGCACACAGAGAAGACGAGTCACTGAGTCGATCCTTTTCGTCAGGGGCGGGAATATGGAAGGACTGAGAATAGCGGGATCTGGCAACAGAGAAAAGGGATGCCCCGGCTCTGGGGACATCCAGTCTATAAAGGGTAATCTCTCACCCCGTCAGTGATTCGATTCGTGATACAGATCCAGCGCCTGAAACGGCTGGTTCAGACGGTCGACATCAATGGTATCCAGGTCTTCCAGCGTCGCGTCTTCTGCCAGGCGCGAGGCCGCCAGGGGCAGCTCGACCGTGAACTGCACGCCACGGACATCCAGCGGCGTGAATTGAATGCCGGAGCTTTTGCGCGCCAGGTTGATGTCCAGCACCCAGCTCGGGTTATCCGGGCGTTGCGGGTCTAGCCAGTTGAGGCTGCGAGAGGACGAATCCAGAACCGTTCTGTTCGGTTGGTGAGCATCGGCCGACGATACCTCGACCGAGCGCAGCCGTTGCTCGAACGACCAACTCAGCGTTTTTTCGGTACCCGTTTCACCGTGGCGCTGGCACACCGGCAAGCCGTCTTCAACATCGATGGAAAACGAATCGGTGTGGACATCGCCGTTTTCAAACTCAAGCCGCAGCGTCATCTGGCGGGGCCGGTTATCGATGTTTTCAATAGCGACCGTGCCATCGTACCCTTTGACAATCTCACCAACAAAAAACAACCCCAACCCCTTACCGTGGTTTTCCTTCACCCGGCGCGTGGAATAGCCGAGCTGAAAGATTTTGGCCTTGTCTTCCTCACTGATGCCCGGGCCACTGTTAAACACCTGCAGCCGTACTTTGCCCGAATGCTCGGCAAGCCGAACGCCGATACGTCGGTACTTATGCCGGTAGGGTCGCTTGCCACTGAAGAACTGAGCGTTCTTGAGCAGGTTTTCCAGCAGCAGCACCCAGTGGTTTTCATTTCCCAACACGACACCACAGGGCTCCATCGACAACCAGAACGACGGGTCGTCCTGCCACACACAGGGCAAACCTTCCGCTACCGCCTGGTGCAGTGAGTCGGGCGTGTTCAGCAGTGGGGTCAGCGCCCTCACCAGACCGGCTACCGGCGAAAACGTAGATTGCAGCTCGTGTGAATCGGCCGATTCCGGATTCAGAGATTGCTGGTAATAGGGTTCTTCCAGGTCGCACAATTGATTGGCCAGGTGCAGGGCAATGTTGTCGGTGGTGGCCAGATCAAGCAGATCCCAGACGTAACGCAGTTGCTGCAAGGCCTCCCGGGTTCGTGACTGATCAGCCTCGTTCAATTGGGGCTGGGCAAGCGCCTGCTCCAGCGCTGACTGCACCTTATCGAACCCGATCACGCCGTTATGCCGCACCTCGGCCGCAATGCTTTTAAAGTGCAGGAATTTTTCATCATACTCGATGTATTCCAGCAGCTTGTCGCTAATAAACAGCTTTAGTTTATCGGCATGGCCAGCATAGGTATGCACCTTGTGCTGCAGTTGTTTGCGGCTTTGCCAGAGGTTGTCATATTCACTCTGCAACTGGCGGGCTTGCTGTTTTTGCTGACGGCGCGCCTGGGAATAGCGGTGCGCATCGTTGATCAGGAATATCGCAAAAATTGCGCACAGGGCCATTTTCAGACGTGGATCCAATACCCATTCAGGCACCTGGTAGTAAGCCATCAGGTCAGGTTCGGTGATCAGGTAAAAATACGCCACCAGAACCAGTCCGAAAAAACTGCTCAGCACACTGAACCGCTGTGGCCAGTTAGGCTTGAAGGGTCTATCGGTGTCAGCGCGCAGAGTCATGGTCTGGCCTCCAGCAGTAGGCTTCCTGGTCGCCAAAGGTGACGATTCCAACCCCTTCCCGGCAACGGTCGGTAAAGCTGGCGTCGCCCGCTTCGACCTGATCAAAGGCGCGCCTCAGGGTACGGATGTGTTGCCGGTAATTGGCGTAGGAAAACCGTTCCGGGTCGGCATCGAGCTTATCGGCAATCTGCCAGGTCGACAACGGGCTCGGCGCCGCTTCCACCAGAAAACGCAGGATCTTGCGCGGTGTCGGTGCCAGTGGCCGGCGCGGATTGGTCGGGTTCATCAGTTTATGGCCCTGCCAGAACACTTCCCAGGTACGGATATCGATGCTTAGTGAGCCGCTGCGCAAGGTATCGCTATGCGTTGTGGCTATTTCTCCGGGCTGGTGGCGTTGCTGACGCAACACCGCCTGAATGCGCCAGCACAATACGGCTTCGACATTGCGCTGGTGCTTGGCGATAAAATCCAGGGTGCCATTCTGCTCAAACGCCGCCTGTTCAATGTCGGTACCGCTATGCTCCGACAAATACACCACCGGCAAGTCCGGCCAGCGCTTCTGCAGAGCCCGCGACACGGTCAGACCGGCATGGCTGTTGCCGCCCATATGGGCGTCGAGCAACGCGACATCGGGCGCATCGGCATCGGGGCACTGTTTTATGTACTGGCAAGCGGCTTCAGCGAACTTGAAGACCTGAACGTCGGTGGGCGAGCCGTTAAAGTCGGTCGCTTCCAACGTCGGTTTAAACCGCTCGACCCAGTGGGACTGATCTTCTACCCACACAATCCGGGTCATGGTATTACTGCCTTTTAGCGTTTGTACTTGAAACAGCCGTAGGTGTTTCGGGGTTCGCCCTGTGTAAGCGGCGGATGCCGGTGGTGTCTCTGCGGGGGAGTCCGCAACATGGATGTTGCGGTCTAGGCCCTAAGGACGGGTTCACGCCGACCCCGCAGAGGTACCACCGGTAGTCGCCGCGGGCCAGTACCACCCAACGAACTCCTAAACTCATTATCTTTACAGTCTAGCACTCCAACAGCCCCTGAAATGTGACTGAGGTTGTATAACACGCTTGCGCACTACCCCACCCTCCTTTAGCTTGGAGGTCATAGTTCCTTATTCAGGAGTCCGAGATGGACGAATTCATGCAGGCCGCACTCGACGAAGCAAAAGCCGGCGTCGCAGAAGGCGGCATTCCGATCGGTTCGGTACTGGTACACAAGGGAAAAATCATTGGCCGGGGCCACAACCGCCGGGTTCAGCAGGGCAGCGTGGTGCTGCACGGCGAGATGGATGCGCTGGAAAACGCCGGCCGTCAGCCAGCCTCGGTATATCGTGAATCGGTGCTCTACACCACGCTGTCGCCCTGCCCCATGTGCAGCGGCGCCATTCTGCTGTACGGCATTCCCACAGTCGTGATCGGTGAAAACCAGACCTTTCAGGGCGACGAAGCGCTACTGACCAGTCGCGGCGTTGAGCTGGACGTCCGCCAGGAGCCAAGCTGTATCCACCTGATGGAAACCTTCATCCGCGAGCGGCCTGATCTGTGGAATGAGGATATTGGGGTGTGAACTATGACAATATGTGGTGGCTGATCAACAAGCTCACCGCCACAGTCAGCAACGTCGATGCCAGAGTCCCGATCAACACGTATTCGGCAAAAGCACGTTCCTCCAGTTGCCGGAACCGCGCAAACCCTTTTGCCGCCAAAATGACCGCGATGATGCTGTACTGAGAGCCGGATACAGCCCCCTGTTGCTGACTGCCGACCAGCACGATGTACATCAGCCAGCGCTCCAGAATGCCTATAATGCGACCGGCATTGTACTCGCGCTGGTCGATCTCCGGTTCTGCGTTCTGGTTTGCTGTCGTGGTCTGTTCTGTCTCAGCCTCTGCGGTTTCAGCAGGCTCCGGTGTCTTACTCATCGGTTCCAGGTCGAAGCTGTGGAACAGCACCCGAATCAGTAAATTGGCTTCGCCGGCAACCAGCAGAAACCCCAGCAGCCACCACAAGCCTGTGGTCAGTTGTTCTGTAGTCAGACCGAGCCAATCGATTGTTAATACCGACCATGAACTCAGTTCCGGCAACGGCATCAACCAGGTTGCCACCACGACGAAGGCCAACCCCATTAGGCGACCGGGCACTAACAGCTTTTCAGGAATAACTTTCTCGGAAAAAACCAGGGCTGCGGCAACCAGTATCGACCAAAGCATCGAAGTCACACCCAGCGCCAAGGCAGGTGCCAGAATGATGGGAATCAGCACCAGAATCAGGAGCAAGCGGGTGGGAAGACGCTGATCGTAGCGGATGAAGCAAAGACGCGTTAGTAACCAAACGGTTAGCAGGAATAAGGACGTCACCGATTTGTTCCCTCATAGAGTGATCTAGTGTCTGAGCTCGCAACCAGCTAAGTGTCAGGTGCCGGGTATAGCTATCTGGGGAAGTCTGAAGTATGGATCGGTCCGACGCATCGGCTTCAGTCTAGGCCCCATGGAAGGGTTCATCCCGACCCCAGATAGCTATACCCAGTGCCTGACACGGACTCCTAGCACGAAAGCAAACCCCAACTCATTCTGCCAGAGCTGCATCCAAGTATCGGGTTAGGGTTTGGATGCTGTCCGTTACATCGTCCAGCCCGCCCTGGCGAATATTCTTGTAAACCGCCTGTTCACTAATCTTCAGTGATGCAGCCAGCGTCGCTACGGTATCGCCCTGCAGCAGGCGGTGCAAGATCACCAGGCGATTGGCCTGCCAGCTCTGCCAGTGGCGGTCGAGTAAATTCAGGGTGCTGTGTATCAGGTCTTGTGGCTGGCCTGGAAATTCACCGGCCAGAGCCAACTGATGGTCACCCTGTTTAAGCTGTTCGATGCGTTCCCGGGCGGCATGAAAGGCCGGGCCGTCCATCCCGATGGCCTGGTTCGGGTTGATGGGCGTGGCCAGGGTGCCAACCGACACCGCAAAGCGCAGCCGAACGGGGTAAACCGCCGCCCGAATGGCCAGCATATCGGTAAAGACCCGACCAGCCGTGCTCAACACAGCCTGAAACTCATCGCCCAGGGTGATGGTATAGGGTGAGAGCAGGCCGTCGGTTTGCCGATTCAAGCCATCCAATGTCTTTTTAAGGTCGTGCTGAACGGCAGCCCGGTTGGCAATATCCCTGGAGGCAACGATGTCTGCTATTACAATCAGTCGGTTCATAGCTGCAGTTTAGGTGGCTCAACCAATAAATCAACCAAATTGGTTTATTTCTTACCTTTAAACCATTTTGGATTAATTTGAGAAATTAAACCAAAAGCCTTTACTAGGCCAACTCATTTTTTCTGAGAATCTGTTGCAGAGAGATCCGGGTGGTCTCCTCAAATTCCTCCTCCAGCACCTCGCACTCGACAATGCGGTCCACCCGCAACATCCGAAAATCGGTGCGCAACTCACACCAGGTCAGCAGCGTCCAGACGCTGCCCCAGAAGACCAGCCCCAATGGCCAGACCACCCGCTCGGACTGTCAGTAGTCGTCAGGAGGGGTTTCAGTACTCAAGTTCGGAGTTGGCACACTGCTAGCAGTGGGTGCCGGTGTTGCCTCTGTGGGGGAGTCCGCAGCAGGGATGCTGCGGCCTAGGCTCCATGGACGGATTCACGCCGACCCCACAGAGGCAACACCGGCACCCACCGCGGACCATCCCCACGAAACTCACAGAATTTTCACCGCCCTGGCCGACACTCCGTCCTGTCAACTCAACGGAGGTTCTGCGATGTTTCAACAACTGCTCACTGTCTGGTCTGATTCCGCCGCCATCTCGGCCGCGATCTGGCTGGTTTTACTCGTTACTGTGCTCTATCTCGGGCGCCAGCAGGCGCATCATTTGTTTTCCACTACCGGCCGCGCGGTGTTTACCGCACTGCGCCTGGCATCGCGTTCTGTATTGAAGCTGGAGCACCGGCTCAGCCAGCGTAATCGTGATGTGCTGATGGCGCTGGGTCGAACCGCTGCGGAAAAAGCCATTGAACGCGAATTCACCCGGGTCAGTACCCTGGTGGCGCGGGATCTGGCGCACTACCCCAGTTTGCACCGCACGCTGGCCGATGCGATTGAAAAAATCGAGGCCGATTATCAGGCCAGCTCGCTGTCGGCGCCCCTGCCACCAGCCTGGTCGGATGTGGTCGATACCATCTCGGCATTGCCGAAGAGTGCCGACCCAGCGCTGAACAAGATTCTCGATAACATCAAAGACGCGATTGAAGACTCACACGAAGAAACCCTGAAAGCCTTTCAGAAAGCCACACTGGAACGTCATGGGCATTTGGCCAAAATGCACCCCCAGTGGCGCACGCTGAAAACCACCATGGGCAAAGTCGAAACCACGCTCGACAGTCTGGAAGAGCGCACCCGCATGATCGATGGGCAGATGGATCGCTATGAATCGATTCGCAACAACGAAGATGCGGCGGCCAATTCATTGCTGTCGTCTTCGTTAACCCAGTTTTTCATCTCCGGGTTGGTCCTGATCATCGCGGCCATGGGCGGGTTAATTAACTTCCAGCTGATCGCCCTGCCCATGTCAGAAATGGTGGGCGGTACCGCCACCATTGGCTCGCTGCGCATGTCAGATATCGCGGCGCTGGTGATCATTCTGATTGAAATTGCCATGGGCTTGTTCCTGCTGGAATCGTTGCGCATCACGCACCTGTTTCCCGTCATCGGCAGCATGGACGACCGCATGCGCCGGCGCATGATTGTCGTCACACTTACGCTGCTGACTATATTGGCCACCATTGAAGCCTCTCTGGCTTACATGCGTGACCTGCTCGCGCTCGACCGCGCAGCCCTGCAACAATCACTGGCTGGCGTCGGTGTGGTTGAAGCTCAGTTTCGCTGGATTCCATCCATCGGTCAGATGGTGATGGGCTTTATTCTGCCGTTCGCGCTGGCCTTTGTGGCAATCCCGCTGGAGTCTTTCATTCATTCACTGCGCAGCGTGCTTGGAATGGTGGTTGTCGGTGTATTGCGCACGGTTGCGGTAGCGCTGCGTTTGGTCGGCAACCTGGCCAACCATGCCTGCAAAATACTGGCGCACCTTTATGACCTGATCATCATGGTGCCGCTGGGTGTTGAACGGCTGATCCGCCACCGCTCCACGGCGCCGGATCTGAACGAAACCACTGTGTCCGCCAAGACCAAAAAGGATACAGACGAGGCCCCGGCAGTCGCGAGTAAATCCAAGCGCAACCGGAGCACCAAGGTTGAACCCGTCCTAAACGATACTCAGGAGGTCACCCCATGAAACTCGTGACCGATTCAGCCAGACTCAGCCGTCACATCATGACTGTGCTGCTGATCACGGCACTGCTCAGCACCGGCCTGTTGGCCGGTTGCGGAGAGTCGCCAATCAAAAGCCGGGCGGTCTACATGCTGATCGACACCTCGGGCACCTACACCGAGCAACTCGACAAAGCCGAGACCATCATGAACTACCTGCTGGCAACGCTCGACAGCGGTGACTCCCTGGCGCTGGCGCGCATCGACAGCGCCAGCTTCAACGAAGAAGACATCATCGCCAAGGCAACCTTTGATGTGCGGCCAAGCACCGCCAACGACCAGAAGCGTCTGTTTCAGCACCATGTGCAGACGTTTACTTCCGAACTGGTCCGCGGCAGTGCCCATACCGACATTACCGGCGGTGTATTGCAGGCGATTGATTTTCTGAACGAAACCGATGCCGATGAAAAAACCATTCTGGTGTTCAGTGATCTGGAAGAGGATTTACCGGAAGGCCATGTTCGGGATTTCCCGATTGATGTCGCCGGGATCGAAGTGGTTGCATTGAACGTCACCAAGCTAACCCGGGACAACATCGACCCGCGCGATTATGAGAATAGACTGAACGCCTGGCAGAAACGGGTAATGGAAGGCGGTGGCCAATGGCGAGTAATTAACGATCTGGAGCGCCTGGACCGGTTGGTGGCCATGAACTGAACAAAGGGGGTTCGCGCCGGGCTATAAATAAAGATACGGAGTTTGCAACCAACAGAGTGTCAGGTGCCGGGTGTGCCTATCTGGGGTAGTCTGAAGCATGGATGCTTCAGTCTAGGCCCCATGGATGGGTTTACGCCGACCCCAGATAGGCATACCCGGTGCCTGACACGGACTCCAGTTACCAAAACAAACCCGAACTCCGAATCTTGAGTTATAACCCGGCGAAGATTGTCATACTGGAAGGGTTGAGAGATAAGGCCAGGGTGAATAACAGCGTGGTCGCCATCAGCGCCCACAGTTTGCTGCGCAGTTCCATGGTGATGTCGAGCTCCTGTGTGAAGGGTGTTATTCAATAAAAAACCAGCCGGGATTTAACGTTGGAGGGGAAAAATCCCGGCTGGAAACCATTCAGCGTGTTCAACGACCTTGTTGGCACTCAGCCAACGCCTTTGCGACAGAGGGTGGACAAACGCGTTGACGAGTCGACTTCCATTTACCCCGGTTCCGGACCGTGCTCCTTTCCCGGGGACCCACGCTGAATCGACCTTCGAAATCTATATTAATGATAATAGTTATCATTTGCAAACTAGAATGTGTTAATTACGTCACATTGCCGAACCACAACGCATTTTATTGGCACACCGAAAGATGCGGTTGATAATAAGAACAACTATCAATACTATCAGCAATCCCTAACCTATCTCGGGAGTTGTCCGTGGCTCATCGTCTTACCTCTACTACCCTGTTCAGCCTGATATTGGTGGCATCATTGTCTTTCGCAAATGCAGAATCCATTAGTATTCCTCATGCCATGGGCACTGCTGAACTGGACGCTCCGGCGCAGCGCGTCGTCACTCTTTACCAGGGTGCCAACGACGCTGCAGTGGCGCTGGGCATTACACCCGTGGGTGTCGTCGACTCCTGGGTTGAGCAACCGATGTACCATTACCTGCGTGAAGAGCTGGCCGGGGTGAGCCATGTGGGTCTTGAAACTCAGCCGAACCTGGAAGCCATTGCCGCGCTGAATCCCGATGTCATTATCGGCGCTAAGATGCGCCATGAAAAAATCTACAACCAGTTGAACCAGATCGCCCCGACGGTGATGCATGAGACCGTTTTCCAGTTCAAGGAAACGCTTGATCTGGTTGCCGAGGCAACCGGCACCGCCGATACAGCCGCCGAATGGAATGACCAATGGGATGCACGCATTCAGTCATTTCAGCAACAGGTTTCCGAGACCGACGTAGACTGGCCACAGGAAGTAGCGTTGCTGAACTTTCGTAATGACCACGCCCGCATTTACTACTCCAGCTTCGCCGGCAACATTCTGAACGAGCTGGGGTTTGAGCGCCCGGCTGGCCACCAGGAAGACATCTGGGGCGTGAAGCTGACCTCCAAGGAAAGCATTCCCAGCATGAACGCCGACGTATTCTTCATGTTCATGACAGAAACCGACCTGACGGTAATGGAAAACTTCAACAGCTGG
Source organism: Saccharospirillum sp. (assembly GCF_039982735.1). Taxonomy (GTDB): domain Bacteria; phylum Pseudomonadota; class Gammaproteobacteria; order Pseudomonadales; family Natronospirillaceae; genus Saccharospirillum. Next base: position 138,829 of record NZ_JBDWXV010000001.1, on the reverse strand, counting down.
ACCTCCCACCCGCTGTGGAACACGCTGACAGCAGTGCAGAACGATCAGGTCTACCGGGTCAACGAGGTTGACTGGAACATGGGCGGCGGCCCCATCGCCGCTGAACGCATGGTCGACAGCGTGTTTGAACACTACGGCCTCGACTAACCCAGAGGAATAACCGTGCTGTCCACCCTGCCGGTCAAGGCACTGGGGCTGACCCTGTGCCTGGCGCTGTTACTGGCAACCACCCTTGCCAGCATCGCCCTGGGGCAAACGGCCATCTCGTTTGCCACGGTCATCAACGCCCTGTTCAACTACGACGCCAGCCAGATCGAGCACATTATTGTGCGCGCCAACCGGCTGAATCGGGCCGTTCTGGCGGCTTTGGTGGGCAGCAGCCTGGCCATTGCCGGCACCCTGATGCAGGCGATGACCCGCAACGGCCTGGCTTCACCCAGCCTGCTGGGCATTAATGCCGGAGCGCTGTTTTTTGTAGCAATGGCGTTTACCTTTCTGTCACTGACACGGCTGCAAGACTACATCTACATCGCCTTCTTTGGCGCTGCCATTGCCGGGCTGCTGGTTTACAGCCTGGGCATGACCGGCAGTGCCTCCCGGTCACCGGTTAGCATTGTGCTGGCTGGCGCCGCCATTACCGCCTTGTTTCTGGCGTTCACTCAGGGTCTGCTGATTCTTAACCGGGAAAGTCTGGAAGGCATTCTTTACTGGCTCGGTGGATCCGTCGCAGGCAAACCACTCAGCAGCGTCATTCCCTTTCTGCCCTTTTACGGCATCGCGATAGTCGGCACCGCACTGCTGGTGCGTCAGATCAACCTGATGATGCTGGATGAAGACGTCGCCCGCAGTCTCGGCCAGCGCGTGGCAGTCACCCGGCTGGCGCTCGGTGTGGTCATCATTTTACTGGCTGGCGGTGCCGTTGCACTGGCCGGCATGATCGGATTTATCGGACTGATCATTCCGCATCTGGCGCGCGGCTTGTTCGGCCGGGATCATCGCTGGGTATTGCCGTCGGCCGCCCTGCTCGGGGCCAGCTTGCTGTTGGGGGCCGATACCCTGTCTCGCTTTATCGTCCCCCCCCAGGAAGTGCCCGTCGGTGCCCTGACAGCGCTGGTCGGCACCCCGGTTTTTATCGCCATCGCCCGTAAACGCAGCCCGACATTATGACCACTCACTACCTGTTTCGTTCCGCCTCGGAAACGCTGGCTCTGGCCATTCATCGTCAGACCTTTCGACGGTGCCTGGCGTTGCTGGGGCTAACCCTAACCTTATTGTTGTTCTATCTCTGCCTGGGCAGCACCCGAATTCCGCCGATGGACGTGCTCGCCACGCTCCTGTCACCCGAAACCAGCGAGCACCGCTTTGTCATTCAAACATTACGACTGCCCCGAGGCTTGTTGGCGCTACTGGTGGGCGCCGGCCTGGGAGTTTCCGGTGCGCTGTTACAGCAAATCGTGCGCAACCCCCTGGCCTCGCCTGACATCATCGGCATCAGCGACGGGGCCGCGCTGGGAGCTGTGTTGTTTCTGGCCTGGCTGGCCGGTACCGTCAGTCTGACCTGGTTGCCACCCGTGGCCATTGCCTCTGCAGCGCTAACCGCCACCGTCATCTACATCCTGGCCTGGACACCCGGTAGCACTAGTGCTGTAGCACCAATTCGGCTGGTTCTGGTAGGCATTGCACTGGCCGCCGCGCTAAAGGCGGTCGCGACTCTGGTTCTGGTGATGAGCCCGCTGAGCACCACGGTTCAGGCCTACATCTGGCTGACCGGAACGGTCTATGGTGCACAATGGAAAGACGTGACCGGCTTACTACCCTGGACGCTCTGTCTGATCCCGGTCGCCTTGCTGGCCGCCCGGGCTCTTACCCTGCTGGGCATGAATGATGAGCAATCCCGGGGGCTGGGTTTGGCGGTGGGTCATTACCGGTTACTGCTTCTGGCGTGCAGCGTTGGCTTGGCCGGCTCGGCCGTGGCCTTTGCAGGCGGCATGGCGTTTGTTGGCCTGATGGCACCACATTTGGCGCGTCGGATAACGGGCCAAACCAGTACAGGGCTAATACTCGGAGCAGGCCTGACCGGCGCTTGCCTGGTGCTGCTGGCCGACCTGCTAGGACGGGTTGCCTTTCTACCTCAGGATTTACCGGCCGGCATTTTCGTCTCGGGCGTCGGTGCGCCCTTCTTTATTTACTTGCTGTATCGACGTCGATCCTGATTCAAGCTGTTTTCTACTCAAGATTCAGAGTTCGCACTTAACTAAGTGTCGGGTACTGGGTATGCCTATCTGGGGAAGTCTGAGGCATGGACTAAAACGCCGGGAGCGTTTTAGCACGAGCGCAGCGAGCCCGGAGGGTGAATCCCATGGAGGGGATTCATATCCCGAAGTCTAGGCCCCATGGATGGGTTTACGCCGGCCCCAGATAGGCATACCCGGTGCCGGACACGGAATACTGGCACCGAGGTAAAACGGACCTCCGAAACTTGGTTTTACAGAGCTTGCTCTGCAAACCCCTCTATCTGACGTTGCCACAAACGCGCGTAGCCACCATTGAGTTCAAGCAGTTCAGAGTGGGTGCCACTTTCCACAATACGGCCGCCTTCCATGTACAGAATGCGATCCATACTCACCACCGTGGACAATCGATGGGCGATGGCGATGACCGTACGGCCTTGCATCAGTAATGTCAGTGCCCGCTGAATGGCCGCTTCAGATTCACTGTCGAGTGCTGACGTCGCTTCATCCAGCAACAGCATTGGCGCATCTTTTAGAATGGCCCGTGCGATGGCAATGCGCTGACGCTCACCGCCAGAAAGCTTGACCCCGCGTTCACCCACCAGGGTGTCGTAACCATAAGGCAGTGCCTGAATAAAATCATGGCACTGCGCGGCCTGAGCAGCAGCAATTACCGCTTCATCGCTGGCATCGGTACGTCCGTAGCGAATGTTGTCGCGCACGCTGCGGTGAAACAATTCTGCGGTTTGCGAAACTTCCGCCACCTGGCGTGCCAGTGACTCCCGACGCCGCTCGCGGATATCCTGACCGTCCATCAGAATCTGGCCCTGGTTCAATGTAAAGCGACGCGTCAGCAATTTGATCAGCGTTGTTTTTCCAGCCCCGGATGGACCCACCAGCCCCACTTTTTCGCCCGGCTTAACCGTCAACGAAAAGTTAATAAACAATGGCTTCTGCTGCTCGTAGCCGAAAGTCAGATCGCGGCATTCGATCTCTCCCTGCTCCACAACCAATTGCTGTGCGTCTGGTGTGTCCTGATTTTTCAGCGGCACGGCCAACACATCGAGCGACTCAGTCACTTCGCCCAGCTGCAGATAGAAATCGAGAATGTAATCGCCCAGGCTGGTAATCGACATCGCCAGTTGCAAGCCAATGGTCAGCAGCATGGCGACGGTGCCCACGCTCAAGTCGCCCAGCAGCGCTCGCTGCAATGCGAACCAAACCAGAACACTCATAAAGCCTGCGGTTAGCGCCAACTGCACGATGCGCATGGCACTGAACCAGAACCGCGCCTGCTTGCCGCGCAGCGCTTCCTCGTTCAGACGTATGCTTAACCGTTCCGATTCGTGCTCGCTGGCGCCAAAGCTGTGAACCAGATCGATGGTGCCGATCGAGTCCGCCAACTGACCGGTCACCCGGGAACGGGCTTCACCGAGCACACGCCCGACTTTCAACACCCGTTTGGCCATCCACATCGACACCGCCAGGAACACCAGCGCAAACAACACATAAGCGAGGCCATACACCGGCACCGCCTGGAATATTAAAATACCCGCGACCAGAATACCGACCGCCACCTGGGCAAACTGCAGCACAAAATATTCAACCAGATCCGGCCCGCTTTGCGCTGCCCGGCGAATGCGCTGAGTTAACGCACCGGTAAAAGTATTCTGAAAAAAGTGGGTTGGCTGGCGCAGGGTGTAATTGAACAGCTCACGCGCCACCAGACTGGTCAGTTTCGGCAGCGTAAAGGCATTCACGAAGGTATAGAGACGGCCGAGCACCGGCCCGATCAGCCAGACCACCAAGAGCCAGCCGAACCAGGTCATCAATCGGGTGGCATCCGATGAGTCAATGGCCTCGGGCAGCAGATCAATAATCTGACCCACAACCCAAGGGGTCATCGACATACTTGCAACCGACAGTACGGTTATCGACAACAGCAGCAGTAAACGCCAGGGCAGAAAGTTCAGCGCAATCCAGCGGCAAAAGGCCATGGGCGTGTCGGGAAAAGGTGGCCGGTCCAGACGTGGCCTTTCCCCCTTCAACAGCTCTGCCTGTATTTGTGATTCAACTGTCATATCGATCGATTAGCCATTGATGTCGATGTCCCTGACTCTGTTTTGGCCCGCTCAGTGCTGAGTATTCACAACGCGAATAATCTGCGGCACCAGTTCATCAAAAATAAAATGGATACTCAGCGGCGACATGAATGAAAACGCGCCGCCCAATTCTTTATCGACGTAAATTTCACGATCTTCCCTGTGAAACGCCATCAGTTCACGCCCGAGCACTTTTTCAGCATCCGCTTGCGCATCGCCGGTCGACAACCAGATCAGCGCATCGACATTCAGCAACGAAAGCTCCTCGAGGCTGAGCTCACTGTAGAACCGATCACCCGCCAAATCATTAATGGCCCCGGGAATCTCCAGCCCCAGCCGCTCCAAAAAAACACCGCGCAAATCGTTTTCACTGTATACGCCCAGTTGGCCATCCCAGTAATAAGCAATGGCGGCCTGCTTGCCTTCTAATTCCGGATGCTGCTCAGTCACCGAATCAAACCGCTGCTCAACCTCGTTTACCATCGCTTCGGCTTCGGGCAGTTTGCCGACTGCGCGACCGATCCACAGCGTTCGCTCGTGCCAGGGCATGCCCCATTCAATATAGTCGCCCGATTGCGGCAGCGTCGGGGCGATCAGACTCAGTTGCTGGTACTGCTCAGCGCTGATGCCCGACGACAAGCCAACAATCAAATCCGGCTCCAGCGCGGCAATGGTTTCCATGTCCAGATCACCGAAGGGCAACACTACCGGCTCAGTGTTTCCCCACAGATCAGCCGCCCAAGGCCAGGTGGCTTTATCCATATCACCGTACCAGTCGCGCACCGCCAGAGGTTTCTGACCCAGTGCCAGCAGGTCGTCGTGGTCGCTGTAGCCGATTGAGACGATGCGCTCTGGCGCTTCGGTCAGGGTGGTGGTCCCGTATTTATGGTCAAAGGTTTCCGGAAAAGCCCAAACAGCGGTACTGGAAAACAGAATAACGGCCATTAGAGCCAGTTTAATCGGCATGGTAATTCCCTGTGCAGTGGAAGGATGAATTAAGGTTGCGAAGCGAGAGCAATCAGGCTGCCTTCCGCAAATACAGACACAACCTGCCAGGTGTTATGAGCAACAGGTTCTTCGCCATCGTCCATGGCGGTGCAGGTTCCAAAGCGCTGAACCGTCTCGGGTGCCAGCAGCACACTTAACTGACCGTACTCGGTGCCGGATAACCAGCGCAGTGTGATTGTCTTGCGGCCGCCGTAGAGGTCGGTATCGCTCTCTGGTTCCAGCCTGTCCGGCCAGATATTCTGCTGTGCCAGATGGTGTCGAATAGCCACTTCAGCGACTTGTTGTTCCGGTGAGAGCAGGCGGTCACCCCGGTAGCACGGTAAAAAGGGACGGTCTTTACTCTCCGAATCCAGAAAGGCGTCTGCCTTATCGGCATCAACACGGCCATATTTGCGAGCCTGGGGAAATACCAGAATCGATGTGGCCAATCTGCAACCACCCAAGTGCGTGCTCTGCCAGATTTCAATGGCTTCAGGCCGTGTCACTGCTGCAGCCGTGAGTGCCTTGTAGCTCGCATTGCCGAACTTGGCACAGCAGCGGTCTTTCTTACCGTGCGTGCAACACAGCACAACTGAGTCGGGTATGTCCGAGACTTCCCAGCCAGTCAGCGACTGCCCTGTTTTCAATGCCGAAAAAAAGGCAACCAGCTCAGCGCGCGGAACATCAAAAGCGCGCGACTCGGGCATCAGATAAGCACGATGCGTCGTCGAAGACTGAGCCTTTCGGTCAATCAGATTCAGGCGCCGTCCGGACTCTGCCAATGCGGCTATGGCGTCCGCTTCATCGGAGGTCATATCCTTTGCCAGATTAAAGGTTTTCGACCAGCGACCGCTGGGCCAACTCAGCAATAGATTGGAGCCCGGGTGCCCGCCGGTACCCGGCAAGGGTTCGGCGACATCCCGGCTTATTTGAGCGCAAAACGCCGTCACAACAGTCTCCTCACAGTGCGCTTTTAGCCTGAGTTCTTTGCAACAGATAAATAAACACCGGCACCCCGATAATGGCTGTGACCAGACCTGCCGGTATCTGAATCGGTGCGAACAGAGCCCGCCCCAAAAGGTCCGCCAGGGTTACGACAAAAGCGCCAATCAGAGCCGTCAGCAACAAGTGAATACCCACACCGCTGCGTGCCAGGCGCCGGGCCATGTGTGGTGCAATCAGCCCAACAAAGCCAAGTGGCCCGACCGCGGCCGTGGCGATGGCAGCCAACCCCACCGCGACACTGATCAATGCATAGCGAATGACGCTGGCTCGTACTCCCAACCCCACGGCTGTACTCTCGCCCATTTGCAGGGCCGACATGGAGCGGCTTAGAATCAGCAACGGCGGTATTAACACAGCGCACCAGGCCGCGACCATCCGCACTTCGCTCCATCCGGCCGCGTTAATACTGCCGCTGAGCCAGGCCAGAGCCGACATGGCCCGGTCGATCTGGCCATAGGTCATCAGCGCTGAAGTGATAGCGCTGATGAAGGCGGCCACGCCTATGCCCATTAAAATAAATTGAATCGAACTGCCTCCACGACGGTTCCAGCTCAGCCCCTGAATCAGAGCGGCGACGACCAGTGAGCCAGCAAACGCTACCCAGGGCCGCAGGGTGGAACTTTGTTCGGGCCAGATCACCGTCAGGGCGACCACCGCCAGGCCTGCCCCTTGGGATATGCCCACCAGTGAAGGGTCTGCCAGGCCGTTGCGGGTCACGTTCTGCAAGGCGGCACCGGAAAGCGCCAGCATGGTGCCGACAAAGGCGGCCACCAGGGTGCGAGGAAACCGGAACTCCCAGACTACCGTGGTCATTTGCCCGGAAACTTCACCACCCAGCAAAGCGCCAAGCACCTGACGCAAGGACATATCGTAACTGCCGATGGTCAGGCTAAGCGCGATCAGCGACAGCAGACCAAGCATCAGCAAAAGCGCCAATATCAGGGCTCTGACCGGCAGCCTTAGCGACAAACGCTCTCCCGGAAGCCGCAGTACCCAGTAGTGAGATAGACGCACAGTCATATCAGGACGCCCGTTGCCGAACGAGATGGATAAACAGCGGCGCGCCGACCATGGCGGTCATAATGCCGGTGGCAATTTCCTGGGGCCGTAAGGCCAGCCGGGCGATGATATCGACACCCAGCAAATAGGCCCCACCAACCAGCGCCGAATACGGCACGATCCAACGATAATCGGACCCGATAAAGAGGCGCACAACATGAGGAATAACCAGACCAACAAAGCCCAGTGGCCCAGCCAGTGCGACCGAACAAGCGGTCAGAACCACCACACACAACAATACCTGCACCTTAAGCCAGCCAGTACGAACACCCAGGCCGCGGGCCACGTCATCGCCCATGGCAAGAACCGTCACCTTGCGGGACAGCACCATCGCCAGCGCCAGTGCCAGGCACAACCAGGGCGCAGCAACGGACAGTACATCGACCCGCCGGCCCGACAGGGAACCGGCCAGCCAGACCCGCAACTGCTCGAAGGTTTCTTGATTTAGCAAGTGCGCAACAGAGATCAACGCGCCCAGAAAAGCGGTGATCGCTGCCCCGGCCAGTGTCAGTGTTAGCGGCGTGGCACCACCGGGCGCCCACTGGGCAATCAGCCAGACCACAACGGCTGTCACCATCGCACCGACTGCGGCAACCCAGGGCAACCAGACCGTGGGCACGGTCTGAAAAACCCCAATGGCCATGACCACGGCGAAGGACGCCCCGGCCATCAGCCCGAGAATACCGGGCTCCGCCAGCGGATTGCGCGTGACGCCCTGCATCAGCGCACCCGCCACACTGAGCGCCGCGCCGACTAACACCGCAATAATGGCGCGGGGCAGTCGCAAATCGCGAATGATCATGTGGTCAAACAGGGTGGGGTCGTATTGGACAAGGGCATCTAACACCGTCGATAACGGCAGCGATTTGGCCCCCACGGCAATGTGCCAGCCGAACATCAGCGCCAGAACACCGACCATAACCGGCAACCCGGCGCTGTATGCCAGCCAGGCCCCCGAGGCGCTGTCTGCGGTCGATGACGACATGGCGTTATGGCTAGCCTGGGTGGTCATGCGATGCGAACGCCGACCTCAACTTGCTGAGCTGGCTCCGGTGCAGACGTCGGCACGCAGATCAAACGCTTGGAATGCGGGTCCCGGATAACATGGGCATCCAGATCAAACACCGCTTTCAAATTGGCACTGGTAAAAACGTCCGACGGCGCGCCCCATTGCATAATGGCACCATCGCGCAACATGACCAGCGTATCCGCATAGGCGGCGGCCAGGTTCAGTTCGTGCAACACCACCACCAGCGTACGACCCATTTGGTGGGCCAACTGCACCAGCAGCTCCATCAAATCGACCTGAACTTTCAGATCCAGAAACGTCGTGGGCTCATCAAGCAGCACCAGATCGGTCTGCTGCGCCAATACCATGGCAATCCAGCAACGCTGACGCTGACCGCCCGACAGCCCGTCGACCGGCCGGTCGGCAAAGTCGAAGACCTTGGCGACGGTCATGGCGTCAGTAACAGCTCGCTCATCTTCACTCGACCACTGGCGCAGCAGCGACTGGTGCGGGAACCGGCCCTGAGCCACCAACTCACGCACTGTAAGCCCTTCGGGCGCCACAGGGCCCTGCGGTAACAAGCCCAGCTTTTTGGCGACGTCTCGGGTTTTGCTGCGGTGAATGTCCTGACCGTCGAGCAACACCTGCCCGTCAGTCGGCGTCAGAATCCGCGCGAGTGCTTTCAACAGCGTGGACTTTCCGCTGCCATTGGGCCCGACTAGAATCGTCACCTGGCCATCCGGCACCTGAAAATCGACATCATTGAGAATGGGCTCGGCATCGTAACCGACCGTCAGAGACTCACCCTGCAACCGGCTGGCAGAACGGATGGACCGGGAAGATAATGATTCAGACATGGAAACGCGGGCTCCGATAGCAACGAGTCTGACAATGTTATTGCGAATCACTTTTATTTGCAATCGCGTCAGCTATAATAGCTGTCTATTTTGTAGACCGGTTCAGCTCAGCGATGCCCCCAATTGACACCCTCAATCAGCTTCAGTCTGGCCCAGTCACCTCAACCCAAACCCGGCAGACAGGCCTGGCCATCGGCGTTTCCGTGCTGGCGCACCTGGCACTGGCGATCGCCATGGCACAGTCCCAAACGGAAGTGACGTTATCCGCTAGCCTGACACCGCCGCTACAAACCGTTGCCATGCAGCTAAAACGCACCGCACCTGCCCAGGAGCGGGCAGAACCGTCGATGCCACAACAGAGCCGCAGGTTGATCGCCAGCTCGGGGACCTCGACCCATACCGTTTCAGTACCTGAGCCGGAACCAGAGCCTACACCTGAGCCCGAACCCGAACCTGAACCTGAACCTGAACCTGAACCAGAACCAGAACCAGAACCAGAACCGGAACCGGAACCGGAGCCTACACCCGAGCCCGAACCTGAACCGGCGCCCGAGCCAGCGCCAGCGCCAGCGATTGAACCGGAGCCCGTCCAGGATGCCAATCGATCGAGCACGTCATTAGCTGCAAACACAGAGCCTGCAGACAACACCCTTTCATCTGGCTCCGCAACGACATCAAGCGAGCTAAACGAATCAGCCATCGCTGCCAGCCAACAGGCAGCGCTGAGAGAGCAACTCTACGACGACTACCTTGCCGCTTTGATGCAGGAACTCAGCCGGACCTTCGATTACCCGCGCAGCGCCTTGCGTCGCCGGCAGGAAGGCAGGGTGCAAGTCGCCTTGCGTATTGAAACCGACGGCACCATCGCCGGCATCACTCTGGACTCAAGTTCCGGCTACAACTTGCTGGACGAATCGGCCATCGCCATGATTGAACGGGTATCAGGCTTGCCTGCCTTGCCAGAAGAAGCGGGGAACCGGGGTCTTGCGGTGTCGGTTCCGATTGACTTCAAGTTGAATTAAGTTACAGCCTCCGAGGTGAGCACCCACAACAGAAACAAATTTCTTGCGACCCTCTCCCCGTACTTCCTCTACTTATTCCACTAAAAAAAACCCCGAATGACGTCACGTCATTCGGGGTTGCCGTTATACTCCAATTAGTCAGTCAGCCGGACGAAACCGAACCGTAATATGACGGGAAGCATCCGCCGCGTTGTAATAGTTAATCAGCTGCACCAACATCACGTCTTCAGTCTCGATATTCTGAATACCGTAAACACGAAAGTTTGGCCAAATACCATGTCCACCAAGCAAATCATAGGCATACCAGGGGTTGCTGGTAATTGCATTTTCGCCTTTGTCCTGCAAAAAGGCGCGTTCATTAAAAGCCGTGCCATCCAATTCTTCATCGGCTTCAGCTTCGGTCATTGCCTCTAGTACACCGGCTTCGCCACTGCCACTGACACCGCCATTGGTCAGCATCAGAAAACTGTGACCATCGACCTTGAGTTTCAGGTCCCAGGCTGTCGAACTGTCGCAATCGACCGAGGCGCCAGCGTCAAAATCAAAACAATTCTCGTCACCGTCGGCGACGGTTGCCGTCCAGGTAACCGCAGTCGTGTCGTAAGTAGCTTCGCCATTGGCTTGTACGAAAAAGTCAGCTTCAAGACTCAATGCACCTGTTTCGGGGTTGCGATAAGAGTAGGTGAAGTTGAGCTTGGCGAAACTATCACCTTCGGCCGACCGCACTACCCACCAGGCATCATCATTTGCCGGCACTTTGTGAGTCGCAAAAATGTAGTCGTAAAAATTCTCACCATCTCGACCGAGTGCTGCATCCGTGGTTTCAGTTTTAAACGCTACTGATGACAAATCGTAACTGGCTAACAAGTGCTCTTCCTCCGAGTTAGCCGTAGCGTTAGTAAAAATATTAGCCAGTGCGTCACCATCGGCATCATAAAACTCACTTTGTTCTGCCAGTATTGCTGAGGCCACCCGCTCGGGATTAACGCGAGTTGAGGTGCCGAAAAAAGCCAGGTCCCAATCATCATTAACGGTCACCTCTGCAGCCTGGTCCAGACTGAGAAAAGCCCAGGATGTAGAAGCATCTAACATTACCGACTCAAAATCCCCACTGGAGGAATCACCCGAACCATTCGTGGGCGTATCGTTGTCGTCTTCCAGATTACAGCCGGCCAGAAACAAGGCGGGCAATGTAGCTAACATCAAAGCATGGGTGGTTCTCATACAGTCTCCTCACTTACATGGGTTTTGGATTTCGCATCTACTGTGTTGCAAGTTTTCATACTGAATAATCAACGCCTTCGACAAACCAAGTGCGGGCTGCCGGGTGTACCTCATGGCACCAAAGCAACCCCAGCCCTCAAAACGGATGCCGGTAACGAACACCCAACGCATATTGGCGACCGCCAATAGGCAGGCCGTCGGCTGTGCCATCGCTGGGTGATATTTCGTCAGTGAGATTGTTAATCGCCGTCGTCAGCGTCCAGGCGGGTGTTAACTGATAACTCAGCGAGAGATCCACCAGGGTGTAAGGGTCCACGGGCAGGGTTTCTTCTTCGCCGAAGAATTGCGGACCGGTATGGGCGATCTGAGACCGTAGAGTTACCGGGCGCTGCTCACCCAACTGCCATTCATGCGTCAGCCCCAGGGTGTATTCGGGTCGCTGGGCCAGCCGGTCGCCGGTTGCCAGCGCAACGGCATGCAGCCATTGGGCATGGGCTGAAATCTGATGTGCGCCCAACTGCTGCTCAGCCGAAAGGTTTACGCCATATACCTCTGCCCGGTCGATGTTCTGATACTGGTAAACCGTTACGCCGGGTTCATCACTGGCCGTCTCGGCCGTGACAATTAACTGCTCGATATCCCGATAGAACAGCTCCAGCGACACTGGATCGATCACCCATTCCAGCTGAGCTGCAACCGACGTCTCCGGTTCAAGGTCCGGGTTGCCGGTCACGCGGTAGCCATGTAACTGGCTGTGATCGAACTGGTAATAGCGCTCTTTTAAGTCCGGCACCCGATAGCCAAGCCCGAGACTCGCACGCAGATAACTGTAGGTCGTCACATCGAACCGACTCGCCAGATTCGGCGCCCAATGCGCGCCGTAAGCTTCATCCCAGTGGCCGCGCAAACCACCGACCAGCTCCAGTCGATCGGTCGCGAACCAACTGTCCTGTGCGAACAGTTCCAGGCTTTGCTGATCGACCGGGGCAATTTCGTCTTCGCTGGGTGCGTTCAGATCCGCTTTTTCCTGTTCCAGCGCCGCCGCACTGACCTTGGCGCCCAGCACTGCATCGTGCTCGCCCTGGGTCAACCGCCAGCGACCTTCCAGGGCGGTATTCCACAGCGCGTATTCACGGCGCAGATCCATGCCATCGCTGCCCAGCTTATCCTGCTCTGAAATACCCCAACCAAGACCGGCAGAGGCGATAACATCCAGCCGCTCACCGGTAGCCTGGTACTGGGCAGAGACTCGCTGCTCGGTGACGGCACTTCGGTTCGGGTTGCCGGTTACGGCATGAGCGCCGGGCTTGGTCAGGTCCGATCCACTCCAGTTCAGGCCCAGGCGATGATCGCGTTCGGCATAAACATCAAATCGTTGAGCCAGCGACCAGCCCAGGCCATTGGGCAGATCTTCCGCCCAGGTTTCCGGTGTTTTATCCAGGCCGGCATCCTGCGTCAGCGACCAGGTTGTGGCTGAATAGCCACCCGGGATCGGCACCGCAACACGCCCGGCCCAGTCGATCTGGCTCGGCAATCGCTCTGTTTCCGCTTCGTACTGCCGCGCATTGGCGCTGATTTCAAACTCAGGCCCCTGAGGCTCGCGGCTGATCAGATTAATCACCCCACCCATCGCCGCACTGCCATACAGCGCCGATGCATTCGCCGACACCACTTCTATGCGCTCGATGTCTGCCAGGCGAAGACTCCGTGTATCAATGCGCGACTCATTAACCTGATTCAGCGGTACGCCATCGCGCATGATCAGAACGTGCTTTTCAGACAGCCCATTGAGCAACACCGAGGCACCGCTCTGGCCGTGGGTTTGTTTCAACTGCAACCCGGGAATATCTGCCAGCAAATCTTCCAGCGTGACTGCTTGAGTCGACTCCAGCGTTGCCCGGTCAATCACCCGCACCGCTATCGGGCTGTCTTCGGCGGTTACTTCCGACAAGGTACCGGTTACTACCAATGGCGCGAGCGTGACCGACTCGGCCCACGCCAGAATCGGTACACAGCCACCTGCCAGCACCAGGGCCAGCCGCGAAGCTTTCCATCGCGATTTCTGAAAAAGGGTTGCCCTTGGGGCTCTGCCTGATACTGCCACGCTCATCTGTCCTTCTGAGTTTGGGGGCCGGCCTGACCTGAAACTATGTGATTACTATTTGCATTTAGTAATTATTCGCATTTAATATATCGACAAGCGCCGATGAGCGTCAAGAACAAATGATATTGATTCTCAAATAAAACGAGAGGCTAGGTCGTCGACTAAGCAACCAGACCTGCCAATACAAAGACATCACTAAGGACATCGCCATGACTGAATCCGCCCTCGCCCGCGCCTGGCTGCAACTGAAACAGGAGCAACCCTCGCTGCGCATTCGCAATGCCGCCGAAACCCTTGGGGTTTCAGAACTGGAACTGCTGCTGGCCCAGCCGGGTGCGCAGACGGTGTCTCTGCAGCCCACCGGTCGAGAATTGGCCATGCACTTGCCTGACCTCGGGCGGGTAATGGCTCTGGTTCGCAACGACAACGCCGTACACGAAACCAGCGGTCGCTTTGCCGACCTTCAGGGTGGCGGGATGATGGGGTTGTTCCTCGGCGAGCAGGATCAGCGGCTTTTCTTCCGGCAATGGCGCTACACCCTCGCCGTTACCGAAGGCGAGCGTCACAGCATTCAAGTGTTTGACGAGAGCGGTACGGCCATCATCAAACTCTACCGATTGGTGGACACGCAGCTGGCCAATTGGGAAAGCCTGGTCGCCCAACGCAGTGACGAGCCCGTCACACCGAACTTCGCCCAAGCACCCACTTATGAGCGCACTTCGCTGGCAGGCTCTGCCGAGGCCATGATGCAAGACTGGCGCGCCCTGACCGATGTGCACCAGTTCAACAACCTGCTCAAACATCACGGTGTCGACCGCCTGAGCGCGTTCGAAGCCGCCGACGATGATCTGGCCCTGCAAGTCGACACCCACCACATTGAAACCGCCCTTTACGCCTGCCAGTTGCGCCAGATCCCGTTGATGACCTTTGTCAGCAACCGGGGCGCGGTACAGATTCACACCCGGGTGCCGGGCACGCTGCGTCGCACCGGCCCCTGGTTCAACATTCTGGATCCGGACTTTAACCTGCACCTGAACACCGAAGGCCTGGCCAGCGCCTGGATCAGCCGCCGCCCCACCGTCGACGGCTGGGTGCATTCCCTGGAAGGCTTTGACGAACAGGGCCGCTCCGTGGTGCAGTTTTTCGGGCAACGGGCCGAGGGCCGCCACGAGCGTGAAGACTGGCGTGCGCTGATGGACGAACTGGTCAGCAAAGCGGTGGTGGCGGCATGACCCTGGCGAAAGCAACCACACGCCTGCTACTGACCTCGTTGATATCGGCGGCCGGGCTTGCCAGCCAGGCAAGCGCCGATCGTTTGGTCAGCATCGACGGCTCCCTGACTGAAATCATCTATGCACTGGGCGCCGAAGCCGATCTGGTCGGTGTCGATACCACCAGCATCTACCCGGAAGCTGCAACCAACCTGCCGGATGTAGGCTATATGCGCGCCCTCTCGGCCGAGGGTATCTTGTCGCTGGCGCCGGACCGGGTCATCACCACCGCCGATGCCGGCCCGGCCGATGCGCTGTCGCAACTGCAAGCGGCAGGAATCAAGATCGATATCCTTGACAACACACCGTCGCTGGCCGGGTTGATCTCAAAAATACAGTCAACCGCAGCCGTGCTTGGCCGACGTGAAGCGGGTGACGACCTTGCGGCGCAGGTCGAAGATGAGGTTGAACAAGCCCAAAGGGCCATTGCAGAGCAACTGGGCTCCTTGAACGTCATGTTCGTGATGGACGGTGGCTCACGTGGCTTTCAGGTCGCTGGCCGCGATACCCTGGCCGATGGTGTTCTGAACGTGGCCGGGTTTACCAATGTCTTCGAAGCTATTCAGGGCTACAAACCCCTGACACCCGAAGCGGCCATCAATGCCAACCCGGATGTCATTCTGATGTTTCACAGCCAGAAGAATCTCGAAGAACTGGCTACGAACCCGGCACTCAGCCTCACCCGGGCTGTACAAAACGGCCGACTGTACAACGTCGACGATCTGGATCTGCTCAGCTTTGGCCCCCGGCTCGGCACCGCTCTGCAAGGCTTGCTGGAAAGGATGACGGATCACACATGACCACCCGGCTGTTTACCACCCTGATCGGTCTGTTGCTAACACTAGCGTTAATGACCGCTCTGGCCTTCGGGCCCGTACCGGTCAGCCTCCGCGAGCTGGGAATTTGGTCGCTGCACTGGAGCCCGATGACCTTGCCGGAATTGCCCCGGCACATTGACATCGTGCTGGGCGATATCCGGCTGCCCAGAGTGCTGATGGGGTTGATGATCGGGGCGTCTCTGGCCATGGCGGGTGCCGCCATCCAGGGGTTGTTTCGCAACCCCCTGGCAGACCCGGGTCTGATTGGCGTTTCCAGCGGAGCAGCCCTGGCCGCGCTGGCGGTCATCGTACTGGGCAACACGGTACTGGCGGGCTTTATGGCTACCTTTGGTTTTCTGGCCTTGCCGTTTGCCGCTTTTCTCGGCGCTTTACTGGTCACCTGGGTCATTTACAGCATTGCCAGAATGACCCCAGGTGGCAGCCAGGTGACCACGCTGATTCTCGCTGGGGTGGCCATTACCGCTTTCAGTGGTGCGGTATCTGGGTTGCTCACTTACCTGGCGGACGATGCCGAATTGCGCTCCTTTACCTTCTGGAGCATGGGCAGCCTGGCCTCGGTGACCTGGCGAGACCTGGCCATCGCAGCCCCCTGGATGGGTGTGTCACTGATCGGTTTCCCACTGATGGCGGGGGCCCTGAACGTCATGCTGATGGGCGAATCCGTCGCCGATCACCTCGGCATTGACCCGAACCGGATTCGGCGCCGGGTGTTTGTGCTGACCGCCCTGGCCGTCGGCGCCGGTGTCTCAGTGGCGGGCATGATCGGCTTTGTCGGCCTGGTTGTGCCTCATTTGGTGCGCCTGGCCCTGGGGCCAGACCATCGGGCGCTTATTCCACTTAGCGGTCTGGTCGGTGCCGCCTTGCTGGTCTGGGCCGACATTCTGGCTCGCTTGCTGGTCGCCCCGGCCGAATTGCCGATTGGCATTATCACCGCCCTGCTCGGTGGCCCGTTCTTTTTGTACTTGCTGATGCGACAAACCACAGAAGGCATTCAACATGATTAACGTTGCCCAACTCAGCCTGTCCAAAGGCGGACGCCGCCTGCTGGACTCGATTTCCTTTCAGTTAACACCTGGCGAAGTGGTAGCGGTGATCGGTGCCAATGGCGCTGGCAAGTCATCGCTGCTGAAAGTCGTCAGTGGCGAGTGGGGCTTGCAAGAGGGAGAGTTGAGTTATGATGGCGAGCCGG
This sequence comes from Saccharospirillum sp., assembly GCF_039982735.1. Classification (GTDB taxonomy): domain Bacteria; phylum Pseudomonadota; class Gammaproteobacteria; order Pseudomonadales; family Natronospirillaceae; genus Saccharospirillum. The sequence continues at coordinate 121,930 of NZ_JBDWXV010000001.1, read as the reverse complement.
TGCAAGGCATTTGCAAACAGGACCTGGCCAAACGCCGGGCCGTGATGCCGCAGGCCAGCCCGATGAGTTTCCCGTTCAAAGCCTGGGAGGTGGTGGCACTAGGCCGCACGCCATTCGGGCTGAACAACGCAAAACGGGAACGCGCCATTGCACTGGACCGACTCGAACTGACGGGTACCGAGCACTTGGCCGAGCGCCATTACACCGCGCTGTCCGGTGGCGAAAAACAACGGGTGCAATTGGCGCGAGTGCTGAATCAGCTGCTGTCGTCACAGGCCAAACATCGCTACCTGTTTCTCGATGAATGCACCGCCAGCCTCGACCCATCGCACCAGCATCAGGTGTTTCAGCGTGTGCGAGCTCTGACCAGTGAAGGCATCGGTGTCCTGGCCATCGTCCACGACATCCACCTCGCTGCCCAATACGCCGACCGGGTACTGATTCTGAAAGATGGTGCCCTGCTTGATGCCGGGCCAGTCAAAAGCTGCCTGACCCCGCAAGCCATGGTTGAGGCGTTTGCGTTGCACACGCACCGCCTGTCTCACCCGGAGGCCGAATGGCCCTTGCTAGTTCCCCGGAAGAATCCATTGGTCGCGCCGCAGCCAGTCCCGTTCAAGAGCGCTGACGTCGCCACAGGTTGACGCTATCATAGCGCCATGAAAACCCGACTCGGAAAACGACTGACAGCTTTGTTTGATGCCATTCCACCCGGCTATGACGAGGTGTGGGACCTATGTTGTGATCATGGCCACCTCGGCCTGGCATTGTTGGAGAGCCAGCGAGCGAACCAGGTGCATTTCGTCGACCAGATCGATTCGATTATGACCGACCTGCAAGGGCGCCTGGATCGTTATGGCGCGACCGGCTACGAACTGCATACCCTGCCAGCGGAGCATTTGGTACTCACACCCAGCGCCCGACCGCTACTGGTACTGGCCGGTGTTGGCGATGAAGTCACTCAGGCGATTATTAGTGCTGTCACAAAACACAATCCAGAAACACAACCCGACTGGCTGATCTCACCGGCGAACAATCTCTTTCAAGTTCGGCGCTATCTGCAACAACAGGAATTCGGCTTATTGGACGAAGGCGTGGTCTTCGAAAACGGGCGCGGCTATGAGTGGCTTAGGGTCAGTCAGAATCGGCAACGGGCACCCAACCCTGCTCCCAACCCGGCCGACTTCTGGGATGCGCAACGGCCCGAGCATCGCTCACACTTACAGAGGTTGGTCAGGCACGCCCGCAAGCAACTGAATAATCCAAGAGAAGCGGATGCCCAGTTGATGCTAATGCTTTACGAGCCGCTGCTAACCCCAGCCCGGCCCTGACATCTGCCAGGCGGCGGGTTCGATTCTACGAACCCGGCACTAGAGCAACAGACGATATTAACCGTCGGTCGAATCCCAATTACCCAGTTGAATACAGGGCCCTTCCATCAACGCCAGCTGAGGTTGAATCGTGCCAGGGTTGTCGTTGACCACCAACCGGTGGGCTTCCATCACCGCCTGCCAGCCTTCGGCATCCAGATCCCAGCGCCGGTTTTCAGGGGTGACGGCGCCCAGGTAAACCCATTCCCGGTTTTCTCCGGTTTCTGCCCAGAGGTGCGTAGCCCCCTCGGGCCGATCAGCCAGGCGGGCCGACCACTGGGCTGATAGCCAGGCAGGTTGGTCGCCATTGCGGCGGTAACCGCTGACCACCAGCGCAACGTCGCCTTCCCAACTGAGCGGCGCCATATAGGCAGGGCCGATTGATTCGGGTGAACGCACCAAGCCGAGATTTAAAGTGATCATCACCAACGCTACCAAGGCACCGCCGGTTACCGCTGGCCACAAGACGCCCGGGTTAAGCAGGTCCAGAAGCCGGGTAACGATACCAGCTTTTTGGGTTGGTACAGCTTGAGCCTTGGCTTCGTGATCAGCCGGTATCGAGTGTTCTATCTGACGCCAAAGGCTAGCGGGCGGCGCCTGCTCGGGGTAACGGTTGTGGAGCGGCATCATTCGGTCCGACCAGTCCGCAACCGCAGCCTTCAGCGGCGGATGCTCCCGCATCAGTTGCTCCATGCGCCGACGTACCCGGGCCGTCATGTCACCCGCGACGTACTGGGCGGCCAGTTGGTCGCAGACGTCGGGGTTGGAATACCTCAGGCTTCGAGACATCGTTTCAACTCCTGTAAACCACGCCGGATCCAGGCTTTCACCGTACCCAGAGGTCGTTCCAGTCGCTGCTGGACTTCATGATGGCTAAAACCGTAAATGTAGGATAAAACGATGGCCTGGCGAGCATTGTCGTTAAGAATCTCCAGGCACCGCTCAATGCCGCTGTCCACTGCGTTGTGGTGCGTCTGCTCCCCGATATCAACCGGGTCCAGATCATCCAGGGACTCTTCACGTTTACGTTGCCGACTGCGAAGCCGATCAAGTGAAGCATTTCGGGTGATGACGATCAACCAGCCCCAGACAGAACCAACACCCGAATAATCTGCCGCCTGCTGCCAGATTTTCAGGTAGACCTCCTGCAAAACATCGGCGGCTTCTGCATCATCTTTAAGGATTTGGGCCGACACGCTCATCAGTCGGGCGCTGGTCAGGTCGTACAGGCTGCGCAGTGCCCGGGTGTCTTGCGCACACACCCGTTCCAGCCAGCGCTGCATTTGCGCGGCTTCGACCGGGTCTGACTCTCTGGTACGGGGAGGCGTGGCCACGTCTGGGGCTCCGTTCATGATCCAGCGCCAGTATAAAGTGATGCCGGCCCCCTGTCTGCGAAAGACGAGCACAACCAGACTATTGTAGGGGCGGCGCTGGTAGTCATTCTGTGATTCCTCATTGATTCTCTTCACTTATACATACAGACGCCACCGGTACAAAGGTTGGACGCACCCTTCGGGACCTTTACCCCTCATCCATTGCTAACACTAATTTTACATTTCGGTACCGCTTGAAACCCTTCGCTTCAACCCTATCTTAGGTTGTGCGGCAGGACGTCTCGATGAGAGTCTCGGCTGCTATCTAACCAGCGCCCTCAGGGGCTGACTATTATATTGCTTCGTTAGGAGAATATGACTATGACACACATCGACTTAACACCACTGTACCGCAGCACCATTGGCTTCGACCGTATGGCCAACCTGTTGGATTCCGCCCTGCGTGGCGAGCAGACCTCCAACGGTTACCCGCCTTACAACATCGAAGTGACGGGTGAAAACGAGTACGGCATTACCCTGGCCGTGGCCGGCTTTGAAGAAGAGGAACTGAACCTTCAGGTCGAAAACGGCGTACTGACGGTACGCGGTAAGAAAGCCACCAACGAAGACGACAAGAACCGTCGCTTCCTGCATCAGGGCATTGCCTACCGGTCCTTTGAACGCAAGTTCAACCTGGCCGACCATGTGGAAGTTCGCGGTGCTGAACTCAAGCACGGCCTGCTGACCATTCAACTGGTCAAAGAAGTGCCCGAGGCGATGAAGCCGAAAACCATTGCCATTAACGGCAAGACTTCCGGCACGGCCATTGAGCATCAGGAAGCCAAGGACAAAACCAAAGCCGCCTGATTGCCGGCTGCCTGTTAGTAGAAAAGGGGGATGTTTATCCCCCCTTTTTTTAACTCTTTTTTGCCCTTGGGCTTCGAAAAACTGCAATACTGTTCATCTATCAACCTGCCTTGGTCGTACTCTCTCGCTCCGATACAGTCAGTCCTGAATCCCAAACCGGAAGACCAGCCCCATGCCTCACGACACCCTTCGCCTGCGCGGCGCACGCCAGAACAACTTGAAGAACCTGGATCTGGACATTCCGCTGGGTGAGCTGGTGGTGGTTACCGGGGTGAGCGGTTCGGGGAAGTCGACCCTGGCATTCGATACCATCTACGCCGAAGGCCAGCGCCGATACGTTGAAACCTTTTCGACCTACGCTCGCCAGTTTTTGGACCGCATGGATAAACCCGCGGTCGACAGCATAGAAGGCATTCCGCCCGCCATCGCAATCGAGCAAAGCAATACGGTTCGCACATCCCGCTCGACCGTGGGCACCATGACCGAGTTGAACGACTACCTCAAGCTGCTCTTTGCCCGCCTGGCGCATCTGTATTGCTACAGCTGTGGGCGGGAAGTGGTCAGCGATTCGCCGCAAAGCATTGTGAGCGCTCTGTACCAGGATGGGTCTGCCGGTCAACGACTGATGGTGTGTATTCCCTTGCACGTTCCAGAGCGACTGAGCGATGAGGAAGTGTCGCAATTGCTGAACCAGCAGGGCTATGCCCGTATTCACCGGCGCGAAGGCGACCGGGTTGAGGTGGTGCAAGACCGACTCAAACTGACCGAAGACAACCGCAGCCGACTGACCGAAGCCGTCGAAACGGCTCTGCGTTACGGCAAAGGCCATGTGCTGGTATACCCGATGGATGATGCGCTGGAAACGGGTAAGCCCGAGCGCTTCTCCAGTCATCACCATTGCGCCCGGTGCGATGTCGACTACCCGGAACCCAGCCCCAGCCAGTTTTCCTTCAACTCGCCCATTGGCGCCTGCGAAAGCTGCCGGGGGTTCGGGCGCATCATCGGTGTCGACTATGGCCTGGTGATCCCCGATGAGCGCAAGAGCCTGAAAGATGGTGCTATCAAACCCATTCAGACGCCGGCTTACGAAGAGGTGCAGCGCGACCTGATGCGTTACGCCAAAAAACGCGGCATTCCCATTGATACGCCCTGGGCCGAACTCAGTGATGACCATAAAGCCTGGGTGATCGACGGCGAAGGCGACTGGGACCAGGGCGTCTGGTATGGCGTTCAGGAGTTTTTCAACTGGCTGGAGAGCAAAGCGTACAAGATGCACATTCGTGTGTTGCTCTCCAAGTACCGCTCCTACACCCCGTGCCCCAGCTGCGATGGCGCTCGACTGAAACCCGCCTCGCTGTGGTGGCGGGTTGGCTCGCTGAAGGCTGCAGAACAAGCATTGGCGGGCCAGCCCCGTTTTGTTCCTGCAGGATCCAAGCTGAAACCCGATACGTATCGGCAACTGCCTGGCCTCAACATCGCCGATATGATGCAACTGCCGCTGTCGCGTTGCGTCAACTTCTTCGAACAATTGGCCAGCACGGATACCGACGAACCGACTCAACTGCTGCTGACCGAAATCCGCTCGCGCCTGGGCTATCTGTGCGAAGTCGGTCTGGATTACCTGACGCTGGATCGCCAATCGCGAACCCTGAGCGGCGGCGAAGTACAGCGCATTAACCTGACCACAGCGCTCGGCACTTCCCTGGTCAACACCCTGTTCGTGCTGGACGAACCCAGCACCGGCCTGCACCCACGGGATATTCAACGGTTGGTCAAAGTACTGCACCGACTGCGCGATGCCGGTAATTCCCTGCTTGTGGTCGAACACGACCCCCAGGTTATTCTGGCGGCTGATCGCATTCTCGACATTGGTCCGGGGCCTGGAAAAGCAGGCGGAGATATTGAATTCTTTGGTACACCCAAAGCCCTGTTTCGGCGCAAGAACAACCTTACCGCGCGCTACCTGAATGGCACTGATCAGGTCAGCAAAGCACCCGTCGCAACCGGCCAAACGACCGAAGCCGCCATCGACATTAAAGGCGCACGCGAAAACAACCTAAAAAACATCGACGTCCACATTCCCCTGGGTCAGTTGGTCTGCCTGACGGGTGTTAGCGGTTCCGGCAAATCCACGCTGATGCGGCAAATTCTGTACCCCGCCATTCTAAAGCACCAGGGCGAGCAAACCGAAGCCCCGGGCGCACATGACAGCATCGACGGCCTCGCAAACATCGACCGGGTGGTGATGGTAGACCAGAGCCCGATTGGCAAGACCACCCGTTCAACTCCGGCCACTTACGTCGGCGCATTCGACACCATTCGCAAGCGCTTCGTCGCTACGCCGCTGGCCAAAGAGCGCGGCTACACGCCGGGCACCTTCAGTTTCAACTCCGGCCAGGGGCGCTGCCCCACCTGCCAGGGCAATGGCTTTGAGCATGTGGAAATGCAGTTCCTAAGCGACGTTTATTTACGCTGCCCGGACTGCAATGGCAAACGCTTCCGCGATGAGATTTTGGAGGTCAAACTTCTGCCCGGTTCGATCGACACTGAACACTCAAACGCCGTATCGATTGCCGATGTACTGGCGATGACCGTGGCCGAAGCACTGGACTTCTTCAAAGGCGAAACCGACATTCAGCGCAGCCTTCAACCTCTGGCCGATGTGGGCCTTAACTACCTGCAACTGGGCCAGGCCGTACCCACCCTAAGCGGCGGCGAAGCCCAGCGGCTGAAGCTGGCCGGACACCTGGCAACAACCGGCACCAGGGGCAAAGCACGAGATCACACGCTCTTCCTGTTCGATGAACCCACTACCGGCCTGCACTTTGCCGACATCGCAACGCTGATGGCGGCTTTCCGTCAGTTGCAGGCGGCGGGCCACTCTTTGTTAGTGATTGAACACAACCTGGATGTGATACGCGCGTCGGACTGGCTTATCGACATCGGCCTCGAAGGCGGCGATGCCGGTGGCGAATTGCTAGTCGCCGGCACGCCGGCCCAAGTGATGACCAGCAACACCGGCTACACCGCCCGGGCGTTGCAGGACTATGAACAATCTCTGGCTCAAGATGGCAAAGGCGTTGCGGAAATCGCCGCCACTTACTCGGCGCAGGCAAAACGATCAGCTGACAACACCATCCGCGTTCACCATGCCCGGGAACACAACCTGAAAAACATCGACGTGACTTTGCCCCGCGACAAGCTGACCGTGATTTCCGGCGTCAGTGGCAGCGGAAAAAGCACCCTCGCGTTTGACTTGATTTTTGGCGAGGGCCAACGCCGTTATCTGGAATCCCTCAACGCTTATGCGCGGCAATTTGTGCAACCGGCGTCACGCCCCGATGTGGATGCCATCTATGGCATTCCACCTTCGGTTGCGATTGAACAACGCACCAGCCGCGGCGGACGCAAAAGCACGCTTGGGACCCTGACAGAAATCTATCATTACCTGCGCTTGCTCTACGTGAAGCTCGGCACTCAACATTGCCCGGATTGCGATGTGCCCATTGAACCACAAACTCCAACCGCCATTCTGGCTCGCATCCAAAAAGAGTTTCGCGGCCAGGCCGTTACCTTGCTCGCACCCATGGTGGTAGCACGCAAAGGCATCTACCGGGAGTTGGCGGAATGGGCCGCTGGTCGCGGTTACAACCAGCTAAGAGTTGATGGAAGCTTCCAGCCGACGGACAACTGGCCGCAACTGGACCGATACAAAGAACACGATATTGAACTGCCACTGCTAGAGATCACCGTAACACCCAAAAACGAACGCGCCCTGTCCGAGGGTCTTGAGCAAGCTCTGAGCCTGGGCAACGGACTGGTGATTGTCGCCCCGAGCAAGCCGGGTAAAGCCAGCAAGAAAAACGACCGTCTATTCTCAACCCAACGCGCCTGCCCCAGCTGCGGCACCGGGTTTGACGAGCTGGACCCGCGCCTGTTTTCTTACAATTCCAAACATGGCTGGTGCATCACCTGTTTTGGCACCGGCAGCCTGATCAAAGGCTTCGATGAAGAACAGACCGGCGAAGAAAACACCTGGCAACCGGAAGACGACGCCCTTACTGAAAAAGCCTGCTCCAGTTGCGAGGGCCAACGCCTGAACCCCACCGCCCTGGCTGTGCGCTTTCGCGATCGCTCAATAGCCGACCTGGCCGCCTTGCCGGTAGATGCTGCAGAGCAATGGTTCGACAAACTGACTCTCAACACCAAAGAACAGGCCATCGCCCACGATCTGCTCGCGGAAATGCAAAGTCGTTTGCAGTTCCTGCAAAAAGTCGGATTGAACTACCTGAGCCTCGACCGCGCTGCGCCGACCTTAAGCGGCGGCGAAGCCCAGCGCATTCGTCTGGCCGCACAGTTGGGCTCAAGCCTGCAGGGCGTTTGCTATGTTCTGGATGAACCCACCATCGGTCTGCACACCCGGGATAACCGCAAACTCATTGAAACGCTGCGTGAACTGCAGCAACAGGGCAACACGGTGGTCGTTGTTGAGCATGATGAAGACACCATACGCGAAGCCGACCACCTGATTGATATGGGGCCCCGCGCTGGCGTCAATGGCGGCGAGGTCGTCGCTCACGGAAATTTGAAACAGATCATGAAGAACAAGCGGTCGCTGACCGGGAAGATGCTGGCGCAACCATTGCGCCACCCCATGCCCGATTTGCGCAACGCCGACATGCGACAGCTGTGGGAACAGGAGAGCTTGCAGATTCAAGGCGCCAGCCAGAACAACCTGCGCCAAATTGACGTCAGTGTTCCATTGCGCCAACTGGTCGCGATCACCGGCGTTAGCGGCAGCGGTAAAAGCACTTTGATACGCGGAGTGCTGTACCCCAACCTTAAACAGGCTATCGCCAACCAGAATAAGAAAAGCAAAGCCAAACTCCGCTGGCATGGAGCGGAAAAGATAGAAGGCTGGGAAAGCATCGACCGCATTCTGGAAGTCGACCAAACCCCCATAGGCAAAACACCCCGTTCCTGCCCGGCCACGTACATTGGCATTTGGGACAGCATTCGCAAACTCTTTGCCGGCACGGTTGATGCCCGCCTACGCGGCTACACCCCGGCCCGCTTCTCGTTCAACGCAGGTAACGGTCGCTGCGATGCCTGCGGCGGCCAGGGCGAACAGAAAATCGAAATGAATTTCCTGCCCGACGTTCGGGTACCCTGCGACGTCTGCCACGGCTGGCGCTTCAACGATGAAACCCTTAGCGTCACCTACAAGGGCAAACACATCGGTGAAGTACTGGCGATGAACATCGACGAAGCCGTCGACTTCTTCGCGCCCATCAGCAAAGTCCACCACGCCCTGAGCCTGCTGCAGGATGTAGGCCTCGGCTATCTGACCCTCGGCCAGCAAAGCCCGACCCTGAGCGGTGGCGAAGCCCAGCGCATCAAACTGGTCGCCGAACTGGCCAAGGCCAACATGACCCCGGAAGACAATAAAGGCCGCCGCTCCCTGCACAACCTTTATGTACTCGATGAGCCAACCGTGGGTCTGCACATGGCCGATGTGGATAAACTGCTGCGCGTACTACACCGGCTGGTCGATGCCGGCAACTCGGTGCTGGTGATCGAACACAACCTGGATGTGATTGCCGAAGCAGACTGGGCCATAGATATGGGCCCGGAAGGCGGACAGCATGGCGGGCGGGTCATTGCTCAGGGCACGCCAACGACCCTGACAAAGCGCAAGCGGTCTTTCACGGGTCAGTACTTGAAGGAGGTTCTCAATACGCCATAGCACGCGATCGTTTTTAAGGTTGGCTGATGGGTGCTAACGTGCCCATCCGCCAAAACGAACATTAACGAAAATTATTTTGACATTTTCGAAAACAAATTTAGACTAACGCCCATCGATCACCCTTTTTCGTGGAGCGACCATGTCTGTGCCCAAACCCGCTGCAACCAACCAAACCGCCACCGTTCAACCCTGGAACCGGGACGATCATCTGGACCGTCTGGCCGAGGCCGAGGTGGATGTGCTGGTAATAGGCGGCGGTGCCAGTGGCGCCGGGGTGCTGCTGGACGCGCTCAGTCGCGGGTTGACGGCCGCGCTGGTGGATCGCCAGGATTTTATGGCCGGAACCTCCAGCCGCTCCACCAAGCTGATTCACGGTGGGGTACGCTATCTGGAACAAGCGTTCAAAGGGCTCGATTACGGTAAGTATCAGTTGGTGCGTGAGGCGTTGGCCGAACGTAAACGCATGTTGTCGATGGCGCCGCACCTGGCCTGGCCACTGACGCTTATTACCCCGGTTAAAAGCCTGATCGGCTTGCCTTACTACCGCTTCGGCCTGGGTTTGTATGACGTTTTGTCCGGCTCGCAGCGCCTGGGCAAGTCGCGGATTGAAAGCACCGCCGACATGAAGCGAGCCTGTCCCAGCCTCGACATCAAACCCCTCAAAGGGGGCGTCAGTTACATGGACGGTCAGTTCGATGATGCGCGTTTTGGCATCGCCATGGTGCGTTCAGCCGTTGAACAAGGTGGCGCCGTTGCCAACCACGTTGAAGTCAACGAACTGCTAAAACACGACGACGGCACTGTCGCTGGTGCACGTTGCACCGATCTGCTCGGTAAGCGCTCACTGACCATCCGCGCCAAAGCGGTGGTCAACTGCACCGGCCCCTGGACAGACACCCTGCGCCTGCAGGCCGACCCGGACGCCAAACCACTGATGACCGTCTCCAGCGGCATTCACGTGGTGCTGAACAAGACCCTACTGCCCGAAGGCCGCGGTATTCTGATTCCTGAAACTGACGATGGCCGGGTATTGTTCATGCTGCCCTGGCTGGGTAAAACGCTGGTTGGCACCACCGACGACCCGGCCGAACTCAGCGACCGGCCCGAAGCGAGCCAGTCCGAAATAGACTACATCATCAAGCACATTAACGAATGGCTCGATGAGCCCGTCAGCCACAGTGACATCAGCGCCACCTTCTCGGGTTTGCGCCCTTTGGTCTCTGACCCGGACGAAAGCTCCACCTCGGGGCTGACCCGCGACCACGTGGTTCTGCAAGACAAGGGGCTGTTCAGCCTCACTGGCGGCAAATGGACAACCTGGCGTCGCATGGCCGAAGATTGCATGGACATCGTGGTTAAAACCAAAGGCCTGAATGCCAGGGCCTGTCAAACTCAGGAGTTGCGTCTGCCGGGCGCCAATGGCGACACGGCTGCCGCGGAAGCCGCGTTAAAAGACCTGCCGGAAGACATCGCCGACTATCTGTGGCAAGCCTATGGCGACCGGGCTCACCTGGTGTTGGCAGAAGGCTCCCCGGAACGGCTCGTCAGTGAGGCGCCTTACGTTGAAGCAGAGCTGGTTTGGGCAATGCGCTACGAGGGCGCCTGCAAGGCAGACGACGTGCTTTACCGGCGGCTACGGGTTGGCATGCTTGATCAGCAAGCATCAGACCATATCGGGGCGCGGTTGCAGCAACTGGTAAACGCCGCCTGAGTGGGGCGTTCGGCGGTTTCTCATCGGCCCGGTGACGGGGTACACTATCCATCCGATGTAAACGCCGTGACCCGTTACCATGCCTTCGACCCAGGCCATTCTCGAAAAAGCCAGCCAGCACTGCCAGCAGCGCGGTGAACGGCTTACGCCCAAGCGCAGCCGCATTCTTGAGCTGCTACTGGCAGCCGATGGCCCCAAATCAGCCTACGACCTGATCAGCGATCACGATCGTGCCTATGGCGAAAGCCCGGCCGCAATGTCGGTCTATCGCATGCTGAACTTTCTGGTCGATGCCGGTTTAGCCCATCGCCTGGCCACCACCAACCAGTTTATGGCTTGTGCGCACATTGCCTGCGACCATGCGCACCGGGTACCTCAATTGCTTATCTGCGATCAGTGCCACCATGTTGAAGAAATTGGCCTGGGCTCCGACCTGATGAGCGAGTTGCAACACAGTGCCGATGCCAGTGGTTTTCGCATTGGGTCCACACCCCTTGAAATACACGGCCTGTGCAAGCGCTGCCAGCACTGAAACACGGCTCAGGGCTGACTGAGAACCAGCGTTCAACTTGCAGTAAACCCGATTTCCGACTATTGATTAATCAAGGATGGCTTTGTAAAGCCTGATCAGCAAACGCTGCCCTTCGTTTGTGGCGACTGTTCTAACTGGAGTATCACCATTAAACGCCTACCCCCGCTCAACAGTCTGAAAAGTTTTGAATCGGCCGCGCGCCTGGGCAGCTTTCAAAAGGCCAGTCAGGAACTGTTCGTGACGCCCTCTGCGGTCAGTCATCAGATCAAATCACTGGAAGAATTTCTGGAAGTAGAGCTGTTTATTCGCCAGACCCGGCGCATAGAGCTGACCTCGGCGGGAAAAGACTATCTGCGCACTGTTCAGAAAGCCCTCACAGACATTGAACGGGCCACGCAGCGGCTGGTTTCCGCGCACGGCACCGGCGAACTCAATCTGTCGGTCGCACCGGCCTTCCTGCACCGCTGGCTGCTGCCTCGCATCAGCCGGTTTTACGACACCCACCCCAACATCGAGCTGGAACTGTCGGCCTCAACCGGCCTTATCGACTTCGCGCACAGCGATACCGACATGGCGGTCTATTTTGGCGATGGCCAATGGGACAATGTTGAATGCAGTTTCCTGAAGCGCTCGGCGCTGATTCCCGTCTGTACGCCCAGCCTGTTGAACAACAAGCCGATTCACGTACCCGAAGACATCACCCGCCACACCCTGCTGCACGTTAGCAAACGCCCGGATGAATGGCGCGCCTGGTTCGAGGCCGCCGGCACCGAGTACCGGGAGACGCGCAAGGGCATGTTCCTTTCCAGTGGATTGTTAACGGCCCAGGCAGCGGCACGGGGATTGGGGGTGGCGCTATCGGACATCAGCCTGATCAGCGAGGAGATCCAGTCGGGCGAGCTGGTCGCCCCACTGGACATCCCTCTGGAACTGTCCAAATCCTTTTACCTGGTGTATCGGAAAAACCGGCCACTCACCCCGGCCATGGAAGCCTTTCAGGAGTGGATTATGGCTGAGATGGCCGTTGATGCACTGAATCCTGGGGCTACGGAGTAGACGACGAAGGTTCAGAGTTCCCGGAAAGCTAAGTGATGGGTGCCGGGTATACCTATCTGGGGAAGTCTGAGGCATGGATGCCGAAGTCTAGGCCCCATGGACGGGTTCACGCCGGCCCCAGATAGGTATACCCGGTATCTGTCACGCACTCCCGGCACGAACCCTGAAGGTGCCTCTGGCCCTACTCCGGAGCAAAGGCACCTAACCACCTCCATCACGAAGCCTAAGTTAGTAAATTACTCACCCTCAGTGCCCCACAGAAAACACGATCTCACCATCGCGCACTTCTGCCGCAATGGCATCGCCACTGCCAAAATCACCGCGCAACAGGGATTGCGCCAAACTGTTTTCCAGCTCCCGCTGAATCACCCGTTTGAGCGGGCGAGCGCCGTACACCGGGTCATATCCCGCAGCACAGATCTTGTCCATGGCTTCCTCGGTCAGGTGCAACTTCATGCCCTGCTCGGTCAGGCGTGCCCGCAATGCCGCCAGCTGAATGTCGGCAATGCCGCGCATTTGATTGCGCTGCAGCGGATGGAACACTACCACCTCATCAACCCGGTTAATGAACTCTGGCCGGAAATGCTGACCGACTACGTCCATCACTGATGACTTCATGGCTTCGTAATTCTCTTCACCCGCCAGCGTTTGAATGATGTCGCTGCCCAGGTTCGAGGTCATCACGATGACGGTGTTGCGGAAGTCTACCGTGCGGCCCTGGCCGTCGGTCAGGCGACCATCATCCAGCACCTGCAACAGGATGTTGAACACATCGCCATGGGCTTTTTCCACTTCGTCGAGCAAAATCACCGAGTAAGGTCGGCGACGAACGGCTTCAGTCAGGTAACCGCCTTCTTCATAACCAACATAACCCGGGGGCGCCCCGATCAGACGGGCGACCGAATGTTTCTCCATAAATTCCGACATATCGATGCGAATCATCGCCTCTTCGGTGTCGAACAGGAACTCGGCCAAGGCCTTACACAACTCGGTTTTACCGACACCCGTCGGACCGAGAAACAGAAACGAGCCGTTTGGCCGGTGCGGATCCGACAACCCTGAGCGGGAGCGGCGAATAGCATTGGAGACGGCTACCAGCGCTTCCTGCTGCCCCACAACACGGCTGCGCAGGTTGTCTTCCATGTTCAGCAGTTTCTCGCGCTCGCCTTCCAGCATTTTATCGACCGGAATGCCGGTCCAGCGGGATATGACGTTGGCGATGGTCTCGTCGGTAACCTTGTTGTGCAGCAACTGCATGTCCATCATTTCGGCCTGGCTGGCCATATCGAGCTGCTTTTCCAGTTCCGGAATGCGGCCGTACTGCAATTCGGACATGCGCGCCAGGTCGCCGCTACGACGAGCCGTTTCCAGCTCAATGCGGGTTTGTTCCAGTTGCTCTTTAACATGCTGAGTGCCCTGCACCGCCGCCTTCTCGGTGTTCCAGATCTCTTCCAGATCGGCGTATTCACGCTCCAGTTGTTCAATGGTCTGTTCTAACTGGTTAAGCGTCTTGCGCGTCAGCTTGTCGTCATCTTTTTTCAGCGCTTCGGCTTCAATTTTCAGCTGAATCAACCGGCGCTCCATCTTGTCCATGCTTTCCGGCTTGGAGTCGATCTCCATCCGAATGCGACTGGCCGCTTCGTCGATCAGATCGATGGCTTTGTCGGGCAATTGGCGGTCAGTGATGTACCGCTGTGACAACCGTGTAGCCGCGATGATCGCCGAGTCGGTAATGGTGACGCCGTGGTGAACTTCGTAGCGTTCTTTCAGGCCGCGAAGAATGGCAATACTGTCTTCTTCATTGGGCTCGTTGACCTGTACTTTCTGGAAGCGCCGCTCCAGTGCCCCGTCTTTTTCAATGTACTGGCGGTATTCGTTCAGCGTTGTGGCGCCCACGCAGTGCAGCTCACCCCGAGCCAGCGCCGGCTTCAGCATATTGCCGGCATCCATGGCGCCTTCGCTCTTACCCGCGCCGACCATGGTGTGCAGCTCATCGATAAACAGAATAATCTGACCTTCCTGCTTCGACAGTTCATTCAATACGGCTTTCAACCGTTCTTCAAATTCACCGCGGTATTTGGCGCCCGCCAGCAATGAGCCAAGGTCCAGTGACAGCACGCGTTTGTCTTTCAGTGTTTCCGGCACCTCGCCGTTGACAATGCGCTGCGCCAGCCCCTCAACAATAGCGGTTTTGCCGACGCCTGGCTCACCGATCAGTACCGGGTTATTTTTGCGCCGGCGCTGCAGAACCTGAATGGTGCGGCGAATCTCATCGTCGCGACCGATCACCGGGTCCAGCTTTCCGGCTTCGGCCTGAGTGGTCAGGTCGACGGTGTATTTCTCCAGGGCCTGGCGGCTTTCTTCGGCTTCCTGGGTGTTAACCGCCTCACCACCGCGCACCTGGTCGATGGCGGCTTCGAGTTTCTCAGCGGTCACACCCGCGTCGCGCAGAACCGTGGCAATGCGGCTGCGATCCTGCGTCATCGCCAGTATCACCAGCTCGCTGGCGATGTACTGGTCCTGGCGCTTCTGAGCCAGCTTGTCAGCAAAGTTCATGACCCGGCCAAGGTCGTTGGACATATGAACTTCGCCATCGTGATTCTGAATTTGTGGCAGGCCATCCAGGTAACTGGCAAGCCCGGCTTTTAACTGGGCGATATCCGCCCCGGCGTTACGTAACAAGGGGGCGATGGCCGACCCTTTTTGGTCGAGCAGTGCTACGAGCAAGTGGGCCGGTTCAATAAAGTTATGATCTCTGCCCAACGCGACGGACTGGGCATCGGAGAGAGCGACCTGCAATTTGCTGGTCAGGCGGTCGATACGCATGAGGTAACCTCAGTAATCTGTTCAAGTTAGTAGGAAAATAGGGGCTAAGCGATTAATAACAAGCGCTTGAAATTTGAACAGTTGACCCGGATCAGTTTTTGTTGAAATTTAGCAGGCTGTTGAAATTCGGAGAATTTCGGCGGCCTGCTCTCGGAACATGGACGTTCCGGCAAAATTGATGGCTGCTAAGTCATTGATTTTGTCAGAGAAGCAAAAACCGCAATTGTTGGTTCTTGTGTTTTGAAAAAGGCCGGAAGCTTTTTTCAACAACCTGTTAGGTGTCAGACGGCCTCGGTACTCCGCCAAATCAGATTCGCCATTCGGCCGGTCGTTCCATCACGCCGGTAGGAGTAATAACGGTCGGCATCGGTAAAGGTACAGGCCTGGCTGCGGTAAATCGCCGGCACACCGGCTTCCTGCAACCAGAATTCAGCCAGTTGCGGCAAATCGCCGAGCCACTTACCGGGAGAGCCTGCGGGTTTGAAACAGCGTTGTGCGCCCGGCCAGTCGGCGAAGGCTTCAACCACATCCATGCCGACTTCAAAAGCGCCCGGACCGATAGCAGGGCCGAGGCCACAGCGCACCCGGGCTGGGTCGCTAAATTGTTTCAGTGTCTCGTTAAGAATACCGGTGGCCAACCCCCGCCAACCAGCATGAGCGATGGCCACCTGGGCACCGTCATCCTGCCAGAAGAACACGGGCAAGCAGTCGGCCGTCATCACAGCAGCGGCAATGCCCGGTTGCGAAACCGTAGCCGCGTCAGCTTCGGTGCCATCGGTAGCGGATTCCGCAGCCACCACCCGGGTCCCGTGAACCTGAGACAGCCAGCAAATGCGCTCACAGCCGGTCAGACTGGCCAACAACCCTGACCGGTTCGCCTCTACCGCGACGGCAGAGTCGCCGACATGATGCGCCTGGTTATTACTGTTGAAAGGGGACTCGCTGTGGCCCCCCTGGCGAGTCGTCCAGCCCAGTTGTACTGCATTGGGCACCGGCCACAAAGGCCTTTCCATGGTCATAAATCGTCTTCATCCACCTCACCTTCGTAATCCGCTTCAAGCAGCGCCAGCAAATCGAGCATGTCATCGGGTGTGTCGGCCTGCCAGGCCATGCGCTCGCCGGTACGAGGGTGAATCAATTCAAGTTGTGCAGCATGCAGTGCCTGGCGTTCAAACTGACGCAAGGCTTCCGATACCGCCCGTGTTACGCCCTTGGGCAGACGTTTGCGACCGGCATACACCGGGTCGCCCACCAAAGGATAGCCGATGTGCGCCATATGCACCCGAATCTGGTGAGTACGGCCAGTTTCGAGCTTGCATCGAATGAAGGTGTGGTTGCGAAAACGATCGGTGACCCGGTAATGCGTGGTGGCTTCTTTACCGGTAGGCGTCACCGCCATCTTGGTGCGGGCCGTGGCATGGCGGCCTATCGGCTCGTTCACACGACCGCCGCCCGTCATGGTGCCGGTGACGAGCGCTTCATACTCCCGGCCCATGGAGCGGTCCTGAAGCTGGTTCACCAGGCTGGTGTGCGCCGCCAGGTTACGGGCGACCACCATCAGGCCGGTGGTATCTTTATCGATGCGGTGCACAATGCCGGCGCGAGGTACCGACTTGAGTTCCGGATAGCGATACAGCAGGCCGTTCAGCATAGTGCCGCCCGGCGTGCCGGCCCCAGGATGCACGACCAGGCCAGCGGGCTTGTTGATAACGATGAGGTCTTCGTCTTCATAAACGACATTCAGCTCTACCGGCTCAGCCTCCCAGCGCTCCTCATCGACCAGAACGGCCTTTAGGCTCAGGGTTTCACCGCCGATCAGTTTGTCCCGGGGTTTGCGTACCTGGCCATTTACCAGGACTTGACCTTCCTTGATCCATTGCTGGATCCGCGAGCGGGAGTACTCGCTGAACAGGCTTGCCGCGACCTGATCAAGCCGTTTCTGGCCCATTTCGAGCGGTACTGTCTTGCTGTCTTCCAGTGTCTGGGGGGAATCGGTCATTGGAGCCCTTGGGTGCCTGTGGTTACAATAGCCGCCTATTGTACTTCAAGGGCCGGACCCAACGCATGTTTCACCGTCATTCTGCATCATTCAATTGGCCAGCACTGGTATCCATTCTCCTGCTTTCCCTGACACTGGGAGGCTGCAGCCTGTTCCAAACCAACAATCAGGAGTCCGAGCAGGCGCTCTATGAGCAGGCATCGGGGCATTTGGAGAACCGCAACTACACACTGGCGATCGATACCCTGGAGCAACTAGAGAGCCGCTTCCCTTTTGGCCGCTATGCCAAACAGCTGCAACTGGATTTGATGTACGCCCGCTACATGAGCAACGACCACGCCCAGGCCTTGCTCGATGCCGACCGCTTCACGCGGCTGAACCCGGACCACCCCAATGTCGACTACGCCTGGTATCTCAGGGGCATGAGCTACTACAAGTTGTACGAACAGAATTCGGGCATCACCGGCCGTGGCGACCTCGCCCTGCGTTCGCAAGCCCAGGGTGAAAGTGCTTTCGAAGCGCTTGGCCGGTTTCTGCAGCGCTTCCCGACCAGCGACTATCGTGAAGACGCCACCGATACGATGATTATTCTCAAAGACGCCCTGGCCCGACACGAACTGATTGTAGCCGACTACTACATGCGTCGTGATGCCTGGGTAGCCGCCGCCGAACGGGCTCAGGTCGTGCGCCAGCATTACCCGGGCGTCAGTGCCCAGGGCGATGCGCTGGTGGTGTTGATTGAATCCTACAACCAGCTCGGCCTGCCGGAAGACCGGGCGCTGGCGCTGGAGGCTCTGCAACGCGATTACCCGGGGCATGTCACCCTGGCCAGCGGCGAGTACGAATCCCCCTACCTGCAGCAGGACCGCTGGTGGCTTAAGATTCTGACACTGGGCTTCTTTAGCTAATGAGCAGTGCGCTAGCGGCCCGGTTTCCAGCCATGTGTTAGCGGATAACGCCGGTCAGTACCGAAACCTCGGCGGGTGACCCTCACACCCTCAGGTGCCTGCTGGCGTTTGTACTCGTTGCGGTCAATCAATCGAATGACCCGTTCGGTTTCTGCTGCATCAAAGCCTGCGTTCACGATGGTATCGAGGCTTTCATCCCGTTCAACGTAGCGCTCGATGATGGCATCCAGAATGTCATAGGGTGGCAGGCTGTCTTCGTCTTTCTGGTCCGGTGCCAGCTCGGCCGAGGGCGGGCGGGTGATCACCCGCTCCGGGATAACCCGGCTGCGGGCGTTGCGCCAGTTCGAGAGCTTGTATACCCAGGTCTTGGGCACGTCTTTTAGCGCATTGAAGCCACCGCACATATCCCCGTAGAGGGTGGCGTAGCCCACCGCCATCTCGCTCTTGTTGCCCGTGGTCAGCACCATGGCACCCAGTTTGTTCGACAGCGCCATCAGGAACAGGCCGCGCATACGCGATTGCATGTTCTGCTCGGTGGTATCGACATCACGCCCCTCGAACAGCGGGCTAACCGTCTGAAGCGCCGCTTCGTAGGCCGACCCGATGGGCAAAACGTCGTAACGAATGCCTAGCAGTTCAGCCTCGGCCCGGGCATCTTCCAAACTCATTTCTGCCGTGTAGGTGTAAGGCATCATCACCGCATGTACCCGGTCTTTGCCCAGCGCATCAACCGCGATGGCGGCACTCAGCGCCGAATCAATACCGCCAGACAGCCCCAGCACAACCCCCGGAAAGCCATTGCGGTTAACGTAGTCGGCCAGGCCCATCACCAGCGCCTCATAAAGCGCCTCTTCATTGTCCAGCACGGGCACCTTGGAGGGTTCTGCCACCTGCCAGCCGCTCTGGGTCTTATGCAGGTCGACACAGGTCAGCGCGGGTTCGAATTCCGGCAACATCACGGCAATCTCTCCATCGCTCTGGGTAATGAAGGACCCGCCGTCAAAGACCAGTTCATCCTGACCCCCAAGATGGTTAACGTAGATGGTCATCGCGCTGAAGGCTTTCGACACCCGGGCTACCTGCGCATGGCGCTCGGGCAGACGACCGATATGGTAGGGGCTGCCGTTGATGTTGATGTTGATTTCCGCACCGGCTTCAGCAGCCCGACGGGCCGGGCCGTCGTACCAGATGTCTTCACAGATGGTCAGCGCCAGTCGCGCACCCTTGTAATCAAACACGCAGGTTTCGGTGCCTTTGGTGAAATAGCGCTTCTCGTCGAACACCTGATAATTCGGCAAATGCTGCTTGCGATAATCGGCAATCACCTCGCCCCGGTCGATCAGCATGGCTTTGTTGTACAAGGCACCCTGTTCCCGTTCCGGGTAACCCACCACAATGCCGATCGGCAATGCGGCCGCCTTTATTGCTTCCAGCGCGTCGTTTATTCGCAACCCAAGACTCGGGCGCAGAAGCAGGTCTTCCGGTGGGTAACCCGCCAGCGTCAGCTCCGGAAACACGACCAGGTCGGCGCCCTTGTCTATGGCCGCCTGCGCCCGCTCCAGCACTTTTTGAGTATTGCCGGGAATGTCGCCGACCGGAAACCGATCCTGAACCAGGGCCACACGCAACGTCATTACCTTCTCCACCGATGACTGAGGCCCGCTATTGTCCGGTTTTCACCAGGGTAGAACAAGTCGGGAGCACTGGGTGTTGTTTTCACGGCCTGAAGGGTGTTTATACTGAGCAACGTAAACGGGCCCGCCCATAAGGTACTTTGCGACAGGGAACGCAACCGACAATGATTTTCTCGCCCCAGTACCCAAGCTACCGCCGCCAGCAGATTCTGTTTTACTACGGCATCTACCGGCTGATGCTCGCCAGCGCCCTGAGCGTGCTGGCGCTGATGCCACTCGAGACCATGATGGCTCTGCCCCGGTTAAATGCAGATTCGTTTCTGTATGCCACTCTGACCTATGTGGTCATCTGCATCATTGGTCTGGTGGTAACGGTACGCGGACAAATGGGCAGCATTCCAACCGTGGTACTGCTGCTGACAGACATCCTGATGCAATCGCTGATTCTTCACTACCTTGGAGGCGTGGGCACCGGCTTTGGCAACCTGATGATCGTCAGTGTAGCCATCGGCAGCCTGTTACTGCGGTTTCAGCACAGCATGCTGGTTGCCGCCATGGCCGCCTCCGGCGCCGTCTATACCGAAATTCTGTCGGTCAATACGCTGGGAGAGGACAACCTGCTTCAGGCAGCTTTGCTGGGTGTCGCTTTCTTTGCCGTTACCCTGCTGCTGCAATACCTGACATCGCGCGTTCGCTCGACCGAACAACTGGCCCAGGCTCAGGCAGACACCATTCTCGACTTGCGCCACCTGAACGAACTGATCGTCCAGCGGATGCGTACCGGCATCATTGTAACCACCTGGGAGGGGGCCATTCGGTTGATGAATGACGCCGCCAAAGACCTGCTCGGCATGACGGAAAAGCGGGCGTTCTGGCTGCCGCAGCCCGTGCAAAAACGTATGGAAAGCTGGCAGGTAGAACCCACCGAGCGCACTGAGCCATTGCAAATGGACAAAGACCACCCTCTGGTACAGTTAAATTTTGCCCCGCTGCAAGACAGCCCAAAATGCGATCTGATTATTTTCATTGAAGACACCGGGCGAGTGCAGCAGCAGGCTCAGCACCTGAAGCTGGCCTCCCTGGGCCGGTTAACAGCGTCCATTGCCCATGAAATTCGCAATCCGCTGGGTGCCATCAGCCATGCATCGCAGTTACTCGCCGAGAATCCCTCGCTCGATGCAGGCGACCAGCGGCTGCTGAGCATCGTCCGCAATCACAGCAACCGCATTAACACCATCATCAACAACATTCTGGACATGTCGCGTCAATTAAACCTACAGCTAGAACCCATCTACCTTCGCGAATTCCTGGATGATTGCCTGAGCGAGTATTGCCAGGGCCACCTCAAGTCGGACACCATCGAGATCAAAGGAGACCGGGACATCCGAGTCCGTATCGACCCCAAACGCATGATGCAGGTGGTCATCAACCTGGTCGACAATGGGCTACGCTATAGCGAACTCAGAACCGGTTCACGGAAAGTTGCCATTCAACTGGGTAGACTGGCAGATACCGAGCAACCGTATATGGACATCAGGGACTTTGGTCCTGGCATTGCCGAAGACCAGCTAAAGCACTTGTTCGAGCCGTTTTATACCACCGAAGCCACCGGAACCGGTTTGGGTTTGTACATTGCCAAAGAATTGTCCGAAGCCAACCGCGCCCGGCTGTTCTATACCGGCGATGAAAATGGCGCCTGCTTCCGAATCCTTTTTGCGCACGCTGCTGTACAGGAGTAAACACCAACATGGCCAATCAACGCGTCCTGATTGTCGATGATGAACCCGACATTCGTGAACTGCTTGAACTGACCCTGATGCGCATGGGCCTGGACACCCTCAGCGTGCCGGACCTCAAGTCCGCCATCCGTCAGATCGACCAGCACGCCTACGACCTGTGCCTGACCGACATGCGCCTGCCCGATGGCAATGGCCTGGAACTGGTTAAATACATCCAGCACAAACGCCCGGATACTCCCGTCGCGATGATCACCGCCCATGGCAACATGGAATTGGCCATTGATTCCCTGAAAGCCGGCGCCTTCGATTTTGTATCCAAACCGGTCGAGATTGAACGCTTGCGTGCCCTGGTTAACCAGGCACTTAAGATCAGCAACACCCCCTCTAGCCAGGCCTCACCTGCGCAAGCCATCCCCACCATGGTGGGTGAGTCCGAGGCGATGACGCATCTGCAGAGCAAAATTCGGAAACTCGCTCGCAGCCAGGCACCTGTGTTTATTCAGGGCGAATCAGGTACCGGCAAAGAATTGGTTGCCCGTCAGATACACGCATTAGGGCCACGTGCTGAAGGCCCCTTCGTACCGGTAAACTGCGGCGCTATCCCCAGTGAACTGATGGAAAGTGAATTTTTTGGCCACAAAAAAGGCGCGTTCACCGGAGCCTCTGAAGACAAAGCTGGCTTTTTTCAGGCCGCCAACAATGGCACCCTGTTCCTGGATGAAGTAGCCGACCTTCCCCTGGCCATGCAGGTCAAACTGCTGCGTTCGATTCAGGAGAAAAAGATTCGCTCTATCGGCAGCCAGCAGGAAACCGATGTCGATGTTCGCATACTCAGCGCGACGCATAAGAATCTCGATGCCCTGGTCGCCTCAGGCGAGTTCCGGCAAGATCTGTTCTACCGCATCAACGTGATCAACCTGCCGGTGCCCGCCCTGCGCGAACGCACCAGTGACATTCCTCTGCTGTGTCAGCGCATTCTGATCCGCATTGCCGAATCCTACGAGCTGGCACCAGCACGGCTCGACAAAGCGGCTGAAAACGCCCTGATGAACTACCCCTTTCCCGGCAACGTTCGAGAGCTGGAAAACATACTGGAGCGTGCCTACACCCTGTGCGAGGACGACCGCATTGGCTTGCGCGACTTGCAATTGGACCAGACGCCTGCGGCCGCCATTTCAGGAGCCAACGGTAATAGCAGCGGCGAGCGCTATGCCCGGCCCAGCGACATGAACCTCGAAGACTACCTGATGGAAGTTGAACGGGAAGTGGTTGAACAGGCCCTGGAAGAAACCCGTTGGAACCGGACCGCAGCCGCAAAACGCCTGGGTATAACTTTTCGGGCGTTGCGATATCGGTTGAAGAAACTGGGGCTGGACTAGTATAGCGCGTCACAATAGCTAGTAAGTCCTGCGATTGTGATCACAAATTCAGTCTACCTGGCTTGTACTTTCAGAATTCTCCGCACATTCTATTCCCTGGGGTTGCTTAAGGATTAAGCAACACAAGCTGAGTATTCACAGGGATGCACCTTTAATGAAGCTGAAACTTTCAGCCCTTTCGGGCGTAACCGCAATCGAACTATTAATGGCGGTATCTATATTAGGTATCGTTACTACTATCGCATTGCCACATTTTTCAAACCTTGTGGAGGCTCATCGAGGCAAGCAACTGCAGTGGCGCTGGGCAGGATTGTTAAAAGCAGCCCGGCAGCAAGCAATCAGCCGGCAACGCTGGGTGACTGTCTGCCCAGTTGTCGCCGGCCGGTGTGTAAGCGACCTGAACCAACCCTGGCATGCTTTCTTCGACGACGACAACAACCAGTTTTACAACGACTCTGCTGACCTGGTAGCCGAGATTAACATTCCGCCAGAAACTCGCGTGATTATGTATAAAGGCGTAGCAACCTTGCCTTACTTTCGCTATCGCGCGAGTGGTTTGTCCGGCAATCTACGAAGCCTCACCGTTTGCCCGACCGGGGAGCCGGACCACTTGGCCTTTCATTTGAGCAGTACTCACCTCGGCAGGCTCCGCTTTTTCAACGACACCGATGGCGATGGGATCGTGGATCGACGGTATCAGGGCACACAACAAAATATAGTGTGCTCCTAGCCTCCTGCTAGCCAAGACGCTAAAACGGTTTACACACACCACCCGCTGTATCTTCATCGTCAAACCAACAACGTTGCCCGGTATGAGTAACAGTCATTCTGCCCGTATTGGTCATAGGCCCTGCCGGAGTAGCCAATATGGTATAGGTACTTTGAGTCAGAACAGGCAGCGTCAGTGCGTAGTAGGTGGTACTGCCATCCAGGGGACAGGTACCCCCGAACACTCCCCCTGCACCTGCTGCAGCTCCAACATAGCTACCCTGACCGGCGCCAGTGCGGTACCGCTCCATCGCGTTGGCCGCAGCAGTCATATTGGCCTGGCAGTCTGATCTACGACCCTTTTCGATCTGATTCTGATAGGCCGGAATCGCAATTCCCGCCAGGATGCCAATGATCCCCACTACAATCATCAATTCAATCAGGGTAAAGCCGTTCTTGTGGTATTTCATGTTTTCAGTACGCCTCTGTTTGCCGGATATCAGCAGAACAACCTGCGGGCCTGTTTACCCGCTATTTTTTATCGTGCAATCAATTCCTGCCAACCCATACGACCGGTAAAGCTCTGTTGACCTTCTTCAATGGTAAAGGTAACGATCTCCCCGGTAGACGTATTACCGTAGCCAAGACCACCCACCGCGACGAAGTCAACTAGGTAATCATCCGAGAAAACCCCGGCGGCCGCCTCGTCATTCTCGTCGATAACACCATCCTCATTCGTATCAAAAACTGCATACGTTGGCGCAGCGCCGGTTCGCAAGTCTACTGCCATGATCCAGGAAACACCTCCATAGCTACAGACATCCGAATCCGGAATGACACTGGAAAATAGCGCATAGAACTCTCCCGGGCTTTGCTTGCTTTCACGAATATCGATGTAGTCAAGAACCCGCTCACCGGTAAGAGGCATATCAAAATAGAAGCCCTGATTATTGCCACCCCATGGGCTCTGATTAGAAGTCACAGCCAGCTCACGCTGAGGAAATCCATCGCTGTTGGTAATTGCTGTAACTTCACTTTCAAGCAAGTCTGAGCGAATAAACGAAGCATTCGTGGCTGACCCATCATCCCAGACTGCGTAAAAGCTTTGAGTTTCCGTCGAGTTCAGATCCGCTTGCTCAACCATGCTGCCCGTACCGAAGATAACCATTCGGTTCGGTGCGTTATTGTTTGCGTCATCAACAGACGTATGTTTGATAACACGAGGCCGAGTAATGATAGGCTGTCTCTCACCGTCATCATTTACAGCTACGTAAAACGGCTCTGGAGTCCCGCCCGACGCCACAGCATATCCCCAACTTGCTTCAGTGGCTGCCGTGAGATCAAGTTTCCACACATAACCACCTGCATCCGACGCATATATCGCATCAATGACACGATCGGTTTCATAATCAATGGCGGTTATGCCATTGATCGCACCGGCGACTTCCGTAGGGAATCGCATGAATGTATTTCCCTCAATCCAGCCATCAGCCAACACCCGCTCAATAAAGACTACATAAATAGCACCCTCCCCATTAATGCTGTTGTAGCCATTGCCATAGATCAAGGCCCACTCACCATTATTGAGCATCCCGATAGATGGGCGTTCAAACATATAACCCAAATAGGGGTCTGTCAGATCGGAATACTCAAACAGGACTCTGTCGGCGGCATTGGCGTCGGTAAATTCATCGGGGTCGGTAATATCCAGCGCATAGAACCCTTTACCACCCGAGCGAAATCCTCCTGAAAGGACAGTGCGCCACTCACTGGTACCATCCCTGTTCACATAAACATCGGAATACGCTGGCTCGGCATCTACATAGAAGCGGTGGGTGTAATCCGGGTCGGTTAAGAAATGCAATCCTTCTCTGGCATCGCTTGAGAACATGGCCGAAGGTAGATAGGCCAGGCGCTCGACACCACCACCCGTACCATTGGTTGCGTCGAAGCCGTGAAGCATACCGTCGTTTGCGCCAACGTAGATCATTGGGTCTCGGTCACGAACAGTCGTGTTTCGGAAATAACTGTGCGATTCACCACTACCCCCACCACCAAACAAATTGTTCTCGTTGTAGTCGGGCCAAGTTACTGATGTATTGGCAACGTACGCTGGGGTAGAGCTAACCATATCCCCTAGCAACGCGAGCCGCTCACGGAATTTCGTTCCCTCTTCCGAGCGGTCACCACGCAAGTAATCCAGTCGTTCCTGCCCCAAAGAATCAGGAGATCCGTCCGGGCTGGTGGACAAATCTGCCTGCTGATCCAGCGTTAAGTTACCCCATTCAAACAATACTGACTGCCCGCTGCTATCGTTAAAGGAAATGATGTGCCGGTCTTCCCAGCCTTGATTTTCAAGAACCTCTTGTGCTTTCCACGCGGTTCCTCCGGTGGGTGCACCGGTGCTCGGATCCAGCTTCGTTGCTATCAGATCTCCTGTCCAGTTAGTGGTGTTAAAAATCGTGTTGAACACCAAGCTCTCTGAATTCAAGGTAGCGCTGTTAAAAGTAAGACCGGCAGCAGAACCTTCTGTAGCTAGAATATCCCTCAATGCTGCTTGCAATTCATCTTTCAGCTCCTGAGGGCGCTGAGCATAGTACATTTCTCCACGTCCGTTAACTGCTGCGTGATAAAGGTCGTCTATAGTGCGACCATCAAACCCAATGGAGCCAGGCCAAGTCGGCGGCACCAAGTGGGCGTCTCTGACTTTGTCGTACACACCTGAAATCGTTCCATTGTCATATGTCTGACCCAATACGTCTTGGCCGGCCAGGCCAAAACTTACAGCATAAGTATTCATATGTAAGTTAGGGTTGCAGTCTATCCAGGGCTCTGCCGTGCCGTCAGTACAAGCCTCTGGCAAAGGGACTTCTCCAGGCACAATAGTGTCTCCATTGACATCGTTTGTACCAGCCCGCAGCGACCGGTTGTAGAAATAGTCCGACACGTCTGCAAGGGTGTTGGAAACGGTATCAGCATAGGGCTCTCCCCGTGATCCGTTCATATTGCCCAAGCCACTAAAACTACCGTTCCAGTAACCGTCCGTAAACATCAAGGTGTAATTGCGCTGACATGAATACTGGATAATGTCTTGGTTCGTATCAAACTGGTCCCCGGCATGGTATAGGGCTTGACGATTAGGAGTACTGCCACCGGCAACACGATAGTAGTTTTCACCCAACATCGTACTAAGGTCAGCACTGTCGTCCAAATCGTACATATTGATGTTTCTACGGTTATTGATCCAATACAAGCCTGATCGGATACCACGAATACCTTGCAAGGATGCTCCAAGTGCGCCCCGGGCTACCTGATGCCGCTTTCGATAATAAGTAAACCAGTTTGCAAAGTTCTGTAATTCTTCGTCATAGGTTCTGCCACTAGGGTATGAGGTTCTCGTAGAATCAATGGCTACCCTTTCAAGGCATGTGCCGTCTGGCGCAAAAGCATCCACTCCGGAGAAGGCTGACCGGTTGTTGTGGAATGCCTGGTATAACACGGGGTCAAGTGTACTGGCGTCGGAACAACTGTATGTATTCGCCCCTAATACAGGAACGCTAGCATCAACTGTAAACACAGAAGTGGTATCTGGTGCATAATAAGTGGCAGGCCAATATTCGAAACCACGGTATTGGTTGTTTGCGCACAAATCCCCACTATTGTTGCACCACATTCCAAACAACGCCGCAAACTCTCCTCGCCTGCCAGTTCCGAAGGCACTTGCAGCAACAGAAGCTGTTAAGTCAATCCTCCGGTCTGTTTGCGAGCTGCCTATTAGGCCCGGATCGAGCCAGGCTTCTGTTGGCTCTA
The DNA here is from genome assembly GCF_039982735.1 of Saccharospirillum sp. Classification (GTDB taxonomy): domain Bacteria; phylum Pseudomonadota; class Gammaproteobacteria; order Pseudomonadales; family Natronospirillaceae; genus Saccharospirillum. The sequence continues at coordinate 94,335 of NZ_JBDWXV010000001.1, read as the reverse complement.
TGTTCGGCCAACCGTACCCACCATAGGTTGGCCATGGTTCGTATTCTAGGTCAGGGTCATAGTATGCGGCATTCCAGTCGCTGGAGCGCATAAACCCATAGGCGTCAAATGGAGGTACATAATAATTGCCAAAATGCTCTCCACCATTGTATCTATTGGACTCAGATGAGCTGCTTGGGCTAGCGTTTCCAAACGGAAACAGGTGAGTATATCGCGAGCCCCCTGAAGTACGAGGCTGCCCACCTTCGACAAAACTGGACGGTGTGCCATCCCAATACCCGTACCCTTCCAAGGTACCGACTAAAGACAGCTCAACATCCATCGAGCCAGAGTCATCAACTGCCAACAAGATATTAGGTTTGGCACGAATACCGTAGTTAACCGGGTAATCCTCAAGAACAATGTCTTCTGCGTATGCCTGCTCTGCGATCATAAAGATCACCGAAAAGGCCAGTAACGTAGATAATGAACGTGCCATGATGTCTCTCCTGAGAGGATCTGAGCTACCTAATTCGGTTTTAAGCTTCTATTGGAAAGTTCTTGCGACATAGGTTTCAACAATACGTTCTGTCACACCATCGTTCCCCAAGCCTCGGGCAACGATCCGGTAACCGAGGTTTTGACCAATGGCACCAAGCGCGCCTCCAGTCACAATCTCGCCCGTTTCCTGCTGTTCAAAAAAAGGCCCTATGAATTCAATAAAGTAGCGTGTCTGATAAGGGATGCCATTGATAGTAACCTCATTGCCCGCACGGACCGCCGTACTACCCCAATTCACCTCCCAGGGTAATGGCGCCTCATTTTGATCGTACAAGCCATCACCTGACACGAAAAAAGCGCCTGAATTGGGCAAATTGAGGAGAAACTGTTCCGCATCTCGCAGTCCGTTTTCGGCAATTTCCAAAGCAATGCTCCCTTGCCGAACGTTTGAGGTCATTTGCTCTTGCAAAGTCACATTTTGAACGGTTGTGACTGCCACCAGGGTCAGTACGACCAGGAAAATCAGTGCCGTGATCAGAACAACACCGCGCTGCGAACCCGGGCTTCGAGAAAATCTATTGTCAGTATGTCTCACGGGATGCGGCTCCGCACAGTGGATACAGAGGAAAACTCTCGACGCAACCGGCCCTCGTCAACCCCCGCCGGCAAGGCGGCATTGCCATTCCAAGCATAAACAATGCCCTCATCAACAACATCGGTTAAGGAAGAGGCGACTCTTAATCGTACTTCAATCGTAAGTACATCATCATAATCATAGGCGCCGCCCCCAGAGATTTCGTTGTCTATTGTTGTACCGCTGACGAAAATATCCGCAACACCGTCACCGGTACTGTCAACACCGAACATCAGTTGAAAGTCTTCAATGTTGTCGGCAAATACAGTGGTCACATTTTGTTCATTCCTAAACATCAAACGCCTGACTCCCGCTTGCTCATTCAGAAAATAGCTTCTAAACGTTGGACGCAGAATTTGACTGCCAATACCATATTGACGGCTCAGAGAATTGGTACTGTTACCCGGGCTTTCCGTACCGGTGTTATGCACCAAATTATCAGCTCCACCACTTGTATTGACATTCGTGATTTGAAAAACATCCGCAGACTGGCAATCACTCACAGCTAATACATCGCCAATAGAGAAATCGTTATTGTCACTAACAAATAATGCCGCCGCTACGGTTGGCATTGGCTGAGCTATAGATATTCCATCCGACGCCATCGAGCGCAGTTGAAGTACATCCGTACCTTCAACAACAGCCATACCATATACATCTGTTCCAGCAGCAACATCATCCAATGCGCTTACTCCGCCGCCAGTTCCCGCGGCTCCAATACCGTGAATGTCGGCATCATAACCCGTACCACCCGTATCAATCGTACTACTTACCCTGTCCAACCCACCAGCACAGCCCCAATACCCGGCATTCCGGATGTCACGTGCAATAAGGTCTAGTGATAGCCGGCCGGTATCCTGCACTTCTACCAATGCCTGGGTTAGCCGTGCGCTTTCCTGGTTTGAGGTAAACACCTGGAAAATGCCAATACCAAGAAGTAAGCTCAGTGTTATGGCAATCATCAGCTCGACGATGGAAAAGCCTTTTTGCAAATTCATTGATCAGCTTCCTCAGTTCAGACGAGTCTGGTATACAAAGTTTTGGGCCTGCTCTGCATCATCTCCACCGAATCCGATGCCTGGCTCCACCCAACTGATCGATATTTCAGCCACTGTACCGTTGCGTGTGATTTCGGCGCTGACTTGGTCAAGTATCAACAATCGGTTGTACCACCCTAAAATGTCAGATTCAGCTCGATCCTGAGTTGAGCAGGCTTGCGAACACTCATTACCCCCGGGAGGGTTGTCCACATCCACGTCAATGACATATTGATCTGCTTGAAATGCTATCGGATTTGCCCTGATACGTTCGGCGATATCGGTCGCCAAAGTCGTCACCAGACTGTGCTCAAGAGCTACATTGGCCGTTCGCAAGCCCAACGCCTGAACGCCTGCCACTCCGAGTAGGCCGACGGCCAAAATGACGACCGTTACCAATACTTCAATCAGGGAGAAGCCGCCCTGGTTTGAACCTGCCACGGGCTGATTGTTCACGGACATGTAATCGCTCCCGTTAATCGTGATTGCCCAGACGCTCGCAAGACCAGTTGCTGCCCCCGATTTCGATCATCGCAAACGCTGGCCGTCATGGTTGCACTGTTCACGGTTCTGCCATCCGGCTGGAAGCCGACCTGGGTCATGGCATTGCCACCACCATCGACAGCAGCCAATGCCAGCGAGTCAGATGACAAAAGCAAGGAGCGAACCCGTTCACCTGCATCCTCAGTGCCGTCCCTGTCAGTATCTACAAACACGACTATATGGGCCTCATCTGCTGTGATATCCGGCGTTGCGTTAAAGGCCAGTATGACCCGGCGGTTCGCTCGAATGGCTTCAGACCGGGCGATCTGAAAGACGCCAAGCGTTTCATTAGCTGCAGAAGTCAGGCGATTATTTTGGATCATTGACTGGAAGTTAGGGACAGCAATCGCCACGACAATCGCCAATATTCCGACCGCAATCATCAGTTCGATCAGCGTGACCCCTTTCTGGCTGTTCATAGGCAGTTCCACAGATAGATAACCCTTAGCTTAGTGATTTTGTCAATCTATCGTCATCATAACCGACAGACGGTTCAAGCGGCAGGATAAGTGGCTGGGGAGGCGTAGAGATTGCCAACGGGTTCAAACTTTTGACGGGGAGGGCGAGCATTGTTTGCCGCTCATTGCGAGCGGCGGCCGATATTCCGGGTGGTTACCCCTTCACGCCAGGTGTTTTACCCGTAGCTCTCTGGGAATGGAGAAGGTGATGTTCTCGGGAATGCCATCCAACTCTACCGGCGCGGTGGCCCCCAGTGCTTTCAACCCTTCCAGCACCTGGCTGACCAGAATGTCCGGTGCCGAGGCGCCAGCGGTTACGCCGATTACGGTGGTTTCATCGAACCAGGCTGGGTCGAGCTGGGAGGCGTCGTCAAGCAGATAGGCCTTACAACCCATGCGCTCGGCCAGTTCGCGCAGCCGGTTGCTGTTTGAGGAATTGGGTGAGCCGACCACCAGCACCACATCGCAATCCTGTGCCAGGGTCTTCACGGCATCCTGCCGGTTTTGGGTGGCGTAGCAGATGTCGTCTTTACGCGGGCCTTGAATCTGCGGGAAGCGGACACGTAAGGCGTCGATGATGCGAGCGGTATCGTCCATCGACAGGGTGGTCTGCGTGACGTAGGCCAGGCGCGCTTCATCCCGTACCTGCATCTGGGCGACGTCGTTCTCATCTTCAACCAGGTAAATGGCGCCACCATTGGCGTCGTCGTACTGCCCCATGGTGCCTTCCACTTCAGGATGACCCTTATGGCCGATCAGAATGCATTCCATGCCGTCGGCGCTGTAGCGGGAGACTTCCAGGTGCACTTTGGTGACCAGCGGGCAAGTTGCATCGAAGACTTTCAGGCCTCGTTTGTCGGCTTCCTGGCGCACGGCCTGGGAAACACCGTGAGCCGAAAAGATGACCAACTGATTGTCCGGCACCTCGTGCAGTTCATCGACAAAGACAGCGCCGCGGTTACGCAGGTCATCGACCACAAACTTGTTGTGCACGACTTCATGGCGCACATAGAGGGGTGAGCCATAAAGCTCCAGCGCCCGGTTCACGATGTCGATGGCGCGGTCCACACCGGCACAAAAGCCGCGTGGGTTGGCCAGTTTAATGTCCATCGGTCGCCCCTTTTACCTCGATAATTTCGACTTCGAAATCCAGTGTCTTGCCCGCCAGCGGGTGGTTGAAGTCGACTTCAACGAATTCATCGTCCAGTGTAGCAACCACACCGGGGAGTTCATTCTTACCGGCATCTTCAAACGACATCACCATGCCCACCTCCAGTGGTTCAGACTGGGCAAAACGGTCGCGCTTGAACTGTTGAATGTTCTGCGGGTTGTGTTGGCCGAAGGCATCTTGCGGCGGTACCTGCACTTTACGCCGATCGCCCGCACTCAGCCCCATCAAATGCCGTTCGAACCCTTCCGGCAGGTTACCATCCCCAATGGTCAGGGTAGCTGGGCGGCGCTCAAAGGTGCTGTCAACTTGTTCGCCGCTGTCCAGATGCAAGGCAAAGTGCAAGGTAACGGTCGAGTTTTCCTGAATCTGCATGCTTCATTACCTGTTCGAAAAAGAGTATCGCAACTTAAGATTCGGAGTTCGGTTGTGCATTGGCGCCAGGAGTTCGTGCCAGGCACCTGGCACTCAACTGGTAGCGCACTCCGAAAGTTGATTTACGACCTTACGGCCTACCAGAGGCCGCATTACGCCTAGGCTGGAGCCAGAGCGCGTCGATGATCATCATAATGGCGCCGGCGGTTATGGCAGCATCGGCGATATTAAAGGCCGGGAAATAGCGGCCCTGCCAGTGAAAATGAACAAAATCGACCACATAGCCCAGCGTCAGCCGGTCATGAAGGTTGCCCAGGGCGCCGCCCAGAATCAACGGCAATGTCACCGAGAGCCAGCGCTCGTGCGGCTTCAACTGTAACGTCCATACCACTAATACGATGCTGACGGACAAAGCGATGATGGTGAACACCCAACGCTGCCAGCCACCGGCCGAACTCAGAAAGCTGAAGGCCGCACCCCGGTTGTGCAGCAGGGTAAAGTCGAGCACCGGCAGAATTTCGACCGGTCGACCATATTGCAACATCTGGGTTGCCAGGCTCTTGGTCCACAGGTCCAGCGCCACCACCATAGCGGCAATCAGCAACCAAACCGATTGTTTCATCCTTGCATTCATTGCCATGCCCAGCCCTTACGCAAAGTGGCGCACTTCACCGTCACCATCGACGTTCTCGACACAGCGACCGCACAACTCAGGATGAGCGGCATGCTGACCAACATCCGGACGCTGGTGCCAGCACCGGCCACATTTCGGTTGTTCTGAAGCAGCAACACTGACTTTCAGCCCTTCAAGCTCAGTGGCGTGGGCTGTTTCTGGCGCATCCGCCAGATTTGCCAGGGTAACCGCGCTGGTCAGCGTGACAAACCGAAGCTCGTCACCCAGAGTGAGGAGCACTGACTTCAGGGCATCGTCGCAGTAGAGCGTCACTTCTGATTTCAGCGCGCCCCCTACCCGGCCTTCGTTACGGGCCAGTTCCAGCACCTTATTCACGCCTTCTTTAACAGCCTGAACTTCGGACCAGAAGGCAACGCCCATGGGTTCATCGTCGTCCAGCGGTTGCAGGCCGTCGTACCAGGTGTGTTCGAACACTGAAACGCTGCGCCTGCCCGGAATGAACTGCCACAGCTCATCGGCGGTAAAGCTCAGAATCGGGGCGATCCAGCGCACCAGGGCTTCCAACACGTGATAAAGGGCCGTCTGGCAGCTGCGCCGGGCCAGGGAATCTGGCTGGGTGGTGTACTGACGATCTTTAATGATATCGAGATAGAAACCGCCCATGTCGAGCACACAGAAGTGATGAATCTTCTGGTACACCTGCACGAACTGGTAGTTGTCGTAAGCGTCCGAGATTTCCTGCTGCAAACGGTAGGCGCGGTCTACAGCCCAGCGATCCAGCGCCAGCATGTCACCCTGGTGCACGCTGTGTTCAGCCGGGTCGAAGCCCTCAAGGTTGGAGATCAGGAAACGGGCGGTGTTGCGGATACGGCGGTACGCATCGGCCGAGCGGTTCAGAATGTCTTTCGACATCGCCATGTCGCCGCTGTAGTCGGTCGAAGCTACCCACAGGCGCAGAATATCTGCACCCAGGCTGTCAAAGACTTCTTGTGGCTCGATGCCATTACCCAGCGATTTGGACATCTTGTAGCCCTTCTCATCGACGGTGAAGCCGTGAGTAAGCACTTGCTTGTAGGGCGCGCTGCCGTTCATCGCCACCGCGGTTTTCAGCGAAGACTGGAACCAGCCGCGATGCTGATCCGAACCTTCAAGGTACATGTCGGCCGGGTACTGGCGCAGCTCTTCACGCTTGCGCAGCACGGTGTCGTGCGTCACGCCCGAATCAAACCAGACATCCAGTGTATCGGTCGCTTTCTCGTAATTGACGGCATCGTCTCCGAGCAACTCAGCCAGGTCCAGATCCCACCAGGCGTCCATCCCGTCTTTTTCAACCCGGGCTGCCACGGCTTCAATCAGGCGCGGAGTTTCCGGGTGCAACTCGCCGGTTTCGATGTGGGTCACAAAGGCAATCGGTACGCCCCAGGTGCGCTGACGCGAGATACACCAGTCGGGGCTTTGCTCGAACATGGCTTCGATGCGGTTCTGCCCCCAGCCCGGCACCCAGCGCACGCCCTTAATGGCGTCCATCGCTTTGGCGCGCAGACCCTCTTTGTCCATACTGATGAACCACTGCGGTGTCGCCCGGTAGATCAGCGGCGTTTTGGTGCGCCAGCAATGCGCGTAGCTGTGACGAATTTTTTCTTCGTGCAGCAACCGGCCTTTTTCAGTACAGACCTCAAGGATATGCGGTTCAACCTTGTACACATGCTCGCCAGCAAACAACTCGACGTTGGGGCGGTACACGCCCTTGTCGTCTAGCGGGTTCAGCGTCTCGATGCCGTATTTGCCACAGACGACAAAATCTTCCATGCCGTGATCGGGTGCGGTGTGTACGCAGCCGGTACCGGCGTCGAGGGTCACGTGGTCGCCCAGCAGAATGGGGATATCGCGCTGGTAGAAGGGGTGGTCAAACACCAGGCCTTCCAGTGCCGTACCGGGAACACGCGCCAGTATCTCAACATCACCCAGCTCAGCGCGCGCCACAACGGCTTCGAGCAAGCCTTCAGCCAGAATCAGCCGTGCCGGTTCACCGTTAAATTGTGTTTGCACCAAAACGTAGTCGAGCTCTGGTCCAACGGAAATCGCCTGAGAGGCAGGCAGCGTCCAGGGAGTTGTCGTCCAGATAACGGCCGACACTTCACCTTTGCCCGCCTCAGTACCAAAGGCTGACAGCACCTTGGCTTCATCCTGAGCGGCGTAGCGCACATCAATGCTGTACGAGGTTTTGTCGTGGTATTCCACTTCGGCTTCGGCCAGCGCAGAACCGCCAACCACGCTCCAGTAGACTGGCTTGAACCCGCGCACCAGATGGCCACTTTCGGCAATTTTGCCCAGGGCACGGATGATGTCGGCTTCGGTTTGGTGGTCGAGCGTCAGGTAAGGCTTGTCCCAGCTGCCGAATATACCCATGCGGATAAACTCCTTGCGCTGACCGTCGATCTGGCCCAGCGCAAACTCGCGGCATTTGGCGCGAAAGGTTTTGAAATCGACTTTGTCGCCGGCACGGCCGATCATGGTCTCGACTTTGTGCTCGATCGGCAGGCCGTGGCAATCCCAGCCTGGCACATAGGGGGCATCGTAGCCGATGAAGTTTTTCGACTTGATGATGATGTCCTTGAGCATCTTGTTCACAGCGTGCCCAAGGTGCAGATTCCCGTTCGCGTACGGAGGGCCATCGTGCAAAATGAACTTGGGGCGACCCGCACTGGCTTCGCGAATTCGCTGGTAAATGCCGTTCTTTTCCCAGTGGGCCAGCATTTCCGGCTCACGTTTGGCCAGGTTACCGCGCATCGGGAAATCCGTATGCGGCAGGTTCAGAGTCGCTTTATAGTCTGTCATGGAGCTCGATCACTTCCGTTTAATGGGGAAAACCAGGCACGAGCGGCCTGGATATCTGCATGAATCTGGTGTTTCAGGGCGTCAAGCGTATCAAATCTTTCTATACCCCGCAGCCTGTGCAGCAGCTGCACATCGAGCCGCTGGCCGTAAAGATCCGGGCTGACATCAAACAGGTGTGTTTCCAGCCAGTACCTCGGGTCATTAACCGACGGTTTAGGTCCCAGGTTGGCAACACCCTGCACCCATTCATTATTGAGGCGGGTTTGTGCAACATAAACCCCGGCCATCGCCAGTTTCGGGTGTGCCAGCAACATATTGGCGGTCGGGACCCCTAGAGTACGGCCCAATTGGCGGCCGTATATCACTCGACCGCTCAGGGTATAGGGTTCGCCCAGCATGGCGGCCGCCTCGCGCAATTCACCGCCACCCAACAGCGACCGTATGGCCGTACTGCTCACCCGCTGACCATTAATGCGCTGTGAAGGCATCTCAGCGACGTCGAAGTCGTACTGACGCAAAAAAGCAGCATCACCCTTACGGTCGTTACCGAAGCGGAAATCGTCACCCACCTGTACCCAGCGCGCTTTTAGCCCTTCCTGCAATATCCGCTCAACAAAGTCGGCCGCGGACATGGCACGCAAGCGCCGGTCGAACGGCAACACAACCAACTGTTCGATGCCGAGCTCACGGAACCGACGCACCTTATCGGTCAGCGACGACAGCCTTGCGGGCGCACCCTCGGGGTCGAAGAACTCGCGCGGCTGGGGCTCAAAGGTAACGACGGTCGAGGTCAGCCCGCGTTGCTTCGCTTCCCGCAGCACCTCAGCAATCAGATGCTGATGCCCGAGGTGCACGCCATCGAAACTGCCAATGGTAACGGCGCTGGGCTGACCCAGGCGGTAGGGACTGCGGCTAATGTGCATAAAACGAACCAGGGACAAAACAAGGCCGCGGAGTATACAAAAAACCGTCGCGCCCGTCTTTAAGGAGCCTCTGAATAATTGCCCGTGCGAGCCTCGCTGAAAAAGGACTCAGTGGCGCACCTCACGCAACCGGCCCCCGAGCAGGAACCAGAACAGGCTGTAACTGACCAGGCCGGCACAGACCAGCAATCCGGTACGCCACACCCGGCCAAACACATCCGTAGGGTAATCCAGCAAAGGCCAGCCGAGCAGCAGCCACAGCACCAGCGCCATCACCACAGAGGCTGCCAGGGCGCGCACGACAGCAGCTCGCCACATCCCAACCTCCGGCAAATCGCCCTGGCGGTGCAGGGTAATGGCCAGCAGACCGGCGTTAATCCAGGCCGACAACGAAGTAGCCAGCGCCAGACCAACATGGGCCAGCGGCACAATTAGCATCAGATTGAACACCATGTTAAGGGCCATCGCCCAAATACCAATCTTGACCGGCGTTCGGGTGTTCTGTCGACTAAAAAACGCCGGTGCCAGAATCTTGATCAGCATAAAGGCAGGCAACCCCAGCGCATATGCCATCAGGCTCAGACTGCTCTGCTGCACATCGAATACGGTAAAGGCTTTGTATTGAAACAAGGTGGTAAGCAGCGGCCCGGCAAGCACCAGCAGAGCGGCCATGGCTGGCAGCCCGATCAGCAACACCACCCGAATCGCCCAGCTCAGCGTCTGTTTAAAGGACTGATGATCAGACGTCGCCGCACTGTGCGACAGCTTCGGCAGCAACACCGTGGCAATGGCAATGCCTATGACCCCGAGCGGCAGCTCCGACAAGCGATCTGAATAATACAACCAGCCCACTGAACCATCTTGAAGCAACGAGGCCAGCACAGTATCCAACAGCAGGTTTATCTGGCTGACCGACACCCCAAACAGGGCAGGAATCATCAGCACACCAATCCGCCTCACTCCAGGGTGCCAGCCAAACCGAAATGGCTGCCAGACGCCAACGGAAATCAGCGACGGCCACAGCCACAACCACTGCAACAAGCCTGCCAGCATCACGCCCCAGGCCAGACCGGTCATGGGCACATCAAACTGAGGCGTCAGCCAGAAAGCCGAGCCAATCAGGCAAAGATTCAGGATCACCGGCGTCACGGCAGGCGCCGCAAAACGGCCGTAGGTATTCAGCACCGACTGACCCAGGGCCGTCAGCGCAATAAACCACAAATAAGGAAAGGTCAGCCGCAGAAAATCGGCCGTCTGGTCCAGCTTAACCCCATCGTCATGAAACCCCGGCGCAAACACCCAGGCCACCAGTGGTGCTCCCACCATGGCAATCAGCGTAATTAAGCCAACCACAGACCCCAGGGTCCACTGAGTCGCCGCAACAAGGCGGCGCACGCCGTTATCCCCTTCTACTTCGCGCACCGAGGCCAGCACGGGAATAAACGCCTGATTAAACGCCCCCTCCGCAAACAGGCGCCGCAGGAAGTTGGGGATCTTGAAGGCAACAAAGAAGGCGTCCATCGCCCCGCCCGTACCAAAGAGCACGGCAAAGACCGTATCCCGAACCAACCCGAGTACACGGGACAAGCCAGTGGCCCCGCCCACTATAACGGAGTTACCCAAAATACCTCGGGTCTTGCGACCAGCAGCGGCAGGCTGTTTTGGCAGATCAGGCTCTATTGGTGTAGGCGTAGTCATGAGTGCAAATAAAGGCCAATGGAGAGTACAAGAGTGGGCGCCAGTCTACCGGATACTGGAAAACGGGTCTTGCGTCTTTTTAGGTGGTCCCGCCTAGTATCCGACTTTGGCAACGGCCCGAGTGGTAGGTGCTGGGTAGGCCTATATGGGGGAGTCCGCAGCAGGGATGCTGCGGCCTAGGCTCCATGGACGGATCTACGCCGACCCCAGATAGGCCTACCTAGTACCTGACACGAACTCAAGCCACCAAACAAAGCCCAATCAGCCATTGACAGGTCGGGTTCAAAAACCTAGAATCGCGCCCCTCAAATTTGACTCCAAATCCCAGTAACCGACTATTAAGGAGCTGCCCGTGGCAAACTCTGCTGGTTCTAAAAAACGTGCTCGTCAGGCAGTGAAGCGTCGCGCGCACAACGCAAGCCTGCGTTCCATGGTTCGTACCTACCTGAAAAAGGTTGTTGCTCAAATCGAAGCCAAAGACTACGACCAGGCGACCAAAGCACTCACTACCGCTCAACCGGTTGTTGATGGCATGGCCCGTAAAGGCATCATCAGCAAGAACAAGGCTGCTCGCACCATCAGCCGCCTGAACGCCCGCGTTAAGGCCCTGAAAGCCGCTTAATCGGCCTTCAGTGGTACCTGACGCTAAAAAACCGGCTTTACGCCGGTTTTTTTGTGCCTGGAGATTACGTGAACTACCCCACCCCAAACTCGGCCGGCATCTGTACTGGCCTCGCCGACGTAGTCTCAGTATGCTTCCCATTCAGCCATACAGAGCCCCTTCATGACCCAGAGAACTGCAACACAGCGCCTGTTACGCCTTGCCTTCACCACCCTGCTGGGCCTGACACTGGGCAACCTGGCCAATGCCCATGAATTCTGGTTGGAGCCACTCCAGTACCGCATCGACGTCAACAAGACCGTGCAGGCCGACATCAAAGTCGGCGAAAACTTCAAGGGCGATACCTACGCCTTCTTCCCCAATCGCTTTGTTCGCTTCGAATTGCACCACAACGGCCGGGAACGCCCCATCAGCGCTCGCCTCGGCGCGCGGCCTGCCGCCGTTCAGGCCGTCGATAGCGATGGGCTGACTACCCTGACCTACGAATCAACCTACACCGAACTTACCTACGACGACCCGGCTGTTTTCGACAATTTCCTCACGCTCGACGGGCTCGACTGGGTGCGTCAAGCTCATGAAGACCGTGGTTTGCCAGAGCGTGGCTTTACTGAAGTGTTCAGACGCTTTGCAAAGACCTACATTGGTACCGGCAATGCGCAAGGCGAAGACAGGTTGATTGGCTACCCGCTGGAATGGCGCCTGGAAGACAACCCCTACACCACCAACGAACAAGCACCACTGACCGCAACGCTTTTTCTGAACGACGAGCCATCAGCCGGCGTACTGGCTCGCGTGTTTATGAAATCAGGCAATGAACAGGCTGAAGAAATCCGGCTGACTACCGATGAGAGCGGCGAGATCAGCATTCCTTTTCGGGAAAATACCGCTTATCTGGTCAGCAGCGTGCACATGCAAGAACCTCCGGCTGATGTGGCTGAAGAAACCGGTGCCGTTTGGGAAAGTTTGTGGGCGTCTGCCGTGTTTTATAGGGAGTGAGGGAAAGCTTCGAGCTATTAGCTGCGAATTAATGCCTTTACTCGAAGCTCGAAGCTCGAAGCTCACAGCTTAATACTACCCACCCCCCGAAACGACAGCCTCTACTGAGGTTTCTGTCGCCACCGCGCCTGGGCCTGGCTTTACCTGAGGCGGACACTTGCCGAGAATGATCATGCCAAGCACTTCATCCTTGGTCACTACATCGACCGGGGCGGAGCCCACCAGCTTGCCGTTTTTCATGACATTGATCCGATCCGAGAGATCAAAAACATCGTGTATGTCATGGGAAATCAAAAAGATACCAATGCCTTCGGATTTCAGGTGCCTGATTAACTCCGCCACCTGAGCCGTTTCCTGCGGACCCAGCGCCGCCGTCGGCTCGTCCATAATCAGAATGCGGGCATTGAAATATAAGGCCCGAGCAATAGCGACAGACTGTCGCTGCCCGCCAGACAGGGATTTGACCGGGTCTTTGAAGCGCTGGAAGTTAGGGTTTAACCTGCCCATCACTTGCCGGCATGCACTCTCCATAGCCGCGTCATCCAGCGTACCCCAGCGCGTCTGCAGCTCACGACCCAGAAACAGATTGGCAGCGGCATCGACGTTATCGGCCAGTGCAAGTGTCTGATAAATGGTCTCGATGCCAAGGTCTTTGGCATCTCTGGGGTTGTTGATGGTGACCGGTTTACCATCTACAAAAATGTCACCGGCGTCCATCGGATAAGCCCCGGAGAGGATCTTGATCAGGGTCGATTTGCCGGCGCCGTTATGCCCCAGAAGCCCAACAACTTCACCGGGATACAGATCAATGGATACGTCATCCACGGCTCTGATACCTCCGAACGAGATCGAGATGTTGCGCATATCGACCAGGGGTTGCTGGTTATCCGTCATAACGAGCTCCTTTTGCGATAGAGGGTGTCGACCCAGACGGCAATGACCAATACCACACCGACAATCATATTTTGCAACGGCGTATCAATACCCACCAGAACCATTCCGCTTTGCAGCGACTGCATCACCAGCGCCCCCAAAATAGCACCGGCAACCTTGCCAATCCCCCCTGCCAGCGATGTACCTCCAATCACAGCGGCGGCGATAACATAGAGTTCATCCAGCGTGCCCTGCGCATTGGTGGCGGCGTTCAGCCGGGCCGTGGAAATAGCCGCGCCGATGGCAGCGAGAATGCCCATAATGGTGAATACGAGCAGTATCACTTTGCGGGTATTTACCCCAGCCAACTCAGCCGCTTCCGGATTGCCGCCAATGGCAAAGACGTAACGCCCGAACCGGGTTCGTGTTGCAACAAACGACATCACCACGGCTACGAATACAGCGACCAATACCGGCACAGCGAACCCATGAGCGATCACCAGGCCTCCTTCAGGAATGGGAATACCTTCAGCTTGTGCATAGCGCTCTGCAATGCGGGAGGGCCAGGGGTAAGCATTCGCAATCGCTGCAGCCCCCATTACGCCGGTACAGTAAAACCCCGCCAGCACGAATTCGGCCCAAACCGGGCGCAGTGGAAACTGATGCAAGCGGCGCAGATGTCGGCCCCGTAAAAAAGCGGCGACAATCATCAGGCAGATCGCACCTGAAATTAACCAGGTGGCCAGTTCACCGACAGAGCCGGACGGCCCGCCCCCCATGATCTGAAAGGTTGAATCCATCGGCGCCACAGTGCGACCCGAGGTGACACACCAGGCCGCCCCCCGCCAAGCCAGCAGCCCGCCGAGCGTCACGATAAAAGCCGGCACACCCATGTAAGCGATGACAAACCCCTGCAGAGCACCCGCCAGCGCGCCGACAACCATACCTACCAGCAATGCGGTTACCCAGGTCATCGAATGATCATAACCCCACAGAGCGGGCAGCCATTCGGCCTGCGTCACAGCGATGATCATGCCGGTAAACCCCAACAGAGACCCGACCGACAGGTCTATGTTCCGGGTCACGATGACCAGCACCATACCGGTTGCCATTACCGCAATGGACGAGGTTTGGACACTGAGGTTCCAGAGGTTACGCGGGGTTAGAAAGGCGCCATCCGTGGCGATGCCAAACCCCAGCCAGAGCAGGCCCAATACCGCAACCATTCCCAGAATGCGGGTATCTACCTCAGTGGCTTCCAATAGTCTTTTTAATGGGTTGACCAACGTCTCAACCATGTCACGAGGCTCCATTTGCCATGTATTCAGAAAGCAGCCAGAGACTTTCGCCTCCGATGTCTTGAATGACATTAATCGCAAACAGAAACTCGTCCGGCGGACACACCCTGGCAAACCGTCTCTTTGGTTACCCAGCCGGCATCGATCACCACATCCAGGTTATTTTCAGTGATTGGCAATGGCTTCAGGAAGATGGCGTTCATCGACACGCCCCGGGGCCCATCACTGAACACGCCAGCACCAGGAATTTCATCGATTTCGGCCCCATTGGCCATCAAGAAGGCGATATTGGCCGCCGCCTTACCCAGCTCACGCGAGTCTTTCCAAACCGATACGGTTTGCACACCGAGCGCGATGCGGTTCAATGCAGCGTGATCACCATCCTGCCCGGAAACGGGTACAACACCGTCCATACCCTGTGCAGACAGCGCAGCAACTACACCGCCAGCAGTACCATCGTTTGAGGCAACAACGGCATCCACTTCGTTGTTATTGGCGGTAAGAATCTGCTCCATGTTGCGTTGTGCATTGGCTGGCAACCAGGCATCGGTGTATGCCTCTCCTACGTTCTCTATGGCTCCGGAGTTCATGGCCGATGCAAGCACTTCCAACTGCCCGGCATGCAGAAAATCGGCATTGGGGTCGGCTGGCGAGCCTTTGATGAAAACGTAATTACCATCAGGCTGGGCTTCAAGCACGGCGCGAGCCTGCATCCGGCCAACTTCTTTGTTGTCGAAGGTTAAATAGAACGCATCGGGATGCTCGATCAGCCGGTCGTAACCGACTACCGGAATGCCTTCGTTGGCGGCCGCCTCAATGGCAGGCCCGATCGCGCTGGCGTCCTGAGCGAGCACAATCAATGCATCCGCACCGTTGGCGATCAGGCTCTCGATATCGGTCAGTTGTTTTGAAGCAGACGATTGGGCATCGGCAGAGATGTATTCAACACCCAGCTTTTCGAGGGCAGCAATAATAGCCGTTTCATCGGTTTTCCAGCGCTCCTCTTGAAAGTTCGACCAGGACACACCGACGGTTAGGTCATGTGCCATCGTTACAGCAGGAACCGCGGTACAGGCGGATAAAGCGGCGGCGATCAGTACTTTTCTCATTGTTATAACTCCTGATTCGGGACCATATTGTTATTGTAAGTAGCGGGCAGCCAGGACTGTGCCCAGCTTTATTTTTACACCCAAAGTTATTCTTGATCGCAAAATAGTCAAAGTCAATGAAATCAGCCGAATATCGACAATAGTCGTATGCTTTACACCCAGACCACCCCTTACAACACGATATTTATTTTATCAGTAAAAGTATTTCTGAAAATAACCTCCGCAGCGCCAAGAAGATTGACCCAAAGAGGCAGAGAGAAGCCCGTGCAAACGTGGCTACCCTCGCCTGCCTGTACACGGATTAACCAGAAGCACAGGAAACCACTTAGGCTCACAACCCATAACCGCCTGGATTTAATTTTAGAGTCGACTGGAAAAGACCCCCGGTTTACACTGAAAACATGATTCTATTCAGTAAGTTGCCTTAGCATGAAGAAAAACGACACCGAACAAATTCGAGCGGACAACCGGATAGACATCATCAACACATTACGCGTGTTTGGTCCACTGGCCAGGGTCGACATCGGTCAGATTACCCGCCTCAGTCCGGCAACCGTCACCGCCATCACCTCTGAATTGTCGGATGCTGCCATCATTCAGGAAGTAAAAGGGCCCGAGGTCAAAGGGGGCCGAGGGCGTCCTCGCGTGCTGATCGACCTGGACCCCGCCCACGCCTCGGTATTGGGCATCAAACTGTCAATCAATGAAGTGCGGCTGATGCTCGGCGACTTGAAGGGTAACATTGCACACGAGACCGTTGTGGTGCAGAAGACCCAGCGTCATGACCAGGCCTCACTGAATGAGATGCTGGTCGAACAGGCCAAACGGTTCCTGGACCAACACCCCGATCACGCCGCCCGACTGGTCAGCGTGGGCATCGCCATTCAGGGGTTTGTTGATGTACACAAGGGCGACGTCGTCTGGAGCCCGGCGCTGAACATTAAGAACGTCAATCTGACACGCGCCCTGGAAAATGCCTTTGAATGCCCGGTAGAACTGGCCAACGACGCCAACAGCATTGCCTACGCCATTCAAAAGCACCCTGAATACAGCCAGTGCAATAACTTCGTCGTGATCATGATTGGTTACGGCGTTGGCGGCGGCCTGGTTGTGAATGGCAACCTGTACAGTGGCCATTTTGGCGCTGCGGCGGAGTTTGGCCACACCAAATACAGCCATGAAGGCCCCCAGTGTGCCTGCGGCAAACGGGGGTGCATTGAAGCCTACGTAAGCGACTATGCACTGTATCGCGACGCCAGCGCTGTAATGGACCTTCCGGCGACAGACCGGCGCCACCCATCTGAAAAACAGATGAAAAGGCTAACCGAGCTTGGACATCAGAAGCACGCCTATGCGGTCGACTTGTTTCACCAGGCAGGAAAGGTACTCGGGTATGGCATAGCCAACATTCTGGCACTGATGAGCCCGGAACGCATCGTAGTCACCGGGCCCGGCGTAAGAGCCTACACCCTGATGGAACCCGGCATTCACGAGGGCATTCAAGAAGCCCTGGTACCCGAGCTGATCGGGCGTTCACAGATTGAACCTTACTCCTGGTCAGAAGACATGACCGGAAAAGGGGTTATTGCGCTCGCCCTGAAGCATTTTCGATAGGTTATTTGAGCTACGAGCTTAGAGCTAAAAACTCGCAGCTCACAGCTCTGTTTTTCAAAACCGCCCTTCGTTGAAATCGACAATCGCCTGCTGCACTTCATCGACGGTGTTCATGACAAAGGGCCCATACTGCACTACGGGCTCCTGAATAGGGTCACCCGCCACCACGAGCAGGCGGGTATCCGCGGCGGTTGACGTCACTTCAAGCCCTTCACCATCCCCCAGAATGCCCAAATGCCGCTCTGGCAGTTCGGTTTTGCCAATCTGCGCCGACCCCTGATAGACGTATACAAAAGCCGATTTGTTACCTGGAATATCAATGCGCTGGGTGGCTCCTTCGTTCAAGTGAAAATCCAGATACAGCGGGTCGGTCACCACGTCTTCAACCGGGCCAATCACCCCTTGGAAATTGCCCACCAGTACCTTGACCTTACCGTTTTCCAGCTCGACCTCGGGCACCTGTTCGGGGCGAATGTCCTGATACCGGGGCGCGGTCATCTTGTGCTTGGCCGGCAGGTTGACCCAGAGCTGAAAGCCCCACACCGGGCCATCTTCCTGGTTGGGCATCTCTTCGTGCACAATGCCGCGGCCGGCAGTCATCCATTGAATGGAGCCAGGAGCCAGGTACCCGGTGTTGCCCTGATTGTCGCCATGCCGAAACGCGCCCTTAAGCATATAGGTAACGGTCTCAAAACCGCGGTGCGGATGCATGGGAAAGCCCGCCATGTAGTCGGCCTTATCGTCGGATTTGAACTCGTCGAGCATCAGAAAGGGGTCCAGATTCTTCACGTACTGGTTTCCGATGACCCGGGTCAGCTTCACCCCAGCGCCATCCGACGTCGGTATACCTCTGGCCACCTGCCGAACGCTGCGTAATGTTGTCATGAGAGCACCTCCTAGTCTGCTGTTTGATCGATTTCTGGTACCGACCAGTCTAGGCAGTTGCAGGGTGGCCCGTAAGCGGAATATATTGCCTCTACATTTCAAAAAAACTGAACCTTTATGGCCCACAACCCCCTTTCACTGGACCTGCTGCGCGCATTGGATGCCATCGACCAGCGTGGCAGCTTTGCCGCCGCCGCCGAAGCCCTGCATAAAGTGCCTTCCGCGCTGACCTATACCGTGCAAAAGGTTGAACAGGACCTCGGCATAGACCTCTTCGATCGCAGTGGTCACCGTGCAAAAATGACACCCGCAGCCCGCCTGATCCTGGAAGAAGGCCGCAGTATCCTGCGCGATATCGACAATCTCGCCAGCTCGGCCAAAAAAATCGCCAGCGGTTGGGAACCCGAGCTGCGCATCGGTGTCGATACCGTCTTCGAGCCAGCGCGACTCTACCCACTGGTGCATGAATTCAACGAAGAACACCCATACATCAAGGTGCATCTGGTTCACGGATCACTCTCTGGCACCTGGGAAATGCTGATCAACGGCGACGCCGATCTGATACTGTCGACCGACTTGCTGGACCCCAAAATCGATGGCTACGAGACCAGCCGCTTTGGTGAAATGAGCATGGTGTTCGCCGTCGCGAAGAATCACCCCCTGGCCAGCAATGCCTGCGATTGGACTCATGAACAAATTGAAGCCTACCCAACCATCGTCGTACGGGACTCCAGTAAACTGATGGCCCCGCGCACCATCGGCTGGACGCGCCAGAACAAACTGATCACCGTTCCTACCATGCGCGATAAAATCGAAGCGCAACTGGCTGGCCTGGGTGTCGGCTATCTGCCCCGCCACCGCATTCAGTCAGAACTGGACAGTGGCGCCCTGGTGCAAGTGAAGCTGAGTGAGACGAACCCGCCGTCAGAGGCGGTAATTGCCTGGCGAACCGGAGTAACCGGGAAAGCATTGGGCTGGTTTCGGGAACGAATTGGCGCGGAGGTTTTGGGAGTTTAAAGCTGTGAGCTGTGAGCTGTGAGCTGTGAGCCAGTGTAGTGCTTTCTTATCACTTCACATCAATCGTCTTTTCCTGTTTTACGTCCTTTCCTGTACCACGTCTTTTAATGTCTTTCGTCCTTCCATGTTCAACGTCTTTTATTGGCTCCCAAAAAAAAAGCCACCCCGAAGGGTGGCTCTACTTCATCATTCAGAGGAATCTGAATTAGAACGCGTAAGCAGCGGTCAGACGGAAGCGGTTGATTTCCGCTTGGTTGATCGTTGCGTCTGTTTCTTCAGCGCGCAGATCGTAGTCAGCTGCATACTTAACACCGTTTTCCTGAGTGTAGGAAACGCCAGCTTCGATCAAAGGCGCATCGCCAGTCTCAGCATCGATGTTAGCCAGAGTTACAGAGCCGTAGGCACCGATCATGCCGCTTGCATAAGCAACTTCAGCGAAGATCTCATCGCCAACTTCTTCTGCATCGGTGAACAGGTACTCACCAGTGAAGGTCAGTGTGTCTACTGTGTAAGCAGCACCGGCCAACAGCTTCATGGCTTCTTCGGTGAACGTGTCGGCAGCGTCCAGATCCTGTCCTTTCAAGTAAACAGACAGTGCATCAATCGGAGTAGCGGTCAACTCAAAGCCATACTCGAGGATAGACTCGTCATGAGACTCAGCAACAGTGATATCAGAAGTCGCTGAATACTGGTTCAAGCCGAATTTGGCGGTAACGATATCCATGGTGTAAGTAGCACCCAAACCAAAATAGGTATATGGGGTATCGTCATCACCACCCAGGCTGGACGTGCGGAACTGAGCTTCAGCAACGTAGCTCAGCGCGTCGGCTTCGCCCATGTACTGAGCAGCAACACCGAAGTCAGAGCTCTGAGTATCCAGAGTTGAAGCATTGATACCAGTCACAACGCCATCACCAGAGGCATCTTTACGGTTAGAGCCTTCAACTTGAACTTTCAGGCCTTCCATGGTGTAACGCAGAGCTGCGCCTACGTCACGACCTTCAGAACGGACTGCAACGGTATCGCTGGAATCGTCCATGTCGTATGCGTATTCGTGAGTCTCGTCAACCAGGCTACCAGTTTGACCGAAAGAGATAGCACCGTCGGTTACAACCAAGTCGTCCAGTTCAACAGAAACGTCAGACTCGTCATCACCCGTCAGGATGAAACCACCGGAGAAAGGACCGTGAACAACAGACAGAGTCGTTTCCAGACCCCAAGCGTCGCCAGCGGCACCTTCATCGAAATCGTCTTCTTCGTCCAGTTCAACATCAATTACAGTGTCGGTAGCATCGCCGTCACGGTTAACTGCACCAGCAGCCATGTCGACAACGGTCAGAAACTCCATAGAGCCAGTGAAGCTCCATTCGGTTTCAGTAGCCATACCTTCGTGAGCAGCAGCGTTTGCCTGGGCAGAAATAGCCAGAGCCAGTGCGGATACCGCAACGCCAGAAGCAATTTTAATCGCTTTCATTCAAGATTCCCCTTTTTTTATTTCAACTGGTTTGGTGACCAGACTTCTCGATGAGCCATCGTTGTTTCAGTGTCGGTACGCTACCGATTGGGTAACCAATAACGAATCACAACACCTACGTCAATCGACAACCATTATTTTGTTATATCCTGCAGCATGTATATTACAACCACGTTGCAGAGTCAAAACGTTACTGAACAAAAGGTGACATGTATCAAAAGCGGTGTCCCTAATAACGGTCTCATAAATGACCTGTCTGGCCGATCCGACTGCTTGTGCGTTGTTACCGTGGTAAGTCAGCACACCTGACCGGGAGATTGTTATTGGTCGACTGCGTTTGTTACGCGAGCGTCTTTGCTCCCCTTGTCCAGGATTGATCGAGAATGCCTCAATCAACGTCCACGACCTATCAAACCAGAGGCACGATTATCGGTCAACCCATTTTTTTGCGTTTTTTTGACGCTTTGGTGATTCTTTGAACAACCGGCCGATGCCCGTGGTGAGCGGCTTGGCCGACTTTGCGAGATTTTTTTGACAGGGGTTGAAATCGATACCGGGCATGTACGCCCAGTCTTAAGACATTCAGTGATCGAAATACGACGGACCAGAGTACGCCATACCCAAGGGTAATGGGTAAAAAAAATCTTTAAATTCAAAGAGGTAGCGGGAAATATCAATAGGTTGGGTTTCGGTACAGCTTAGCCAGCATCACCCGCCCGCTGGCCGCGGCTAACCCCCGCAGCCGCAAACCATTGGCGTGGAAGCCTGGTGGTACATTGAGAATGCCCTCCTAGCCAGTATATGGAATACGACCAATGGAAGGTTATTTAGAAATTGATCTGTGAAAAAAAATTGCTGCCAAGCATGTAAATATCGGCACAATTTCTCCTCTAGCCAAACAGATACAAGGCTGAAAGTAATCTCCGAGCGGTGCCGGCCTACTAAACAAAAGCTTTTTTGGCACGTACCCAGTATTCGCAATAGGCCCCCGGAAGGCCCATATCCCACAGAAAAGTATCATTGAATCACTACCCGGCCACTTTCCCCCGAATTGTGAACTCAATAGCCTGACCCCGCAGGCCTATGCGAATGGCCAACAGGCCTCAATTACAGCCCGAGCACAGCTTCCATGTCATACAAGCCAGTAGGCTGGGTTTTTAACCAGTGTGCAGCGCGCACGGCGCCCCGGGCAAAGGTCTGGCGGCTGCTGGCTTTGTGGGTGATCTCCAGGCGTTCGCCCTCACTGGCGAACAGCACAGTATGCTCCCCGACAATGTCCCCGGCCCTTACCGTGGCAAAGCCTATGGTCTCGTCTGCCCGGGGCCCTTCCTGGCCTTCGCGGCCGTACACGGCGCATTTGGAGAGATCACGTCCCAGCGTATCTGCCACCGCTTCGCCCATGCGCAGAGCTGTGCCGCTTGGGGCGTCAACCTTGTGGCGATGGTGCGCCTCGATAATCTCAATATCGCTCGATTCACCCATCACCCGCGCAGCCAGCCGGAGCAGCTGCAACGACAGGGTCACCCCAACGCTGTAATTCGCCGCGAAGACGACGGGTATGGTTTCAGACGCCTGTTTTAACTGGCTGAGTTGAGACTCTGAAAAACCAGTGGTTCCTATGACGATGCGCTTGTCGGTACCCCTGATTTGACCGAGATGCGCAAGCGTTGCCTCTGGCGTTGTGAAGTCAATGACAACTTCTGCGTCCTCAAAGGCTGTTTGGGCATCATCGGTTAACACAACACCCAACTTGCCCAAACCAGCAAGCTCGCCAGCATCTGCACCAATCAGGCTTGATCCCGGTGCGACCGAGGCACCTGTGAGCGTCATCCCTTCGGTTAAGTGAACCGTTTGAAGCAGGGCCCGCCCCATTCGACCGGATGCGCCGGTTATTGCGATGTTTAACATACAGAGGCCTCATGGTTGGCATTATCCCGCCATCTCCCCCCTTTGGAGGGGAGAATCATAGAGAGAGGGCGGTGTAGCCTTTGCTGTTGACACCCTCTCTCCAACCCTCTCCTGTAAGCGGGAGAGGGCGCAGATTGGGAGGTAACTTAAAGCTCTTCAAAGAACTTTTTCACGCCGTCGAACCAGCCGTTGGAACGGGGGGAGTGCTTGTTGCTGCCCATGCCGTCCTGCAGCTCACGAAGCAGCTCTTTTTGCTTGCTGGTCAGGTTTACCGGGGTTTCCACCACCACGCGACACAGCAGGTCACCGATGCCTCCGCCCCGAACCGGGGTAACACCCTTTCCACGCAGGCGGAACAAACGGCCAGTCTGGGTTTCGGCGGGAATCTTGAGTTTTACCCGGCCTTCAAGAGTTGGTACTTCCAGCTCGCCCCCCAAGGCTGCCTCGGCGAAGCTGATCGGCACTTCGCAGTGCAAATTAGCCCCATCGCGTTCGAATATGGCGTGTTTCTTAACATGAACTTCAACGTAGAGGTCGCCCGCCGGGCCACCGTTGCGACCCGCCTCACCCTTGCCAGACAGGCGAATTCGGTCACCGGTATCCACACCCGCTGGAATTTTCACATTGAGTGTTTTGGTTTCTTCCTTCACACCCCGGCCATAGCAGCTGTTGCAGGGGTCTGTAATCATATGACCGGTGCCGGAGCAGGTCGGACAGGTTTGCTGTACCGCAAAGAAGCCCTGCTGCATCCGCACCTGGCCAATACCGCCACAGGTGCTACAGGTGGTCGGCTTGGTGCCCTTCTTGGCGCCGCTGCCGTCACAGATTTCACAGGCGACCAGGGTGGGCACCTTGATGGTCTTTTCGGTTCCGCGAACCGCGTCTTCCAGCGACATTTCCAGGTTGTATTTCAGGTCTGAACCGCGTTGCACGCTGGACCGGCCACGGCCACCGCCGCCCCCGAAAATATCGCCGAACACATCGCCAAAGATGTCACTGAAGCTGCCGTGGCCGCCGCCCTGGCCGCCGCCAAAGCCGCTCTGGCCATCAACACCGGCATGACCAAACTGATCGTATGCCGCTCGCTTCTGCGAATCGGCCAGCACTTCATAGGCCTCGGACAATTCCTTGAACTTGGTTTCAGCGTCTTTGTCATCCGGATTACGGTCCGGATGATACTTCATGGCCATGCGGCGATACGCTTTCTTGATGTCTTTTTCGTCCGCACCGCGTTCTACACCGAGTACGTCGTAATAGTCTCGTTTGGACATGGGAGTACAGTTAACCTTTTATAATGGGCGGTTGGGCTGATGATTTTTAGCTGTTGGTTTTGATACGCGCCCGGTGGTGGCTGCCACATGGCTCACCCAAAAATCCAATAGCTAAAAACCAGACAAGGCAACACCCCTTACGGGGTGTCACCTTTCGATTTACTCAAGCAATGTACTTACTTGTTGTCTTTTACTTCTTCGAACTCGGCATCGACGGCATCGTCAGCAGTGCTGTCGGCTGTACCTTCAGCTTGCTCGGCACCGGCTTCAGCGCTCTGATCGGCGTAGATTTTCTGAGCCAATGCAGAAGACGCCTGAGTCAACGCTTCGACCTTGGCGTTAATCGCTTCAACGTCGTCAGTCTTCAGGGCTTCTTCAACGTCCTGAATGGCCGTCTCAATGGCCTGTTTCTCTTCGTCGGTTGCCTTGTCGCCATGTTCTTTCAGTGTCTTCTGAGTCGAGTGCACCAGGGCGTCGGCCGTGTTGCGAACCTGAGCCAGTTCTTCGAACTTGCGGTCCTCATCGGCGTGAGCTTCGGCATCTTTGACCATCTTGTCGATTTCATCATCGCTCAGGCCAGAGTTGGCCTTGATGACGATCGACTGTTCTTTGCCAGTGCCCTTGTCTTTGGCAGACACGTTCAGAATACCGTTCGCGTCGAGGTCAAAACTGACTTCAATTTGAGGCATACCGCGCGGTGCTGGCGGAATGTCGGCCAGGTCGAACCGACCCAGCGACTTGTTTTGCGCCGCTACTTTACGCTCACCCTGTACCACATGAATGGTCACGGCAGCCTGGTTGTCGTCGGCCGTAGAGAACACCTGGCTCTTCTTGGTCGGAATCGTGGTGTTCTTCTCGATCAGTGGCGTCATCACGCCACCCATAGTTTCGATACCCAGCGTCAGCGGGGTTACGTCGAGCAGCAGCACGTCTTTCACGTCACCAGACAGTACCGCGCCCTGAATCGCAGCACCGATGGCCACGGCTTCATCCGGGTTAACGTCTTTGCGTGGCTCTTTACCGAAGAAGTCAGCAACTTTTTTCTGAACCAGAGGCATACGGGTCTGACCACCGACCAGAATGATGTCGTCGATGTCGCCAATTTCATGGTCAGCATCTTTCAGCGCCATACGAACCGGGTCCAGTGAACGCTCAACCAGCTCTTCCACCAGCGATTCCAGCTTGGCCCGGGTCACCTTGACGTTCAGGTGCTTGGGACCAGACGCATCGGCCGTGATGTAAGGCAGGTTCACGTCGGTCTGCTGGCTGGAAGACAGCTCAATCTTCGCTTTCTCGGCCGCTTCTTTCAGACGCTGCATCGCCAGGGCGTCGCCCTTCAGATCGATACCGGAATCTTTTTTGAACGAATCCGCCAGGTAGTTGATCAGTTTCAGGTCAAAGTCTTCACCACCGAGGAAGGTGTCACCGTTAGTGGCCAGCACTTCAAACTGGTGCTCGCCATCGACTTCGGCAATTTCGATGATGGAAATATCGAAGGTACCACCACCTAGGTCATAGACGGCAACCACGCTGTCGCCGCGCTTCTTGTCCATGCCATAGGCAAGGGCTGCAGCCGTCGGCTCGTTGATGATGCGCTTGACTTCCAGACCGGCAATACGGCCTGCATCCTTAGTGGCCTGACGCTGGGAATCATTGAAGTAGGCCGGCACAGTGATGACCGCTTCGGTGACTTTTTCGCCCAGGTATTCTTCAGCGGTTTTCTTCATTTTCTTCAGCACTTCGGCTGAAATTTGTGGCGGCGCTTTCTTGTCGCCCTTTACTTCAACCCAGGCGTCGCCGTTGTCGGCCTTCACGATCTTGTACGGCACCATGCCGATGTCTTTCTGCACGACGTCGTCTTCGAAGCGACGGCCGATCAGGCGCTTCACCGCATAGAGGGTGTTGCTCGGGTTAGTAACAGCCTGGCGTTTTGCCGGTTGGCCAACCAGTGTTTCATCGTCGTCGGTGAAGGCAACGATAGACGGCGTTGTACGATCGCCCTCTGCGTTTTCGATAACCTTGGGTTTGTCACCTTCCAAAATCGCTACACACGAGTTGGTTGTGCCCAGGTCGATGCCAATGATTTTACCCATGATACTGACACTCCATAATTTGCTGAACGGTTCTGATAACGGTTCGGTTAACGTCTTGTCTGGCTATATGAGAGCCGCTTTGCTGAATTCAAGACCCCACACTATGCGGGGGTATTTTTATCCGCTTTTTTAAACCAAAAAGGCTGTTTCAGCCCTAAATAAGGTGTCGAACGAGATAATCAAGCGGTCTCGTCAATGCTGTTTTTGGACGGACCACCCTTGCTGACCATCACCATGGCCGGACGCACCAGGCGCCCGTGCAAGGCGTAGCCTTTTTGCATAACCGCCATTACGGTATTGGGCTCCATGTCCGGGTTTTCCACCATGCTCATCGCCTGGTGCACCTGCGGATCAAAGGGCTCGCCTTCGGGGTTGATGACCGTGATGCTGAACTTTTCAAAGCTGTCGAGCAGGCTCTTCAGCGTCATCTCCACGCCTTCTTTCAGCGGCTTGACTTCGGCTGTCTCGGTCTCAATCGCCGCCAGCGTGCGCTCAAGGTTGTCGGCTACGTCCAGAATTTCCCGTACCAGTTTTTCCTGGCCATACTTGTGGGCATTCTCGACGTCTTTTTCAACACGCCGGCGCACGTTCACCATTTCTGCTTCAGCACGCAGGTAGCGATCTTTATTGAGCTGAGCCTCTTCACGGGCTGCCTCAAGCTCCGCCACCAGGTCCTGTTCTGTCGCTGCCCCTGCGGCCTCTTCGGGCGCTGCCTGGGTGTCTTCGACCAGCGTCTCATCCTGGGGGGCGTCGGTTTCCTGTGCTTCTACGGGTTTCTCTTCGTGTGCCATTTACTGATCCAACTCTCTATTCCAAAAAACGACCGTGTTCAAAGTGAGGCTCTTCCGGCACCCGGAGCGGATAACTGGAAGAAACTAGCTGGCGCACTTTAATTGGGCCGTGAGTGGGCATTTCAAGGCTGTTACACCTCTTTAACGCGACAAAACGACGCCTTTCGGCCAAAAAAACCGACAATCCGGCTTATTTAGGGAAAAAGCAGAATAAACAAGGTCAGCTGATCTCCTGTTTGTTTCCAGGAACAAGCGCTCAGCCCCTGTAAATTCTGCTTGAGCTTGCCCAGCTTTTACTGTACAAAAACACAGTACTCAGGCAACCCAGGTCGCTTACCCATGCTGCACACACTGCTGATTCGCAACATCGCCATCGCCGACAACATTGAGGTGGAATGGAAACAGGGCATGACAGCCATTTCCGGTGAAACCGGGGCGGGCAAGTCCATTTTGCTTAATGGACTGTCGCTGGCACTGGGCGAACGGGCTGACAGCAGCGTCGTACGGCACGGTGAAAAACGGGCCGAGGTCACTGCCACCTTCCAGGTTGGGCGCATCGTATCAGCACTGGAATGGCTAGCCGAACGGGATCTCGACCAGGGCGAGGAATGCATACTGCGCCGTACCGTCTCGGCCGAAGGGCGCTCGCGAGCCTACATTAACGGGCAACCGGTACCGCTGACGGAGCTGAAAGCCCTGGGCGAAATGCTGATCGACATTCACAGCCAGCATGCCCATCAGTCCTTGCTGCGTATAGACACCCACCGGACCCTGCTGGACGACTATGCCGGCCTGGCAGAGCAGGCCCAGGCTGTGCGTCATGCCTGGATTCGCTGGCAAGGCAAGGCTCGCCATTACAACCAGCTAAAAGCCCAGGCCGACGACAACAGCGCCCGTCAGCAATTACTGAACTATCAGTTTGAGGAGCTCAGCGCCCTGGCACTGGAAGCCGGTGAAGTGGAAGCCCTGGAGGTGGAGTTTCGCCGCTACGGACAAACCGAAACGCTGGTCAGCGGTGCTTACGCCGCGCGTCAGTCTCTGGAACCGGAAACCGACGGACCCGGCGCACTCGATGGCCTGAAACAGGCCCTGCACCAGTTACGCAACCTGAATGACACCAATCCCTCGTTGAGTAATGCAATGGAGCTGCTCGACAGCGCACTGATTCAAAGCCAGGAAGCCGTTAACGATCTGGACCACTATCTGGCCAGCTTCGAGGTTGATGAAAGCCGGGTGCAGCATGTAGAAGAGCGGCTCGACCGCATTCATACCCTGGCGCGCAAGCACCAGGTACGCTCCGAGGCCCTGCCTGGCCTGATTGAAGAGCTGGAAAGCGAACTGACTAACCTTGCCGAAGCCGTTGACGGGCTCGATGATCTGGCCGATGAAGTCAATTCATTGGCCGAAACCTATCAACAACAAGCCCGGGAACTCTCCCTGCAACGCCAGGCTGCCGCGACACGCATGGCCGACGATGTGATGGAAAAACTGCACCAGCTCGCCATGCCCGGCGCCCGCTTTGAGGTAGCCTTTACCGAACTCGATAAAGCCACGCCCGATGGCCTGGATCAGATCGAATTCCTGGTCAGCATGAACCCGGGGCAACCCGTACGTCCGCTGGGCAAAGTTGCCTCTGGTGGTGAGCTATCGCGAATTTCATTGGCGATTCAGGTGATTTGCGCCGAGCACAGCACCATTCCCACCCTGGTGTTCGACGAAGTCGATGTGGGCATCAGCGGCGCAACGGCCGAAATAGTTGGGTTGATGCTGCGCAGTGTTGGTGAACGCGGCCAGGTGATTTGCGTAACCCACCTGCCACAGGTCGCAGCCCAGGGGCACAACCACTGCGTGGTTAGCAAGGAACAGCAAGGCCAGATTACCCGTACCCGAATTTTGCCGATCCAGCAGGAAAGCCGGATTGACGAAATTGCCCGTATGCTGGGGGGTATCGACATAACGGCCCAGACAAGGGCCCATGCGGAAGAAATGCTGATGCGCCAGCAGCGCCAGCACTGAGCCTTAAAAGTAATAAGAGAGAATTGACCGGAACAGGCTATGAAACCAGCGGTGGGTGCCGGCGGCATCTGCCGGGGGTCATACCTTCCCAGCAGACCCCGGAAGTTGGCTTATAATAGGCTCTGCAGAAACGCCAGGGTTTCTTCCTTGCCCGCAAACCCGGCTTCCACCTTCTGGACGGTCCCGGATTTATCGATCACGTAGGCCGTCGGGTAGCCCTGGGGGCGAAATTCACTGACTACTTGTTGGTCCTGATCCGACAGGATCAGGAAGTCGACAGGGGTACCCTGCAGGAAGCGTTCTGCCAGCGCTACGTCTTCGTCGGTGTTAATACCAATAAAGACGACGCCCTGACTACGCAACTCCTGATGCAATTCATTAATTTCCGGAAAGGATTTACGGCAAGTGGTGCACCAGCTCGCCCAGAAATCGATATAAACGACACGCCCCTGCAACGCAGTGCTGTCGAGCATCCGACCATCGAGAGTGGGCAGCCGAAATGCTGGCATGCTGTCACCTTCACTGACTTCCGCCAAGGCGGCCGGGGCGACGCTGAACAGGGCACACAGAGTAACCAGCCCGGACATCAGCGATAATCTGATGGAACGCTTTTTGACACCTGCTGCCCGCTCAGCCAGGGCGTGGCCGGTAGCCATGCGCTTTCCAAACCGGTAAACACTACTTCGAACTGCCAACATACTACCCACTCCATTTTGGATCGATCGAGCCAGCAGTATACGTCAGCACCGGGTACAGGAACGGGAACGGGTTCACGCCCCGGGCAGGTTCCAGGCTTTTATACCCGGACTAAAACGGGCGTGTCAGGCCTTTTTGGCACGCACGTAAAGAATGAGACTG
Organism: Saccharospirillum sp.; assembly: GCF_039982735.1. Classification (GTDB taxonomy): domain Bacteria; phylum Pseudomonadota; class Gammaproteobacteria; order Pseudomonadales; family Natronospirillaceae; genus Saccharospirillum. Next base: position 64,722 of record NZ_JBDWXV010000001.1, on the reverse strand, counting down.
TGGTCAACCAGCTCCAGACCATGCTCTTTCGCAATCTCGTGCTGGCGGCGCTCAATAATGTCGTCGACGAATTCAATCACCTCGCCATTATCGACGTTGACCATATGGTCGTGGTGTTCCGGGCTTGCCAGCTCATAAACCGAGTGGGTACCGTCGAAATTGTGTTTGGCCACCAGCCCGGCCGACTCAAACTGCGTCAGCACCCGGTATACGGTTGCCAGCCCGACATCTTCGCCGCTGTCCTGAAGCGCTTTGTACACCTCTTCGGCACTCATGTGTCCGTCGGGGTTACCTTCAAACATTTGCAGGATTTTGAGCCTCGGCAAAGTGACTTTGAGGCCAACTTTTTTCAGTTCCTGGTTTTGAGTTGTCACTGTGTCGTCTCCTGTAATCTTGCGTGATACACTGCCGGGCGCTGCCGCATGCGCAACATTCAACAGCTGGCACCCATGCCGCTGACCGTCTTTTTGTACTGTTATTTGTACTGTGTCTTAACTATTGAATGGGATGATAACGATTTGAACCTGAAAAGAACAAAGGTAATTGCCCGCGCCCTGATCAGCAGCGCACTGGTGAGCCTTACCCTGAGCGCTTGCACCCTGCTAACGCCATACCAGCCAGAGCTCAAACAAGGGAATTTTGTTAAAGAAGAGCAGCTTCAGCAACTGACACCAGGCATGTCGACCGAGCAGGTACAGTTTCTGCTGGGCACACCCATGCTGACGGGCGAAAAACCCCAGAACCGCTGGGTGTACCCCATTCTGGACGAAGAAGGCGAATACCGCACGGTAACCGTGGAATTCGAAGGCAGCAGCGTGGCACGCATCAGCCGCAGCTGACGCTAGTGCACGGTCACAGACTAGAGGTTCTCGCCAGCGGCATCCTGTTTGGCTTTGGCGGCCCGGTTCAAGCGGGCCTGCTTGGGGTCGATCAGCAACGGACGATACAGCTCTACCCTGTCTCCTGCATACAGCTCTTCGCTATCTGGCTTGGGTACCTTTCGACCAAACACCCCCATTGGCATGCCTTCCAGCGATAGCTCCGGAAACTCCCGCTCCATCCCACTCTGACGAACGGCTTCGGCTACCGTGGTGCCCACCGGAACCTCCACCTCGATGATGCGTTGTTTTTCCGGCGTAGCGTAGGCCACTTCTACTTTGATCATGTCCATACAGAAAACTTGCCTTTACCCGTAGAGTTGCTGTGCCCGGCGCACGAAGGCGTCCACCATGCGGTCTGCGACTTGCCTGAAGATTTGCCCAAAGGCAAAGGCCGCCAGCCGGCCATCGGTCTCAAAGTTCAAATCCAGCGTTACCCGGCACCCATCATCGCCCAGAGGCTTAATGGTCCAGACACCGTGCAGAGACTTCAACGGCCCTTTTTCCAGATTCAATTCAATGCGATGTGGCCGCTCCAACCGGTTCCGGGTGATGAGCGTCCGCTCGATGCCTGCCTTGCGCACCACCATTCGCCCGACCATATGATGCTCTGAAGCCTCTACGACATCGGCAGCAACCACCCCGTCGAGAAACGCCGGATAGGAAGCGACATCGTTAATCAGGTCATAGAGGGTTTCCGCTGAATGCGGCAACAGGGCAGAACGGTGAATGTCGGTCATGAAAACCTGCAAGTGAATGTGTGTAAGGCGGCATCAACCCAGATTATTGGCCCACCTGAGCCGATCAATCCAGCGGGTAAATAGCCTGGCGGCGGATCCAGCGGGCCAGCTGCAGCAGTACCGCCAGCAGTGCGATAACACTGAGAATCTCGGACAGGCCGGCACCACTCAAGCCCAGCGAATCGCGGGTAAATGTTAACGCAAGCGCCGCCGGGATCACAAATTTGAGTGAGGCACGCCACGCCAGGTAGCGCCCGCCAACCCGGGGATTAACTTGTTTCAACACCTGGTTGGGCGGTAAATGCCAGCCTACCCCCCAGGAAATCATCAGCGCCACCAATGGTACCACCAGTGAATAACTGAAGCCGCTGAGCAGTTCAGAGAACGGCTGGCCACGCCAGGTCAGCGCTGATTCGACTTGCACCGACACCATCAGCACCAGTGCCAGCAGGGCCGCCGCTAGCAAAGCCAGCAGCAGGCCACCTCGCCGGGTTTGACCACTGCCACTCAGGCTGATCAGCAGCAACAGCGGTACGCTGCTCAGCATGCCAATCACGGCGGCCACCAGCATGAACAGCCGTAACTGGGTGACCCCGTCACCCCCTCTGGCGATTTGTTCAACCAACCCCTGCAGCACTAGGCCAGCATCGCCACTGGAAGCGGGAATAATGGTAAGGCCCGGAAAAACAGCCGAGACAATCGATAAACCGAGCCACAAATCAAATAATTGCACCGAAAGCACCCAGTACCCGGTGGGCAGGCTTTGTGGCAGCCGGGTACCGACCAGATACCACACCAGAAAACCGGCAACCGATGACAACAGGGCGTATTTCAGTGCCTGCTGCACGCCTTCGGCGGTCACTTCTCCCCAGCTCCAGGCATCGAGCAGGGCGCCGGATTGGGGAATTTGCAAAATGATGAACAACAGACACAGCGGTAACGCGACGGCGTATGCGAAGGCCATTCCATACCAGGCAAACCAGGCCAGCACGGCGAGAATACCCACTTGCAGCACGATCCAGCGCGACAGGTGCACCTGGTCGGCCCCCAGTTCATACCAGTACAGTATGCGGTCGAGCCCGTCGAAGTCGGTCAAGCCACCGCGCAGGGCGTCGCTGGTGATGGCGAGTGTCCAGCTGGCGTTGTGCAATGTCAGCGCTACGACGCAGATAACGGCCAGCACCAGCGCACTCAACACCACCGGTGCCAGCGGGCCCAGCCGACCCGTTTGCACCCACTCAAAGGGCGTAATACGGTAATGACGCCCGGCCACGAGCTCTGCATGAAGCAGCGGCAGTACGATCACCAGTTTAAAGATGGCGTAAAGCGCCAGAAAGGTCAGTTCCCCATACCGTGCCGCATACACAGGCAATAACAGGAAATCCGAAAGGCCAATCTGGCTGCCAAAAAGGATCAACAGGATCAATAATCGATTCATCCGCGCAGTATACCCTGAAACCGCCTACAGTCAGATTGCGTAGAATTTAGTGGCCGAGTCTAATTGGGTGCAGTAATCCGTGCCATCTGCCGGGCAGGCATCTCCGGGGTCGGCGTAAACCCGTCCTTGGGGCCTAGACTTCGGCATCCATGCCTCGGACTTCCCCGGAGATGCCTGCCCGGCAGACGTCACTCGGTGCTTAGCTAACAGCCACATCCCAAATTCAGAAAAATTGGAAATACCATCAGGAGTCTAACGATGAACAGAGCGAGCCGACCCAGCACAACGACTCTATCAGCGATGCTTTTGCTATCGGGTCTACTCTTACTGCCCTCCTCCATTCTGGCCGAACCGTTGTCTGAGGGCTCCAGCCTGGGCCACGAGTACCAGGTTGAAGCAGTCGCCAGTGGCTTCGGCACGCCCTGGGGTATGGCGTTTATTTCCGATACTGAAATGGTCATTACCGGCCGCGCAGGGCAGCTCTGGCTGCTGAATACTGAATCCGGCGAAAGCTCAGAACTCAGCGGTCTGCCCGGCGATATCGCCACCCGCGGCCAGGGTGGTCTGCTCGACGTGCAAACCAGCCCCTCATTCGGGTCAGACCGGACGCTGTACTTTACCTACAGCAAGGCAGTCGACGGCGGTGCAGCCACGACGCTGGCTCGGGCTGTATTATCAGAAAACAGTGACCAGCTAACGGGCTGGGAAGACCTGCTGGTAACCGATTCTGCTTCAAACGCCGGCCAGCATTTCGGCAGCCGGGTCACCTTTGACGACGAGGGCTACGTCTACTTTGGTGTGGGAGACCGGGGTGACCGGGATAATGGGCAGGATTTCAGCAACCATGCCTCATCCATCATGCGACTGCATCTGGATGGCCGGGTGCCGGATGACAATCCCTTTGTTGACGACGCCAATATTCCCGATGAAATCTGGAGTCTGGGCCATCGGAACCCTCAGGGTCTGGCCTATGATCTCGAGCGAAATCGGCTCTGGGAGATTGAGCATGGTCCGCGCGGGGGTGATGAAATCAACGTGATTGAGGCAGGCAAGAACTATGGCTGGCCTGTGGTTTCTCATGGCAGGGAGTACTGGGGCCCGGTCGATGTGGGCGAAGCAGAGTCGCTGCCCGGCTATGTCGACCCGGTAAAAGTCTATGTGCCGTCCATCGCACCCGGTAGCCTTCTGGTGTATCGGGGCGACGCCTTTCCTGACTGGCAAGGCCACTTATTTGCTGGTGCACTGGTGCTAACGCACTTGAATCATATCGAAGTGACTGATCAGGGTGAAATGGGTGAGGAAGACCGGTTGCTTGAGGACCTGGGCGAACGCATACGGGCGATTGCCGAAGACGACCATGGCCATTTGTTTTTATCGACCGACAGTGGTCGCATTTTGCGCGTCTCGCCTCCAGCCTGAGGGAGCCTGAGCGCCCGGCCTCTGGCTCTATTGGCAGCCAGAGACCGGGCAAACGTTTACGTCAGTCGACCATCACGTCGAAGAAAAGGTAATCTTTACGGATGCGGTTATAAGTCCCATCACTTTTTACCGAGTTCATCCCCTGGTTGAACAGACGTCTGAGGTTATCGTCTTCGGGCCGGAACGCCATGCCAACACCTTCACCCAACTGGCGTGCCTTACCCAGAATCGGGAAGTTGCCGCCAATCATGAACTCGCTTTCCCAGTGGGGGTAGTCGTGAAACACCGCATCCACTTCCTGACTGCGCAAGGCCGTATTGACCTCTTCGTTGGTCTCGTAGGTACGAATTGAGGCTACATCGCCGTACGTTTCCATCAGATATTCGTGCTGAATGGTGTTTGCAATGACGCCAATCCGGCGCTCTTGCAGTGCGTTCTTGCTGTCGGAGCTGATGCCGCTAGCGCTGTGTGTAAACAAAACCGACGGGGTCGAGTAGTACGGGTCGGAAAAATCGACTCGCGTTTTACGTTCGCTGTTAATCGACATCGACGACATAATGGTGTCGTAGTTGCCAGCCAGCAAGCCATCGATAATGCCATCCCAAGGGGTGACGACCCATTCGCATTGAATGTTCAACCGGCGACAGGTGGCATTGCCCAAGTCAATCTCAAACCCGGTGAGTTCGCCGTTATCATCACGGAACTCGTAGGGCGGGTATGGCACATCAACGCCAATACGCACAACATCGAGATCTATTTCCGTTGACCCCTGGAATTGCATATAGCCGTAACCGGCACCGACAGCAACCACGACAATCAGTAACGGCAGAATAATCTTCAGATTCATATAACGCATTCACTCTCTAGGGATTCACCGAACAGATACCGTACCGTAATTTCAACCCCCACACCCGGCCTGAGGTCGTATTTATGCAGATTATGTACTCATGGCTGAAAAAAACGGCGGCCTAACCCGTAATCATGCTATGTGGCGCATAATGGCGTCAAATACCTGGCCTGATCCGTCATTCAATCCGTCAATAACGGTGAAGTGATCACAGCCGGGAACAGACTCCACGGTAACGCCTTGCTGCGCGTCCGCCGCCAAAAGATGAGCCTGATACGCCGTCGACTGACGGTGAAACTCATCCGACTCCAGGGCTCCCACCACCAGATTCACCGGACAAGCTACCCTTGACTCAATGCGAACCGGGCTCAGCGTCATCACATCCCTCCCCGTCAGTTGCAGCTTGGGCTGCAGCCAGGAATAGGGGAAAGGCGCAAGATCGAATAACCCACTAATAGCCGTAGCGCCTTTAATCAAGTCAGGCGAGCGGCCGTAAAGCCCCTGCCAGTCGGTCGACAGCAACATACCGACAATATGCCCGCCTGCCGAATGACCGGACACGGTAATGCGTTCCGGGTCATAGCCATAGTCTGCCGCCTGATCGGCCAACCAAAGCAGGGAAACCTGACACTGGCGCACCAGCTCGCCCAGGGTCACCGAGGGGCACAGGGCGTAGTTGACCACCGCCACGCTGACGTCCGCTTCAACCAGCCCGCGCGCGGCAAAAGCGAACTCCTTGTTGCTCAAAGAACGCCAGTAGCCCCCATGAAAAAACACATGCAACGGAGCGCCCGGCGTTTTGGCAGGGAACAGATCCAGTGTTTCCGGCAGGCTCTGGCCAAAGCGCAAGTTGGCAAGCACCGCCAAATCAGCCATCGCTTTCGCGCTCATGGCCTTGTAGTGCGCCATGGCAGCGGCGCCATCGGCCGTTTTCGAGGGGTCATAGGCCAGATCAATGGCCTCCTGTGTTTTAAATTGACGGTACAGCATGATGTCTCCGGCTTTAAATTAAGTAGGTGGTTAACAATATGGCCCCAGAGCTCAGGTCAATCCACTGGCAATGGTACGCATCGGCTACCGGGTGAACTCCTGTGGGGTCGGCGTGAACCCCTCCCATGGGGCCTAGACCACAGCATCCATGCTGTGGACTTCCCCACAGGAGTTCACCCGGCACCCGCTGCTAGCCGCTCAGCGAAGTCCGAAACTTGAGTGAACAGAACCCAGAATAACCCTGAACCTCTTTCAGTCGCCATTAAACAGAGCTTATGATAAATCATTCAAGCCTAAATGTTTAAGCTTGAAATATATTTCCCGCGGGGCTACATTGAACGAAAGATACACAACAAGAAAAGAAGTTGGGCATTAAGGACGCAAAACAAAGACAGACGCCCAAGACTGAATCACGTATTGAAGTTGGCAACAAATCGAGTGCCCGGCACTGGGTATGCCTATCCGGGGTAGTCCGCAACAAGGATGTTGCGGCCTAGGCCCCATGGACGGGTTCACGCCGACCCCGGATAGGCGTACCCGGTGTCGGGCACGGGCTTAGCCACTAAAGGTCAATAAGAATGAAAATAGCTTGCCTCGGCGGTGGACCTGCGGGTCTGTATTTTGCCATCAGCGCCAAGTTGCGTAACCCGGACCACGACATCCAGGTGTTTGAGCGCAACAAGGCCGACGACACCTTTGGCTGGGGTGTCGTACTGTCAGACGAAACCCTCGACAACCTGGCGCAGAACGACCCGGTTAGTGCCGAACGCATTCGCGAGCACTTCGCCTACTGGGATGACATTGCCGTGGTTCACAACGGCGTGCGCACCACCTCGACCGGCCATGGTTTTTGCGGCATCGGCCGCATGCAATTACTCATTTTGCTGCAGGAACGCGCCCGGGAACTCGGAATCACCCTGCACTTCGAAACGCCTTTTGAAGACATCGACGCCTTTGTGAGTGGCTTCGACCTCGTGGTCGCGGCCGATGGCATCAACTCCAAGATACGCCAGCACTTCGAGCACATTTTCAAACCCGATATCGACGTTCGTGCCTGCAAGTTTGTCTGGCTCGGCACCCATCAGAAATTCAACGATGCCTTTACCTTCATCTTCGAGAAAACCGAGCACGGCTGGGTCTGGGCGCACGCCTATCAATTCGATAACGACACCGCGACCTTCATCGTTGAATGCTCAGAAGCAACCTGGAACGCCTTCGGCTTCGGGTCAATGAACCAGGACGAATCAATCGCCGTCTGCGAACGTATCTTCGCAGATCATCTCGACGGCCATGCACTGATGACCAACGCCCGCCACATTCGCGGCTCAGCCTGGATCAATTTCCCGCGGGTATTGTGCGAACGCTGGAGCCACAAGAACGTGGTACTGATGGGCGACGCCTCGGCCACCGCGCATTTTTCCATCGGTTCCGGAACCAAGCTAGCGCTGGAATCCGCCATTGCCCTGGCCGAGTATGTTGAATCCGAACCAACGCTCAGTGCCGCCTTCGAACGCTACGAAGCCGAGCGACGACTGCAGGTGTTACGCCTGCAATCAGCAGCACGTAATTCCACCGAATGGTTTGAGCAGGTAGAACGCTACCTGGATCTGGATCCGGTCCAATTCAACTACGCCCTGCTGACTCGTTCACAACGCATCAGCCACGAAAATCTGCGCCTGCGCGACCCCGCCTGGCTGCAGTCAGCCGAGCGCTGGTTCCAGCAACAGGCCGGCGCCGAAACCGATCAGGCACCTATGTTTGCGCCCTACAAAGTACGCGGCATGACGTTGAAAAACCGAGTGGTAGTGTCACCGATGGCGCAATACAAAGCCGTCGACGGCTGCCCGACCGACTGGCACTTCGTGCATTACGCCGAGCGCGCCAAAGGTGGGGCTGGCCTGGTGTACACCGAAATGACCTGCGTCACCCCCGAAGGCCGAATCACACCCGGATGCCCCGGCCTGTATAACGCCGAACAGGTTGCGGCCTGGAAACGCCTGGCCGATTTTGTACACACTGAAACCGACGCCAAACTCTGCATGCAACTGGGTCATTCCGGCGCCAAGGGCTCAACCCAGCTCGGCTGGGAAACCATGGATGCGCCGCTTAAAGAAGGCAACTGGCCCATCATGGCGGCCACGGCCCAGCCCTGGTCACCGGACAACGCGTTGCCCAAAGCCATGGACCGCGCCGATATGGATACCGTTCGGGACGCCTTTGTGAAAGCTGCCCACTTGGCTGAAGAAGCTGGCTTCGACATGCTCGAAGTGCACGCCGCACACGGCTATTTACTCTCGGGCTTTATTACCCCACTGACCAATCACCGCACCGACGAATACGGCGGCAGCCTGAGCAACCGAATGCGCTATCCGCTCGAAGTGGTAAAGGCGGTGCGCGAAGCCTGGCCTGAAGACAAACCGCTGTCCGTGCGAATTTCAGCCCACGACTGGGTCGGCGATGAGGGCATTACACCCGATGAAGCCGTCGAAATCGCAGCACGATTCAAGGCCGTCGGTGTTGACCTGATCGATGTATCTGCGGGTCAGACCTCGGTGCACGCGCAGCCCATTTACGGCCGCATGTTCCAGACCCCGTTTGCCGATCGCATTCGCAACGATCTGAAAATACCCACCATGGCCGTCGGCAACATTTACGACCCGGACCATGTGAATTCCATTCTAATGGCTGGACGCGCCGATCTGGTTTGCCTGGCACGGCCGCACCTGGCCGACCCCTACTGGACCCTGCACGCCGCCGCCAAAATCGGCAACGACCACCAGAACTGGCCCAAACCATACTATGCGGGGCGCGATCAACTGCTGCGCCTGGCTGAACGCGATGAAGGACTGATTTAACCCATGCCATCGGTTTCGAAAGACAACAGCTTCGCTGACAAAAAGGTTCTGATCACCGGCGGCGGTAGCGGCATTGGTGCCGACCTGGCGCAAGCCTTCGCCAATGCCGGCGCGAGAGTGATCATCGCCGGGCGCACCGAATCCAAACTTCAGCAGGTTGCTGCGGCGCATTCCGGGATAGAATACCGGGTCGCCGACGTAACTGACCCGGCCTCAGTTGACGCCCTGTTCAGTGATATCGATTCACTGGACATCGTCATCGCCAATGCCGGTGCCGCCAGCAGTGCTCCCTTGCGCAAAACCAGCCTCGAAGACTGGCAACGCATGCTCAATGTGAATCTGACCGGGGTTTTTTTAACGTTGCAAGGCGGGCTGACCAAACTGACTGACGGCGGCCGGTTACTAGCCGTTGCGTCAACCGCCGGCCTAAAAGGTTACCCCTATGTTGCGCCCTACTGTGCAGCCAAGCACGGCGTAATCGGGCTCGTTCGCGCGCTGGCCCTGGAAACCGCCAAACAGGGCATCACCGTCAATGCTCTGTGTCCTGGGTTCACCGAAACCCCCTTGCTCGATGAAAGCCTGGCCAACATCAGCGCTAAAACCGGGCTTAGCGATTCAGAAGCCCGGGCGCAACTGCTCGCCACCAACCCCCAGGGGCGCTTGATTCAACCATCGGATGTCTCGGCGACCGCGTTGTGGCTTGCCAGCCCCGCCGCCCAGGCGATTACTGGCCAGGCCATCGCCATTGCCGGAGGGGAGTTGTAATGAGCGAACCGGCCAGCATCGCCCCAAACCGGCATCTCACCAGCAAAGAGCACCTGCGACTCTGGCTGCGACTATTGCGCACGACCCGCCGAGTTGAATCCGAGCTGCGTGAACGGCTGCGCCTCCAGTTCAACACCACCCTACCCCGCTTCGATGTGATGGCCGCGCTATCACGTCACCCGGACGGGTTAAAAATGAACGAGCTATCACAGCAATTAAAAGTCTCGAACGGCAACGTCACCGGCATCATTAGCCGCCTGGTTGACGATGGCTGGGTGGAGCGCATCGCCATCGAAGGCGACCGCAGAGCGACACGGGTACTGCTGACCAAAACCGGCTCCGAACAATTTCATCAGATGGCCCAGGCCCACGAGCACTGGGTCGACGAACTGTTCAGTTCACTGTCGAGCCAGGAAACGCACCACATGAATGAACTGTTCGCGCACCTGCCCACCGAAGCCGGGCCAGAACCGGACAGTCCCGAATCGACGACCCAGGGAGATACCCCATGAAAATGGCCAACCACGCACCCAAGCATTTTATCTGGCGCACGGAAGGCCCGATCGCCATCATTCAACTGAACCGGCCTGAACGCAAAAACCCGCTCACCTTCGAGAGCTACGCCGAACTGCGCGACACCTTTCGTGACCTCGTATACGCCGACGACATTCATGCTGTGGTGTTTGCAGCCAACGGCGGCAACTTCAGCTCCGGTGGCGACGTACACGACATCATCGCGCCACTGGTCGGCATGGACATGAAAGACCTGCTTGCCTTCACTCGCATGACCGGCGACCTGGTCAAAGCCATGATCCACTGCAACAAACCGGTTATCGCCGCCGTCGAAGGTATCTGCGTCGGCGCCGGCGCCATCATCGCCATGGCCTCAGACATTCGCTTTGCCACACCGGATTCAAAGACCGCCTTCCTGTTCACCAAAGTCGGTCTCGCTGGCTGCGACATGGGCGCCTGCGCCATGCTGCCGCGCATCATCGGTCAGGGCCGCGCCGCTGACCTACTGTATAGCGGTCGAAGCATGAGCGCCGAAGAAGGCCATAACTGGGGCTTCTATAACCGCCTGGTCGAGGCCGACCAGATTCAAGCCGAAGCCATAGCGTATGCCCAACAACTCTGCGAAGGCCCAACCTTCGCGCACGGCATCACCAAAACCCAGCTCAACCAGGAGTGGTCGATGAGCCTCGACCAGGCCATCGAATCCGAAGCCCAGGCGCAGGCAATCTGTATGCAAACGCGAGACTTCGAACGCGCCTACAAAGCCTTCGTCGCTAAAGAAAAACCTGTTTTTGGAGGCGACTGATGAGCGATACCAGCTTTCTCACCTGGCCGTTTTTTGAAGACCGCCACCGCGAATGGGCCAAAGAACTCGACGCCTGGTGCATCGACAACCTGAGCCAGCACAGCAATGAAACCGACACCGATGCCGAGTGCATCAACCTCGTTCGCGCGCTCGGCAAAGCCGGTTTTCTGCAACCGACAGCCGGCGACGCCATCGACGTACGCACCCTGTGCCTGGCCCGCGAAACCCTCGCCCGCCATCATGGTTTAGCCGACTTCGCCTTCGCCATGCAAGGCCTCGGCACCGGTGCCATCAGTCTGTTCGGCACCGACGAGCAAAAGAAATGGCTCGATAAAACCCGTGCTGGCGAAATCATTTCCGCCTTCGCACTGACCGAACCGGCCTCCGGTTCCGATGTCGCCAACATCACCACCGAGGCCATCAGCGACGGTGACGACTACATTCTCAACGGCGAAAAAACCTGGATTTCCAACGGCGGCATCGCCGACCTGTACACCGTCTTCGCACGCACCGGCGATGCCCCGGGCGCCAAAGGGCTATCGGTCTTCCTGGTCGAAGCCGACCGGGCCGGGTTCGACATTCGCGAACGCCTGCACACCATGAGCCCCCACCCGCTGGCACGAATCGGTTTTAAAAACGTCCGCATTCCAGCCACCAATCGCATCGGCGAATCTGGCCAGGGTTTCAAAATTGCCATGTCGGTACTGGATGTATTCCGCTCCACCGTCGGCGCCGCCGCCCTCGGCTTTGCAAGGCGCGCACTCGATGAAACCCTGACCCGTTGCCAAAACCGGGAATTGTTCGGCGGACCTCTTGCCGACTTGCAAATGGTACAGGGCCACATCGCCGAGATGGCACTGGATGTCGACGCCGCTGCATTGTTGGTGTACCGCGCCGCCTGGACCAAAGACCAGGGCGCCGCCCGCGTCAGCCGCGAGGCGGCCATGGCCAAGCTCTACGCCACCGACCGTGCACAATCCGTTATCGACAAGGCCGTGCAATTACACGGCGGCGATGGCGTACGCAAAGGCCACATTGTGGAGAGTCTGTATCGGGAAATTCGCGCACTGAGAATTTATGAGGGCGCGTCGGATGTACAAAAAATTGTGATTGCACGCAGTGCGTTGAGTTCAGGCTAATAGTTAAAACTTCGAAGTTAGCTAGGAGGACAAGCAGCGGGTGCCGGGTATGCTCCTGTGGGGTAGTCCGCAGCAGGGACTAAAACGCCAGGAGCGTTTTAGCATGAGCGCAGCGAGCCCGAAGGGTGAATCCTAGGGATGGGATTCATATCCTGCGGCCTAGGCTCCATGGATGGATCCACGCCGACCCCACAGGAGCATACCCGGTATCCGCAGCGGGCCAATGCCACAAAGCGGACCAAAACGCCGAAGTTTGACGAACAACAATAAAGAGAGGCAACTATGTCAGTACCGTCAGCACACACCGATACCTACTGTCGCGATCATCTGCCGCCGGCCGATCAGCAACCGGTGTTCCTGCTCGACCGCGTACCTTACCCGGAGCTACTGAACGCTGGCGTCGAACTCACCGACCGCCTGGTCGAACGGGGCCTCGGTGATCGGACCGCCCTCATCGGCAATGGCCGTCGCCGCACCTATAAAGAACTGACGGACTGGACCAACCGACTGGCACATGCCCTGATTGACGACTTCGGCATCCAGCCCGGGAACCGAGTCCTGATTCGATCCGCCAACAACCCGGCCTTTGTTGCCTGTTGGCTCGCTGTTACCAAAATTGGCGCTGTTGCCGTCAACACCATGCCCATGTTGCGCGCTGGTGAACTGGCCAAAATTGTCGATAAGGCCGAGATCAGCCACGCCCTCTGCGACACCCGCCTGCTCGACGAAATAAAACGCTGCGCCGCTGACAGCAAATTCCTAAAATCTGTTATTGGCTTCGACGGCACCGCCAACCATGATGCCGAACTCGACCACGCCGCCCTGGAAAAGCCGGTGCATTTCGACGCTGCACCCACCCGCGCCGACGACGTCGCGTTGCTTGGCTTTACCTCCGGCACCACTGGCTCACCCAAAGCCACCATGCATTTCCACCGCGACCTGCTGGCCGTGGCCGATACCTACGCCAAAGAAGTTCTGCAGGTCACACCAGACGACGTCTTCGTCGGCTCACCTCCACTGGCGTTTACCTTCGGCCTCGGCGGCCTGGCCATTTTCCCACTGCGTTTCGGTGCCACCGCCACCCTGCTGGAAACCGCCTCGCCACCGAACATGATCGACATTATACAGCGCTACAAAGCGACCATTTCCTTCACCGCCCCAACGGCCTACCGTGTGATGCTTAAAGCGATGGACGAAGGCGCAGATCTGTCGAGTTTGCGCGCGGCAGTCTCAGCTGGTGAGACCCTGCCCGCCCCGGTCTTCGATGAGTGGCAACAAAAAACCGGCAAACCCATGCTTGACGGTATCGGTGCCACAGAAATGCTGCACATCTTCATCTCCAACCGCCTCGACGACGCCAGGCCCGCCTGCACAGGCACCCCGGTTCCCGGTTACGAGGCAAAGATCGTCGATGACGAGATGAACGAAGTGCCCCGGGGCACTGTCGGCAAACTTGCCGTGCGCGGGCCAACAGGCTGCCGCTATATGAACGATGCCCGCCAGCTCAACTACGTACGCGACGGCTGGAACCTCACCGGCGATGCGTTCAGTCAGGACAAAGACGGTTACTTCCACTTCGCCGCCCGCACCGACGACATGATCATCAGTTCCGGCTACAACATCGCCGGCCCCGAAGTCGAAGCCTGCCTGCTCGGCCATCCGGACGTCCTCGAATGCGCGGTCATTGGCACGCCCGATAAAGAGCGCGGCCAGATCGTCCAGGCCCACATTGTACTGGCCGAGGGTCTGGTCGCCGACGACGACTGCATCCAGCGCCTGCAGGATTACGTGAAAAGCCAGATCGCCCCTTACAAATACCCGCGCTCAATCAAATTCATCGAGCAATTGCCGAAAACGGCGACGGGAAAGGTTCAGCGGTTCCGTTTGAAAGAGGAGCTTTAATCAGAACCAGAGTTCACCCAACGTAAAACAAGTGTTTAGCGGGAACGAAAAAGTCTTTACATTGTAGGCGGTGTGCCCGAGTAGTAGAAAGGTTTTCACCTCGCCAAAGCAACCAACAGCCCAAGCATCGGCTGCCGGGTGTGGCACCGGCGGGGCGTCGGCTCCCATGGATGGGAGCCGCCGAGCTTACATGGACGTGCTTGCAGCGACCCGCCGGGGTCGTATCCGACGGTGGATGCGAACCATTGGCACACGCTAAGTTTTACCGAAGAGTCAAACAATAACGAGAAAAACACCAGGAGGTGTGACCATGAAGAAGGTAATGAATGCAGGTTTGGGACTGTTGATGGCGACCGCCATTGCAGCACCAACGCAGGCTGAAGACGTTAAGATTGGGATGATTACTACGCTGTCCGGCGGCGGCGCGCACCTGGGTGTCGATGCACGGGATGGGTTTATGCTGGCCATTGAACAGGCCGGTCGTGACGATGTCGAAGTGCTGATTCAGGACGACGCCCAGAAACCGGATGTCGCCAAAAGCCTGGCCGATGAATTCGTTCAGCGCGAAGAGGTTGACATCATGACCGGGATTATCTGGTCGAACCTGGCCATGGCCGTGGTACCCAGTGTTGTGCGCCAGGGTACTTTTTACCTGTCGGTGAACGCGGGCCCGTCTGATCTGGCCGGTCGGTTATGCCATGAAAATTACTTCAACGTCGCCTGGCAGAACAACAGCCTGCACGAGGCCATGGGCGAATACATGAGCACCGAGGGCTTTGAAAACGCCTTTATTCTGGCTCCCAACTACCCGGCCGGTACCGATGCACTCGAAGGCTTCAAAGCCCGCTACACCGGAGAGCTGGCCAACGAAGTCTACACCCAGCTGGGGCAGACCGATTATGCCGCTGAAATCGCCCAGATCCGCGCCAGCGGCGCCGACAGTGTGTTCTACTTCCTACCGGGTGGTATGGGTATCGCCTTCATGAAGCAATATGCAGGCTCCGGTGTCGACATTCCGGTCTACGGCCCGGCTTTCTCCTTCGATGAAATCATCATCGGTGCGATTGGCGAAGCCGCTATCGGTGTGCGCAACACCTCCCAGTGGGCGTATGACCTCGACAACGCTGCCAACCAGGCCTTTGTATCGTCATTCCGGGAGAAGCACGGTCGCACCCCGACTTTGTATGCCTCTCAGGGTTACGATACCGCCCGCCTGATTCTCGCCGCCCTCGACGACGCCCACCCGGATGACGCCGATGCCTTCCGTGAAGCCCTGCGTGCAGCCGATTTCGACTCCGTTCGCGGCGACTTCCGCTTCGGCACCAACCACCATCCGATTCAGGACATCTACGTCCGTGAGATCGTGGCCAGCGGCGACGGCGTAACCAACCAGCTGGTCGGTGTGGCTGTTGAAGACATGCAAGACGTTTACGTCGATCAATGCAGCATGTGAGTGACCGGGGGAGCTCGCTCCCCCTGCTAATAGGTTGTTGAAAAAAGCAGGCCACCGAAATTCTCCGAATTTCAATAACCTGCTAATGCTTACGAGGACTCCGGTTTGACCCTGTCGTTACTCTTTGAACAACTGCTCAATGGCCTGCAGCTGGGCACCATGCTGTTTCTGATGGCCAGTGGCCTGACGCTGGTGTTCGGCGTCATGGGGCTGATCAACCTGGCACACGGGTCGTTTTACATGACCGGTGCCTTTGTAACAGCCTGGGTAACCGGCACCACCGGTAATTTCTGGGTGGGTTTGCTGGCCGGTACGCTGGCGGCTGCGGCCGTGGGAGCTCTGGTCGAATTTGCCGTGATCCGACGGCTCTACCATCGGGATCATCTCGACCAGGTGCTCGCCACCTTCGCGCTGATCCTTATTTTTTCCGAAGGCACCCGCTGGCTGTACGGTTCATCGCCTCTGTGGCTGAATGTGCCGGATAGTCTGGCGGGGTCTGTGATATTGCCCTTTGGCGTCGAGTATCCGCTGTACCGGCTCGCCATTATTGGCATGGGTGTGCTGATTGCCATTGGCCTGTATCTGCTGATTAGCCGCACCCGCCTGGGCATGCGCATCCGCGCTGGTGAGAACGACCGCGAAATGATCGGTGCGCTTGGCGTGGACATCAGCACGCTGTACACCCTGGTATTTGCGTTGGGCGCCGGTCTCGCTGGCCTCGCCGGTGCCACCATCGGCGCGCTGCAGTCGGTTCAGGTTGGCATGGGTGAGCCCGTGTTAATTCTGGCTTTTGTAGTGATCGTCATCGGTGGCATTGGCTCCATCAAGGGTGCCCTTGTCGGGGCTTTGCTGGTTGGCGTGGTGGATACCCTGGGCCGGGTTTTGCTGCCTGATTTATTCAAACTCTTTATGGAAGCGTCAGCCGCTTCCGGCGTTGGGGCGGCCATTGCCTCAATGCTGATCTACATCCTGATGGCAATCATCCTCATCTTTAAACCCAACGGCCTTTTTGCCGTCAAACACTGAGAAGGCCGGTTATGACGCAATCGCATTCCCTTACCGCAACAGGCCCGGCACAACCGGCCCGTTTCCGGCTCGACCGGGAAGGCTGGATCAGCCTCGGTCTGCTATTGATTCTGGTCGTCGGCGCCTCGGTCGCTTACCTCGCCGGCGAGAACTTTTTCGTGAACCTGGCCTCGCGCATGGTCATCATCGCCCTGGCCGGTGTTGGCCTTAACCTGGCACTGGGCTTTGGTGGGATGGTCAGTTTCGGTCATGCCGCCTACTTTGGCCTCGGCGGCTATGTCGCAGGCATCGGCGCTTTTCACGCCTTCGACATGACCCCGGCGCTCGGCATTCCATTTCTGCCCAACGGCAGCGACCAGATGATCCCGCTCTGGTTAACCGCCATCGCCCTGTGTGGCCTGTTGGCCTATGGCATTGGCCGACTGTCGCTCGGCACCTCTGGCGTCTACTTCATTATGATCACTCTGGCCTTTGCCCAGATGATTTACTATTTCGCCATTTCCTGGCCGACCTACGGCGGTGAAGATGGTCTGCCAATCTACATTCGCAACCAGCTCTGGGGGCTGAATACCAACAACAGTCTTGTCTTCTTTTTTCTGTGTTTCGGGTTGCTGCTGGCGGCTCTGTCGTTCTGCCATCGCCTGCTTGGCTCGCGCTTCGGCGCGGCTCTGACAATGGCGCGTCTGAACCCGGTTCGCCTTGCAACCTCGGGCGTTGAACCCCGTCCGGTCAAACTGGTGGCCTTTGTCATCAGCGGCATGATCACCGGCCTGGCCGGGGCACTCTTTGCCGACCTGAACGGCTTTGTCGGTACCTCGATGCTCGACTGGCATCGCTCCGGTGAAATAATGGTGATCGTGATTCTCGGCGGTGTCGGCCGGCTCTATGGACCGGTAGCGGGTGCCATGCTGTTTGTTGCCATGGAATTCTGGCTCGGCGGCTTAACCGAATACTGGCAGTTCTTTCTCGGTCTGGTGTTGCTGGCTGTCGTGCTTTTCGCGCGCGGTGGCGTCTTTGGTCTGCTGTCCGGGAGGTCGCGTCATGAATGAGGCCGTCCTCAGCATACAGAACCTGAACAAACGCTTTGGCGCCCTGCACGCCACAAAAGACGTCTCCATCAACGTGATGCCGGGCGAAATTCATGCGCTGATCGGCCCGAACGGGGCCGGTAAATCGACCCTGATTGCCCAAATCGCTGGCACCTTGGCACCCGACTCCGGCACCCTCTGGCTCGACGGACAATCACTCGATTCCCTGTCGGTCGCGGAACGTGCCCGCCAGGGGCTGGGGCGCAGCTTTCAGGTGTCGTCACTGGCCGAAAGCCTGAGCGTACGGCGCAATGTGATGATGGCGGTACAAGCCCTACAGGGCAGCAGTTTCCGTTTCTGGAAACCGGTAAACAGTGATGCCAGCTTGCGCGAGCCGGCCGATGCGGTGTTGGCGCAAATGGACCTTGGCCACCGCGCCGATACGCCGGTGGCCGAGCTGTCTCATGGTGAGCGCCGCCAGGTTGAAGTCGCCTGCGCTCTGGCGCTGAAGCCCAAAATTCTGTTGCTGGACGAGCCCATGGCAGGCCTTGGTCCGGAAGGCACAGCCAAGCTGACCACCCTCCTCGAAACGCTCAAGCACCAGGTGCCCATTTTGCTGATCGAGCACGATATGGATGCGGTTTTTCGCCTGGCCGATCGAATTTCAGTACTGGTGGCCGGTGAAGTCATCGCACACGGCGACAGTGACACTATCCGCAATGACCCGAACGTTCGCGAAGCCTATCTGGGAGACGACCATGCTGAAAGTGCATAACCTCGAGACCTTCTATGGCCCGTCCCAGGCCCTGTTTGGTGTTGATCTTTCGATTGCCGCCGGTGAATTGGTGGCGTTGATGGGCCGCAACGGCATGGGCAAAACCACCACCATTCGCTCAGTGTTTGGGCTCACCCCGCCCTCGGCTGGCTCCATTGAATTCGAAGGGAAGGACATCACCCGGGCCCAGGGTTTTCGCATTGCGCAGATGGGGCTCGGCCTGGTGCCGGAGGGCCGCCGCTGCTTTACCAACCTCTCGGTACGTGAAAACCTGCTGGCCACGGCCCGCCCCGGCCATTGGGATCAAACCAAGGTAGAAGCCCTGTTTCCGCGCCTGGCCGAACGGCGCGACCAGAGCGCCAACACCCTCTCCGGCGGCGAACAACAAATGCTGGCCATCGGCCGGGCGCTAATGACCAACCCCAAGTTACTGGTGCTCGATGAAGCCACCGAAGGCCTGGCCCCGGTGATCCGTCAGGAAATCTGGCGCGCCATCCGCACGCTGAAGGAGGAAGGGCTGTCGATTTTGCTGGTCGACAAAACCCTGAAAGAAGTGCTGCCGCTGGCCAGTCACTGCCTGATTCTGGAAAAAGGCCAGACCGTCTGGGCCGGCGAACCCGACGCCCTGACCGACGGCCTCAAAGACCGCTACCTGGGCGTATAATCATGGCGTACCTGACCCGACACAAGGTTCGATTCGGCCACTGCGACCCGGCCGGCATTGTCTACTTCCCACGGTATTTTGAAATGATTAACGCCGTGGTGGAAGACTGGTTCGCCGACGTCGTCGGCCGCGACTTCAACAGCCTGCACATTGAATCCGGCACCAGCGTACCGACGGTAAACCTGAACACCGATTTCAAAGCCCCCAGCCGCCTTGGCGACTGGCTCGACTTCCGGCTGACTGTTACCCAGACTGGCAACGCCAGCCTGACCCTGAGCATCACCGCCCACTGCGGGAACGACCTACGCCTGACGAACGAATCCACCCTCGTTTATGTCGATATGACCAGCGGTAAACCTCAGCGCTGGCCAGAAGCCATGCGCCACCAATTTGAACGCGACCGGGAAACCCCCGCCGCCGCGACTGAAAAAGGATCCTCCTGATGACTGCATCCAACCCCCACCAACTGCTTCACCCCAGCCGCTGGAAACGCGCGGTCGGCTACGCTAATGGCATGCTGGCCGAAGGAAAAACCGTGTTCGTTGGTGGCCAGATCGGTTGGAATGCCGACCAGATATTCGAAACCAATGACTTCGTCGGCCAGATCGAACAGGCACTGCGCAACATTGTCGCCGTATTGCACGAAGCCAACGCAGAACCCGAACACCTGGTCCGCCTCACCTGGTACGTCACCGACAAAGCCGAGTACCTGACCCGCCTCACCGAAGTCGGCGAAGCCTATCGCGCCGTGCTCGGCAAGCATTTCCCGGCGATGACCATGGTGCAGGTGGCGGATTTGATTGAAGATGAAGCCAAAGTCGAGATCGAAGCGACAGCGGTGATACCCGAGTAACCCCCTCTACACAGTACTCAAGGTTCGGGACTTGCACTCTGGGAGCGACGGATGCCGGTGGTGCCTCTGCGGGGTAGTCCGAAACAGGGATGTTTCGGTCTAGGCCCGAGACGTCGGACCGCCACGGAAGGATTCACGCCGACCCCGCAGAGACACCACCGGTAGTCGAAGCGGACCATTGCCACTAAACACCCCGGACGTCGCTCACAGGCACACACTCAGCCCACATTCCGGTACAATCGAGCCTCCACTCCACAGCAACCGGGATAGCCCTGATGTCGCTCCCACCCGCTTCCGGTAAGCGCTCTTTCAGCACTCAGATCAAGGCTGAAACTGATGCCGAAACCGATCTGATCGAAGAGATCCCGGTCTCGATCAGCTATGGCGATATCACTCACGGCATCATGATGCTGACGCCGACTGATCTCGACGACTTTCTGATGGGCTTCAGCCTGAGTGAAGGCGTGATCCGCCGCGCGGCAGACTTGCTGGACTGGTCGTTAACAACCACTCACACACCCGATGGCCTGCCCGCCTACTTGTTGGATGCCACCCTGAGTGCGCGCCGCCAGTCGCAATACCGCAGCCGGCAACGGCAGATGATGGGTGCAACGGGCTGCGGCCTGTGTGGCAGCGATTCACTGGAAAGCGCCTTCGTGCCGCTGGAGGCATTGCAGCCCGCCCCAATGCTGCCACTGGCACAACTGAGCCAGTTGCGCGACCAGCTCGCCCAAGCCCAAACGCTGGGGCCGCAGGTCGGCGCTATTCACGCCGCAGCACTGATCGACCCTCAAGGCGCCCTGCTCGCCTGTCGCGAAGACATCGGCCGGCACAACGCCCTCGATAAGCTGATCGGCCATGCCCTGCGCCGTGAACACTCACTAACGGGCCACACTCTGGTGATGAGCAGCCGCTGCAGTGTCGAACTGGTCAACAAGGCCGTTATTGCCGGGGCGTCTACGCTGGTTAACCTAGCTGCCCCGAGCACCCTGGCGGTAGACCGTGCCCGTCGCTATGGGCTGAATCTGGTGCATCTGGCCCGGGACAACCAGCCCAGATATTACAGTCCGGTCACTGAATAAACCCGGTAATGGTATTTACAGCCCACGGACAGCCAATATATGATTCGTATACACATCATATATTAGGAGTTCATCATGGGCATTGTCAAAATCAACGACGACCTACACGAAGACATTCGCAAAGCCAGCTCATTCATGGTGCGCTCCATCAACGCACAAGCCGAATACTGGATTAAAATCGGCATGCTGGCCGAAGCCAACCCGGGCAAATCGTTCAACGAAATCGTGAGCGAACAAATGAAGGAAGCGGAAGTCGAGGTGAGGAAAATCGCCAGTGTCTGAGGTTATCCTGAAATCCGCGTCGGAACTGCAGATCATGCGAGAATCCGGCCGCCTGCTCGCCTCCGTTTTTGCGTATCTCGATGGTCAGATAGCGCCTGGCATCACAACCATGGATATCAACAACCTGGCTGAGCGCTACATCATCGACCAGTTGCAGGCGCGCCCGGCCAGCAAAGGCCAGTACGGCTATCAGTACGTATTGAACAGCTCGGTCAACCATGTGGTGTGCCATGGCGTACCCTCGGAGACTCAAACGCTGAAACCCGGTGACATCGTCAATATCGATATTACGCTGGAAAAAGGCGGCTACATCGCCGATTCCAGCAAAATGTACCTGATCGGTGACGTGACACCACTGGCACAACGCCTGGTCGATAAAACCTACGACGCCATGTGGGAAGGCATACGTGTCGTTAAACCGGGGGCTACCCTGGGCGACATTGGCCACGCCATACTGCGACACGCCACAAAAAACGGCTACACCGTCGTCCGTGAATATTGCGGCCATGGCATTGGTCGTGAGATGCATGAAGCACCGTCGGTACTGCACTACGGCCAACAGGGAAAAGGCCTGGTTCTGAAAGAAGGCATGACCTTCACCATTGAACCGATGATTAACCAGGGCAAAGCTAAGGTGAAGCAAAAGAACGATGGCTGGACCGTCGTAACTAGTGACAAAAAGTTATCGGCCCAATGGGAGCATACGATAGCCGTAACCTCAGACGGCTTTGAAGTGCTGACGCTCAGAGACGAAGAGCGCCTTTAGCACTTTATAATCAGCACAACCGCAACAGCTTTTCGTGGGGGAAAAAGCCACATTCCGGCCCACTGTCTGTCTATTCACTTCGCTATCGCAGAACCGCTAAGCCGCTAGAAACCTTAGGGCAAATCGGTCACCGCACCCGTTGAAGCAGACCCCACCGTGCGGGCATATTTCGCCAGCACGCCCCGGGTGAACCGTGGGCCGGGTGGTTGCCAGAGCTGCCGCCTGCGTTCCAGCTCCTGATCGGACACACCCAGCTCAATCCGGTTACTGACGGCATCGATGGTGATGGTATCGCCCTCTTCTACCAGCGCGATGGGACCGCCCTCAGCGGCTTCGGGCGTGATATGGCCAACCACAAAGCCATGGCTGCCCCCGGAAAAACGGCCATCGGTAATCAGCGCGACATCGCTACCCAGTCCTTTGCCCATAATCGCCGAGGTCGGGCTGAGCATTTCGCGCATGCCCGGCCCGCCTTTGGGGCCTTCGTAGCGAATCACCAACACATCACCGGCGATCACAGTGCCATCCAGAATACGTTCCTGTGCTTCTTCTTCCGAATGAAACACCCGGGCCCGACCGGTAAAGTGCGTGCCTTCCTTGCCGGTGATTTTCGCTACAGCGCCTGTAGGGGCGAGGTTGCCATAGAGAATGCGCAAGTGGCTGTCGGCCTTTATAGGGTTATCGAACGCATGAATAATGTCCTGAGCTTCGGGGTAAGGCTCAACGCTGGCCAGATTCTCGGCCAGTGTTTGTCCGGTAACGGTCAGGCAATTGCCATGAACCAGCCCGCGTTCGAGCAGCATTTTGATCAGCGGTTGAATACCGCCGATAGCAACCAGTTCCGACATCATGTAATGGCCGCTGGGGCGCAAGTCGGCCAGCACCGGCACCCGTTTACCGATCTCCGCAAAGTCTTCGAGAGACAACTCAACGCCGACTGTGCTGGCCATGGCCAACAGATGCAGAACCGCATTGGTTGAGCCCCCAAGCGCGATCACGACGGTAATCGCATTCTCAAAGGCTTCCCGGGTCATGATGTCGGAAGGTTTGATATCCCGCTCCAGCAGGTTCATTACAGCGGCTCCAGCGGCCCGGCAATCCGCTACTTTAGTGTCCGACACCGCATTCTGCGCCGAACTGCCCGGCAAGCTCATGCCCATGGCTTCAATGGCTGACGCCATAGTGTTGGCCGTATACATCCCCCCGCACGACCCTGCTCCGGGAATGGCGGTTTCTTCTATTTGTTTCACGTCAATCAGTTCCAGCTTGCCCTGGGCATGCGCGCCCACAGCCTCGAACACGGAAATGATATCGGTATGATTCTCGCCCGGCAGTATGGTGCCGCCATAAACGAACACCGAAGGCCGGTTCAGCCGCGCTAGCCCCATCATGCAGCCGGGCATGTTTTTATCGCAACCGCCAATGGCGACCAGGCCATCGAAGCCTTCGCAGCCGGCGACCGTCTCAATCGAATCGGCAATGACCTCGCGGGAAACGAGGGAGTACTTCATCCCCTCCGTCCCATTAGCAATGCCATCGGATACGGTGATTGTGTTAAAAATCAGGGACTTTCCGCCTGCCTCATCGGCACCTGCTGCCGACTCTTCCGCCAGCCGGTTGATGTGCATGTTGCACGGTGTGAGGTTACTCCAGGTAGAGGCGATGCCCACCTGGGGCTTACGGAAATCCTCGTCACTGAAGCCAACAGCTCGCAGCATAGCCCGGCTGGCTGACTTGCCGAGCCCATCGACCACCTGCGATGAATAACGACGACGCTTGTCTTCTGCCATGTTGCCTCCTGATCCGGTTGAATGATGCGCTCAGGCTGACAGAAATGGCGCTCGCCAGCAAAGCATTCAGTACAAGAGCCGGAGTATAGCCAGTGTGCCCCATACTGCTGGATTGATTCCGCCGTTCATTGAACAGCCCCACTGCCGCTCGGAGCGGCCGCGCAAACCGTATTCTGTAGCCTAAATTTCACTCATGCCTGACTGAATAGGGGCATTATTGCCACACAGCAGGGTAATCACACAGCCACTTTGATCAGCAATTCGCGCATGGGCTATGGTCACTGATGATCCATGCAAGCCCTTGATCGAAACGGTTGCCGCTTTGATCGAATCAAATAATAAGAAAAGCCTGGAGAACAACCATGTTAAAGAAAGCCATAGCTTTGCCACTGCTGGCTGGCCTAGTCATACCCGTGTTTGCAGACGATGCCAAGGTGTTGCCACAAGGCGTACTACGAACCACCCTGGTCCCTTCGCTGACAACTTTTGACGAAACCTTCGATGCCGATGGCGAACGCCAGGATACCGATGCCGTATCCGTTAACACGTTATCCATAGCGCTTGAGTACGGTATCAACGATTGGATTACAGCTGGCGTGCAATGGGCGCCTGGTTACATTCTTTCCGGTGAGGTTGATGGTAACGATAACGTCGACTTATCTGGCTCGAACGACCTTTTCGTCGGTGCCAAATTCCAGACCTTGGGTGCCCAGGGTTACTCCCGCAGCGATACGCTCCGCTTTGCGGTGACACCAGGCCTAAAAATCCCCATATCGCAATATGACGGTCAAGAGCAACTCGATAATTTTCTGGGAGGCGACGACTTCAAACCGGGTCGAACCGATCGTGGGGCTTGGGGTCTTGGCGCCAGGTTCTCATTCGACTACCTGATCACTCCGGATTTCTACATCAACATCTACAATCAGTCCTCTTTCTTTCTGGAAACAGATCAGGATTACACAGTCACAACGTCTGACGTAACCGTGCAGTATGGATCCGAAGCCATCTTCGAAGTCGAACCGAATTATTCGATGTCCGCCGGAAACGGTGTACAACTGAGCTTTGGCCTTCCTGTCAGCTACACCATGACCGGTGAGACCGAGGTCGATGGCAACGGTCAAGACGATGAATCCTACAGCCTGGCGCTGGAACCCAGTATGAGCGTGTTCTTCACTCAGTGGGCACTGCCTACCCAATTCCAATTGGGCTACTCCACGACGCTGGCTGGCGAAAACGCCAATGCGACCAACACTTTAAGCCTGCAAATCAAGAACTTCCTTCGGTTCTGATTGGCAGGGATAACAGGCCGAACACTCAACGTTGCGGCAACGCCGCGCTGCGTTGGCTGTTCTGCCTGAACCCTGTGCAGTTGGCACAATGGCTTGAGCATTTAACAAATAAAAGGGGCGATGCGGCTGGCTACGGCTTCCGACCTGACCCGCGCCACCCAAAACGATGGCTGACACAGGTCATGTTCAAACTCCTGCCAGGGCCTGCTCCAGATCAGCGTAAATATCATCCACATCTTCCAGGCCAACCGACAACCGCACAAGCCCTTCACTGATATCATGCTCTGCTCGTTCTTCCGGCGTGTAGGTCGAGTGCGTCATGCTGGCCGGATGCTGGCAGAGGGTTTCGGCATCACCCAGACTCACGGCGCGTTTGATCAGTTTCAGACGATTCATAAAGGTAACACCGGCTTCGAAACCACCTTGCAGTTCCATCGCGATCATCCCACCGGGGGCTTTCATCTGGCGGCACGCCAGGCTGAAGTGAGGGCTACCTTCCAGGCCGGGGTAATAGACAGCCGCCACGGCCTTGTGCTGCTGTAACCGATGAGCCAGTGTTTGGGCGTTACTGCAGTGTCGCTCCATTCTCAGTGACAGGCTTTTCAGACCGCGCAGTATCAAAAACGCTGTTAACGGCGCGATCACAGCGCCTGTCATGTCCTTCAGACCAAAGAGCCGGATTTCATCAATCAGGCTCTGTTTGCCCATTACTGCCCCGGCGATCAGATCGCCGTGCCCGCCCAGGTATTTGGTGGCCGAATGCACAACCAGATCAGCCCCCAGGTTCAACGGCCGTTGCAGGGCCGGTGTGCAATAGGTGTTATCAACCATTACTGTGATAGCGGGGTTGAAATCATGTACCCGCTGGCTAATGGCGGCGATGTCGATGACTCTCATGGTTGGATTGACCGGGGTTTCGAAGTAGACCACCCGGGTCTGGGCAGACAACGCGCGAGCTACGGCGTCGACATCGGTACAATCGACGAAGGTGACGTTTACGCCAAACCGGGTCAGACCATGTTGGAAATAAGAGAAGGTGCAGCCGTAAAGCGTTTTATCGGCAATAACGGTATCGCCGGGGTGTACCAGTGTCCAGATAGCGGCCGTGATCGCGCCCATGCCAGACGCTGTTGCCAGGCAGGCTTCGGCATCTTCAAGGTCTGCCAGGCGGGTTTCCAGCACCGCCTGGGTGGGGTTCGAGATACGGCTGTAAACATGGCCTTGTGCTTCCCCGGCAAACCGGGCTGCGCCCTGCTCGACATTGTCGAAACAGTAAGTAGATGTCATATATACCGGTGGATTCAAAGACCCTTCGTTCTCAGACGCCTCGTACCCGGAATGGATGGTGCGTGTGGTAAAACTCAGCTTTTTGCTCATCGTCTGCGTCTCCCTCTGTGCGATCATCATTCCCCGCCACTCAGCCAGTAATGAATAACAGAAAACGGGCTGAAATGAGGCCGGGGCCTGACCATCATGCTACGCCTGGAGCCAGGGCGAATCGGGCTAAACTGGCTGAATTAATCGCCTCCAAATAGCACGCCAGGTTAAAAAAACCGACTAAAAGGAGAAATTGAACCAACAATATCCAATAACAGTTTACGGCAGTGGGTGTTCGCATTTGCAACCCGGTTTCACTGTACGAACTTCGATCACTACACGTCTATCTCTCGGAATATCGCCAAAAGCGGACACAAACGACACCCCTGGTGAGATATAACCGTCTGATTTATATAGACTGCAGTGGAATCTAGCGTGCTAGATAAATTTGAAAAAGTGAAATAGTGGTAAATAGAATGAATAAAGCAGTAGTAGGCTTTTCAGCAGTAGTAGTTACTTTGGGTTCATCTTTCGCATTCGCCGATGACCGTGAAGGGTTCTTCCTGGCCGGTGGCATTGGCCTGAATACCAATACGTTCGAGGCTTCCTATGCGGGTGACTCAGCCTCTGAAAGTGGTTACAGAGGCATCCTGACCTCCTTTAAAATTGGTGGGCACATTAATCCTAATTTCGCGCTCTACTACCAGCGAGAAGCATCTTTCTTTGATGATGAAGAAGGCACTGGCGCAGTTGCAGGCCTTTCAGGCATTGGCGGCACCTATTACTTCGATACGTCGGGTGGCCTGTACATAGAAGGTGGCCTTGGGCTGGGTGATTTCACGGTGGATGAGGCCAACCTTGAGGGCATTGGTGGCGCTTCAATGGTGGGTCTTGGCGCAGAAATAAACGATCACCTTGAAGGTGGCGTTGTGTTGATGGCGACCAGCACTGAAGAAACCGAGCTCGATGGCCTGGAATACGACACATTAACAATAGGGGTGAAGCTGACGCTCAAGTTATAATCCGGCCGCCATGCGGGCAGGCGTTAGCCTGCCCTTTCGATAACTTACTTTAATAAGAAAAAACACCTCTCTCTCACAGCATTAAAGACTGTTACCAACTGCCATAGCAGTCATCGCCAACTACAATGAATGATCATTGCCCCCAATTCTCCAAGGAACGCAGCGTTCAGATTTATGGACTTCACTGTATTCTCATTCAGCCGCTAAATAACAGATCACTGACATTTCGCACAGCTCGGCCTTCAAGAACGGGATAACTATGATAAACAACCTGACCTTCCGCATGAAACTGTCCATTCTTCTGCTAACCGCGCTGATCGGGCTGGCCGGGCTCTATGTCGTCGCGTACCGCGGTATCGAATTACAGCAAAGCACCAATAACCGGCTACAGGAACTTAACCGGCAATCCAGTCAGCTCGATCAGCTGACGCTTCAGGCCATGCAGATTGGTGATCGAATCTCCCGTTTGTCGCCCGCCAATCGCGATGCGGTGGTCACCGATGTGAATGCCGAACTCGAACGCCTGGCCAGCCTGCGCGCTCAGAGTCTGGAACTCGACATCGGCCTGCAAACGTTCTTCGAACAATTCGAGCGCTACCTGAACGCGGTGTTGGCCAGCATTGAACAGGCGGCTGTGGTTGGGCTGGATGCCGACTCAGGCTGGAATGCCACCCTCAACGCCGCCCGTGACGCGATGAACGAAAGAGCCGGCTTTATGACATTCGTTCAAGAGAACATGGCCGAAATCAGTAATCTGGAAGTCGCCTATGTGAACAGCCCGACAACAGAGCGGTTTGAGGCCCTCAGGGTGGCCTACGACCGCTACATCGAGCAATTGGCGTCGAACAACATGGAAGAACCGTTCGTCGAAGTAAACCAGAACTACCTCGCCAGCCTGGAGGGCCACTACGAGCAGGCTCGCCTGCTCACACAAAGTCGGGATACCATGGCGGAAGCTCTAACGGCCATGCGCACCGCTCAGCAATCGGTAAGAGAAAGCCTCAACAACCTGATTTCCGAGGCCCGGGCCAACGCCAGCGAAAGCTCCCAGACTGCTCGTACCCTGCTGCTCTCAGTCAGCTTGCTGATGGCACTGGCCATGCTGGTGGTTGTCGGCTGGATCACCCGAAGCGTTAAACAGACATTGACTGGCATCACCACCGATCTGAACCGGGTTCGCGATGGCGACCTCAGCGCCCGCCTCCCGGTCAACGAACGCCGCAACGACGAGTTCGATGCACTGAGCCGTGCCGTTAATGTGATGACCGAAGGGCTGGGCTCCCTGGTCCGGCAGGTCGCCGACTCGGCCCAACACTCTGCGACTATGATGGAACAGCTGACCCACGAGACCCAGCAGCTCGATCAGAGCAACCAGCAAATTAACGACCAGGGCCAGTCGGTCGCGGCCAGTACTGAGGAGATTTCCGCAACGCTTTCTGGTATCGCTGACGCCACCAAAACCCTGTCCCGACAGGTTGCACAAACACTGGCGTCTGCGAGCCAGGGCACTGCTACACTGAATCAGGCGGTCACCGGTCTGCGGGAAACGTCACAGGTTGTTGCTAACATTGAACAAAAACTGAACCAGCTAAATGCCCTCTCTGCCGACATCGACTCGGTACTGGACATGATCAACAACCTGGCCGGACAAACCAACCTGCTGGCATTGAATGCTGCCATCGAAGCGGCCCGTGCAGGGGATGCCGGGCGCGGTTTTTCAGTGGTCGCCGATGAAGTACGCCAGCTCGCTGAGCGCACGGTGGAAGCCACATCCCGCATCAATGGCATTGTCGATGACATTCAGGGGTTCACCCGCGAAGCCATTAGCGTTACCGAAACCGGCCGCACCCATCTCTCCTCTGTCGAAACCCACAGCGAGGAAGCCGAGCAGGCCATTCAGAAAATTGAAGAGGATGCGCGCCAGGGCACCGTAGCCGCCGACCAGATGCTGCACTCGGTAGAGGAAGTCGACAAGGCGGCGCGTCAGATCAGTCGCGACATGGAAGGTGTTGCCACCAGCATCCACAGAGACAGCGATGCCCTGCAGCGGGTACGCAGCCAGGTAGAAGAGGTATCAGGGCACCTGTTGGAACTGGATGGAAAAGCAGCACGGTTTACTGTTTAGCGGAAATTGTCTACTGAGTCTCTTTTACGAACATTCCTAAGATTATCTTCATGAACTGTATTGAGAATCATTATCATTAAATGTAGTGTGTGGGCTCTTCTCGGACAAGGAGCTCCTTCCGATGATGAGTCATCACACCCAGGCGGACATACTGTCCATCGAAGCCTTACTCAATTGTTATCTCAGGGAAGTAGCACTGCCCAACCAATGGTTGTCGTTTCGGCACACGCCGAGACAGGGTTATCTGGCGGAGCTTTCGTTGACAACTCAACAGCGCTCTCTGTTTTTTTTCGTTCATTCGGTATCCATTACCAGCAACTATCACTATCTCAGCCTGCCATCCCACCAGCCATCAGGCCCCAGGCTGGGCCTGTCGGAGCTTGCGGATCTTTTGCTGGTGGAGCTGTGCCATCTCGAACATCAGACCGATTACTCGGAATTGCGGGAGCAGGTACACTGCAGTCGCAGTGTTATGGCCGATATTCTGCGGCATTCCCGCCCCGGGCCTTTGTCGAATGGTGTGGTGAACGCCTTCGTTCAAAGCGAACAGGCGCTGACGGTCGGGCATCGCTTTCACCCCACCCCCAAAGCCCGTCAGGGAATGAGCGAAACAGAACTACACGCCTATTCCCCTGAGCATGGCGGACGCTTCCAGTGGCATTGTTTTTCCATACCGCTTGACCAACATTATTTAACCAGGGGCAAACCGGACCTGCAGCGGTTTATCCGCGATCAGTGGATGCCGGAACTACCCGCTGCAGCCGACAGGGCTTTGCTGCCGGTACATCCCTGGCAGGCGCTTTTCCTGAAAAAAGATGCGCAGGTTCAGCAGTGGCTGGCAAAGGGGTTGCTGCTCGACCATGGGGCCAAGGGTCTACCTCTGGTGGCCACGTCATCGCTACGAACCTGCTACCACCCCGAATTGGATTTCTTTGTGAAGGGGTCGCTCCATCTCCGGTTAACCAACTGCGTTCGCAAGAACGCCCTCTATGAACTGGACACGGCCGTTATTCTTAGCGAAATACTCCACGATACGTGCGAACCGCTGAAGTTCCACGGCTTCAGCATAATGCGTGAACCGGCCTATCAGGCACTGAATCAACAAGGTGGCGCCAGCCGTTTTATGATGGAAGGGTTCTCCTTTATCGCGCGGGAAAACCCCATCCGCGATGAACGGCTCGGGCATCGCCCGGTCATGACGGGTGCCCTGTTTTCACCCCGGCCCAGTGTCCAACCGTTAATTGTGGAAGAGATTTCAGCCGCCTGCAAACAGCTGAAAACCAGCTATTTCAATACAGCCCTGCTGTGGTTTAACGCCCTGTTGGAAGTCATGGTTGAACCTACGTTACGGCTTTATTTTGAACAGGGTGTCGTACTGGAACCTCATCTGCAAAATGGCTTGGTCGGGTTAAAGAATCACTTACCAGTTCACTATTATTATCGGGATCTCGAAGGCACCAAGTTGTTGCCCGAGCACTGGCCCGAACAACGCTTGCCCACGCTATCGGACCAGGCCCGGCAAAGCCTTTTTTACGATACGGAAAAAGGCTGGCAGCGAGTCTGCTATTGCCTGTTTCTAAATACGCTGGCGCAAGCAATATTTTACATCAGCGGTGATGATGAGCTGCTGGAGCGCAGTTTGTGGCGCGCTGTCGCTGAACACCTGGATGACCTCTGTAGCCGCCTGCCCGAGGGGCGAGATCGCATTCAAGCGCTGTTGGCGTCCGCCTATTTGCCGAACAAGGCCAATCTGTTGGTGCGTTTTCGCAAGCAGGCAGACCGCCAGGCAAACTATGTCATGACCGCCAACCCGATCAGTCGGGCGCATGCTGAACGCGTGCACCATTCGCCGCTGGAACTGGATGAGGTGGTGTAATGGAGATGAATGATATGCCACCTAATCCACTCATGGTTCCAGAGCCCATCGCAGCCTGTGCTCGCCGCCTGGCTGAACAGGAAGCCGACCCGCTGGCTGCCTTTATTTATGATCTGGACGCGCTCGAAACCCATATCCAATGGCTGCGTTCTCACCTGCCAGACGGTGTCGACTTGTTCTACGCGATCAAGGCCAATAGTGAACCCGCTGTGCTGCGCACACTGGCACCCTGGGTTGATGGGTTTGATGTATCGTCCGGCGGCGAAATTCAAAAATTGATCGAACACGATATAACGCAGCCGTTTATTTTTTCCGGCCCTGGAAAACTGGACAGCGATTTTCGCTTGGCACTGGAAGCCAGAGTGGAGCAGATACACCTTGAAAGTCACGATGAGATTCAGCGTTTGAATACCATCGCGGCGGAAACCGGGCGTCGTCAACGGGTGCTGATCCGTGTCAATCCAACGCTGCCAGACGCCTTGTCGACCAAGCTTGCCATGGCCGGTCAGCCGACACCGTTCGGCCTGGAAGAACGCCAGCTTACCGATGCAGTGATACAAGTAGACGAAAGCGAGTATCTGGAACTCTGCGGTTTTCATGTTCATGCCATGTCGCACCAGACCGATGTATACCGCCATCTCGGCTTGCTGGACAGCCTCCTCGACAAGTGGCCGATCTGGCGTGCTCTGGCTGAAGAGCCGGCCAAGGTCACTCAGTTGAATCTGGGAGGAGGCATGGGCGTGAACTACCAGGGTATCGACCAGTTCGACTGGCCAACGCTGTGCTGGCATCTTGCCCGTCGTCTAGCCTGGCTACCGGAGCCACCGCGCATCCGCTTCGAACCTGGTCGTTTTGTTACGGCGCACTGTGGTTACTATGTGATGCAAATCATCGACCTCAAGCACAACCATGGTGAAGACTTCGCCGTCTGCCGTGGAGGAACGCATCACTTTCGTTTGCCTGTAGCGCAAGGCCACAGCCACCCGGTAGTTCATTTACCGCAGAATGCCTGTGAGGGCGAAGCGCGACCCTTAACCGTGGTAGGGCAACTGTGCACCCCCAAGGATGTGTTGGCACGTGGTGTGCCCATGGTAAACCCGCAGCGGGGTGACTTACTGGTATTGCCCATGGCGGGGGCCTACGGCTACAACATTTCCCATGCCGATTTTCTGTGTCACCCGCGACCGGTACAGCAGTTTATCCGGCCCGGCGCGCTCCGGGTTAATGACACCCTGGCACTGGAGGCGGTATGACCACCAGGGCGCGAAAACCAACCTGGGTGCTGTGCACAGTCATGCTGGGCACGGTCACCGTCAGCCTGAATAACAGTGCATTAAACCCGGTGATTCCGGTATTCATGTCGACCTTCGACATAGGCCCACTGTGGGCAAGCTGGGTGATGACCGGCTTCATGCTGAGCATGGGTATCACCATGCCGATCACTGGTTTTTTGGGTAATAAAATCGGCAAGCGACCGCTGTATCTGTTGGGCCTGGCCGGCTTTGTTACCGGTTCAACACTGGGTGCCCTGGCGGACAATATGGCGCTGGTGGTCTTGGCACGGTGTGTTCAGGGCGTGGCAGCTGGGCTGATGATTCCCCTCTCCCTGCCACTGATCTTCGAAGCCTATCCCAGAAACGAACGTGGCCGGGTCACGGGCCTTTGGGGCACGGTGGTCATGCTGGCACCGGCGGTCGGTCCGGCCGTGGGCGGTTTGTTGCTCGAAGTGTTTTCCTGGCCAGTGTTGTTTCTGATGAATATACCGGTCGGGGTGTTGGGTTGGATGATGGGTTATTACAGCCTGGTATCCCCTCCCGATGAAAACACACCCCGCTTTGACGGCCTCGGTTTTGTACTTTCCGCCGTGGGGATTGGCGGTTTGCTAATGGCCCTGAGTCTGCTGACCGGTACTGTTTACTCATTATTGGCACTGTTGCTTGGCCTATCGGCGCTGTTGTGCATGGCTTTCTTTATACGCCATCAATTGCATTGCAAATATCCGCTACTGAATTTGCATCTTTTTGCCGAACCAGCCTATCGGCTGAGCGTGATCATCGTCGTGGTTCAGTCCATTGGCATCTTTGGCAGCCTCTTGTTATTACCGCTGTTAATGCAGAACGTACTGAATTTCAGTGTGATGAACACAGCCCTGGTATTGGTAGCAACGGCCGTCATGTCCAGCCTCTTTGTCTCTATCGGCGGTAAGCGGCTGGATGCCCGTGGTCCTCGCGGGGTGGTCAGTGTTGGGTTGGGTTTGACCGCCATCGCAACGCTGGCACTGGGTCAGCTGCAGTCGGAGGTCACGCTCTGGGTCATCCTCGGGCTTACCCTGGTTCGCGGTGCCGGTATCGGGCTGTCTTACATGCCTGTCACCACGGCAGGGCTGAATGCTATCCCCGAACAGCTGGTCTCCCAGGGAGCCGCCATGAACAACATTCTTCGGCGTGTTAGCGCGGCTACTGTGATCGTCGTTGTTTCGCTTTTTTATGAGTGGCGCTCTTTCGCACTTTCATCTCAGGGGTTTTCGCCGCAGACCAGCGGGCTGATGGCGATCAACGAACTGTTTACCCTCATCGGCTTGCTGTTGCTGGCCACTCTGCCATTGGCATTGCGCTTGCCAAACCCGCGTGCCGAGCCCGTCGCTGAAGACCCCAGCTCCTCGTTAACCACCCCGCAAAGGAATGTCGGGACGAAACATACTGCACAAAAGGTATTGCCATGACTGTATTGAACCCCATCGAAAACCTAATTGAACCTACCGTCAATCAAATCGATACGGTGGCATGGGTCGCCGCGTTGCGTTCGCCTCATCTCGCTAACGTAGAGCAAAGGGTATTGCGCCAGCTCATTCAGGCCCTGGTGTTTGAAGAGGTACTCGATTACGAAGACCACACCCGACACTCAGACTCCCGCCTGGTGGTGTTAACCGGTACCGATGCGAACGGGCAAAAGGTCCGTTACCTTGCCGAAGGCGAATTCAAGGAAAGCTACGGGTTGTTGCGGCTGAGTCGGCGGCCGGTGATGCGGGTAGAAAACGGGGGCACCCCTTGCGAAGCCTCACTGACGGATTTTTCTGCCGACGTGCTGGCGGCCCTGCCGGATACAACCCGCCTCAATGCGTTCATGAACGAATTGACCCACACTCTGGTAAAAGATGTTCAGGCGCAGGCGACCGCCCTGCCTGGCACCCTGACTGCTGACCAGCGCTACTATGATGCCCTGGAAGGGCATTTAATGGATGCTCATTCCTATCACCCCTGCTACAAATCACGCCTCGGTTTTTCGTTGGCGGAGAACCAGCGCTATGGTCCGGAGTTTCAACAGCGCCTGCCGTTGTACTGGGTGGCCCTGCACAAAAACAAAACGCGACTAAACGCCTCGGAATCGCTGGATTCCGATCAATTTCTCCGGTCGGTTCTGGGTGACCACGACCTGAGCCGCTTTGAGACGCATTTGAATGCCCTAGGCAAGAACAGAGACGACTACCGGCTGATTCCCGTTCACCCCTGGCAATGGAACGAGCGCATCGCGACCGAGTTTTACCCCGAACTGGCAACGGGTGATCTGATATGGCTTGGGCAAGGGCAGGACGCCTGGCGCGCGCAACAATCCATTCGTACCCTGGCCAATGCCGATTACCCGGAAAAACCCTACGCCAAAGTGTCACTCGGCATTACCAACACCTCAACCAGCCGCATCATGGCGGCCCATACCTGCCTTAATGGACCGGTCATCACAGATTGGCTGCAACGGTTGATCGGGCAGGACCCCATTGCCCGGGATATGGATTTTGTCATCCTGCGGGAAGTGCTGGGCGTAACCTGCGATTACGAACGCCTGCCCGCCGCGCGGCGGTTAAGTGCCTACGGGCATTTGGGTGTGGTGTGGCGTGAAAGCCTGCACACCTACCTGCGGCCAGGTGAGGATGCCATCCCGTTCAATGGCCTGAGCCACCAACAGGGTAACGGCGAACCGCTGATCGAGCGCTGGATTGAGCGTCACGGGCTGGAAGCCTGGACGCGGCAACTGCTGACAGTAGCCGTAGGGCCCATCATTCATATGCTGTTTGGTCATGGCATTGGCATGGAATCTCACGGGCAAAATATCATCCTCATTCACGAAGATGGCTGGCCCAAACGCATCGCTCTGAAGGATTTTCACGATGGCGTTCGGTACTCCCGTGATCACCTCACCCACCCGGACCAATGCCCTGAGCTGTTTCCGGTGCCACCCACCCATGCACAGATCAACCCCAACTCCTACATCCTGACAAACGATCTGAATGACGTTCGCGATTATTCGCTGGATGCGTTCTTCTTTATCGCGCTATCGGACGTGTGTTTGTTTCTTAACGACTGCTATCAGTTACCGGAAAAGACGTTCTGGCAAATGACTGCCGAGGTTATTCATGACTATCAGGCGGCACACCCGGAGCACCGGGAACGCTTCGAATGCTTCGATGTGTTTACCGGGTGTTTTGAGATCGAAGAACTGACCAAACGCCGGTTATTCGGCGATGCTCAGCCGCGCATCAAAACCGTACGCAACCCCCTGGCGGCCTATAAAAGGAGACAGCGCAATGACTCTCTCCAAGCATGATTGCCAGCGTCTGGCGCAACAGCAGGTTATGCAGGATTTACTGGAATGCTTGTGGTCGGAAGGTTTTTTCGACGCTGAAAACACCGCGCTCGAACCACCGCTGCATTGGCAAAACTGTCACATGGAAGCTCGCGAGGCAGAGGAAAAATGGCCCATTGAACAAGTATGGACCTGGCATCCCGAACATCCGGTCATCAGGCAGGTATGGGTACCTGCCCGGCCCGGCATTGCACAGGCGTTACTGAGCGTTGCCGGCGCGCCGGTCTATGCGATGACTCACAGCAGCCAGATTAAAACCCTGAATGCCATCGATATGATGACGCTGGTAAACGAAAGCCTCGGCGACCGAATGCCCGGCAGCCCGAAAGGGGTCGAGTTATTCATAGAGGCATTGCAGCACACCCTGGAACAAACCACCTGGTCTTATCGACACAACATTTCGAAAACCGGTCTGTTGTCGCGTTCTCCGGGTCAGTATTTCCAGGCCATGGAACAATGGGGCGCGCTACGGGACCGCCCTTACCACCCTGCTGCAAAAGCCAAAATCGGTTTAAACCAGGCGAACTATCACCACTATGTGGCAGAGTTCGACCAGAATATTTACTTGAAGTGGGTGGCCATTCGTCGCGATCATCTATTGGTGAGTGAGCCAGTAGATGCCCATAACACCAGCCCGGCAGAGTATCTTCTCAACGACCACGAGCGAGCGGAACTGGACCTGGAAATCCAGGAGCGCGGCCTGAAATATTACCTGGCCATTCCGGTAATGGCCTGGCAACTCGACCAGGGGTTGCCGGAAGCCTTGCAACACGAAGCGACCCACAAACACTGGGTGCCCCTGGCGTTTCAGGGGTTGGCAATGAAATCGACATCGTCCGTTCGCTCACTGGCGCCGCTGACGGAAAGTGCGAATTATCTGAAACTGCCTATGAGCCTGTACTCGCTCGGGTCGTCGCGTTATTTACCGGCCGTAAAAATGATGAATAGCGTCATCGCCCAGGGGCTGCTGACAAAAGCGATAACGCTGGACCCGGTGCTCGAACACCAGGTGTTTTATTGCGACGAATCACATTGGTGGGCTTTCATGCCGCCCAAGGGCAGCCTCTTTGACGACTATCCGCGCCACCTTTCCGCCATGGTGCGACGCTACCCCGAAGCATTGCTACAGGACCCGGAATGTCGCCTGGTGCCCATGTCCGCGCTTGGCACCCTGTTACCGGACCATCAGGATCATTGTTTTGACCACTGGCTCGAGCATCGCCGGCTACCCGGCACGGAAAGTTCAGTGCTCGGCCTCTTTCAGGAAGTCTGCGACACCTTTCTGGAACTGAATTTACGCCTCTTCCGGCTGGGCATCATGCCCGAAATACATGGCCAGAATGCAGTGTTGGTGTGGCGAAATAACCGGGTGGACGGACTACTCCTGCGGGACCACGACTCACTGCGCCTCTTTGTTCCCTGGCTGAACCAGGCGGGCCTTGACGACCCGGTCTTTTGTTTAAAAAAAGGCGTCGCCAATACGCTCTATCACGACACCGCCGAAGACCTGCTGTTTTACCTGCTCTCGCTGGGTATTCAGGTCAACCTGCGGGCCATTATAGACACCCTGGCACAACGCTATCGCATTGAAGAAAAGCGACTCTGGCTAGCGCTGCGCTACAGCCTGATCCGGCAAATTGACCGGATAGCGTTTTCCGCTGAAGCCCGGGAGTTGTTGCACCGGGTTTGCTTTGAGCAGGAGCACTGGCCACTCAAGCTCTTGGTTCGGCCCATGCTGGAGCGTGCCGGTGGCCCCGGCAGCATGCCCTTTGGCAAAGGGTGGACGGTTAACCCGTTGAAGCGCTTGGGTACACCGCCTGACGCAACCGTTGCACCTAGTGTGCAGGCAGACATCAAACCGGAGAACATCAGCGACCCCGCTTGATATTTGATAATGTAAATATAAATCATTATTGTTATCGAAATGATCAAAAGAAGGATACTGTCATGCGACTTGTTAAACGCATTTTTCAACAACGAACCTTGTTTGCCTTCCTGGCTGGCTGGTTAACACTGGCCGCCGCGACCCAGGCGGAAGAAACAACCCGCCAGGTGGAACATGCCCTGGGGGTAACCGAGATTCAGGGCACGCCAACGCGCATCGTAACCCTGTACCAGGGCGCTAACGACACCGCCGTTGCATTGGGCGTCACCCCGATCGCGTTGGTCGATTCCTGGGTTGAAAAACCCATGTATCATTATTTGCGGGATGATCTGGCGAATGTTCCCCATGTAGGCCTGGAAACCCAGCCTAACCTGGAGGAAATTGCCAGACTTAAACCAGATCTCATCATCGCCAACAAAGCGCGGCATGAAGACATCTACACCCTGCTCTCCCAGATCGCGCCCACGGTTGCCGAAGATACTGTTTTCGATTTCAAAGGAACGGTTCAACTGATGGGGGAAGCCCTGAACAAGCAAGCCGAGGCAGACCAACTATTGGCTGACTGGAACCAGCGGGTTGCCACCCTGCAGACCGAACTGCAAGCCCAAGTTGGCGACCAATGGCCACTGCAGGTAGCGATCACCAATGTCCGCAATGATCATTTACGGGTCTATCTTGAGGACAGCTTCGCGGGCACCGTACTGCACGACCTTGGATTCGAGTTTCCGCCGATGTCTGCACAACGTACCTGGGGAGTAAAGCTGAACAGCAAGGAAAATATCCCCAGTATGAACGCCGATGTGATGTTCATTATTTTCCAGTCGCAGGACGGTTCAGTGCATGAGAATTACCAGGCCTGGTCCGATCATCCTTTATGGCAGACCCTCGATGCTACTCAAAACAACCAGGTCTATGACGTCGATCTTGTCGCCTGGTTGATGTCCGGCGGAATTATCGGTGCGAACAATATGATGGACCAGCTCTATACTCACTTCGGTATTCAAAGCTGAAATCCTCAGGCTCCCGCATCAGACGGGAGCCTTCTTTTTTGAAAAGGTCACATGCCTATGCAAACCTCAATCCTCTCCCGGAAACTGGTCGATACCTATAGGGCCATTGCCACCTCCACACTGGGACACATCACAGACACCGGTTACCTGAAAGGCATCACCGCCCAAACGCCCAGCAAACGTCTTATTGGCCGGGCTATCACCGTAACGCTGCCCCCGGTGGATGGCAGCATGATCCGGGAAGCCCTTGCCAGTGCCCAACCAGGCGACGTACTGGTTATTGATATGGGGGAGGATACCGACCGCGCCTGCTGGGGCGAACTGCGCACTCTGGCCGCACTTAATAAACAGGTGGCGGGTGTGGTTACCAACGGTTGCGCTACTGATATTCCAGCGTTGAAGCAGCTGCATTTTCCGGTGTATGCGACCGGTATCAGTGCCATCACCACTCGCCCGGTCAATGGCGGTGGGCATTTGAATGAGACTGTTCGCCTGGCAGATACCGTCATTGAGCCCGGCGACCTCGTTGTCGGCGATGCCGATGGCCTGTATGCGCTGTCACCTCAGGCTGCCTTGGAACTGGCCCAGCCGGCCCTGGCAAAACAGGATTGGGAAGCCTGGTATCGCCAGGAGCTGGTAGCGACGGACATGGCAGGCGCAGAACAGGCGTAGCCGCAATCAGTGTTCACTCCATTCTTGTACTGAACAGCTGTTGCAGCGCCATTATTTCAAGGAGGCGCTGTTATTCGAACACGCCCAGGCACTGGTTGCTGCGCAAAGACCGCAGCAGATACCCGTCTCAAAGGTTTTCGAACGCGAAATTATGGTCGGTCGTGCTGCACCTAGACCCGAATAACCCAAATGTTATTACTTTCTGACGCGGCGTAATAAAAGTGCATGTAGCCCTTCAACGTACCGGGTGAAGGCACACAAAGTGGGCGAAATGCGGGACATCTGCTATGGTTCGAAGAGCTTCGAAAAAAGTGGTAGTCAGATGAACGGATTCGAGCTAATTGGCGTGCTAGCCCTTTCCGCAACAGCTACGGTACAAGCCTATTCCATTGCAGTAACGGATGCGAACGCAGGCGCCCTCTCATATCACGACGGCCAGTTCACGGGCCACCTGGCGCCGCTTTACCAGTGCGCGATCGACACCGTAGACCAACCTTTCACCGTATCAATTCTGCCGCAGGTCAGAGCCCTGCGCATGCTTCAGAATAGCGAAATCGACATGGTCGTGCCCATGGCCCAATCGGGTGAACGGGACGACTATGCCTACTTCGCCACCCCCCTGTTCACCGTTCGGTACTTGCTGTATACCCTTCCGGGTGCTGCCTTGAAGAAAAGCGAACATAGAATCCAGATTGCGGTTAACTGGTCCAGTGCATCCATTGTGCTAATTGAAGCCCTTGGTCACGAGGCTATTCCGGTTGACCACCATGAACTGGCCATCGGCATGGTCAGGCGGGGCCGGGCCCATGGCGCGGTCATACCCGAGTCCACCGCTGCCGCCATGACCGAAGAACTCGCCGGGCTGGTACCGTATGAGTATGCACAGTTGCCGGGAGGGGTATATGTGAATAAACACAATACCAGCCTGCAAACAGCCTTCAATATGGCCATTCAGGAATGCCGGCCGGCACCCTGAGTCCATTTTATCAACCCCAGCCTACAGCTCTTTATTTCAGTTTAGAATGACCACCCCAACGATACGCCGACATGGCGCACCTCCGCTGACAGCTGCGTGGCGTGCAGTTGCACATCGATGGCGGGGCTGAACTGAAAGCCTGCGCCCGCGCCGAAACTCAGGCTGACTTCAGGGTCGTTTTCGTCAACCTCGCAATCACCCACTACACAGGTCTCTGCTTCACTGGATAGCACCACGGCGCCGCCTCGGCCAAGCATAAAAAACCGCTCACCCAAGGGCAGAAGATAAACGGCATAAGCCCCGGCGCTCAATGCATAAAAATCCTGAAACCCAACCGAATTACCTGAACTGTTGAATACTTCCTGCTCGGCATAGACAACCGAATGGGTGACTTCACCCTGAAGTGCAACCGAAGGGGTCAGATACACAGAATAGTTCAATACCAGACTGCCCCCAGGGTCTTCATGATCCTCGACATCCTGATAGGCGTAGCCAACCCCAATTTGTTGCTGCGCCATCGCGGTGACGGCCAATGACAAGAAGGCGATACTGCGGAACAGGAACAGGCACACTTTAGTTTTCATAGGTTGAATCCTTTTATTCTTCTCTTACATGAAAAGGCGGTTTTTTGCGTGTAGGCCT
The DNA here is from genome assembly GCF_039982735.1 of Saccharospirillum sp. GTDB lineage: Bacteria > Pseudomonadota > Gammaproteobacteria > Pseudomonadales > Natronospirillaceae > Saccharospirillum. The sequence goes on along the minus strand of NZ_JBDWXV010000001.1, from coordinate 23,260 downwards.
TTGATCTTAAAGAGCTGCGGTTCGTTTCTCGTGGAATGGCGTTGCAGTTTTCGGGAAATCCGTTACATTTTTCAACGAGGGCTGCCAACAATAGCCAGCGAACGGACTGGCGCAAACCCTAATACCGCACGATGGAGCTGAGTGAATGTTATCCGGGTTACTGAAGAATGAGTAGAATCCAGCAAGTATCGGCCATTGGCACCATTGAACTGGCACGCCGACTGAGAGCACACGGGCTAATCGACAACGCATCCATTCGGGCCATCGACCCCTCCTTGCTGGAGAGCGTGAATAAGCTTGACGCTCAGGGCGACGTGACACACACCTACGATGCCTTCTTCCCCGAATCCTGGATCATTGCGCTCTGGCAGGAAGCGCAGAAGAATCACCCTGAGAACCCCACCGGTTTCCTGATCGGAAAAACCATCGTCCGGGATGCCTATGGCGTGCTGTCAGGGTTAATTCGCTTCAGCGATACACTGGGCCAGGCAGTCACGACTTACCTGCAAAACATTCAGTACGTCAATGAATCGGAGCAGTGGCACTATTCAAAGAATGGCCGCCAGATTACCCTGGCATTCAGCTACCCCCGGAACAAGCCATACCCGAGTAACGCAGTCGAACGAAGCATTACCGCCATGTATGCGATGGGGTGCTACTTACATGGCAAAAAGCTCCCATTGCACAGCGTGCAATTTCAAAGAAAAGCACCCGCATACCAAGCGCTTCTGGAAGCCTATTTCGGGTGTAACGTAGCATTCTCTGCATCCTGTAACTCGCTCATTCTTCCCGCTGAGGTAATGGACTGGCCACTCCAACCCCCGTCTGCTTTGCTGGACACATCGCTGACGCAGGGGAAATCCTATCTGACAACCCTCTTGAGAATGAGCTTGCAAACGAAGCTCAACGAAAAAGCTGACACCCTGCTTACGCCAACCTTCACCAACAGAGTCACCACCTTGCTCTGGGAGGACATGGCGCACTACAGCAACAGCGACCATGTCGCTTCAGCCCTGCACCTGAGTCGTGCAACCTTATATAGAAAGCTCAACCAGGAGGGCACAAGCTTTAGTAGCATCAGGGATGCGATTCGGGCCGAGCTAATGACTCAACACAGCGGCCTGAAAGCGACTGAACTGTACGAGCTACTGGGGTTCAGTGATGTGAGCTCGTATTACAAAGCGAGAAAACGAGCACAGCAGACGGATTACGTGACCGTCAAATCAAGAGGGGACACGGGCGTCGGGCCTGAGAGTTCCAATTAAAGCCTCCAGCCGGACACTGGCAGCAAAAGCTCACCGTCAATGGGCATGAAACGACTGGCGGCTTGTACCAATGACCGCGCTGTCAGACCGGGAACACCATAAACATCGACCTGCACACCGCAGTCTCGCCGAACTTTCTCCGCCAGCAAGCCAAAGTCGCCATCGCCTGAGACCAGCACCACACGGTCTACCATGGGCGCTACCGTCATCACATCAATGGTTATTCCTACATCCCAATCGCCTTTCGACGAGCCATCCTGGCGCTGAATATAGGGTTTCAAGCGCACCTTAAAGCCAATAGCACTCAAAATGTTCTGAAACTGCCGTTGTTTTTCATCCCCACGATCAATCGCGTAGGCGAAGGCCGCTACTACCTCGTGACCGGCTGTGGCCTGGCGCCAGAAGCGGTTGTAGTCGAACCGGCGACCATAGGCCTCCCGGGTGGTGTAATAGACGTTCTGGACATCGACGAACAGGGCGATCTTACTCAATGGAAAAGTCCTAGGGCGCGTAACCGGGCGACCCGACAACCATAACCGAGTCTCTGCAAAAAGTCGCTGCTGGGTCTTTCAGGCACATGCTGTTTACAAGGCTTCTTTCTTTGCCAACAGGACACCTGAATCCGGAGCAGTGCAATTTTACCAAAATTTCTTAGCGCGGATTCCAAATAGACGGGGTTACTCGGCTCACAGACCGGACACACTGCCTTGCACCGTTGTAACGTACCCACTTACTTGATGCTACTGCGTCAGCGTAAATTTCAGCAAGCCAACACCACGATACGTTCACTTAACACGTCTGGATGCAGGTCCTAAAAAAAGAAAAAAAATCGCCTATCTATTGCATCCCAACTCGTGTCCCACTCGTTCAACCCATGCAACCCACCACGAACAAGTGAGAGAAAAATGAACAAACATCTCAAACACTGCACCCTGGCGACGGCCATTGCAGGCATTTGCCTCACCGCTTCCGTGAGCCACGGTGCCAGCCACCGCGAAGCCCCTTACATTACTGAAATACCCAAAGTCGATGCGTCCGACTTTTATATGTTCAGAAGCTATGAAACCGGTCGTGAAGACTACGTCACGATGATCGCCAACTACTTGCCCTTACAGGACGCCTACGGCGGCCCAAACTACTTTGACCTCGACTCCGATGCCATCTACGAGATTCACATCGATAACGATGGCAATGCTCAGGAAGACATCACTTTCCAATTCAAATTCACTGACGTAAAGACCGACTTGCAACTCGACGTCGGAGAGAGTGGTGCTACTAAATCGGTTTCAGTGCCATTGAAAAACATTGGCGCCATTGGGCCGGGCGCGATGGATACCGACAATGTGCAGGTTCGTCAAGAGTATGAAATCACCGTCATTCGAGGTGACCGTCGTACAGGCATGCATGAAACGGTGATGAACAGTACCACCGGCACCACCACGTTTAGAAAACCACTCGACAACATCGGTGGCAAGTCGTTCACCGACTATCAGGCATATTCCGATGCGCACATTTTCAGCATGGCGATTCCCGGCTGCACTGTTGACGGCAAGGTATTTGTTGGCCAGCGCAAAGAAGCGTTCGCCGTTAACCTGGGCGAAATATTTGACCTGGTCAACACCAACCCTCTGGGTGCCCGTGATGGCGAAGGTGCGGGTGACCTGGCCGACAAGAACGTCACCTCACTGGCGATGGAAGTACCCACCGCTTGCCTGACCGGCGACGCTGCCACCAGTAACGACGACCCGGTTATCGGCGCCTGGACAACCGCCAGTGTGCGCCAGGCGCGTGTGATCAACCCCGAGCCCATGGCCAATGATCAGGGTGCAACAGTCGAAGGCGGTGCCTGGGCACAGGTATCTCGCCTGGGTATGCCACTGGTAAACGAAGTGGTCATCGGCCTGAAAGACAAAGACGCGTTCAACGCCAGCGAACCCATGAACGACGGCCAGTTCATTGACTACGTTACCCACCCGACCTTACCGGAACTGGTGGAGATTTTGTTTGGTGTTACCGCACCGAATAATTTCCCCCGGCAAGACCTGGTCACGGCGTTCCTGACCGGCGTTCCCGCCGTCAACATGCCCGTTGGTGGTACTGCCTCTGAAATGCTTCGCTTGAACCCCGCCATTGCAGCGACCGACGCCGCAAGCCAGAGCGACCTGGGTGTGCTGGCAGGCGACAACGCAGGCTTCCCGAATGGTCGTCGCCCAATTGATGACACGGTCGACATTTCATTGCGAGTCGCCATGGGCGTACTGGCCGATGCCGCCGATGCACCGGATGGCCAGCTGGACTACACCGATGGTGTGCAACTGGATGCCAGCGAACTGCAAACCACCTTCCCTTACCTCGCGACGCCACTGGCAGGCTCGCCCAACTAAGGAGTTGCCATGAAACCCATACTCAGTGCAACCGCAGCCATGGCGTTCAGTCTCGCGCTATTGGGGTGTGCAGACAGCGGCTCGTCGATGCAGATGAGCGATAACGGCAACGATGCCGACAGCTCAGTAGACTTTACGGCGTTTGTGATTTCTGAAATCAATAATACGTCTGAAGGGCGCGATGCCACGGCCATCAACGAGATTGAGTTCAACTTCAACGACCAGGGCAACGAGCAGGCATTCGCCGAATTGTTCGAGTAACACGCCCTGCTGTCAGACAATAAAAAGCCGTCGCTCGCGACGGCTTTTTCGTTCTTTCCGTTCACGTAACACTCAACCTATCGTGATCCAATACAAAATAAACGGCCTACTGGGATGTTCCAGTTCACACAAACAGCCCGCCTTCTGCACAGCCCACCTTTGACAAAGCCTACTGCGCGGAGAACCCTCATCGCCGATCACATCACCTGCAGACCCGTTTCCTTTTAGACAGCGCTCAATCCTGAATAGCTCGACTGGGCGTATCCAAAAAGCGCCTATACTCACAGCACACTCCCTATCCTATAAAACGGTCAGAAGGTTTTGTCATGCCAGTGCCGAACGGACCGAGCGCGAGCACATTACGCTGGTGCCCGACGGTGAGCGCGAGGAGATTCGACAACTGTTTCGTGCCAAAGGGTTTGAAGGCGCACTGCTTGAAGACGTTGTAGACACCCTGAGCAGCAATAAGGAAGTGTGGATAAAAACCATGTTGCGAGAAGAGTATGGTCTTTCAACCGAAGGGCTCAGCCCCCTGAGGGCTGCGATCACGACCTTTGTCTCGTTCATGGTGGTGGGCACTGTCCCCTTAATACCCTACCTTTTGCCCGGCCTGGAAACCATTCAGCAGTTCCTCGCCAGCCTTGGCTTGGCCGCACTCGTTTTCCTGGGCATCGGAATGCTCAAAAGTGCGGTGTATCGCCAGCCGGTTTGGCGATCCGGAGTGCGGACCTTATTGATTGGAACTGCAGCCGCAGGGCTGGCGTTTGCCACCGGCTACCTGGTAGAGGGCTTGATGGCAGGGAGCTAACCCGCTGTCAGACTGGCGTACCGGCATTGGCCATGTGCCGAAACTGCCGGTCAATGTCAGCCAGATTGGCCTGAACATACTCTACAAAACGCCGCGTTACCGGTGACAGGCTTTTACCCGTCGGGTACACCAGACACCAGGACCGGCGGATCGGGAACCCCTCAAGCGGCAGCGTTTTCAAACTGCCCAGCCTTAACTCCGCCAATACGCTCAGGCGAGGCAAAATCGCCACGCCGATACCGGCCATAACGGCATGCTTCAGTGCCTCGTTTGAACCGACCTCCATTTTCGGAACCATGCGCAGCCGCTGCTGGTGACAATGTTGTTCCAATGCCAGACGGCTGCCCGAGCCGCGTTCACGCGCCAGAAAATTTTGCTGCAGAAATGCCTGCGGCGTCACATCGGCCCGATCACACAAAAGATGGTTGGCAGGCAAAACCGGAATCAACTCGTTATCGAGAAAAGGCACCGACGATAACGGGCGATCGCTGGGTACAATGCCCATGATCATCAGGTCATCACTGCTGTCTGACAACCGTTCGATGGCCTGCGCCCGGTTCACCACCTGCACCGACACATTGATCTCCGGGTACAAATCCACGAAGGGTTTCAGCAAGTACGGCATCACATACTGGGCGGTATTCACGGCGACCAATTTCAGGTCACCCGATATGCGCCCCTCCAGCCCATGAATGTCGCTTTGCAACCGGCCCAGTTCCGCGAACAGGGTACGTACACTGGCGACCACGAGCTCCCCCGTCGCGGTGCAGTACAGACGGCGGCCAATGTATTCGAACAACGTCTGACCCAGGGCGCTTTCCAGCTGCCTGATTTGAGAACTGACTGCCGGCTGAGTAAGCCCCAGTGCATTGGCCGCCTTGCCATAGCCTTGCTCTTCATAAACGGCCAAAAACACCTCCAACTGCCGCAATGAGAGCCGACTGATCAGTTTTTGAACGCTTAGTCTCACGATAACCCCTATGTTTCACACCATCCATAACCTATAGCTTATGAAAAACATAAATTATATCAATTTTAAATTATGAAAAAGCTGGGATAGGTTAATCACATCGACCCATAGAGGGAGAACAACCTGTGTTGAAAAAGGTGCTCATAGCCAATCGCGGTGAAATCGCCGTTCGCATCATTCGCGCCTGTTCGGAACTGAGCATCCGCTCAGTGGCCATTTATACCGAACCGGACCGCTACGGCCTTCACGTCAAACGGGCCGATGAATCCTATTCACTGGGTGAGGACCCACTTGAGGGGTATCTCGATCCGCTGCGCATCGTCAATCTCGCCCTGGAAACCGGCTGTGATGCCATCCACCCGGGCTACGGCTTTCTGTCAGAGAACGCCCGCTTCGCTCAGCTGTGTGAGCAAAAAGGCATTGTCTTCATCGGCCCCAAATCCACTGTCATCGCCCGCATGGGCGACAAAACGTCGGCGCGCGACAGCATGCGAGCCGCAGGCGTGCCCGTCACGCCCGGTTCAGACGGCAACCTGGCCAACCTGGACGAAGCGTTGGCATTGGCAGAGACCATTGGCTACCCGGTTATGCTCAAGGCCACTTCTGGCGGCGGAGGCCGTGGGATACGGCGATGCGATACCGCCGACGAGCTGACAAAGCAGTACCCCCGTGTTATTTCCGAGGCAACCAAAGCCTTTGGCTCAGCCGATGTGTTCATGGAAAAATGCATTGTTAACCCGCGCCACATCGAAGCCCAGATTCTGGCCGACGCCGAGGGCAATGTGATTCATCTGTTCGAACGCGACTGCTCAATTCAGCGTCGTAACCAGAAACTGATCGAAATTGCCCCCAGCCCGCAAATCACGCCGGAACAGCGCCAGTATATCGGCGAATTGGCGGTTCGGGCCGCCAAGGCCGTGGGCTATGAAAATGCCGGAACCGTTGAATTTTTGCTGACCGGAAACGAAGTGTATTTCATGGAAATGAACACCCGAGTTCAGGTGGAGCACACGATCACTGAGCAAGTGACCGGCGTTGATATTGTTCAGGAGCAACTGCGAATTGCCTCTGGCCTGCCGCTGCGTTACGACCAGCAAGACATTCAACTGCACGGTTACGCCATACAGTTTCGCATCAACGCTGAAGACCCCAAAAACGACTTCCTGCCCAGCTTCGGCCGCATCACCCATTACTATGCACCAGGCGGGCCGGGGGTTCGGGTCGACACGGCTATTTTTACCGGGTACGACATCCCACCCTACTTCGATTCGATGTGCCTGAAACTGGTGGTGTGGGCCCTGACCTGGGATGACGTCATTGCTCGCGGTCGCCGCGCGCTCGATGACATGCGACTGCACGGCATACGCACCACATCCAACTACTACCAGCAAATTCTCGCGCACCCCGATTTTCAGCAAGGCGATTTCAACACCAGCTTCGTGCCCGAGCACCCGGAACTTCTGGACTATTCCACCAAACGTCACCCCAGTGAAATAGCGCTGGTTCTGGCCTCAGCCATTGCCGCCCACGCTGGCTGGTAACCACCACCGGTCAACAGGAGAAAAAGATGAAACCGACTGAAGTGACCGACCTCACCCTGCGTGATGCCCACCAATCGCTGATCGCCACGCGCATGCGTACAGAAGACATGCTGCCCATTTGCGAAAAACTCGACGCCATCGGCTACTGGTCTTTGGAGGTCTGGGGGGGTGCAACCTTTGATGCCTGCGTACGCTTTCTGAAAGAAGACCCCTGGGAACGCTTACGCCAACTACGAGCCGCACTACCAAAAACCCGGCTGCAAATGCTGCTGCGTGGCCAGAACTTGCTGGGTTACCGGCACTACGCCGACGACGTGGTGGAAGCCTTTGTTCAGTCGGCAGCCGACAACGGCATCGACGTATTTCGCATATTCGATGCGCTGAACGACCTGCGTAACCTGGAAGTAGCCATGAAGGCGGTGAAAAAAGCTGGCAAACACGCCCAGGGCACGCTCTGCTACACCACCAGCCCGGTGCATACACTGGCCATGTTTACCGAACAGGCCCGCGCACTGCGCGACATGGGTGCTGACTCCATTGCGATCAAAGACATGGCCGGTTTGCTCACGCCGTACGCGACTTACGACCTGGTCAAGGCGATCAAAGCCGAAGTCGACCTGCCGCTGGTCATTCACAGCCACTCGACCGCTGGCCTGGCAGCCCAGTGCCAGCTGAAAGCCATTGAGGCCGGCGCAGACCGAATCGACACTGCCATCTCTTCGTTTGCAGGCGGCACCAGCCACCCGGCCACGGAAACCCAGGTGGCAGCGCTGAAAGACACCCCTTGGGAAACCGGTCTGGATCTGGTCGCCTTACAGGAAGTGGCCGATTATTTCCGCGAGGTGCGTAAAAAATACCACCAGTTTGAGAGCGAATTCACTCGCGAAGACATCTCGGTGCAAATCAATCAGGTCCCGGGCGGCATGATGTCCAACCTGGCCAACCAGTTAAAAGAACAGAACGCACTCGATCGCATTCGTGACGTGTTCAATGAAATTCCACGCGTACGCGAAGACCTGGGGTTCCCACCGTTGGTGACGCCGACGTCCCAGATCGTAGGCACCCAGGCGGTCTACAACGTCTTGGCCGGTGAACGCTATAAAACCATCACCAATGAAGTAAAGCGCTACTTTATGGGCGGTTACGGGAAGCCTCCGGCGGAGGTCAATGCCCAGGTACTGAAAAAAGCCATCGGCAACGAAAGCGTCTCGGACGCTCGTCCAGCCGATGCGCTGAAACCGGAACTGGAAAAGCTAACCCGAGACATTGGCGACCTCGCAAAGAGCAAGGAAGATGTTTTAACCTTCGCCATGTTCCCGGACATGGGGCGCGACTTCCTGAAGCAGCGCGCCGAAGGCACACTGGTTCCCGAACCGCTGCTGCCACCAGAATCAGCGGCGGCACACAAACCCTCAGGCGCTACGCCCACGGAATTCAAGGTGGACGTTCACGGCGAGACGTACGAAGTGGCCGTGACCGGGGTGGGTGACTTTGGCAGCGGTAAACGCAAACTCTATATATCGCTGGATGGAATGCCAGAGGAGGTCGTCTTCGAAAGCCTGAACGAATACGTCGCCGATGGACGAAGCAGCGGCCGACAAAAAGCCTCCGAGCCCGGGCATGTAACAGCCGCAATGCCGGGCAACATTGTGGAGGTGCTCATCAGCGAAGGCGATGTGGTCGAAGCAGGCCAGGCGGTGCTGATCACCGAAGCCATGAAAATGGAAACCGAGATCAACGCCAGTGTCGCTGGCACCGTTAAGGGGGTGTATGTCGCCAAGGGCGACCGGGTGACCCCTGGTGAGGTCCTGGTCGACATCGGCTGAACTTGGCACACCGGCTACAGGGAGGTCGCCGATGTACAGACTGACGCGTCAGGCCAACGCCTAAGGTATGTGCACCGGCCACGTCTGGGAGAGCTCTAACGAGCTCTTATGTAAACGTATGCTGAGAGAGCTCAGCTCACTGAACTGTCTCTTTCATGGTGACTCAATATCCGGTCAGTTCGGCAGTTCACCCCCATCATTAATGCTCCAATTGAAGTCATTTATCAGGATATCACGGGCCACTTTACTGTCAGCGGAAAACTGAACCGCGCCAAACTCAATTTCCAGGTCTTCCACCAGATCCGGGTTCTGGCTCCAGGCGATGAGCAGCTTGTCATAGTTTTCGGTTGAGAAATCATTATTGTTTTCAAAAAAATTGGTGGCAATTTGCGCACTCTTTATATTCCATTGACTGATGTCTTGGTTGAATGACGAATTTTTAAACACCGCATTCATATCCCGAACTTTGGAGACATCCCAGTCACCAATGTCCTGATTAAACTGCCCTGCCAAGAAAAACAGGGTTCTCATGTTGATGACGCTGGAAACATCCCAATCACCGATATCCTGGTTAAAGGCACTCGCGTTTTGGAACATTTTTCGCATGTTGGTTGCACTGCTGACGTCCCACAGACCAATCGGCTGGTTAAACGCGTTAGCTCCCATAAACGTTTCATTAAAACTTGTCACGCTAGAAACATCCCAGGTTGAAATATCGCTGTTAAAGTTTTTGGCATTTCTGAACATCCCTTCCATGGAGTCTACGCGTGACAGGTCTGGGTTATCAGTGGCGAGTATTTCCAGATTGTCGGTATTAAAGAAAGCATAGTCCATGGATTCCCAAGACCGTTGGCCCCATTGTTCGACGGTCAGTAACTTCTTACTGTCGCTGTTGGATGGGCGCGGGTAATCTCCAGTTATCGACAAGGTGTAGGTGCCAGGTGTGCTGTAAGTGTGCGTGATTGTCTCCGAGACATTGTCATCAATTGAACCATCACCCCAATCTACGGTGAAGTTGTAGGTAGTACCATCAGATGTACTCAGTGTGATCTGGTCATTCTCACTTGAACCCTGATTGTCGGTCTTCCATGTGGTGACATAAGGCGTTTCCTGAGCGATGGTAAAATCGATGATCGCGCTGTCTTCACCAAAGCTGTTTGTCGCCGTAACGACGGATTGTGAGAAACCCACCGTTGTCGGAACGCCATTGAGCTTACAGGTCATACTATTGCCAGAAAGCGACACGGTTATGCCTTCAGGCAACCCCGATGCTATGCACTCATCAATTTCGCCGCCGCTATTTTTCAAAAAGGACTCGAAGGTCTGCCCGGTATAAAACTCAATGGCCTGATCGTCGACCTTTGGAATCAGTTCGACAGTCGAGTTCAGATCGCTAATAACCCAGCCATGTTGGTCAATCAGGGTGGATCTGGCGGATTCTGCACTTGGGTTAAAACGAGAGGACACGTCGAGAGTCACGTTGGGTTGAACCGATTGTTGCGACCAGCTGAGCAACAACCGATCGTAGTTGTCGATCGACAAACTACCTTTTAGAAACAGCCCGGTCATGTCAGTGACTTTGTCAATACTCCAGTTGCTCACGTCCTGATCGAACACAGAACCGGCAAACGCATACGTCATGTCGGTCACAGCCGAGGTATCCCAGGTACTGACATCACTGTCAAAGGCGTCGTTCAGCAGGAACATCATGCGAAAGCTGGTCACCTGCGAAAAGCTGGGTGTGCTCAGATCGTTGATCGCCAGGTTGTCAGCGTTGACAAAGGCGTTCTCCATAGAAGACCAGAAGCGATTACCCCACTGCTCAACACTGAGCAATTTGGTAGCGTCGGAGTTATCTTCAAAGGCATCAAAGTCATAGTCAAAGTATGGCGCCGGATACACCCCGGTGATGGTGACTGTGTACGTGCCGGGTTGAACATACTGGTGCGTAATATCCCCGGTGACGCCTTCGTCGGTCTCACCATCGCCCCAGTCCACGGTGAAGCTGTAGTCGAGGTCTGGGTTGGTCTGTAGAGTGATCTCATCGTTGGCGCTGAGGCCCGATACCTGCTCGGTATCCCAGGTGGTCACAAAGGCTGTTGGTTCTTCAACCTGATAGGTCACCGTGATGGTGTCTTCGCCGGCTCTGTTCCTGGCCGTTATCTGGACACTTTCTAAATCGGTAGCTTCGATGGCGGTGCCATTAATGACACAGGTATTACCATTGGCTGAAACAGAGACGGTAAAGCCCTGTGGCAGATCGGACAGACAACTCGTAAGGCTTCCACCACCAATGTTGAACAGCTCGGCCTCTACGATCTGCCCCCGGATCAGTGTCAGATCTTCCAGCTCCTGAAATAATGGGGGTGGCAATGAACCCGTTGACGGCGTGTTATCGCCATCGGAGGTGCTGCTGCCTCCGGAGCTGCAGGCATATAAGGCTATGCTGCCGCTTAAAATAAACACGAGTTGGACAAGATTCTTTATTTGAATCCGTTTTATGGGTTCCATGCTGGTCTCTCTGCAATGAGTATTGGCTACTGGGTGACGAAAGAGCCATGGGGTTTGGATGCAAACCCTTCATTTATTAATAAAAAGAGCACCGATGCGGCAGATGGTTCTGCTGAGCCCCCAAAAAGGGGGCAAAAACAGGTTTCGGTTCATTCGTCAGTTGGAGAGAGACAGTAGATTTAGCTGACCGACCGGACAACCCTACAGATGTAGGGGCCGGGTATCTTTAAAGCGTCATTGATGGGTCTTTCTGTATTTGACCAGGGCGCTCACATGGAGACTAGGCCCTGGAGGCGACAGCCTATTCACCGACGATGGCTGGACTGAGGCATCTGTCAGGAAACCCACTTGAACACTAAAGTTCATTTACTTGGGTGATGGGGTGGACGCCCTGGCCAAGCGATAACTGGGCCCACGCTCATTAATCTAAGCTATCAAAAGCGATGCGCTAATAGGCTTTAAATGTGGGTGCCGCAAGAGCACTGTCAATTCTTACTAAGTTGGATGTCCTTATCTCTGCTCATTCTTTTTATTCATTCTTTATGTCTTTCCCTAAACTCTCGCGGAGAGAGCCCAAACTGGTGCTTAAAACATTTGGTAAAGTGTGAGTGATCAGAAAAGCCAACCGACAGGGCAATGCGGGTGATCGAAGCAGACTGCCACTCGGCCATGTGCAGTCGTTCACAAGCACGCGCTAGCCGAGTTCGACGAATGACGCCCCGACACGTCTCTCCGCGCTCCTGAAACACCCCTTGCAGATAACGCAACGACACCCCCAATTGCCTAGCAATGTCAGCCACCGTCAATTCCGATTCGGCCAGCCGTTGCTCAATCAACCGGCGTGCGAGCTGATAGTGCTCCAGGTGCATGGCGTCGCTGAATCGCTCATGCCAATCTCGCGTCCCCCGGCTAAGGCAGGCTGCCGCCAACTCAAACACCTGCGCAGCAACCATGTCCTGCTCCAGGGTCTCGAGGCATTGCATCAATGAGTCGTTGTTCAGCAAACCGCCGAGGTACTGTGTTAGCAAGCAGAACAGAGGAGAGGTTTCCAATGCCACGACGCCGGGCAATGGCGGCCGTGGTAACAAGCGCCAGAGCCGTTCTGTATCCAGGCTGAGGCAAACGAATTCCGAGGCTGGCATAACCGACCGGCTGCGAACCGTAGAGGCCAGCAACATGGCCTGGCCTTTCTGCAACCGGGCCTGGCTGTCATCGCATTCAATGAGTACCGGACCAACATTCCAGGAAACCAGTGCCATGGAATCGTGGCTTTGAATGGCCTGAGATCGGGTTCGGTAGATTTCAGCGGCACTCATGGCAACTCGCTGCACATGCAGGCCGGGCAAAGCCAGCGCAAGGCATTGAAAGTCAATCTGTTCGGGAGCCGCGACCGCAACATCCATACCATTGCGCTTGAGCCAAATTTCTTCCCGAACATAATCGAAACGATCTTTCGACGGAATATCCGCCGAATTTATCCACTCCAGTGTCGTCACTGTAAAGCCTCCGTGCACATTTACCACAAACTCAATGCCAGTTTTGACCAGCGCTGCAATGACCTTTAGGTCAGTATAGCGCAAGGCTCCGGTTAGCAATGTTACTGCCCTAGAGCCCTCAAAATCAGGTGAAAACCCCTTTAAAACGTAACAAGGAGCACGACATGAAACAGCTTGACCGATCCTTTCTACTCAGCGGACTGGTGTACGGCACACTCGGAATGTGCCTCGGCCTGTATATGGCGGCCAGCCACATCCATGTGCAACACGTGACTCATGCGCACATCATGCTGGTCGGCTTTCTCCTGTCGGTCATCTACGCCATAATCCACAAACTCTGGTTACCCGGCAGCGCAACAAGCCTCAGCCAATGGCAGTTCATACTGCACCACCTTGGAACGCTGGGCATGCTCAGCGGCCTTTTCTTCATGTACCAGGGGCTGGTTCCCCCAGAAACACTGGAGCCGGTTCTGGCATTTTCGTCAACCGTTGTACTCGTGTCGTTAATCATGATGGGGGTACTGGTGGTTTTATCGGGCAAGCCGTTCCGGGGGGCAATGAGCGAAACGGGGGTGTGATCATTGGTATAGATGTCCATGTTAGTTCTGCCATTGAGCAAGATACCTGGATACAGAGCCAGACCGCTCTGCGAGGTAGCGCATCTGCTATCGCGAAAGCCAACGTGAGATAACACTGAGGCGAAATGCCTTTGTTTGCCCGCAGCCCTCCCAATAAGGACACTCAAGTTCACTAACTTGAGTGTCCTTATTGCCCTCGCTAGTCAGGTAACTTAAGTTCAATAATGTCAACTTTCACTCTACCTTCAAACCCTTCAGTCGACCGTCCGTCAATACCTACGTTTGCTTCATTCTGATTAAACGCCTTCACCATGACCGAAAAGTTGTGCGTACCTGCGTCTAATTCTGTCGTATAAAATATATTCCAATCATGACTATCTCCTGAAAGGGTGTCGTCTCCGATAATAGACAATCGCTGACTGGCTCCAGTTTCAGGCTTTAGCCCATTTATATACAGAGCGACCTCCACACTTGTTTTTGCAGAAAACTCAGAATTATATGCGCGGCCATTGGCTTGGAAGATAATTAAGGAATTATCGTTTGAAACCTCGAACGACACGGTGTCCAGGCCCGGGATGGCAGTGAACTCGTAATTGACATCCTCTACTACCGCATCACCGGGGGTCGGTACGCTCTGTTGTCCTGGCTCACCGGTATAGGGAATAACGAACACACCGTCATCTCTAAGGAATATCAGATCCGTCGCGTAATGTTTTGAGTACCCAACAACGCTGGGCCCGATCTCATCGACGCGTGTCGTTAATGCAGTAACAGCGGCTTCCAGTGAATCAAGGCGCGCATCATTATCACTGACTGCTGAGGCTGTGGCCGAAAAGTTTTCATTCACTTCTGACGCTAGTGCAGGTTCACCGCTTACAAACTCATGTGGAATCGTCAGGTCGGTTGCAAAGCTGACCGTAGTTAGAAAAAAGGAAAACAGCAGTAGAATACGTATAGGCATATTAACTCCTTGAATGCTGAACATTCGCTACGATGGCTACTGCCACCGGGTTTCTCCCCAATTGCTTTCCCCCCAAACAGCGGCTTCCCCATCTGTCTGCGAGCTGTTATTGTTCTCGTCTCCCTCACTACCGCAGCTGACCAAAAGCATGCTGAGCAAAATCGCAAAACTCAGATGCCTTAATTCCCTGCCGCACCTGACAATCGACTGAGATTTCTTGAAATATGTCATCTTTCACCTCTATCGAGGAATCGGTAACCTGCAAAGCGCCCTTTACAGGTTCGCGCTTTAAAGAGCCCCTCTTACCTCGTCCCTGAAAGCCCATTCAGATATACATTGAACAAAAAACTAAACGTTCCAAAGTAAATCACTAATACCCAGGAACCACATCAAAAAAGTTCAAGGCTCAACCCACTGTATGATGCTGATCGTTTCTTCACCTCCGAATTGGCACATCGAAAGCCCTGGAGAAAGTGTAGACACTGTTTTCGGATACCCAGGTCAACTCCTGAAATCAAACACTGTGCTAAGGCCCGACTGCGCCACCACTTAAACTAATGGATACACTGCCACCGTTGGTGGAAATACTCGTAGAGGCTTCATGAAAACCGGGAGACGAAGGCGAATAGGTGTAGTTAAACTGACAGCTCATCCCGGGTTCAATCCCCGCTGCGCAGTTTTGACTGCCAGAGAAATTGCTGTCAGAGACACCTCCACCGGCGAAGTCATTCAACGTAGTCGCGCCCACGTTTGTGATAACGACTGATAGCGTGTCGCTGGTGCTATTCGGAGACACTGTGCCAAAATTTAACACCGAGGGAGACGCCCGCAGTTCAGGCCCGATACCACGCCCACTCATTTCGATGGTTACAGTACCAGCGTCGGTTGAGATCGACGTAGAACCGGAAAACTCGCCTTCCTCATCGGGTAGGAAAGTATAAGTGAATTCACAGGTGTTACCCGGTGCTAAGCCACCCGCACAGTTCTGAAAGCCATTGAAGTTTGCTCCGCTGACTCCGCCGCCGGCGAAGTTGGACAAAATCGCATCCCCCATATTTTCTATGCTCACGCTCTGCGCTGGGCTTACATCGCCAACCGGAACCGGCCCGAAATCCAACACCAGGGGAGAAGCCTGCATGTCAGCTCCCTCCGTGGGGAGACTGCCCGCAGGCACGCCTTCACCTCTCACCTCAATGGAAAAGGATCCGGCATTGGTTGACGAGTTGGACGTAGCAATAACCTCGCCGATCTCGGTGGGTTCAAAGGTAAATTGGTACTGGCAACTACTATCCGGCAAAACACCCCCGGCGCAATTTTGAGTGGCCGAGAACGGAGCTGAGCTTACAAAACCGCCCCCTGCAAAATCTGACAGGTCTGCCGCTCCTACGTTGCTAATTGCAACCTCTCGAGTCAGCGTGGCTCCAACTTCGACCGGTCCAAAGTCGATAACTCTGGGAGTAACCCATAATTCAGGCCCAACACCGGTACCTCTGAAGTCCAGTGAAATACTGCCAACCGACGTTGAAATACTGGTGAAGCCTTCTATTTCACCGACACTCTCAGGTGTAAACCGATAGTTGAACGAGCAACTGTTACCCGGTGCTAATCCTCCTGCACAATCCTGGCTGCCAGTGAAATGACGATTAGACGGACCACCGCCCGCAAATGAGTCAATGACCTCGTTACCCTGGTTAGTCAGCGTAATACTCAGAACATCACTCATACTCCCCACACCCTGGGGGCCGAAGTTCAATTGCTGTGTATCTACCCACAGTGGCGAGCCAACGGCTGCGCCCGTTAACGTTACGACAACGGCGCCTGCGCTGCTATCCAGGGTGGACTCAGCATCGTTACGGCCATTCAGGGCCGGTGAATAGGTGTAAGTAAGCGCACAACTCGCACCCGGTAACAATGGGCTACAGGTTTGATCAAGGGAATATCGACCACTGTTGGGTATTCCGCCGGTAAAGCCGGTAACCTCCTCAGTTCCGGTATTGGTCACCCACACGGTTCTCTCGGACATCAGACCAGAGGCAACGGTGCCGAAATCCAGACTGTTAGAAGAGAGCGTGACCTCGCTCGTCAAACTCGTTGAATTGTCGTCATCAGACGCGTCTGTCGTGTCACTGCTGTTGGATTCGCTCGGCTCGCAACCGGACAACAGTATGACGGAAGCCAATGCCAGCCAAAGCGCGCTCATCAACTTCGTACGGAAAGCAGCAGTGATGCTCAATTCACATGGCATACTCAATTCCCTTTTTAACGCCTACTCGTGCTTCACGCAGTCTAGGCGACGTAGGTCATATTTCAACTCGGACACGAACCATCACTGGATTGGGCGTACCCATAACTGCTAACGCAGGCTACCGTCACCTGTACTCCTGTGCGCTCGGGAGCTATTTCAAACTGGTGTTTAAAACACCGGACACAATGCGAGTGATGGGAAAACCCTGCCAACAAAAGGGCTAGCAGGGCCAGATGGATACCCATTTAAATTACACACTGTAACGATGGGTGATTACACAGTACCCAGTGCGGAATTGACACTGAGGTGGCTTGCCTGACGAGCTGACCAAACCGGGCAAGATTACACTTCCCTGAACCTATCAGGTATTGTCTGGCAATAGTTTTATTTGATTGGTAGACAATAAAGAACCACTTGTCCTCTTCGTTTCGTAGTTATTGGGCCAAGCATTGCGCCTTGTTCAACTACAGTACTTGTATTGAACGGGTCCAAGGAGGACAGATGAGACCATTGTTATGCTGTGTACTGGCGTTATTCATATCGACCAGTACCCAAAGCGTTGCGCAAAACCTGGAAGTACTGGTAACGTCGTTCCCGCTGTTTGTGGACGCCAACGCAGAAGACGGCGGTATCGCCTGGTCTGCCCTGTCTGACTTTGCCTCCGCCAAGGGCGTTCAAGTGAGCCCCGTTTACCGACCCACCGCCCGTATCTTCTCGCAAGTCGACAGCGATAACTGGCAAGCAACACTCGTATCGATACCCCTAACACCAAACGTTGCCGTCATAGAATACAGCAACTCGGAAGTAAGCTATGGCGTGTTCACAAACGACGCGTCCATGACGTCGCTACGTAACCTGAAAATCGCTACAATTCGCACCAATTCGCGCAGCGGTTTTCACAGAGAAATGGAAATGGCGGGCGCGGTTATCGTTGAAGTCGATTCATTAAATCAGGGGTATCGTATGATTCGAGCAGGGCGCGTAGACGCCGTGTTGGGTGTCGGAATAGATGGCGTTGCCATAGGTGCACAAAACCCCGAAGCACTGCATATGTCGGTTCAACTCGCGATGCTTCCGTTTACGGTGTTTATAAACAAGAACACCCCGCAGGGACGGGAAGCCGTCAGATTGCTCACGCCATGACTCGTACTCGTTGCAGGTCATCGCCGGTTCGATGCGATAAGAATAAATGCTCTTCTCTGAATACCCAATGCAATTACACACAGGAACGCATGGCGTCCATTCCACGCAGGCCCATATATCTACCATTTGTTACTGCTGCACCCTCGACTGACCAGTTGATTCTACAACCGAGCCACTACAGTGAGTCTGTAAATAGCCGCTCGGCTCTCTACTCATAACTCTAGCGAGCCTGGTCAACCTACCATTAGTAGAATAATTAATAAGAACGGCATGACGAACGCTATTAAGAAACAAGGTACGATAACAGATAGGATGGGACGGTCTCTGCGCGATCTCAAATATATAAAATTGGCCAGCCCCGTTGCTGGTATTGCAAACATACCAAGCAGCAATGCCGCTAAGCCAGCCCAGGAGCCATTGCCCGTGTTCATCGCTATGACAATCATCACAAATAGGGCTTGAGCCAAAACGGGCAGCAAAATTCCGATCACGTATCGCATTTCTTCTCCAATAATAAGGGGTTATTACCGAGTATACCCAACCTATGCCATACCGAATAAAGAGTACCTGCCAGGTCCCTCGTCTCCACTGCTTAACAAGACATCTACCTTGATCAATCAGGTAACGCCAATAAAGGCCCATTCCGATTGCCCCACAAGACTTGCCCCTAAGAGATATTAACAGAGCAGTCCAGCCTGGATACCCACCACCTGTAATAGCATTAAGCTATAGAATCAACGCCCTTTATAGCCCAATAGAATGGCAATCCATATTAGCTCGCCCCGGGGTACGAAACGGTCAGGCTGCTATTAGACCCGTTCGCCAGCTAACAATGCTGAGTGCCACTTAACCTAAGTCAATGCGAACCACTCATCTCCTTGGATATGGTCTCCTTGAATGACCACCAAGGACACTGACATGAACCTGAGTTTAGCAACTTACGTCACGATCGTTTTGATCAGCGCAGCACTTGTCTGCCTCCAACCCACCGCAATAGCAAAGGGGTTTGACAACGAAGTGAATATTTCGTTGTTTACCCTGGCCAATTTTACCGACGACTCACCAGAGTATGGGCACCTGGAGCTCTCCAGGAAACTGAACGACCACCAGTACCTCGGGTTGGAGTTCATTACATGGACCTATGAAGCGCCCCTTGGCATTCCCTATGGTGACTCTTTTGGAGACACCAGCGAGAACTACCCGGGTCGGGTTCGGGACCTTGGTATCGGGCTGACCTTCAAGCACTTTTTTACCCACAGACTGTTTGTCAAACTGCATGCGACACCGCTGGTTCAGTTCTATACCGACGAAGCAGGGGAACTAATACAGCAGGGCTTTCAGCTCTTTACAGCAGCTCGGCTGGGGTACAACTGGTCTTGGTCGCAGGATCGATTTTTCATTGAGCCCAGCATCGCCGCGACGAGTTGGCCTGTTCGAACCCACGTACCTGACGCATTCGAAGCGCGTGACGATCAATGGCCCCGCTATTTCCTATTTGAACCCGGTTTGAATCTTGGTGTTAGATTTTGACGTCCGGCTCACCTGATCGTGAAGGACAAACTCAGGCTGTTTTTTTACCTGCCAGCCGTTTGCGTATTCTGCTCAGCGATTCCGGTTGAACACCCAGGTAACTTGCGATCTGATGTTGAGGCACTCGGTTCATAAGCTCAGCCCGGTGTTCAACAAGGTGCAGATACCGTTGCTCGGCTGTGGAATTTTTAAAACGGGAATAGGATGCCTGGTTATCAGCCAGCTTCTCTTCACTGATGCTCAAGCACAGTGTCTTGAGCCGGGGAAACTGTTCAAAGGCGCCCTTCTCAATATCTGGTGTGCCGATGCTGAGAATGCACTCTTCTACACACTCAATGTAGTACTCCGATGGCTCGTTGTTGACAGCGCAGACGGGGGAGAGGGATTGCGACTCGGTATAGAACTCAGTCGTTTTCTCCTCACCCTCAAGGAGGTAGAAGCAACGGAGACAGCCCTTCAGTACAAAGTAACTCTTGTTCGATCGCTCCCCCTGCTTTAGCAACAGTGTGTTTTTCGGGTAGCGCCTGAACAGGTTCAACGCATGAATGGCGTTCCGCTCTTCCTCAGTGAGGGTGATGTATTGAGCAATGTAGTCGAACAGCTGGCTTTCCAATGGGGGCTTCATCCTGCGTTATTCGGGAAGATTTAAATATAGCAGCAATGTAGGTGCTTTACTTGCGGCTGGCTGCATTACTTGCCAACTAACTGGACACTCATCGCAATTACAAACTGTAAAGGCGGGTGTCTACTTAGTCCAGCTAGTAATAAAAGTAAATGCGCCCAGCTTTCATACGGTCACGCATAAAAATTTACAGTTTTGCTGCATCCAATCCGACCACTCAGGAGTTTACTCCTTACAGAGACTGTCTCTGTGAAGCAAATAAAGGAGAAATTAACATGAAGCTATCAGTATTTAATGCCCCTGGAGCGTTTGCAGTATCGATGTCGTTGATGGTCGGAACGGCCATGGCTGGCAGTCATATGGTACCGGATGCGGTGGCAGTACCTGACGGCAATCAGAAAGCACTAACCACCATGGCTCAGGGCACAGTAGCCTGGGTTTGCAAAGACAGTGACATGGGCGCAGCCTGGAATTTTGCAGGCCCCGCTGCTGTGCTATCCGATGAGGATGGCGAACCGGTAATCTCATATTACGGCCCTCCTGCAACCTGGGAGGCCATGGATGGCAGTAAGGTGACCGGCACCCAACTAGCCACGGCGCCGGCCGGTGATGGCAACATTCCTTATCAGCTGGTCGAAGCCAACCCTTCTGAAAAAGACGGCTGGCTGAAAGGCACAACCTACATCCAACGCTTGAATCTGGATGGTGGCGCGGCGCCGAATACCGGCTGCAGAGCCGACGATATCGGCAAGAAGGTGTTGGTCGCTTATACCGGAGAATACGTGTTCTGGAAAGCGGAATAACGCAGAGGGATTCAGCGGACACCCACCACAATTACAAACTGTAACAGTGGGTGTCTACACAATTAGGTCCTCCGGTAGCCTGGCAGACAACGCAGCTGACAACCAATACTGCCCGTTGACCGATCAACGCGGCACCGCTCGCCAGTAGAACGGATTTAACTGTGATATTGGCGCTTACGAGCGGATCAATGAGACATCAGCGACCAGTAGCGGGGGTTGTGGCAGCTTGCCCGGCTGGGGAGTGATGCTGCTGGGTGGCATATTGCTCTACCTGCGCAAACCGAGTGCTCGGTCTGCAACCAAAAGCACGTACTGAGAATAAGGCTTTAACAGAGCCGAAAGCGTCGGCCTCTCGAACTGAGAGGCTTCATGCGGGCGCCCTCCATTAACTGAGTTGGCAAAACCAGATTGGCGCATTGACGCCGTTTGGTCAGGGCGCCCATCTCATCACCCACTGTTGACCATAGCCAATCAGCATTTAAAGCAGGACCTTCATAGCCGCCCAGTGTGGGGGTCCATGTTAGGTCCGCAGCCTTCGAGGGGTGTGGCGTACTAGATTGCTCAGCCTCGGGTACGTAGTAGACGAAGACCCATGTGGTGAACAACCCAGTTCTCTAAAGCCCACTAACTTGAGTGTGCTTTTCCAGATCGGACTGCTTCAGATGTTGGACAAATAGTGCTCAACATCAACTCGCAGCCTCTCGGATTCCAACATCGAAGGCAGTTCAAGTATGCCGGGAGAATAGCTCTGATCATTGAATTCAAATGTATTTGCCGATATGCCTACATTTACGTTTGCAATATTTTCGACATAATCTGCATAATGCAGCTGGCTACATTCTGAAACATCAACCGAGTAAGCACTTAGTAGCGATTCATACATCACTTGTTTAGATTGGAAATTCTTTATAGCTGAGCCGTCTGTAGGGTGACCTAGATAACGCCAGTCAAAAACATGGGAGCCATCTTGTGTTGGTGAAATATTGTCTCTAGCAATTGTTGATAGCGCCACCAATGCCTCTGCTGCGACTTCAGTGCCCTTTAAGGAACGTATGCAGTGAATATAGTAAGATGGGGTTACTACATCCGGCAACGGATCGCCAAATTCATCCGGCCTATTGGTTTGCAAGCGAAACGGCATTTCGCGCAGAATGATGCTCAAACGACTTTGCTCGGCCTGGTCTAAATAGTAAGTTAAGTCGCTGTAAAAGAAATCCACGCAATGGTTACAGGCTAGAGAGTAATTAATGATGACCTTCGGAACAAAAGGACTCTTTGAGACCAGTGTTTGATAATTGATAATATCCCTTTCATATTCAACTAACTCTTGCGCTCCTTCTACGCCTTTACTGGAGGCACCCCTTAACCATTTCAAAGCCTGCGTTTTGTCCATTTCAGTACCAATTCCATGGTTGTAGGCATGATACAGATCCAGCATTGCTGGCCCATAACCATTCAGCGCTGACTGGACTAGCATCAAGAATGATGCTGTTTCATCTTGCTGAACTCCTATTCCTAGCCGATAGAGTGCTCCAAGTTCTCGCTGCCAGTAAGGATCCTCCGTGTTGGCCAAATTCGAAACCCAAATGGCTATTTGTATTTCACTGGGGTTGCCTGCTTGATAAGATTCTCGATATATCTCAACAAGCTTAATCATCGCCGGTTTAAACCCTGCGGAGCCTGACATTTCCAGCAATTCTAGGCCACGCTGAGTATCCTGTTCAACACCTAGCCCTAAGTACGTTAGCAACCCAAGATAATAATTGACTCTTGCGCTTGGTTCAGTCTCTGAAGAAAGCAGGCGAAATGCTTCAGGATAGTCCCCTTGCTCTATTGCATTCTCGGCTTCTTCAATATCAGCAAAGACAGCATTGCTGAATACGGAAAAAAAAATTAGAAATAGGAAGCACTTGAACCTAAATACTTGCTTAGCAAATTGCCGAGCACTGAATAAGCCATTTTTCATTATCGTTATTCCCTTAACCACATGAACTTGAAACATGTTTGATTTTACTATGCCATGCCTAGTTTTTAGGCCACCCAGACTTGTATAAGCTATCAAACTCGCTTGATTGCATGCAAATAGAAAATGCCAGATTACCAGTATCGGGGGGACTTAACCTAGCTAATTCCAGTTCAGGCAGTAACTGAGCTAACTACGTTCTCCAGTGTTCGGTGAACTTCACCCACTTTAGTGGACACCTCTAGATAACACATCTAGAGGTGGTTATGGCAAAGTACACTAATCCACGTAAAACGTGGCAGTATTCAACTGAGTTCAAAGTCCGGGCTGTCAAAATGAGCTACCAACCTGAC